>NZ_JBVAYE010000001.1:0-665995 GCF_055413545.1 Lactiplantibacillus sp. 3062
TAATCATCATATCAAGTTATCAACATCTTGTCAACAACTTTTTATAATTAATTTTCGTTGGAAGCAAGCGGCTAACCGCTTTGTGCGCCTCAACAACGTATACTAATTTACCAATTATCCTGATAAATTGCAAGCCCTAAAATGCAAAAATAACCAGTCAATAATATCATGTTAATCAATCCACTTTGACAATATACGGTATTTAAAACCATAATCATGTTAATTGACTTCAAACCCTATCTACCACCACAATAAAATTCGCTTTTACTTAAGTTTAACCCCCAAACACCTCAATAATGTTCGGGTAAAAATAATCTAACTTTTTTTCAATAAATCGCTTTCTGAACTAAAGTTACTCAATCTGACCCAACAAAAACGGCAGTTAGCTTAGGAAACCCTAAGCTAACTGCCGTTTTAAATCTAATTATTTATCTTCTTCTGGACGCATCGTTGGGAAAAGTAAGACATCACGAATCGAATCCGCATCCGTCATTAACATAACCAACCGATCAATACCGATACCTAACCCACCAGTAGGCGGCATCCCGTATTCCAACGCCTCGACAAAGTCTTCATCAATATGTTCAGCTTCGTCGTTACCAGCAGTCCGTTCCGCAGCCTGAGCTTCGAAACGTTGCCGTTGGTCAATTGGATCATTCAATTCACTGAACGCATTGGCGTATTCATTACCTAAGATGAAGAGTTCAAAACGATCAGTAAACCGTGGATCTTCTTCATTCTTCTTAGCTAATGGCGAAATTTCAACTGGATGACCATAAACAAAGGTTGGTTCATTCAACGTGTCTTCAACAAATTCTTCAAAGAACGCATTAATGATATGACCAACTTTCCAGTATGGTTCATACTTCACGTGATGTTCATCCGCCAATTTTTGTGCATCTTCAATTGACATTGGTTGCCAGAAATCAATCCCAGTCTTTTCTTTAATCGCATCGACCATGTGAATTTGCTTAAATGGTTGATTGAAATCAACTTTTTGATCATGATAAGTGACAATGCCATCGTCAGTTACGGCTTGCGCTGCGGCTTTAAAAATACCTTCCGTCTCAGCCATTACATCATGGAAGTCGAAATAGGCGACATAAGTTTCCATCATGGTAAATTCAGGATTATGTTCACGGTCCATCCCTTCATTACGGAAAACCCGACCAATCTCATAAACCTTTTCCATGCCACCAACGATCAGGCGCTTCAAATGTAATTCCAACGCAATTCGTAAGTAGAGATCAATGTTCAACGCATTGTGGTGAGTCACAAATGGCCGTGCTGCCGCACCACCAGCTTGATTATGCAACATTGGCGTCTCAACTTCTGTGAAGCCTTGATCGTCTAAATGATGCCGAATCGCTGAAATGATCTTCGTCCGCTTCAAGAAACGATCAAAGCTATCGCGGTTAGAGATCAAGTCCAAATACCGTTGGCGATAGATCTGTTCCACATTCTGTAACCCATGGAACTTATCTGGCAATGGTCGTAACGCCTTTGATAAGAACGTTAAACCAGTTACTTTAATCGTTAATTCGCCAAAGTCCGTCTTAAAAACTTGGCCGGTAATTCCAAGGAAATCACCAATATCAGAACGCTTGAAGATATGGTAAGTATCTTCGCCGACTACATCTTTACGAATGTATAACTGCATCTTACCTGAGCGATCCCAGATATCAGCAAAACCGACTTTACCCTTACCACGCTTAGCTAGCATCCGTCCAGCAATGGTTGCCACCACTTGTTTAGCGTCTAGCTCGTCCTTATCCATATCCCCATACTTGTCTTGCAAGTCCTGGGCTAAATCAGTCCGTTCGAACCGGTGACCAAAGGGATCAATCCCCTCTTCACGCAGTTCATCCATTTTTTCGCGACGAACCTTCAGTTGGTCGTTCATCGTCTGTTCTTGTCGTGCCACTAGTGTTCCTCCATTTCTAGTTAGCGTACAGATTTATTCCGTACCTAAACAATCACTACATGTTAATTTTGACAATCACGCCGCCAAAATGCAAGTTAATTATTCACTTTACCGCGTGACTAGCCAAATAAGTTGCCGTCTGCTCCTGAAACTGCGTTAAAATGCGCATCATTTCTGCTAACGAGCTTGCCTCCATTAAAGCCACTTTGGTCCGTGCCGACCTTGGGATGCCTTTTAGATAGTACGGCGCTTGTTCACGGAATTCATGACATCCGCCCCGCTCACCTTTTAAAACCACTAACCGCTGCAAATGTTCCATTGCCGTTTGCATCTTAGCCATCGGTGTGGGTGGCGTTAGTAACTCCCCGGTTGCTAAATAGTGTACTGTCTGGGTAAGCATCCACGGATTACCTTCTACCGCCCGGCCAATCATGACGGCATCGGCCCCGACTTCATCAAGCATCCGCGCAGCATCTTGAGGTGTCTGAACGTCACCATTACCCATCAATGGAATCGTGAGGGCATCCGCCACCCGTTTTAACACGTCCCAATCAGCATGGCCTTGGTACATCTGCTTACGAGTCCGTCCATGCATTGCAACGGCAGCTGCACCAGCTCGTTCGGCAGCCCGCGCATTCTCGACGGCATATACGTGCTCTGCGTCCCAACCAGTTCGCATCTTGACCGTCACTGGTTTATTAACCGCAGCAGTCACAGCCGCGACCATCTCGTAGACTTTATCTGGACTTAAAAGCCACTTAGCGCCCGCATCAGTCTTAACCACTTTATTCACCGGACAGCCCATATTAATATCAATAATATCAGCATTGGTCTGCTGATCGACAAACTGGGCGGCTTGAACCAGTGTTGCTTTCGAACCACCAAAGATTTGAATACTCATTGGATGTTCTTTTGGATCAACAAACATCATTTCCAGGGTCTTACGATTATGATACATGATCCCGCGATCAGAAATCATCTCACAAACGACTAACCCCGCACCAAAATCCTTGCAGATTACTCGAAAGGCCGCGTTAGTCACGCCGGCCATCGGTGCCACTACGACACGATTGGGAATCGTCACATCACCGATCTGCCACTCTTGATTCATTAAGCGTCACCCTTGGACCGTGAGAGCACTGCTTCTAGTTCGCGTTCACTGAACTGATACTGGTCCCCACAAAAATGACAAACTGCCGTGGCACCATGATCTTCATCAATCATTGCTTGAACCTCATGCTTGGGCAAAGCCATTAGTGCTTCGGCAAATCGTTCTTTAGAACAATCGCATTCAAACTTAACTGGCATTTTATCTAATACCTTAACGTCACCATCAAATAATAAATCCAAAATATCTTCTGGTGACTTACCATCACGCATCAATTGGGAGACTAATGGCATGTCTTTGAGCTTGTTTTCTAGCGAGCTGATGGCTTCATCCGTCGCATTTGGCAATACTTGCACCAAAAAGCCACCGGCAACTCCAATCGAATTGTCGTCATTTACAAACACCGACAAGCCAACAGCTGATGGAATCTGTTCGGACTGTGCTAAGTAATACGTAAAGTCTTCGCCTAATTCACCAGAAACTAACGCAACCGTTCCGGTGAATGGATCCCCAACCCCCTGATCCTTAGTCACAGATAAAAAGCCATCAGTTCCAACAGCCGCCTTCACATCGATCTTATGCTTATCATTCAAAGGCAAGTGCACATGGGGGTGCTGTAAATACCCCTTGACCGTACCTTTAGCATTGCCATCAACAACGATACCACCAACAGGACCGTTCCCGTTGATTTTAACGGTCATTTGTTCTTCACCCTTTAAAACCGATGATGCTAATAATAACGTACCAACCAAGCTGCGGCCTAACGCTGCTGATGCTGCACTCCAGGTATCATGTCGGCGTTGGGCTTCAGCAACCACGCCCGTTGCGCTAACTGCGTACGCTCGAAACATCTCATTACCCGCGACGCTTTTTACTAAATAATCTGCCATTTAATCATACTCCTATCTCAATCCGTCTTTAATTGCGACCCGACGCTCATAACCGAATTAACGCAATTGATTTATTTTCCTGAAATATCATAACGCATAAAAGGAGCCGAGACAAAGTCCCAGCTCCTTCATTTTACTTTATTCAATACTATGCTTGCGAATTAGTATCATCCTGCGATGATGGTGTGGCACTTTCAGCATTTGGTAAACCGGTGGCTGAAGTTGCGACATCACTGTCGGTAGCTGATTCAGTGGCTGAATTAGCTGTTGAATTGACACTACTGTCAGCACTAACTTCTGAACTAGCATCCGATTCACTTGGGAAACTTGGTTCAGCAACACTCACATTAGTCGTAGTGTCAGCTGAGTCTGCTTGCTTATCATCCGAACTTTGGTTTTGCGCGTGCTTTTCAGCTTCGCGACGTTCCAATTCACGTTTGGATTCTTCGAAGGTAGCTGCTTTCTCACTTGGAAATTCATTACTATCCTTTTCAGGCATCTTACCAGTCTTAAACAGACTGAGAATTTGCTTTTCATCCAATGTTTCGTACTTCAATAAGGCTTCCGCAATTAACTTATGCTGTTCACGGTGTGACTCGATAATATCCGTAGCAGTTTGATGCGCTTCTTGGCTCAAACGCCGGACTTCATCATCGATCAATTGTGCCGTATGTTGTGAAAAGGCACTCGCACCCATACCCTGTTGGTAAGCTGCTTGTTGGTTGGCATTTTCTAACTCAACAGGACCAAGCTTTTCACTCATCCCATATTGAGTAACCATTGCCCGGGCAATTTGCGTTGCCTGTTCAAAGTCATTAGAAGCACCTGATGATTGCGCCCCAAAGATAATTTCTTCAGCAGCACGACCACCCATTAAACCAGCCATTTGTTCCTTCGCATCACGTTTCGACATCAACATCTGATCTTCACGTGGTAACATGATGGCATAACCGCCAGCACGACCCCGTGGCACGATCGTTACTTTATGAACGACCCGTGCATCATTCAAGACCAATCCAACAATCGTATGACCAGCTTCGTGATAAGCCACGGTTTCCCGTTCATGCTTATTCACAACGCGATCATGCTTAGCAGGTCCGGCAATGACCCGATCTTCTGCTTCATCGAGATCCGCAGCGTCAACTTGCTTCTTATTACGACGGGCAGCTAACAAGGCCGCTTCGTTCAATAAGTTTTCCAAATCGGCACCCACGAATCCAGGTGTTTGCTTGGCAATTTCCTTCAAATCAACGTCAGCTGCTAATGGCTTATTCTTAGCATGGACTTTTAAGATGGCTTCCCGACCCTTAACGTCTGGACGACCAACTAAGATCTTCCGGTCGAAACGACCTGGACGAAGTAAGGCAGGATCAAGTACATCAGAACGGTTTGTCGCCGCCATGACGATGACACCTTCATTACCTGTAAAACCATCCATTTCAACTAACAATTGGTTCAGGGTTTGTTCACGTTCATCATGACCGCCGCCCATACCATTGCCACGTTGCCGACCAACCGCATCAATTTCATCAATAAAGATGATAGATGGGGCGTTCTTCTTAGCTTGTTCGAATAAGTCCCGAACCCGGCTAGCACCAACCCCGACGAACATTTCGACGAAGTCAGAACCAGAGATTGAGAAGAATGGGACACCAGCTTCACCGGCAACCGCTTTAGCAAGCAACGTTTTACCAGTACCAGGAGGCCCCTCGAGGAGTACCCCAGATGGGATCCGTGCACCTAAGGACACGAACTTCCGCGGATCTTTCAAGAATTCGACAACTTCGACCAATTCTTGCTTTTCTTCTTCTTCACCGGCAACATCTGAGAAACGAACCTTATTTTGCTTACTATCAGCTGGTTTTGCTTTGGTCTTACCAAAGTTCATAACCCGGTTGTTCCCGCCGCCTTGTCCTGCTTGTCCCATCATCATATAGAAGAGGAATAACATCAGGATGACTGGCGCGATGTACATTAATAACGTGACCCAGATGCCGCTAGATTCTTCGGCCTTAGCCGTAACCTTGACGTCATGCTTAGCCGCCAACTTAGAAACTTGGTCAACCGTGGAGTTGTTTTCCAACATCGTTGTTGAAAATGACGTCGTCTTTGTAGATGCGCTCTTGATACCAAGGGCGTTTGCAGAAGAAGTCGTCCGTGCTTTCCGGTATGAACCAGTTACCTTGTAGACGCCGCCACTAGGCTGGATACTAACGTTTTTAACGTTATTCTTATCTAATTGTTTGACAAATTCGCTATAACGAATATTTTGCGTTTGTGAGCCGGAATTACCGCCAAAGAAAAAGTAGATAATTCCCATCAAGCTCAGAAACATCAAAATGTAAAATAAGCTATTACGAAAGAGTCCATTGCGTCGATTGTTCATATGTGCCTCCTTCATCGAAACTTTTATATACAGTACTTCGATAGTCTAAATAATAGCACATTTGACTATCATTGACCAATTATTTATGCTCGTAAATCGCAGGTTTTAAAATCCCAACGTACGGCAAGTTCCGATAGCGTTCTGCATAGTCAAGACCGTAACCGACCACAAACTCATTCGGTACTTCAAAACCAATATAATCTGCCTTAATATCAACGAGTCGACCAGCTGGTTTATCCAATAACGTGCAGACCTTAACTGAGTTCACATCGCGCCGCTTCAACAAATCGATCAAGAACTTCAACGTCCGCCCGGTATCAATGATGTCTTCAATGACTAACACATCACGACCCGTCACATCAGCATCTAAGTCCTTCGTTAGTTGAACCTCACCACTAGAGATCGTTTCATTACCGTAACTTGATAAATTAATAAAATCAAGATCCGCGTAAATATCCATTTCACGAATAATGTCCGTGGTAAATAAAACGGCACCCTTGAGTACGCAAATAATTAATGGGTTCTTACCAGCATATGCAGTTGTGAGTTCTTTTCCTAATTTTTGTGCAACCTGATGGATATCCTCGCGACTATAAAGTACTCGTTCAATGTCGTTGTTCATCGTTTCAGATGTACTCCTTTCAACTCTCGTGTTTTAAGGCTAAAAATACTGTCTGGGTACCAGTCGTACGATAGCTAAACTTATGACCGACCACCCACAGAACGTTCCCTTGAGCATTCACTAACACTTGCACCTGTTCACGCCGTTCAGCCGGAACTTTTCGATCAATCAGCAGTCGACGTACCAGCTGATGACCACCGCCCTTGAGAACGATTCGATCACCAGCTTGCCACGGCCGCCACACTAGCGGCCAATCGGCTTCTGTTAACCAAAATGGCTGACTGACAACATTTGGCACCCGCGTAAAGATTCCCACCGTTTGGGTTGCAGTAATTTTCTGCCATTGGTTTAAGTCTACCATAATTTTTTCACGGGGCATTAACTTTTTACCCCTTTTTTTTATTGGCAAAGCTTCAATGATACCAGCGTTACGGTACAACTCCCAGGCCGCGTTTACCGTTAATCTACTCGTGGCAGGCCGCGTCCGTTGTCCCCACGAGACCAGCGGTTGTAACTTCGATTCGGTGAATAGTTGTTGCGTCTGCTGCTCGAGCCACGTCGCAAAAACGGCTAACTGCCACTGGCTCGGGAGTGCGCCCCACTGATCAACAACCAACGCCCCTGTGGCCGTTACGACCTGCGACAGTAGTACCGTGACCATTTGCTTTTTAGCCGTCAACAGCGTTGTCAACTGTTGCTGGTAATCGGCCACATGCTTTAATAACTGGGGATTAACCGTCATAAGTTCTGGCACGACACGGTGCCGAATCCGATTACGGGTCAAGGCCACATCTTGATTAGTAACGTCTTCAAAATAAACGACATGCTGCTCGGCAGCATAGTTTCGTAGCTGATCTTTCGACCACGTCAACAACGGCCGAATTAATCGGCCCGTTGCAAAGGGCCGACTAGTTGCGATTCCTGTCAATTGTGAGATGTCGCCACCACGCGCAAGCTTCATCAGATACGTTTCGACTTGATCATTGGCGTGGTGCGCAGTCAAAACTGCCGTTGCACGATTTTCCCGCATCACCTTAGCAAAAACATGGTACCGAAACTGACGCCCAGCTGCTTCAATACCACTCTTGGGATGTGCCGTGGGTAGCCAATCGGCCATGACTAGCTGCAAGTTTTGCTGCTGGCAATATTGTCGCAAGTAGTCCGCTTCCATTTGACTTTGTTCGCGTAAATGATGATTAACATGAGCCACCACTACCCGTGGCCGTTCCGCTGCTGGCAATCGTTGCAACAAATGCAACAATACCATTGAATCGACCCCAGTCGACACCGCTACCACCACTGTTTGCTGTGGTGATAACAGTTTGGCTGCAGCTAATTGCCGATTGAACTTTTGAATTGGTGTCATCTTAACCTCCCATCTAACTTCATTATAAATACATTGGATTTATTTATTGTTAAAACTTGCCGATTAGTTGGCTGGTCGTTTGTCACCTATTTGAACATTATTCCGACTGGATAGCATAAGATGAACTAGCCAAGCAAGTTTACGGTAACTCACACTGTTTCCAACGTGTCTCACTGACTGACCTTGAACAATCGGCAATTTTCAATAAAAAAAGCACGGTCGTGACTCTAAATAGCCGCACCGTGCTTCAAAATTTAACTAGATTAATGGCAAGTCACTAAGTTTAGCTACGACGACCACCACGGCCACCACGCTTACCTTCAGTATTACGCTTTAAGGTTGCTAGCCGATCCTCGCTATCTTTTAAGAAGCCAGACATCAATGAATCAAAGTCCTGCTTCTTAGGTTCATGTTGTCGTGATTGGTAACGACCGCCGCCATTTCCCCCACGACTATGGAAATTATTTGACCGATCGTGATGATTGCCATTGCTTTGACGTTCACCATGACCATGGTTGTTACCTTGATGATTGTTTGGCCGGTTGCCACCCTGATGGTTGCCATGATGTTCATGTTCACCTTGAGGCTTGTCAACCGCTTTACGAATTGACAAGCCAATCTTACCGTCATCACCAACGGATAACACTTTGACTGTAACATCGTCGCCCACGCTCAAGACATCATGAATGTCCTTTACAAAGCCATCGGAAACCTCACTGATGTGTACTAGCCCCGTTTGATTATTACCCAAGTTTACAAATGCACCAAAATTAGTAATCCCAGATACCTTACCAGTGACTTTTGTACCTACTTCAATTGCCATAAAAAAAGTTGTTCCTCCTATGAAATAATGGTTTTAGTATAGCATACTTTGTGAAACGTTGAGTTATACATTTAAGCAATTAATAAAAAGTGGTCTACTCATATAAAGCAGACCACAACCCCGATTAGTTGGCAGTTACATCGGCAGCATTATCATTTGGTAAGCTGTAGACCGTTTCGCCACTCTTCGTATAATCATACTTTGAACGTAATAACTTTTGTAAGTAATCCTTATTATTCAACTGTTTGATCTGACTCTCAAGTTGATTATTTTTTTGCTGCACCTTTTTTAATTTAACTTGACTGGTCGCAACTTGACGGTTTACCTGGTGCAGATTGGACCGCGTATTAATCAACTGAAAACCAAAGAATAGTATCAATGCTCCGAACACCGCAACAATCAAAATAAACCGTCGCCGCCGTACTTGTGCAACACGCTGGGCTTGCCCATGCTCGTCGGTGGCAACTTGACGAATATAATCATTATCTAACTGCTTGATTTTGTTACGTGACCCGTTCGTCATGTTGGTCCAGTCCTTTCAAATTGGGTTGCCTAAATTATAACAACTTCATCGGCCGGTGTAAACGACATCATGCTGATTAAGTCAACGTTTACGACCATTTCGATGAACGGATACACCGACCTAATCACTAAATGGTTGGCGATAATCCGTTTTGTAGTCTTCGCTGATGATGTCATACATCAGCTCGGCATCATTTTTCTTAGTTGTTTCCAATAACTGCGTCACTTTGACTGTTAATGTCTTATTTCCAAAACTAATAATTAGTTCATCATCAACGCTAACATTACTGGAAGATTTCGCTACCTTACCGTTAATTTGAATCCGCCCCTTATCGGCGATTTCTTTAGCAACAGAGCGCCGCTTGATGATTCGTGAAACCTTTAAAAACTTATCTAAACGCATACTCATGAATGATGTTCCTTTCCTTTTGCAACGGCCTTAATTAGCCGCTTTCCATATGGCAACACTAACCACTCGCGAATCGTGAATAATCGGGCATAGACGGCCCCGGCAACAAACACCAGCACACCGATTAGCACCCCAATCACCGTTATAATTCCAGCCATTCCACGCGTATTCGCTAGTATCGGACCTACTAAGGCGGTGATTTGATGACAACTAAGGATCACCACGATACCCATTACGGCACTTAATGCGAGCAATTTTATCAAATAACCACTCTCTAATAGCACCTGCTGCAAGTCTTCCGGCGAACCTAACCACATGACCGCAAACATCACGGCCAAGCTCAATACGGTCACCGCACTGGCACCGTTGATGCCATAGTGGACCACGAAGATGTAATTAGCCAGCACTTTTGTTGCTAATCCAGCAATGATGCCAATGATCATTGCCGTATATTCGTTCAAACTCTGTAACACACTTGTATACGTCGTAATCAACGCTGCAAATAAAATACTAATAATATAGATTCGCAATGCCGTTGTTCCTTCTAATGAACCAAATAACAAGCGATTGATTTGTGGCATCAACGCAACTAGACCGACCGTCGCTGCCATTGATAATGCTAAACTAACGTGAACCATCGCCTGTGTCTGGCGCTTGAATTCAATCGGTTGACGCTTGGCTAACGCATCCGTCAAAGCAGGCAATAACGTTGCTGAAAAGGCCGTCGCCACCACCAACCCTAACTGAACCAAAGGTTGACCACGATCGTAGACCCCTTTTAGTGCCTTGGCTACTTCTGGTAACTGACCTTGATGCACCAAGCCCCGCATAACCGTAAATGAATCCACTAATTGCAGTAAGATAACGACAGCGGCGACAAGACACAGCGTCCCACCTTCAATTACAAATCTTTTGGTTAATTTGCGATAACTAGGTAACGGGTGGGTCGGTGCGGGTGCGGGCGCCAATAAATAGCGTAGACCAAAAGCAGTAAAAATCAGTGATGAACAGATTGCAGCTAGTGGCGCTGAACTCATTGCCCACGTTCCCATCCGATAATTATCCCAACCGAGACGGACACTGAAATATGCAGCCATGATGATAATTGCGACCCGTACGACCTGTTCGATCAGTTGGGACACTGCGGTCGGTCCCATCAAAAATTTTCCTTGATAGTAACCACGGCCGGTTGCTAACCATGGCATAAAGACAAACATCCAAGCCACGGCACTAATGATTGGTGCTAGATTAACGTCACCCATGTGGGCCGCAATCCACGTTGCACCAAGCTGCAAGCCGAAAAAGACGACCAACGATAATCCGGATAAGATATGAAACGCCCGCCGTGCAATCAGCGACTTACTCGTTTCGTCTGGCTGTTCTGCCACTAACTTAGAAATAAAATTTGGAAATCCATTTAATGCAAAGGTCATGCCAATGCCGTACAGCGGATAAATCTGCTGATAAACGTAAAATCCCGTATTACCAACCATGTTCTGTAAAGGAATCCGGTATACCGCGCTTAAAATCTTAGCGACTAATGATGATATCGATAAAATTAACGCACCTTTGAACACGGTGTTCAAGTGATCCTTTGGCATAACAAATCCCTTCTACCGAGCAACTCGGTGTCTCATACTAATTCATTTGAGCCGCGCCCTGACTAGCCAGGACAACGCCCCATCAGACGATAATTCCTGCTATTTGCCATTGGTTCCACTCGATAGCGCTTAACCCACCCCGTGCAACCATGCTTCATAACAACAACTACCGAGCTAAGACGCACTAGCGACATCGTCTTCGGCTAAGATCAAACTCAGTTGTTCGACAAACTGTGTTAATTGCGCCAGCCACTCATCCTGTTGCATCTTTGGCTGAATGACTAATTTAACCTTCATTTTATCATCATCAATTCCAACTGTCGCTTTTAATTTTGTTTTTGCCAAGGCCTTAAAAATATCTTTAGTATCTAGCTTAGCCGTCCCTTGTTTGGATAACGTTAGGTGTAGCTCACTATCGTCACGCTGAATCTTCTCAATCAGCGCGTCATCCGCCAGTAACTTCAGCTTACCTACTGCTAATAGTCCAGCGACTTCTACCGGATAATCACCAAACCGATCCATTAAATCATCCTGAACTTCCATGTACTGATCATTATTCTCCAGCTGGCGAATCCGTTTATAAATTTCGATCTTTTGCCGTTCATCTTCAATATAGCTGGTCGGCAAGTAGGCTTCGATTCCAAGTTCGACCGTGGCATCGGTCTTAACTTTAGCCGCCTGACCACGCTTCTTCGCCACTGCTTCTGACAACATCTGGGTATAGAGGTCATAACCAACTGAGTCAATAAAGCCGTGCTGTTGCTTACCTAACAAGTTACCAGCACCCCGAATCGACAAGTCGCGCATCGCGATTTTAAAGCCAGATCCAAGTTCCGTAAAGTCCTTGATGGCCTGTAACCGTTTCTCACCAACTTCTGTCAAAACTTTATTTTGCTGATAAGTAAAGTAAGCATAGGCGACCCGACTACTCCGACCAATCCGGCCACGCAACTGGTATAGCTGTGACAGTCCCATCCGGTCAGCATTTTCCACAAATAAGGTGTTGACGTTTGGAATATCAACCCCGGTCTCAATGATCGTCGTTGTCACTAACACATCGTACTCACCCCGAATGAAATCGTAGAGAATCCCTTCGAGTTGTGACTCAGGCATCTGACCATCAATATGGGCCACCGCCGCGTCAGGAACCAAGTCTTTGATCTGTGCAACGACTTTATCAATATCATGAACCCGGTTATGCAAATAAAAAACCTGCCCATTACGTTGCATTTCTCGTTCAATTCCCTCTTTAATGACGCCAAAATTCTGTTCCATGACGTACGTTTGGATCGGATAACGGTTCGTTGGCGGCGTCTCAATCACTGATAAGTCCCGTACACCGAGCATCGACATGTGTAATGTTCGCGGAATCGGCGTTGCCGTTAACGTCAAGACATCCACACTAGCCTTCAAGGCCTTCAGTCGTTCCTTATGCTTGACCCCAAACCGTTGTTCCTCATCAATAATGAGCAGGCCCAGATCAGCAAACGCGACGTCCTTAGACAGTAAGCGGTGCGTACCAACCACGATGTCAATTTCACCACTCTTTAACTGTTGGACCGTCTCTTTCATTTCCTTAGTTGTTCTGAATCGTGACAGCATGCCAACGTTAATCGGGTAGCCTTCAAACCGATTCAGCATCGTTTCATAATGTTGCTGAGCTAAAATGGTCGTTGGCACTAGAAAGGCCACTTGTTTGCCGGCCTCAATCGCCTTAAACGCGGCCCGTAACGCGACTTCCGTCTTCCCATAACCAACATCGCCGACCAATAGGCGGTCCATCGGTTTCGGTCGTTCCATATCATGCTTGATTTCATTAATACTACGAATTTGATCCGGCGTCTCTGGGTACGGAAAATCGTTATCGAAATCATCTTGATAACTATCGTCCGGTGGAAAGGCGTAACCTTTCTCTGCCTCTCGCTTGGCATACAGGTCGACTAGTTCATCCGCGATATCTTCAATTTTCGCCGCGACTTTGCGCTTCGCTTTCGTCCATTCGGTACCACCCAACTTATTGATGCGTGGCGTCTTTGATTCTGACGAAACGTACTTTTGAACTAGGTTTAACTGGGTCACGGGAATAAAGATCTTCGCATTATTTTGATACGCAATCGTAATGTAGTCTTGATGGACACCATCAACTTCCAGCGTCTCCATACCAACGTACTTTCCGATCCCGTGATTGACGTGCACGACGTAATCGCCGGGTTTGAGATCCGTATAACTCTTCAACCGTTCGGCATTAGCCAAGGTCTGACGACGTGGACGCTTCTTAGCCACCTTCTTGAACATTTCTTGCTCGGTTACGATGACTAATTTACCATCCGGAAACTCAAATCCATTTTGCAAGCTACCTTGCACGATTTGAACCGCACCCGGTTGTAAATTAGTGGCCTTAGTCATAACCGCTTCGATTTCAAAATCATCAAGCGTATCACTGACCTTTGTCAGACGCTCAGCCTCTGATACCATCAAGACCACCGTCTGTTTAAGCTTATGCCACCGATCCAGTTCGGTCTTCAACGCTGGGAGCTGCCCAAAAAATTCCTGCATCGGGCGTGTGCGCACGTTAGTTACTTGCGCTAGTTTGACGTTGCCGATGCCCTTTTGAAACAGCGAAATCAAGAGTTGTGCATGTTGGTCATCCCGGAGCAAATCCCGAATATCATTGCCGTAACTCGCAGTTGCCAGCACCCGGTGATGTGCCAATTGGTCCGTAACCCAGTCAGCTTCTTGCGTTAATAACTGCTGCTCACTATCAAGCAAACGCGAATATTCTTCGAAGATAACGAGCCCGTCAGCGGCCACATAGTCAAAAATACTCGTTTTCCGGTCGTATAAATAATCGCCATATAATAATAAATCGTTTCCGATAATTCCTTTTTCCATGTCAGCTAAAGGTTGTGCTAAATTATCGGCCAAAGTCTGGCGTTCGGCTGGCTTGAGTTTCTTATTTTCAGCCGCAATCGCCGTTTTAAGACGCTGTGCCCCGGCCTGCAGCATAGCTGATGTTAGGATAAAGTCGGTAGCTGGTAAAATCGTATACTCATCCAAGTTTTCCACCGAACGTTGCGTTTCCGGGTCAAAATACTTCAGTGTATCAACTTCAGTATCAAAGAAGTCCAGTCGTAAAGGGTAGTCCGCATCTAACGGGTAAATATCCACGATTGAGCCCCGTACCGCAAAATCTCCTGGGCGTGCGACTAACTTTTCCTTAACGTAACCCATGTCGTGTAGTTGCCGCTGCAAGTCTTCCAAATCAATATCTTGACCAACGGCTACCGGTAACGTGGCTGCTTGAAATTGTGCGACGGGCGGCAAGAACCGCCGGGCACCTGCAACCGAGGTCACGACCACTGCCGGACTGTCACGCAATAAGGCGTTTAAAGCCTGGACCCGTTGCGCTCGTGACTCTGGTGAACTTGTCGCAACCTCCGTCGCAATCATTTCTTCAGCTGGGAATAAAAAAACTTGGTCTTCATCTAAGAGACTCGTTAAATCATCCACTAGCTGACTCGCGTGAAAACCGTTATCGGTCACGATCAGTAATGAATGCGTTAATTGGTGAAATAGCGCGCTTAAATAAACCGTTCGTGCCGAACCGTTCAATCCGGTGATTAGTTGCCGACTACGCGGGCTGATACCTGCTAAAATTGTTTGAAAGTCGGGCGTTTGCTCAACAATCGTTTCAATATCCATTCTGTCGTTTCCTCCCGGGCTAGTTATATTGATTCATAACTGCCGCAAAATCATCATTTGCTAACCAAGCTTCGACCGCCGCTAGCGCCGTAATCTTAGCATCGTCAAACTTTGCCACTTCGGCTGGCGTAAATTTCCCCAACACGTAATCAACAACACTCATCTTCTGAGGATGGTCAATACCAACTTTAACGCGCTTGAAGTGCTGATCACCAACATGACTAATAATGCTCTTGATGCCATTATGACCACCCGCCGATCCCTTTTGCTTGAGGCGTACTTTTCCTAATGGTAAATCTAAATCATCATGTATAACGAGCAAATCAGCAGGATCAACATTGTAATAGCTCATCAACGGTCCCACCGCTCGTCCAGAATCATTCATATAAGTGGCGGGTTTCACCAGTAAAATCTTCTTACCGTCTTGAAAAGCCGTTGCCACCTGTGCTTCAAATTTACTCGTTTGAAACGTAACGTTTAGTTTGCTAGCTAATTCGTCCACAATCATAAAACCAACATTATGACGTGTCTGGGCATATTGCCGCCCAATGTTGCCTAACCCAACGATCATTTTCATAATTTTATCTTCTCCTATTACTTTGCATACCAAAACAGGCCGAACCGGTAATCGACCCGATTCGGCAACTCTGAGTAACGATACCACCTAAGTCGTATTGGCACCACTACTCACACCGTGACCGACGCGCCCGCCAGTCAAGTGTTCAAAAGTTAGCGTTTATTAAGTGCGATAAGTATACCACAAAGGGCTTATTGACGCCCGCCAAAGGGTTTTGCGGACATTGTTAATAATTGTATTAAAAGCATGCTCAATCTAACACTTATTTTGCACAAACATGGTATACTTTAACCGTAAAAACTAAATTTTCACTACGAGAGGATGACTTATTTTGTCAAGCATGCCAAATCATCAAAAAGTTGTGTTAGTCGGCGACGGCGCTGTTGGTTCTAGTTACGCTTTTGCCATGGCACAACAAGGAATTGCTGAAGAATTTGTAATTGTCGATGTTGTTAAAGATCGGACAAAGGGTGACGCCCTTGATCTTGAAGACGCCCAAGCATTCACCGCTCCCAAGAAGATTTACTCAGGCGAATATTCAGATTGTAAGGACGCTGACTTAGTTGTTATTACAGCCGGTGCGCCTCAAAAGCCTGGTGAATCACGTTTAGACTTAGTTAACAAGAATTTAAATATCCTATCATCCATTGTCAAACCAGTTGTTGACTCCGGCTTTGACGGCATCTTCTTAGTTGCTGCTAACCCTGTTGACATCTTAACTTACGCTACTTGGAAATTCTCAGGTTTCCCAAAGGATCGTGTCATTGGTTCAGGGACTTCCTTAGACTCTTCACGTTTACGCGTTGCGTTAGGCAAACAATTCAATGTTGATCCTCGTTCCGTTGATGCTTACATCATGGGTGAACACGGTGATTCTGAATTTGCTGCTTACTCAACTGCAACCATCGGGACACGTCCAGTTCGCGATGTCGCTAAGGAACAAGGCGTTTCTGACGAAGATTTAGCCAAGTTAGAAGATGGTGTTCGTAACAAAGCTTACGACATCATCAACTTGAAGGGTGCCACGTTCTACGGTATCGGGACTGCTTTAATGCGGATTTCCAAAGCCATTTTACGTGATGAAAATGCCGTTTTACCAGTAGGTGCCTACATGGACGGCCAATACGGCTTAAACGACATTTATATCGGGACTCCGGCTGTGATTGGTGGAACTGGTTTGAAACAAATCATCGAATCACCACTTTCAGCTGACGAACTCAAGAAGATGCAAGATTCCGCCGCAACTTTGAAAAAAGTGCTTAACGACGGTTTAGCTGAATTAGAAAATAAATAATCATTTCATACGATTAAATGTATGATGAACGCTCGTCTATAGCAGACGGGCGTTTTTTTGTTTGCTTGAGGGTACCTTAGCGATTCATTAAAGCGCAACACGCACTAAAGGCTATTTTTAAAACTTTCTTATCACGATTACCGGCCTTGAAGTTTGCACTCATCTCACTTCTGTTATAAGGTGAGAATATTACGAATATATGGAGGACCAACTTAATTATGAAACATAAACGTGGACTTATGATTGGGGGCAGTATCCTCGGTCTCCTCGTCATCGGATATGTTGCCACGAGCTTAATCTGGCAACATCAACAAACGTTCCTCAGTAATACGTCGGTCGCTGGTGTTGACGTCAGTGGTAAAACCGCCGCTCAAGCAGCACCGAAAGTTAATCGCGCTTTAGAACATCGCACTTATCGAATTATTGAAAACGGCCAAACAAAGTACTCATTTACCAGCAAATCAGCCGGTATTACAATCAATACTAAAAAAGATTTAACCAAATTAGTGACCAAACAAAACTACTGGCGTTGGCCCCTTGCACTATTGCAATCGGCTCAGGCTGATGATAGCTCAGCGGTTGGACAACTAACCATCAATCACACTGATTTGAAAACCCTACTACAAAAAATCACCACGACTGCCAATCAAACCAAACGAACAAAAACTGAAAACGCCAAGTTAGTTTATCAACATAACCAAGTTGAGATTAAGAAAGAAGTTCAAGGAACCGAATTAGATCAAGCTAAACTTAAGACGGTCGTCACCAAAGCAATTAGTAATGGTGACAGTCATATCACCCTTAAAGACGCCTACGTCACTCCGACCGTTACCAGCACGAGTGCTAGTTTAAAGACGGCCAAAGTAAAATCAGCGAAATACGCTACCGAAAAGGCCACCTATAATATCAACGGTCATAAATTCACGATTCCTCACGACCTAATTCTCAGTTGGATTAAAGTCGATAAGCAAGGCAAAGTGAGTTTAGACCAAAACGCTGTTCTGACTTACGTGAAGCAATTGAATGATAAGTATCATACCTATCATACGACGCGTCAGTTCAAGAGTACGGCGCGTGGGACCGTATCCGTCAGCGGTGGGTTTTATGGCTGGACCATTAAGACCGAAGCAGAGGCCAAAGCCCTTGCTACTGAAATTTTGAAAGGCAAGGACTTTACCCGCTCACCAATCACCAGTGGTTCCGGATATAACAACAAGGGCACCGACATCGGCAACACCTACGTCGAAGTTGATAAAGAAAATCAGCATATGTACGTCTACGTTGATGGGAAGCTCAAAGTTTCAACGGACATCGTTACTGGAAAGCCCGGTAAACACGCTACAACAACGGGTGTTTGGTACATCTGGAATAAGGAAAAGAACGCGACCCTTAAAGGTGATAATGACGATGGCTCAAGTTATTCCCAACCAGTTTCTTATTGGATGCCGTTCGATGACACTGGCGAAGGAATTCACGATTCTTCATGGCAAACTCAATATGGTGGTACTTGGTACAAGAAGCACGGCTCGCATGGTTGTGTGAACACCCCACCTTCTGTCATGAAAAAAGTTTTTGCTGCCGTGCCAGTCGGAACACCAGTCATTGTTTTCTAATTTAAATCTAATTTAACCAAGCCGGTCTGAATGTTATCAGGCCGGCTTTTTCATCCCTTTTAGCCGTCGTTTGATGTCATAATGATACGTGTAAGCGGTCGTTTTATGGTATTATTTATTAAAACAAACTAATAAATCTGGGGGACCAACTGCTATGCTATTAAAAACACTCGTAAAGCCTAAAGAACGCCTCGTCACCATTACGGCGGACGCGACCTTAGAGGACGCCTTAAAAGTCTTGGAGGATTCCGGCTTCCGCTGTATTCCAATCTTAGATGAAACCGGTCATATCTTCCGCGGCAACATCTATAAGATGCACATCTATCGGCACAAGTCACGGGGCGGCGACATGTCGCTTCCCGTGACGACCCTGCTTAAAAATGCCACGAAAACGATTCAAGTCGACTCCGCCTTCTACAACATCTTCTTCTCCATCAAAGATTTGCCATACATTGCGGTGCTCGATGAACACGGCTATTTCTATGGCATTCTCACTCATACGCGTCTGCTCGACATGCTCTCACAATCTTGGAACGTTAATGTTGGTAGCTATGTTTTAACAGTTGTCTCCGTTGGTGAACGCGGCGACCTTGCAGCCATGGCTAAGATTATCACGAAATATACTTCAATCGCCGGCTGCCTGACCTTAGACGTCCAAAACGGGACACTCGGTTATCGGACGCTCTTTACCTTGCCAGAAAATGTCGACAGTGAAAAGCTCAAACGAATTATCGACAACTTGAATCGCAAACAATTTAAAGTCATCGAAGTGGAAGATTTACAAGCTGAATAATCACAGTTGCCCCGAGGTTACCTTGGGGCTTTTTTTATGAGATGAATTTTCAGTTCAAAAGCGACCAGCTTAAGACTGCTGAAAACAGTTCGAATTAGGACGATCATTGCTACCGAGCAGTTAACAATCCAAAACGCGTTGACCATTTCAAAATAATCAACCAAAAATCAAATTAACCACATTTCATTAAATGAATAAATAAGAGACCGGCGTAATATGCGAAAAACCATCTTCACATACTACGCCGGTCGTTCTTAATATTAAATTCAGTCACACCCTACTGAATCCGGTCACTAAAGTGCAAGACCCGATCCAAGCTGTACATAATTGGCGCAGTGATACTCATGATAATCAACTCTGATAAAGCAGTTGTTAGATACGTCGGCCAAAAAGCGACACCACTACTCATCATGGTAATCATCAGTGCGATCATAAACATCGAAACGGTGAATAGCGCGATATTCAGTAACATCCGTTGCCAAACCGTCTTCAACTTAGGGGCCAACCACGTCAATACCAGCAGGGCTAATAATGATTGGCCGCCACCAAAGAGAACGTTGAGGAGACTCGCACCGGGACCAAAAGCGTCAAACAAAATAACGCCAGCAACAATTCCCCAAATATACTTGCGATTGAACACGGCTAAGTGGTTCAACCCTTCAGAAACGCGGAATTGAATTGCGCCCGATGCCAAGCTAAAAGCTGCGGGGCCTAGGCATAATACAACATACATTGCAGCGACTAGGGCGTTGATAATCCATGGTCGAATTTTTGATTGTGTCATTCGCTTAATTCCTCCTAGTTTTTTTAACGTGGGATGGTTACGAACCACGTATTGATTGAAACAAAGCGAATATAATCGTAGCACGCTCTAGTAGTTCCCGCAAGCTTGCTAATTGAAAATGCTGGTAGGAATAAATAAGTTACCTAATGTAGCCGCCATTACCGCCTTAATTGCTGGCATCCGGTTGCCGGCCTCTTCAAAGACGACCGCCTGCTTACTCTGGAAGACATCATCCGTAATTTCAAACGCCGTCATTCCGTACTGTTCGCCTAATTTGGCTCCCAGCTGCGTCTTTAGATCGTGTAGTGCTGGTAAGCAATGCATGACAATCGTCGATGACTTGCCAGTAGCTGCGAGTAACGCAGTATTAATTTGAAACGGCAATAGTTGCTTGATCCGCTCACCATAGTCGACCTGCTCGCCCATTGAGACCCAGACATCCGTATAAAGCGCATCAGCCTGAGTAACGGCTTGTTGCGGATCAGCCGTAATCACGACCGTGCTCCCAGCTGCCTGCGCATACTGTTGGGCCAACGCGACCACTGCTGGGGCTGGCTGTAACGCTACCGGGGCCCCGATAGCGATATTGATGCCGAGCATCGCTCCCGCCACAAGTAAACTATTAGCCATATTATTGCGACCATCACCAACGTACGCTAACGTCAACCCTTTTAAATGACCAAAATGTTCCTTTAATGTTAAAAAATCCGCTAAAATCTGCGTCGGGTGCCACTCATCGGTCAATCCGTTCCAGACTGGCACACCACTATAGGTCGCTAAGTCTTCGACCGTGCTTTGTTTAAAGCCCCGAAATTCAATACCATCATACATGGACCCCAGTACTTTCGCCGTATCAACAACTGACTCCTTCGTCCCGAATTGGATGTCGTCCTTACCCAAAAACTCTGGATTCGCGCCCAGATCATTAGCCGCCACAGTAAACGCAGAACGTGTCCGTGTTGACGTTTTTTCAAACAGCAACGCAATATTTTTTCCTTGTAAATAAGGGTGTGGGATATGGTGTGCTTTAAGGGTCTTCAAGTGACTAGCAAAGTCAATTAAGTAAGCTAATTCTGTTGGTGTATAGTCGATTTCCTTCAAGAATGACCGACCTTCAAATTGATTATTCATTCGTCGTGACCTCCGTTGTCAAAGTTGTCAGTACCTTTGCAATCAAGGCAATCCCAGCTAATAAATCGGCCGGTTGCATCACAATTGGGGGTAACAAACGTAACGTATTATCGCCAGCTGATAACGTCAATAAGCCTTCTACTTGTAGCCGGGTAATGACTTGATTAACCGGGATTTGTTCATCTAAGTGGATTCCAATCATTAGGCCCTTCCCCGTGATTTGTTTAACTACCGGTATCGGTTCGACTTGAGTCGCTAGGGCTTGCCAGACAAGTTCGGCATGGGCCCGAACCGTCGTTAACAGCGCCGGTGTTAATTGGGTCAAGACACGTTTTGCCGCCGCCATAGCAACAGTATTACCGGCGAACGTCGAGCCATGGCTGCCCGGACCAAAGGCAGTGGCTAATTGCCGCCGACCAACCATTGCCCCCACTGGCAAGCCATTCGCTAAGCCCTTGGCGACCGTGTAGATATCAGGATCCAGGCCGTAACCTTCATAGGCCATCCGGTAACCAGTCCGACCGATTCCCGTCTGCACCTCATCAATAATCAACAAAACACCCGTTGCTTGGCATTTCGCATTAACCGCTTGTAACCAAGCTGTTTGTCCCGCAAAGACGCCGCCTTCACCTTGAACGACTTCTAAAATAACGGCCGCCAACTCTGGTGTGATTTTGTCCAAAGCCGCGTCGTCATTATAGGTTGCAAACGTGATGCCAGGCACTAATGGCGCATAGCCAGCCTGAATATGAGGATTGCCCGTCATCGACATAGCGCCATAGGTTCGACCGTGAAATGAATGCTGAAAAGCTAAGATGCCGGTTTTACCTGTGTACTTCCGTGCGAGTTTTAATGCAGCTTCATTAGCTTCGGTTCCGGAATTTGCAAAGTATACGAGTCGCTCTTCACCATTCGCTAACAGGCCGGCAACGGCATCTTGTAATTCATTTTCGTATAAATTCGACGTATGCCAGATATGCG
This sequence comes from Lactiplantibacillus sp. 3062, assembly GCF_055413545.1. Lineage (NCBI taxonomy): Bacteria > Bacillati > Bacillota > Bacilli > Lactobacillales > Lactobacillaceae > Lactiplantibacillus > Lactiplantibacillus sp. 3062. The sequence continues at coordinate 22,527 of NZ_JBVAYE010000001.1, forward strand.
TCAACTGCTGGGTGACGGCTGCCTGAATTTGTGGTTGGTGATACCCAAAGTTGCAGACCCCGATTCCCGCTGTAAAATCTAAATACGTCTTGCCATGATTATCAGTCAGATGAACGCCCTGACCATCCGTAATGGCAAATGGAAAACGTTGATAGGTTGGAAACACGTGTTGCATGGTCATACGGCCACCTCCTGAATAATTGCGGTTCCTGGTTGATCGATTGCATTCGTAATAATAGCCTGCTTGACTCCCGTCTGAATCGCGGCAATTGCAGCTTGAACTTTGGGTTGCATTCCCGCGGTGATCACAGCTGTTCGAATCAATTGCTGAGCTTGTTGTGGCGATAGTGATGTCATCACATTACCGTGATGTATAATTCCCGGGACATCGGTTAGCAAAACCAATTTTTCAGCATGTAGTTGTTGGGCTAGCACGGTCGCTGCCATATCCGCATTGACATTGAGCCATTGTCCCGTCTCGGTTAAGGCTAAAGGGGCCAAAATACCGATATGATGAGCCAACAATTGCATTAATTGCACTTGATTGACAGCGGTGAGCCGGCCGACATACCCTAGCTGTCGATAATCAATCAATTCACCAGTTAGTAACTGATTATCCGCCGCATTGAGCCCCAACACAGGTAGGTGATGTTGCGTTAATTTTGCAAGTAAGGCTGGTTGTGCATCTCCTAGCAGGGCCAACTTGGTGAGCACTAAGGTCGCCGCATCCGTCACCCGCAACCCGTTCACCTTATGCACGGGCAAAGCAAGCTGAGTCGTCAGTCGATTGATCATTGGCCCCCCACCGTGTACGATCAGAATCTGATAATGCTGTTGGTACCACTGTGCGATTTGGTCAAAGAAAGTGGTGCTCAATTGGCTAATCGCCTGGCCCCCAATCTTAATTACAATTAATTTTGTCATTTTCACCACCTCCGTTTAAGTATGATAGCTCGCGTTAATTTTGACGTAGTTGTAAGTCAAGTCACAACCCCAAGCCTGACCACTTGCTGTACCGTGATGTAAATCAACATCGATCATAATCTGGTTATCACGTAAGGTCGCCTGCACCGCTGCCATATCAAAGTCAACGGCCAGACTTTGTTGAACAAGTAAAACGCCGTTCATTTCAATATCGACCGTCGCCACATCGATGTCTGCATCAGTGGCGCCAATCGTGCTAATGATTCGCCCCCAATTCGGGTCTTCACCGAAAATGGCCGCCTTAACGAGGTTAGAGCCAACAATTGCTTTGGCGATTTGCTGACCATCAAACGTTGTAGCGGCGTGGACCACATTACATTCGACTAACTTGGTCGCACCCTCACCGTCAGCGGCAATTTGCTTGGCAAGTTGGCCTAAGACATAGTGCAACGCCTGATTAAAAATATCATAGTCGGTGGTACCCGCTTGTAAACTCGGATTATCTGCCAGACCATTCGCCAACGTGACCACCATGTCATTAGTAGACGTGTCACCGTCAACAGTAATTTGATTGAATGTCTGATCAACGTTAGTACTTAGCATGTCCTGTAAAACTGGCCCGTCTATTTGGGCATCGGTGGTGACAAAACCAAGCATGGTTGCCATCTTGGGATGAATCATTCCAGAACCTTTGGCAAAACCGGTCAAGGTAACTAACTGGCCGCTGAGTTCACACTGCACACAGACGGTTTTTGGATGCTGGTCTGTCGTTAACACGGCGTAGGTCACCGCGTCACTCTTCGTTGGTGTCAATTGCGGCAAGCCGTTTTTGATTTTATCCATGGGTAACTGAGCACCAATCAGCCCAGTTGAAGCAACGCCAATCAAGTTCGGCGCCACGTTTAGTTTATTCGCTAACCAGGCTTGTTCTTGCAGCGCATTCCGCCACCCCTGCTCGCCAGTACAAGAATTGGCGATTGCACTATTCAGCAGCAGTCCCTGTAATTGGTGGCCCTGGTCGATCATCTGTTTAGTTAACTTAGTTGGTGCTGCCTGAAACTGATTCGTCGTATAAGTTCCAGCCGCACTGGCAGGCACTTTTGAAAATAGCCAACCAAAATCTTTTTTATGACGACGAAGACCAATATGAATGCCATCACTGTAAAAACCTGCCGGCCACTGAAAGGCAACCGTTTCAAACTTCGTATTCGTTAAAACTTGCATCTGCATAACTTCCTCTCTTATTGCACCTTATCAGGGAAATACAGGTAACGTCGGTAATCCGGCCGTAACCGCGAAATCAAAATAGCGATTAAAATTCTGAACGGCCTGCCCCGCAGCACCTTTCATCAAATTGTCAATGACGCTCACAACCACGATGGTGTTCGTGACCGGATTATAATCAACGCCTAACGCACAGTTATTAGACCCAACAACGTCCTTGAGCGTCGGCATCCCCGTTGGTAGCACTTGCACGAACGGCTGCTCATGATAGGTCGCGGTAAAAGCAGCGCGGACCTGCGTCGTTGTCAATGCTGACTTCGCTTTGGCATAAATAGTCGTCATAATCCCACGCGTTACTGGAATCAAAGTGGTAGTAAATTCAATCGCAGAAATCGCGGACCACCACTGCTGTAACTGTTGCATCATTTCAGGGATATGTTGATGTTGATTCAACTTATATAAACTCAAATTATCATTCACAGCGACGTAATGACTCGCAGCTGTCGCTCGTTTGCCAGCACCAGATAAGCCGGACTTAGCATCCACAACAATCGAAGTCGGTTCGACCAACTGCTGCTGAGCAAGTGGCGCTAGTCCTAATAACGTAGCAGTCGCATAGCAGCCGGGATTCGCAATGTAGGTGGACAACGGCGCCGGCATATCAGCTAAGCCGTAGCTAGCCTGCGCCAAAGCGGTCGCCGATGCTGGATCACGTTGGTACCACCGCTGATATTGCTCTGGATCATGCAAGCGGAAGTCACCAGATAAATCGATGACTGGAAAATGAGCAGCGATGAATGGTAATGCCAATTGTCGCGTGATACCCGCTGATGTCGCAAAGAACACAATCGCGTTATCGCGCATGATTGCCGTCGCATCGAATGGTCGAATAACCGCCGTTTCTTTCTGGTACATGGCTGCCACCGTCTTTAATGCCACCGTAGTTGCTCCCACGTGCCCGTATAATTGGATGCGATCAATCTCGGGATGTTGTTTCAAGAGCCGGTACAACACCGTGCCACTGTACCCCGTAACGCCAACTAGCGCGACTTGCATATAATCACCTCAAATATTCAAAAATAGTGTATTAGCTGCATGTTCATGCAGAAAGTATGATTCACACTATATTCTCATCGCTTTTAAATTGCAAGCTTTATTGAAAAAATATTCATTTTTATTCTATTAATTGCATATTTTTAGCTTTATTCAGTGATTTATGCATTTAATATGTATTTTTAATTGACATCCACAATAAAATGATGTTTACTTATCCCATTAACCAAAATGAAATTTTAACCAAATTATCAGAAAGGGTGCGATTGGGATGAACAAATACTTAACTTTAGCAGACGGCACACAGTGGATTGGAACGGCAATTGGGGATTGCCAGCTAGAGGCTGCGGGGCGCATCGTCTTCAATACGGGAATGACGGGTTATCAGGAAACATTGACTGATCCATCCTACCTAAATCAAATGATTGCCTTCACTTACCCATTAATTGGTAATTATGGTATCGATCCGACCGTGGCCCAGGCACCAACAATTGGCGCACAAGCCATCATCGTTCACGAGCTGGCCACTTTTAATGATCACTATACTAGTCGCCAATCACTGGCAAGTTTTCTGACAATCCACCATGTAGCCGGCATTGAAGGCGTCGATACTCGTGACCTAACGATTCACATTCGCCAAACGGGAGCCCAGATGGCAATCTTGAGCAATCATCCCATCACTGATTTTGAAGCGCAACTCGCCACATTCGCACCCCAAGTACTAACGGCTACCCCCCTCCCAGTAGCGACGACCACCATCCGTCCACGCGTCGCGATTCTCAACTTTGGTGAAAAAGCAGCTATCACCGCTGAATTGCAAGCCCGGGGCGCGGACGTTGTTGTCCTTCCACCTACAGCTAGTCTCAAGGCCGTGGCCGCGTATCACCCTGACGGAATTTTGTTATCCAACGGTCCCGGTGATCCGACTGACTATCACACTTACTTAGCGACCATTCGCCAACTCGCACAACGTTATCCGCTGGCTGGCATTTGCCTTGGTCATCAGTTGATTGCACTCGCCTATGGTGCTCGGACTTACCAGCTTTCCTTTGGTCACCACGGGCTAAACCATCCGGTACAAGCCTGCGCTGACGGTCGTATTATCATGACTTCGCAAAATCATGATTACTCCGTCGATCCGGCATCGATCAAGGGCACCCCGCTGATCGTCACGCACACTGAATTAAATGACGGCAGCATTGAAGGCTTGCGCCTACCGCACCAGGCCGTAATGTCGGTGCAATTCCATCCCGAAGCACACCCGGGACCCCAGGAAGCTGGGCAATTTTTCGATGATTTCTTACTAACAATTCAAAAGGAGGCGGTTGTTAATGCCTAAAAACAATGCCATTCATTCGATTGCTGTCATCGGTTCTGGTCCAATCAAAATCGGTCAAGCCGCTGAGTTCGACTATGCCGGTACTCAGGCTTGTCTAAGCCTTAAAGCGGCCGGCTATCATGTCATTTTGATCAATTCAAACCCAGCAACCATCATGACTGACACGGCCACCGCCGACGAAGTCTACTTAGAACCTCTGACTTTGACCAGTGTCACTAAAATTCTGCGGGCCGCCCACCCTGATGCTTTGCTCCCGACACTTGGTGGACAAACCGGATTGAACCTAGCGATGGCGTTAGATCAGGCTGGCGTTCTTAATGAGTTGAAGATCCAACTGCTAGGAACTTCCCTAGCCACCATCAATCAAGCTGAAGACCGGGCAGCATTTAAAACACTTATGAAGCGGCTCCATCAACCGATTCCAGCAAGTACCACTGTTCACCACGTGACCAGTGCATTGTCGTTTGCTGAAAAAATCGGTTATCCGGTCATTGTTCGTCCAGCCTTTACACTCGGGGGTTCAGGTGGCGGCATTGCCAATAATGCCGCCGAATTGACCCAAACGTTACAGCGGGGGTTGACCATGTCCCCCGTCACCGAGTGCTTGATTGAACAAAGTATCGCCGGCTTCAAAGAAATTGAATTCGAAGTCATGCGTGATAATCAGGGTACCAAGATCATCGTCTGTTCCATGGAAAACTTCGATCCGGTCGGTATTCACACTGGCGATTCTATCGTGTATGCCCCCGTTCAGACTTTGACTGACACTGAATATCAGCAGCTACGAACGGCGGCTTTGACGATTGTGGAAGCCCTCGACATTAGAGGTGGGTGCAACGTTCAACTCGCTCAAGACCCGAATAGTCGTCAGTACTACGTCATCGAAGTGAACCCGCGGGTCAGTCGTTCATCGGCGCTAGCTTCTAAAGCGACGGGATATCCAATTGCCAAAATTGCAGCCGATATCGCAATTGGTCTAAATTTATCTGAGATCAAGAATCCAGTCACGCAGACAACCTACGCGGCCTTTGAACCAGCTTTAGACTATGTGGTTGCCAAAATCCCCCGGTTTGCGTTTGACAAGTTTCCAACGGCCGACGCTCACTTGGGAACACAGATGAAAGCCACGGGGGAGGTCATGGCGATTGGGTCAACCTTGGAGGAAGCCACGCTCAAGGCGATTGCTTCGCTTGAAATCGATCCCAAGACCCAAGCGTCCTTGACCCCTGACCACCACGTCACCACGACTGAATATATCGACCAATTGACCCACCCGACAGATCAGCGGCTCTTCTATCTATTGGCGGCGCTGCAAGCGGGTTGGCCGTTAGCAAAATTAGCGACGCTAACGCAAATCACGCCATTTTTCTTGAGTAAGTTACAGCACATCGCCCAACTCATCCGGAATATCAAGCAAGTGCCGACGTCCCAACACCTCTTATCGGCGAAAAAGTACGGTGTGAGTCTGGCGACCATGGCGCATTATGCCCAAACTTCGGTAGCGACCATTGCTGCCATGACTGCTGATTTACCCTTCGTTTATAAAATGGTCGATACGTGTGCTGGTGAATTTGCCAGTGTTACACCATATTTTTACAGCACTGCTTTTGGACAAACTAACGAGAGTCACCCACTAGGACACAGTATTTTAGTACTCGGATCAGGCCCCATTCGAATCGGACAAGGCATCGAATTCGACTACACCACCGTTCACTGTGTCAAGGCCATTCAACAAGCTGGCTACCATGCAATCGTCGTCAATAACAACCCCGAGACGGTCTCCACCGACTTTTCTACCTCGGATAAGCTTTATTTCGAGCCACTAACAATCGAACGTTTGATGCCAATCATTGCGTTGGAGCAACCCGCGGGCGTCATCGTTCAATTTGGGGGCCAAACTGCGATCAACCTTGCCCATCAGCTAACTAAATTAGGAGTCACCGTCCTAGGAACCAGTGTGTCCGCTACCGATTTGACCGAAGACCGGCAATCTTTTGCGGACTGTTTACGTCTACTAAAGATTGCCCAAGCCGCTGGAACGACCGTAACTGAGTTATCCGGTGCCCGTCAAGCAGCTCACGCAATCGGTTACCCCTTACTCGTACGGCCAAGCTTTGTACTCGGCGGCCGGGCCATGGCAATCGTTCATAACGATCATGAGCTCACGCCAGTTATTAAATCAGCGGTGGCAGCTGGCCATGGTGCGCCTATCTTAATGGACCAATACTTGGCGGGAACCGAGTGTGAAGTTGACGTTCTCTCCGACGGAACGTCGTGCTTCATTCCAGGAATCATGGAACATATTGAAGGTGCTGGCGTTCATTCTGGCGATTCCATTACAGTCTATCCACCACAGCACCTCAGCCCTGCTGTTCAAGATAAGATCGTCACCATTGCCACCAAATTAGCACAACACCTCCACTGTGTCGGTATGATGAACATTCAGTTCGTCGTCACCGATGATGTCTACGTAATCGACGTTAATCCGCGGGCAAGTCGAACAGTTCCTTACATGAGCAAGGTTACTCACTTGCCACTGGCACAATTGGCAACCCGGCTAATTCTCGGTCAAAGTTTAGCAACCCTTGGCCTAGTCCCCGGACTCTTGACACCCGCTCCACAACAAATTGCTATAAAGGCCCCAGTCTTCTCTTTCAATAAATTGCCACAATCACCAGTCGTTTTAAGTCCTGAGATGAAATCAACTGGTGAGACTCTTGGTATCGGCCCGACTTTCACGACCGCTTGGCATGCCGCCATGGCTGATAGTTATCACTTAGAGACTTGGCAAACCGTGGATGGTCTCATCACCGATATTGCCACTGTGGCGCAACCCGCGGTCCAGGAACTGTTCGCGGCTAACCACCTCACCGTCACAACAATCGCTAACACGACTGATTGGCCTGCAAAGACTAAAGCAGTGGGTTTCACGCTTAATGACCAACCTGATAATCCCGTGGCTATCGCTGCATTGAATCATGGACAACCATTGATTACGGCGATTGATACGCTTAAGACCCTATTGGCCAGTACGACAACGATGGTAAGCGAATAAGCCTGCTTCTTCGTACTTAGTCCAACTAACGAAGTCCCCTGGATGGCCATATCAAGCTCACCACCATGCGATCCTGTTTTTTCACAGCAAAAATGCTTATCAAGACTGGTATCTCGCCAATCATCTTGATAAGCATTTTTTAGTCATCACCCAGCAACCTGTCCATCATGAGCGCCAAAGTTTAATTTATCTTGAATCCGATGCCGAAATTCAGCAAAATCGACACTCAACCGTGACCGTGGATGTGGTAATGGATTTGTCACAATTTCTTTGATTCTCCCAGGACGAGGCGTCATCACAATAATTCGGTCACTCAAGTAGACTGCCTCATCGATATCATGAGTAACTAAAATCATCGTCGTCTGTGTCTGCTGCCAAACCTGTTCGATGACATTCTGAATATCCGCACGTGTAAACGCATCAAGAGCCCCCATCGGCTCATCCAAAAGTAGGAGCTGCGGGTTCATGATAATTGACCGCGCGAGGGCAGCTCGTTGGGCCATCCCACCAGAAACCTGATGCGGATAAGCATTTTCAAAGCCTTTTAGCCCCATCAATTCAATATAATGGTCGACCAATTGGTGGTCATAATGCCGACCACGCGTCACTTTCAGGCCGACACTAATATTCTCCTTGATTGTTGACCATGGAAAAAGGCTGCCATGTTGGAAAACATAACCGCGAGAATTATCTGGTCGCTTAATCTGCTGATTATCGATCGTTAGCTGACCGCTAGCGGGATGGTCTAATCCAGAAATCAGGCGTAGTAACGTGGTCTTACCACAACCAGACGGCCCAATGATTGCTACGAACTCACCCGGATTGACGGTGAAATCAATATCATCTAGCACGTCGATCTGATGACCATCATTGTCTTGAAGCCGCTGATTAACATGTTGAACTGCAAGTAATCCCATCTTATAAGCTCCTTTCTAGTGAGCACCATCGCGCCAACGTAGGCAGTAATCTTGAACTTTGGTAAACACCGCAAATAACACTGAAAACAGAATCGCCATAATCACAATTGCCGCATAGACTTGTGTATAATTCCCGGTACCCTTTGCCCAGTTGATAAACCAGCCCAGTCCGACCTTAGCACCAATCATCTCGGAAATTACCAGCATTGTAAACGACAATCCCATTGCCGTATAAACGCCAGTAAAGATACTTGGCAACGCTCCGGGAAGGACGATTTTGCGGATAATCTGCCACTCACTAAATCCTAAGGTCTTTGCTGATTCGAAGTATTCCTTGCTAATCCCTTGAACGCCACCAATCGTCATGAAGGCCACTGGAAACCAAACCGAGAAGGCAATCAAGAAGACTTCGGCCATGTAACTAGTCGGAAAGATGACCATCGTCAGCGGCATCCATGCAGCCGCAGGGATAATCCCGATGACCTTCAAGTAGGGGAATGCCCAGTAGTTAAACTCACGATAGCGTCCCATGCCCAAACCAAGTAAGATTCCAAGAATGGTCCCAATCACAAAACTAATCAACCAAAGCGCTAATGATGACAACGTCGAAGCCCAGAGCAAGCCGGCATTTTCGCGCATCTGGTCCAAGATTTGTGCAAAGCTCACGAAGAAAGGCTGTTCTAGAACGGCAAACTTTTCGGTCAGAAGATCCTGCACGATCAGCAAGCCAACTAACGAAACGTTCAACTGGGCAAAATGTCCATTATACCGGCGAATTCGACCATTTGTAACTGCGCCAATCAGCGTAACAATCAATAAATAAGCAAAGTACCCACCTAAAAACCAATGATACGTCTGATTATTAACGGTTTCCTGTGATACAACCAATTGGTTTTCAAAATACGCAATTGCTAATACGACTAAACTAACAATGTTCCAGGTCAAGTGCCAGGGCTTCCAATAACGGCCAGTTGTCTTAGCTGCCTGCACAACTTTTTTTCGACTCAATTGGACTGCTGTTATTTGCATACTATTCTACCTCCTTGAACTTAGTTCTTAGATAAATCTGGATACCAATAAGCTTGCTTCAACAATTGCTTGTTATTCGTATTCTTCTTCAAATATCCTGCTTGCTTCAATTGCTTGATATAATAACTTAAATCTTCTTTACCTGTCTTAAGATTTAGTTCAAAATGTTCATCTTTCAAGATCTGGGTCACATTCTTCACATTGATAAACTTCGTCTTGGAGACATACCCCTTATTTAATTCAATCTTTGCTGTCTCTTCAGGATGGTTATTGATCCAAGCAGCGGCTTGTTTGTATGAACGGACAATGGCCTTAGCCTTCGCTGGATTCTCTTTGACTAACTTGCTCGAAACGTACAAGTAACAGCAAGCACCCTTTGATTTCATTCCCATTGCAGCCATCTTAGCATTGCCACTATTGTTATTATTATCAATAATGGTCTTAAACCCAGATTCCTTTTGTGCTTGGTAAGCATACGGATCGACCGTCCCAATTGCATCGACCTGCCCCTTTTCAGCCGCCTTTGCCAATAGATCAGTGCTGTAAACCTTCCACGTTACTCCCGTCTTCGGATCAATACCCGCATGTTGAAGTGCAATGGACGTCACGTATTGTGGTGTTGAACCCTGAGCCGGAATTCCAATCGTCTTGCCTTTTAAGTCCTTAACACTCTTAATGCTTGAGTTTTTCGGAACCAGCAACTTGATACAGCCTTGGTGGATTCCACCAACAGCTTTGATTTGCGCCCCGTTTTGAATCGCAGGTAAGTATTGAAAATCACCATTTTGCGCGTCATATTTGCCACTAGCAAAACCCGCTTCTAGGTCACTGATATCCCGCGGGTTCGCTACTAGTTTGGCCTTGATACCATTTTTCTTAAAGAACCCCTTCTCATACGCGATATAATTTGGCGCATTACAAATAGAACCGTCCTTAGCTGGTATCGTTACTTCACCATACTTATAGGTTTTAGATGTATCCTTACTACTAGCACTGCTACTGCCGCAGCCAGCTAATACTGTTCCCAGTGCAATAAAACTTAATAACCCAAAAATAATTTCCTTTTTTCGCATACGCGAAGCCTCCCCAAAAATATATAATAAAAAATCGCCCCACTGTCGTTATGACAGAAGGACGATGACTCGTGTTACCACCTTTAATTCGACTATTTTTCGCAAAATAGTCCTCAGCAGGTACGTCAATCTCACTGAATTGAGATACCTTTGTCCGTTTATCGGGGACCACCGTCAGCGCTTAATCATTCGGCACTGAATGCTCCAAGACCATTTTCAACCATGCGGGAATACCGGCTTGCACCTGACCCGGCTCTCTGAAAAACCCACGATTGATTTACTTATCTCATCACCGCATTTGAATAATTAGAATATAATTAGATTATAGTTCTAAGTTCACACTTGTCAACACAAAATTTAATGTTTCTAATTTTTGATTTGAATTCAGTCGTTCTTTTATCGTTGTCAAATCAACGTTTTGCGTCCATTATCAGCTATTGAAATTAGTTTTGAGTTATCAGTTGCTCAAGCAAAAATTAAAATTAGATGAGTTGTTAAGCAAGCCGACAGTTAGTTTTCTATTTTTCAGCACTTGTTCGTCCTATTCCGGATTTCGGGGCTAGTTGCCAATTGCTGGAACGTAGCCGACGTGAAGCGCCTTACAATTAGATGTCGTAGAGCGTGTTTACACTACGCTGAACTTTTTCAAGCAAATCTAAGCTGGCTGATTCTGACCCCCAGAAATCTGCATGGCATTACTGTCTTTCAGTGATCGGTAACGCCGGGATCTCGTTGAATAGAATTGGAACGGTTTCAAGAGTCACCTCGGAGAATTCTAGGCCGAACCATTTGGCAGGCGTTGTCGCGTATTTTTTAATCATTAATTTCGTCTCGATCACTAATCGATCCAAGCGGGATAACCGACTACCATTTTCTAACTTCTCCTCGATGATAACGAAGCGGAAGTCACCGACATCGCGGCCAGAAGTGACTGAATATGTCTGCTTTTGCGCCGCTAAACGTCCAGTAGCCATTAAGTCGCGGACAATCGTCCGTAAATAGCGGTTAATATCTTGGCGGACACGAAAGCCCAGGTATAACTTAACAGTTACCAAATAGTCCGTTGCTAACGTGTCGACAGTATACTCCGCGGTATACGGTTCATCCGTGATTGTCACATTAACAAACCAGTAGACGTCGGCACGTTTCGGCCACTTGTCTAAAATCGAATATAATACCTTTCGCTCCACTTGGTCGCCATCCATTCGGCTTGTTAGGAAGACCACGTTCGTCTGGAACTTGTCCACCGTCTGATCGTTACGTAACTTAGCAAGCTGGTCCTGATATTGTCGTAAACTAAGCGGGAGGTTATGTTGTCTGACAATTTGTTCGCCACGATACCACACAGCCATCACTAGGAAAATTAGTAAAGCAAGTCCGACCGCTACGTAGCCGCCGTGCCAGAACTTGGCTGCGCTGGCAATCAGGAAAATTACTTCGATGGTCGCGAAGAAACCGGTCAGTAGTCCCGCACCGATTAATGGTAAGCGCTTTTGCCGTAAAAACGCGTAGATCAAAGTGGTCGTCATCAGCATTGTCAGTGTGATGGCTAACCCGTATGCAGCTTCCATTCTTTCACTAGTTTGAAAGAAAATCACCAGCATACTCGTCACGCCCCACAGCCCCCAGTTAACGACCGGTAAATACATTTGGCCCACTGCTTTACCGGGGTAAGTAGTCAGTAATCGGGGGAACAGTTTCAGTCGAATCGCTTCACTAACTAACGTAAACGACCCACTGATCAGCGACTGTGACGCGATAATGGCCGCGAGCGTCGCAAAAATCACTGCCGCCATCGTCAGGCTAGCAGGTAACATTGCAAAAAAGGGATTCACATGGCCCTGAATCGCTTGGCCGGGACCTAAAATCCATGCGGCCTGACCGAAATAGCTGAGTAGTAGGCAAGCTTTGACATACGGCCAGCTCAACCGAATATTCGTTTTGCCGACGTGCCCCAGGTCACTGTATAGAGCCTCAGCACCGGTCGTTGCCAGAAAGACGCTCCCTAGAATCAAAATTCCCACTTTGTTCGCCGGGCTGATCAAGAGTAACCACGCATAATAGGGATTCAGTGCACGTAGGATCGTCCAATCCTGCACCAGATTAACGAAGCCACTGACTCCCAAAAACGTGAACCAGCCCAACATGATGGGGCCAAATAACTTGCCAATCGTGTTCGTTCCAAAACGTTGCAGCATAAATAATAGGGTGATAATTCCAAGTGTAATCAGTATAATCGTATTTTGGCTGGCACCAAACAGTTGAACGTATGCTGGTACATCGCGTAAGCCTTCGATGGCAGTCGTAACTGTCACTGCGGGAGTTAGCGCCCCATCCGCCAGTAACGCAGCCCCACCAATCATGGCCGGAATGACTAACCAGCGAGCACGATGACGCACCAATGCGAATAATGAAAAGATACCGCCTTCGCCACGATTATCCGCGTTTAACGCAATCAGAACGTACTTAACGGTCGTGAGCAACGTCATTGTCCAAAAAACTAGCGAGACGGCCCCCAACATAAACTTCTCATCAACGGCCTGCATCCCACCTTGACCGGTAATGATGGCCTTCATCACGTATAACGGACTGGTTCCAATATCACCATATACAACGCCCATCGCGACTAACAATCCTGCCACCCGATGCTTATTGAACTGAGCCTGTTTACTCATTATGCCCCCATCCTTTCACCGATATTCACGAGTTACAGCCAATCGTCCCTCGTTATAATGGGTTCAACTAGCTTACCTAATCGTCATCAGAAAGGCAATCATAATGCACAATAACGTTAGCTCATCACTAAATGCTCCAACAGGCCCTGTAACATTTACCGGTAGCCAATTTAGAAACTAAAAGCGGGTTTCAATCCAGTCATTAACTGAATTGAAACCCGCTGATTATCCATACTCGGTCATCGCACCGAAATAGTTCAATTATGTAAATAATTAATCCCCATCGATTGACTATGATTGAAACGTGCGTTGTGTCCGACGTCGTGTTCGATCAGCTAACCCAATACTAATCTGTAACGCATTATCAACTCGGCGCATCGTCTGATCATCCAAATGAGTGACGCGATCTTTAAGCCGTTGCTTATCAATCGTTCGTATCTGCTCCAACAACACAACCGAATTTTTTTCAATCCCCGTATGGGCAGCGTTGATGTTAACATGTGTTGGCATCTTCGCTTTTTGAACCTTAGCAGTGATTGCCGCGACAATCACTGTGGGACTGTAATGGTTACCGACATTATTTTGCACGATTAGTACTGGACGCATGCCTCCTTGTTCGGAGCCTACGACTGGTGATAAATCTGCATAAAAGATGTCACCACGCTTAATGTCAGCTGCGGCCATCGCCTCATCTCCCTTTATTCGATACCCAATGTATCTGATAGTACCCCAATATAACCATCTTGCTACTCATAATAGCATGAACCATTCACTTTTAGCAACCGTTTACCAATTTAATCCAAAGAACTAATCGCTAAGCACCGTTAAAACTAATACTTCAGACCGATTAATTAAGACTGCCCAATGATGATTTCATCAATGTTTAAAAATAAACGAACTTATAATTAGATGCCGATAAATCACTCGAATCACTGAAATAAACTTAACAGCCCTCATCAATAAAATAGGAGACTCTAAAAAATGAGCGCCAGAATTTCTCTGGCACTCATTTTATTGGCTTAATCTCAATAACCAACCATGTAACCATAGCCTGTACGAGACAATCTTCGCAAACCTATCGTCTGATAAAACTTAATCTATATAAACTCTCGGCACTCGTGGTGCTAACCCACAAGCAATCTCATAATGAATTGTCCCACAATAGTCAGCAATATCTTGCAACGAAATGGTACGAGCACCGTCCGTGCCAACCAAAGTTACCTTAGCTCCAACCGGTACTTCATGTGGCAGACGAACCATCAGCTGGTCCATGCAGACCCGTCCGACGATTTCGCAAAACTCACCATCAACAAGTACATGGAAGCCTTGTAATCGGCGTTCATAGCCGTCCGCATACCCAATCGGCACCGTGCCAATCCATTCATCCTGTGCGGCCGTATACGTGGCACCATAGCTGACCGATTTGCCCCGAGCCAAGCGTTTAACAAACGTCAAGCGTGCCGTTAGCGACAACGCGGGTTGCAAGGGGTATGGTGCGCTGAGTTCGCGACCAGAAGGATTTAGACCATAGAGTGCAACCCCAAAGCGCACCATGTTGCCATTGCAAGCTTGATGCCAGAGACTGGTGGCCGAATTGGACACGTGGACATAGCGTGGTAGCTCATCCACCACTGCAATCAAGTGTTTCCAATTATTTAATTGATGAGTAAAATACGTATCATCTGCCTGGTCAGCCGTTGCAAAATGCGTAAAAATCCCTTCAAAGTCAAATGGTGACTGCGGTTGACGCAAAGTCGTAACCGCCGTTACCAATTCTTCGGGCGTCTGAAACCCGATTCGTCCCATACCCGTATCTAATGCAAGATGAACGTGAAGTGGTGTCGTCACTTGGTTAGCCGCTAAAATTGCTGCGGCCGTAGTCAGCCAATCTTGCGTTCCAACAGCTAGTGAAATATCCTTTTCAGCTACCAGCGGGGCGTATTCCGGTTCCGTAATTCCAAGTACTAGGATGGGTTCCGCAAAGCCAGCGGCCCGCAACGCTAATGCCTCATCCAGGATTGCAACACAAAAGCCGGTCGCCCCGGCTTCTTTGGCAGCCTGAGCAACTTGGATAATTCCATGTCCATAACCATTCGCTTTAACGACTGCCCATAACTCGGTCAACTCATCCTTTTGCGCCATTTCATTACTAATATTTGTCTTAATTGCCTGCAAGTCGACTGTGACTTGTGTGTGGCGGTGCTCCCCAATTACAACCATCACAAATTGCCTCTTTCCAATATAACTTGTGTCATTACTAACGTATCCGTGTGTGAAATTGAAATCCACGCTGGACCATCAAACGGGTGGCGCGTAACTTCCGGTTTACCCTGGGCGTTGTCTAAAATTTCGATATCTTGAAATCCAACTGCCGCACCAATTCCCGTGCCATATGCCTTACTATATGCTTCCTTAGCTGAAAAACGCCCTGCCATAAACTCGATCTGGCGTTTAACCGGGTAACGTGAAAACACCGCCAACTCAGCCGGTGTTAAGATCTTTTCAGGCAATCTCAGTCCCTTCGCTAGAATCGCTTCAATCCGACTAAGCTCAGTTAAATCAATGCCGGTACCATAAATCACGCTGTGACCCCCTCTATCTCATTATTATCACGTCAACTTAGGCTGATGTTTCCAATTTACCACAGCTACCGCCGCGATAAAAGGGCCCATACACGCAATCTTTTCATGTCAGCATGAATTATTGTTAAAACGTTCCAAACGCGTCAAGTCAAAGTCGGCCAGCTTAGGCCGCTGGAAAAAAGTCGAGTGAGCGTAAATATGTTTGGTTAGTGCGTCCTAACACCGACCTCCAGGCATTTCGGCCAATTGCTGGAACGCGGTGGACACAGATTTAAGCCGAAGACCACGTCTTAAATACTGGTCTTCCACTAACCAAGCAAAGGACGCTTGCTAAGTGGAATTTCACCGCTGAGCATTGGCCGAAACGCCTTCCAGTCGGGACAGTGTTCGAATGGCGGACATGTGTGTACCCAACTTTTAGTAAATTCGTCATTGTTTTTCATAAACCATAATTTTGTCAATCAACTGTCAGGCAGAAAATGACATTGTGATAGCTCACTATTCCCGAATCACTATAATAATCGAACGTCTCAACAAGGCGGTTAATGTCACCCTAACGTTTCGTTTAAGGTTCCGGTGTCAAAATAGTCAGCGACCAATTGTGCCGAGTTAAGTGGCCGTTCATCTGCCATTCGAGCGGGTTCCTGAAACGTGTTCGGTACCGCTAAAGCCTGTGCTTGCTACGCCAACGGACTAATGCCAAAGCCGTATTAATCCGTTGGCTAGGCAATGCTCGGCTTCAACCCGTGGCCCCTCACAGGCTTGAGACTGGAGGGGCTGGGTGACAATGCTCAGTAGCCAAGTTATTCTTAGGCGGAAGTGGGTTGCTTCCGGCTTAGAATAAGACTCGTATTTGAGATGACGCGGGTTGGGCGTTAGCTCAAATCGACGTCGGCTACGTTCCAGCAATTGGCACCCAGCCCCGGAGGTCGACATAGGACGCACAAGTGCTGACGAACAACAAACCAATTAAATTGGAACGTTTTAACAATAATTCATACGAACATCTGCCGACTACTTGTATTCTAACATTGTAGGGCATAAAAAAAGCCGAGCATGCGCTCGGCTTTTGTGCAAAGTTAATTTAATTCAACTTAATTTGTGCGTTGACTTTAATCATTGGTGCGGATCGTATAGCTCCGCTTGCTGCTTTGCTTGCGACCTTCATCATGGTTGCGGTTGCTGCTCCGGTTATCATCGCGACTGCGACCTTTATAACCATTGCTCTTCCGATCGCCACGGCCACCGTTACGATCACGGTCGCGATTGCGACCATTGTGAGAATAACCGCCACGACCATTGCCATGACTGTTATTGCGGTTGCGATTACCGCCACGATATCCGCCACGCCGGTTGTTACCGCCGCCACCTTTGTGACGAGGTAATGGGCGTTCTGGCGTAATCTTAACGGGTACGGCTGAGGCGTCGTCCTTAGTTAAGTCATTTAACAAGGCAGCAACTAGATCAGTAGCATCGTATTTTTGTAATAATTCAGCAGCTTGATCAGCATACTTTTCAGTCGAAGTCTTAACAACTAACGAATCAACATTCGCTTCTGCAGCAGCTAATTGGCCAGCAAAAGCTTCAGATTCAGTTGGTGGCTTCAATGGTAACATCCGCTTCTTGGTCAACTTTTCGATGACCCGCAAATATTCCATTTCGTTTGGTGTTACAAAAGTTAATGAAACACCCTTGTGTCCGGCACGGCCAGTACGGCCAATCCGGTGAACATAACTGTCCGGATCCTGTGGAATATCGTAATTGTAAACGTGGGTCACACCAGAAACATCAAGTCCCCGAGCAGCCACATCGGTTGCAACCAGAATATCCAATTTACCAGCCTTGAATTGACGCATGATTTGCGTCCGACGTTGTTGGCTCAAATCACCATGAATCCCAGCGGCATTATAACCACGTGCTTCGAGACCCTTTGATAATTCGTCAACTCGACGTTTCGTTCGACCAAACACGATTGTGAGTTCAGGTGCCTGAACATCAAACAACCGGGTCATAATATCGAACTTTTCAAATTCTTTGGCTTTAACGTAATATTGATCGACCGTATCAGCAGTCATTTCTTTTGATTTGATCTTAACGTGATGCGGTTCCTTCATGAACTGCACACCAATGCGTTTGATTTCAGGTGGCATCGTTGCGGAGAACAACATAGTTTGGCGTTCATCCGGCACTTGTTTGATAATTGATTCGATATCTTCCAAGAAACCCATGTTTAACATTTCGTCAGCTTCATCAAGAACTAACATCTTGACGTGGTCTAACTTGACCGTGCCCCGGCGAATGTGGTCAAGCAACCGGCCAGGAGTTCCGACGATTACTTGTGGGTTTTGCTTCAGATTTCTGATTTGGCGCCGAATATCAGCACCACCGTAAACGACTTGGACTTTCGCCCGTTCGTCTTTACCTAAGCGGAAGATTTCTTCCTGAGTTTGGATTGCTAATTCACGCGTTGGTGAAACAACTAATGCTTGAATGTTATGGTTGTCAAAATCCAAGCGTTGTAAGATTGGTAATGCAAACGCGGCGGTCTTCCCAGTACCGGTTTGTGCTTGACCAATCACATCTTTGCCTTCTAGAACCATTGGAATGGTTTCGGCTTGAATCGGGGTCGCTTCTTCGTATCCGGCCCGATTAACTGCTTTAAGTAGGCTATCGGATAAGCCTAGTTCTGTAAACTTCAAATATGTTTCCTCCTAAGGATGACACCATGGGATTACTGCCAGCTAGGAAAAAATCCGTTTCCCGTAAGACGCTGTCATGTAAGCCAACGGTCTGACTTTCATATGGTACAACTGAATTATCATACACCGGTTATTCTAAATAAGCAAGCAAAGCCCCTAGCAATACCGGAAGGGAAACAACATTATCAGTCTAATGTTAGCGTCACCATTACCCAGTCATTGCGAGGGGCCTGCTTAATCGAATCACTTAAATTTTATTTTTCAGGAGCAGCTTCCAGCGCCGTCAGAACCTTTTCAAGGTGAATCCCGTGACTCCCCTTCAATAAGACCTGATCATCCGCACTAACCGTCGCCGTTAAGTCGGCAATCAATTGGGGTTGTTGATCCGTTTGATAATAGTGGACTGCACCGGCTGGGTACTTTTCTTGTAGCACTTCTGCCAACGCTCGCATATGTTCACCATTCAAATAGACGCTGGCAATCGTGGCTGGATCCAATTCACTGGCTAAACTCATGTGTAGTGCATCCGACTGGTCACCCAACTCAAGCATATCACCGAGTACAGCGATTCGCTGACCCTTAGTAGGTACCGCCGCAAAAGCGGCTAGGACCCGTCGAGCTGCCGTTGGATTAGAGTTATAAACATCACTTAAGATGGCTTCTCCACGGTAACCAGTTAACCATTCTGTCCGGTTCTCCGTCGGCACAAAACTGGCGATTGCTTGTTGCGCAGCGGCTGGTCGAATGTGAAAAGTATCAGCTACCAAGAGCGCCGCCAATGCATTATTGACATTGTACGCACCCATCATCGGAATTGTGTACGTGTTGTCCGGCCACAGACTCGTCTTAAATTGCGTTTGAGCCCGACTAGTCGTGATATCACTGCCTGCTAAGGTGTTCGTATCATCCAACCCAAACGTCCGTTGATGCTGACTGACTTCCTTAGCACGTTCTTGTAGCAGTGGTTCATCACCATTAAAAATGAACGTGCCATCTTCTTTTAAGCCGTGGACAATTTCCATTTTGGCATCGGCAATTCGATCCCGTGTACCAAAGAACTCAATGTGGGCTTCCCCAATCATGGTAATCACCGCAACGTCCGGCTGAACGAGACGGCTCAAGAAATCCAACTCGCCAAAATGGTCCATCCCCATTTCAACGACGACCACTTCTGTATTCGGTTCCATACTGAGTAACGTCACTGGCACACCAATCTGATTGTTAAAGTTGGCGTGCGTCTTTGTCACGTTAAACTGAGTGCCCAAAACACTCGCAATCATATCCTTCGTCGTTGTTTTACCATTACTACCCGTAACAGCCACGACTTTCGGATTAATTTTTTGTAAATAGTATTGCCCCAGCTGCTGTAGTGCCGTCAATGTATCAGCAACCATAATGACAGGTAAGTCTTCTGGAACGTCGTCGGCATGGTCGCTGGCCCATAAGGTAGCAACTGCCCCGTGCTCGATTGCACTTTGAATATATTGATGACCATCATTAGCGCCCATCAGCGGAATAAATAGATCCCCTGCTTGGAGCTTTCGGCTATCAAACGCCACACCCGTTACATTAACATCGGGCCACGCCTGTTCGGCATTGACCGCTTGAACGGCCTTAGCAATTTCGGCAACTTGCATCTTCATATCGATTAAACTCTCCATTCATGGCGACCACTTGTCGGTCAGCCAAGTTCTGACTAAGGTTCCACTTTCTCGAATCGTAGCCCAATTCAAGCTACGCGCATAAAAATTATACCACTTTGACCCCAGGGACTCTATGGCTAGACCAATTTAGCCCCTAAATCCCGCCCCAAACGACTTAAAAACGCCCGCTGAATGATCAGCCAAGCGTTAAGATGATAATACTATAAATGTTCTTCGAACGCAGCCTGGTCCTGCACTTGCAAGTCCCACACGCCTGAATTCAAGTTAAAAGTAAGGGTCGCGACATGGTGGGTTCGCCGATTCTCTCCACCACGAGCGGGATCAAAAACTTCGATTTCATTGCCTGTCGTCTCCGTGTGCACCGGCACCAATAATTGGCGTTGCCGAACCATTGACTGATCAAAGTAAATGAACAAACCATCTGGCATCAATTGAACGAGTTGCTTGAGAATCGCTTCAGGTACTCGTGGAACACTCAGTGAACGCATAAACATACGCCGGCCACGGTAAGCTGCCAAAGTGTGCCGCACAATGGCAGCACTTAAAATATGGCTAAATGCGGAAATATAATAGAAGTACACTTTGATACCACCATTGCGTTGTTCCAAGAAAACGTAGTGGTTGCGCAGTTTGTAATTAAACGGTGATCGAATTGGACGATCCATATGTCCGAGATACAATAGCTCGGCAATCTCAGTCGCGGTTAGAAAATCCAAATCGCCAACTTCATCATAATCAAGCCACTTAACGGGTAACGCGTGACTCTGTAACAAATATCGCCGAATTTCATTTTCATCATTAATGACGTTCAGACCCGTGTGAGCATTTACCGCATGCTCGTTATCATCAACACCGACTAACGAGACCAAGTTAGCTGGCAAGCGTTTGATACCATGCACAAAGTCGCTCTGGTCGATCCCGTAAGCAAAGACAAGGTTATCCAGTTTTTCCAAATTGGCGTAAATATATTTGCGTTGCAACCGTCTCACTCTTTCAACTTTCTATTTGTTTTCATTATAATCCGTTATTAACCTAAACGCATTTTTTTATTACATGTTTTTTAAACGAGTGATGCGATCAGCCATCGGTGGGTGGGTATCGAATAAGTGCGTCCATGATTTCTTCGCCTTAAACGGATCAGAAATATAGAGGGCCGCGCTACTAGGATCCGCCGCTTGCATGGGTTGGCTGTCATCGATTTTTTCAAGGGCACTGATTAAGCCCAACGGATTACGAGTCAGTTCCACACTGCCGGCATCCGCTAAGTATTCGCGATTACGAGATAGCGCCATCTGCACTAAACTAGCTGCTAGCGGCGCTAAAATAATGACAACAATCGCTAGGATCATTAGTAAGACCTGGGCACCGTTGCCGTCACGATCATTATCCCGACTGCGCCGGCCACCGCCCCACCAAAAGGCGTTCATACCCCAATTGACTAACAAACTGATGGCCGCTGTCAGAGCCAAGGCAATGGTCTGTAACCGAATATCATAGTTACGCACATGACTCATCTCGTGACCAATGACGCCTTCCATCTCTTCACGCGTTAATCGTGCCTGAATACCAGTTGTCACTGCAACTGCCGCATGCTCAGGGTCATTTCCTGTCGCAAACGCATTGGGGCTCTCATCATCAATAATAAAGACACGTGGCATCGGTACTTTAGCAACCAACGCCATGTCTTCCACAATGTGCCAGAGCTCTGGATCATCGTCAGCTTGATGCAGCTCACGTCCATGATTCATGCTCATGACAATGTCAGTCGACTGACTAATCATTAATACCATATAAAATACCGCTGCAATCAAGGCTACTAGTAACCCTGCAATCGCACTATTAAAAAACACGTAGCCAACTGCTAAACCAATCACTGCAAGTAATATGACAAAAGCGGCCATCACGTATAACGTGTGCCGCTTGTTGCGGGCAATTTGCTCAAATAACATGGGCATAACCTCTAATCTTCAAATGAAACCGTGGGTGCTGCTTTTTCTGCTTCAGGAACAGTTAAGAATTCAACGTTCTTGAAGTGATGAATGCCAGCAATAATATTTGACGGGAATTGTTGTAACTTCATGTTATAGCTGGCAGCGCTAGAGTTGAACAGTTGCCGTGAATAAGCAATCTTGTTTTCTGTATTGGTCAACTCTTCCATCAGCTTACCGAATTCTTGATTAGCCTTCAAATCAGGGTAGCTTTCAGCTAACGCAAAAATGCTCTTCAACGAATTTGTCAATTGATCAGAAACTGCCATAGCCTGTTGGTGATCACCGCTCGGCACTTGCGTTAATTGATTCCGTAATGAAATCACTTCCGCTAAGGTACTCTTTTCATGTTTCGCGTAACCTTTGACCGTATTGACCAGATTAGGAATCAAATCAGTCCGCCGTTTTAGCTGAACATCGATTTGGCTCCACGCTTCCTGCGTATACATCCGTGACTTAACTAAACCGTTATAAATTACCACGTAAATTGCGATCAAAACCAATACGACCGCAACGATAATTAAAGCTATCATCAATAGACCCCCTCTAAATTATGTCTTATCTGAGACATGTGACCTTAAGTTATATTGTACCGTGAAATTCCGTTAGAAGATATCGATACCCCTAGAATGTAATAATTGTTAATATTTGTTATTAAAATGACTTGTAAAGGCCTTCTGAACCTGAGTTGGCGCCGACTTAAACGACCATTGCTGTTCGTACTTACCGCGAATCATTAAGCGACCCGCCCCGGTCTTATCACAGGTAATTAGGGTAATCAGCTTCTGACCAGGAACATCATCAATTACTTGGACATCAGTTGCTTTAATGAATGTTCGCTGACTCGTCTTATACGCATAAATCTTTTTGGCATCACTCACATAAATCATTTGGCCAACCTTGCTCTTATAGTACAACGGACTGAATAGTGCGCCATGCTTGATCATATGGTGACCAGCCAACGCGTAGTTACCCTGCCCCATCTTCTGATTAGCTTTCATCGTGCCAGCCGCCAATGCTAACGTTTCATTGCTGACACCATTACCGATTGGCAGGTACAAATCAACGGACGGAATCGCAATCGAGCCAATCACGTTGATTGCATTCTTATTCATGCGGGCCTTGGCAACGGTCTGAAAGTCAAGTGACTTGACCTTTGAGAAGTTAAAATCGCTCTTCTTCTTCGTATTCTGCTTAACCGTCTTAGCCGTAACGGTCGGCGAGTATGAACTCACTAACCAGCTCTTGATCTGTTCATTGAAAATTAATGCCAATGATACTAGCACCAGCAGGACAAAAACGCCCCGACCTAACCACTTTAACCCGGGATGTTGCTTGGACTTCATTAATCCCGCCTCCTAATTTGTTTACGCCCTTTATCAAAGGTTCTACGGTAAATATACCTTAATTAGTTCGCATAATAAAGCCCCGAATTCGTTTAGTTCGTTAGAATTATCTATAGCTTATCATAATCATTATATTTGCGTCCGTAATCAGATTCTTGTTATGCTAATTGTATCAAAAACAGAAAGCAGGTTGGACCTATGGAAACGATGGTAAAAAACGATCTCAATCAACTAATGCAACAACGTGAGGATGGCCCATACATTGCAATTTACCTCAACACGGCCGTTGTGCTCAACGACCTCAATCGCCGCCGCTTACAATTCAAACAATTAGTTAATGAAGCTGAAACCCAGATGGCCCACCACTTTCCGAAAACCGAATTTGCGCCATACGCGACGCAACTAGAGCAATTAATTAATGACAACGCCTTCTGGTTACAGCACACTGGCCCTCAGACAGGCATCATCACTAACAGTCGTGACCTACACATTTTCGACTTACAATATCCCACTGACAACCATGTCAGCGTCAATAGCATGCCAGCTATTCGCCCAGTACTAGCCGACCGCCAGCATCAATTCGACTTCGACTTGCTAGCACTCAATGAAGATAGCATGGCGCTCTACGCCCAACGTGATGGCAGTTTCGTCGAACTTGATTTGCCAGCTGAGGCCCCCCGCACCCTGACAGAAGCATTGGGCACTGAAAAACGTGGCGGTGACCTGAATTTCAACGCCAGCCCCGTTCACGGTGCCAACTATCATGGTCATAATGCGAAGGCCGAAGAACGCGATATTGACCAACGAAATTATTACCAACAAGTGGCGCAGTACGTTCAGGCCCATTCACAAAAGACGCGACGGCCATTGATCTTAATGGGACTACCACATAACCAGGCAGTCTTCCGTGCCGTCAACAAGAATCCGTACTTGTCACAACACCTCATGATCAATAAGTCACCGAAAAACTTAACGGTGGGCGCAATGCAAACAGCCACAGAACCCGTTCAGACGATGTGGCATACCCAATTAGCCGACATTTTACTAGAACGTTATGATCAGGCTAAGTCCCGCCAGTTAGCATTGGCCGATCCTTTTGACATGATCAAGCCAGCACTAAGTGGGCGGATCGACACCTTGATTGTCGCCGCAGACGCGAATGTTGCCGGCTCCTTACCAGCGGCCGATGTTCAATTAAATGATCCAATTGCTGCTCCTGATAATTTAATTGACGACCTGGTCGATGTCGTGATTGCCATGAACGGGCAAATCCGAATCATCCCCGCAGACCGGATGCCCGTAGAAACCGCTGCTCTCGCGATTATGCGCTACTAATCATATCGTAAGTGAGACAAAGCCGCATCAGTTCATTACTCGAACTGGTGCGGCTTTGTTTGTGAGTGTCGATGATTTGCACATACAAAAAAGACGCCCCAGCCGAAGCCGGAACGCCGTTTAATTGTCTGCTTATTTGAGACCGTATTTCTTGTTGAAACGATCGACCGCACCATCGGCCTTGGTAAACTTTTGCTTACCAGTGTAGAATGGATGTGAATCTGACGTAATTTCAACACGGATCAATGGGTAAGTATTACCATCTTCCCATTCAACAGTTTCTGCTGAAGTTGCTGTTGAACCAGAGATGAACTTAAAACCAGTAGTTGAGTCTTGGAACACAACTAAATGGTAATCTGGATGAATTCCTTTTTGCATTGTATTTCGCTCCTTTGCCCTGAATCATTTGCTGAAACAGAGATTATCATAGTTTTAACCAACGATAAACATGTTATCACGAATCACAGCTTCCCGTCAACCTACAAAGTAGCCTGCCTGCCAGTATTAACGACGCGACCGCCGGGTTGATTGACCAGTGAACTTTAAGCTAGCTAGATCACGAACAAACTCAGTGTTGGTCTTCGTGTGTTTTAAAAATTGTAAAAGCTGTTCGGTGTACTCTAACGCGTTGCCAGTCATTGATCGCCGAATCTGCCAGACTGGCTCCAAATTCTTACGACTAACCAACAATTCCTCTTTACGCGTACTAGATTGCTTCAAGTCTAGCGCCGGGAAGACCCGCCGTTCAGCTAACTCGCGGGATAGCTGTAATTCTGAGTTGCCAGTTCCTTTGAATTCTTCATAAATCATGTCGTCCATCCGGCTACCCGTATCGACTAACGCGGTGCCTAAAATCGTTAGGCTACCACCTTCCTCGATATTGCGCGCGGAACCGAAGAATCGCTTGGGCTTGTAAAACGCCGTGGGATCGACCCCACCAGACAACGTCCGCCCGCTAGACGGGATGACCAAATTATATGCCCGCGTAAGCCGGGTAATCGAATCCAATAAGATAATCACATCCTGTTTGTCTTCAACTAGGCGCCGCGCACGTTCAAGCACCAATTCCGCAACACGCACGTGATTTTGTGGTTGTTGATCAAAAGTCGAACTCACCACTTCTCCCTTGATTGACCGCTCTAAATCAGTCACTTCTTCGGGCCGTTCATCAATCAGTAACATAATCAGCTTAGCGTCTGGATAATTGGCGACGATGCCATTTGCAATATTCTTTAACAGCGTCGTCTTACCGGCTTTAGGAGGTGCGACAATTAAGCCCCGTTGACCGAAGCCAATCGGGACAAAAGTATCAATCAAACGGGTCGCTAAAACGGCGGCCGTTGTCGATAACTTAATTTGTTTTTGTGGATAAAGTGGTGTTAACGCTGGAAAATGGGGCCGTTGCTTGGCCTCATTAGGATCCTTACCGTTAACCGTCCCTACCCGCATTAAACCGTAATACCGTTCGTTAGGTCGCGGT
This sequence comes from Lactiplantibacillus sp. 3062, assembly GCF_055413545.1. Lineage (NCBI taxonomy): Bacteria > Bacillati > Bacillota > Bacilli > Lactobacillales > Lactobacillaceae > Lactiplantibacillus > Lactiplantibacillus sp. 3062. The sequence continues at coordinate 48,910 of NZ_JBVAYE010000001.1, forward strand.
GGCCGGGCTTGACCAGCCACATAGTCTCCGTTACGAAGACCAAAGCGATGAATCTGCGACTGAGAAATATAAATATCTTCCTGCGAAGGCCCATAATTAATTGGCCGCAAAAAGCCATAGCCCTCTTGGCTAATAATTTCCAAGACGCCTTCCATTTGTACAAAGCCCCGCTTTTTATCCTGCTCACGGAGAACGGCTAATGAGAGTTCCTTTTTATTCATTTGCGAATAATAAGAAATTTTATACTCACGAGCATAGTTATAAATTTCTTTTAACGTTTTCTGCTCGAGATCGTGCATTGTTAAAATTTTTTCCATAACCACTGTTCTTTCTTAGCTGTACATCGTTAGTTTTCGGGAACTTCTTCGTCGGCTGCAATTTCCACATCCGCACCAAGTGTATGCAATTTATCGATGACCCGATCATAGCCACGTAGAATATTGTCAGCGCGACTAATTTCCGTAACGCCACTAGCCGCGAGACCAGCAATCATTAGTGCCGCCCCAGACCGAATCTCACCGGCCTCGACATGTGCACCTTGTAAGTGGGAAGAATGACCCACGACAATCAAGTTATCTTGAACGCGAATGTCCGCCCCCATCTTACGTAACTGTTCAACGTGTTGCGTGCGTTGCGGATAAATCGTATCAATCACCACGCTACTACCGTTAGCACGCAATAATAATGGGGTGATTGGTTGTTGCAAATCAGTGGCAAAGCCTGGGTAAGTCATTGTTTTAACCCGAATTGGGTCCAAATCATTGGACCGTGGGACGTAAATACTATCTTCATTAATCTGTAAATCGACACCCATTTCGACTAGTTTTGCCGTGAATGACTCCATATGTTCAGGGATCACATTCTTTAGCAAAATACCGTCCCCAATCGAAGCAGCCAGGGATAGATACGTTCCCGTCTCAATCCGATCAGGAATAATCGTATGGGTTGCCCGCGAATGCAGTGCCGGAACGCCTTCGATTCGAATTACGTCGGTACCAGCACCCCGAATTTTAGCGCCCATATTATTCAAAAAAGTCGCTAAATCAATGATTTCAGGCTCTTTAGCCGCATTTTCAATCGTGGTCGTACCATGAGCTTTGACGGCAGCCAAAATAATGTTGATCGTCGCCCCAACGGAAACCACGTCTAAAAAGATGCGCGCTCCGTGAAGGCCCTCTGTGCCCGTTGAGATAAAGACAGAGTCATTCTCTTCAACGACGTTAGCGCCGAGCGCCTTAAAACCCTTGATATGCTGATCAATTGGTCGTGGACCAATATTATCACCACCAGGGAAAGTCACCGTTGCACGGTTAAAACGACCGAGTAAGGCCCCCATAAAGTAGTAAGAAGCTCGCAAGCTTTTAATGGCATGACTTGGTAATTCAGATTCTTCAATATTTGTTGGATCAATTGTTAGAACATCGTTTTCAAAAGTGGAATGGACGTTCATCGACTCTAAGATGAGCCGTAAGTTGTGAACGTCTAAGATGTGCGGAACCGTATCGAATTGGACCGGAGTGTCTGCAAGAATCGCAGCAGGAATCAGTGCGACGGTACTATTTTTTGCGCCACCGATCGTTAATTCCCCAGAAAGTCGTTTTCCGCCATGGATTATCATTTTTTTCATAACATAACTTTCCTCGCTAAATAAGTGTCACACTGTATCATACAATCATTAACCATAATAAAGAATGTCCGTCAAAAATACAACCAATATCAGGAAACTGTAATCTTTTTACGCAATAAAATCATTAACTCGACTAATTCAAACGCTTTCATGAACGATTTTGTAAGATAATTAAGCTAAATCTGCGTAATTTAAGGTGCCACCAAGACGTGCGATGCTGTACAATTCATTCTGACATCAACAGTTAACATTGTCACGTAATTAACGCCACGATTGTCCACCGATTTTACTACTGTCATACTATGTACTCCATACGATGATTGGGAGCGACGTGATACCGAATAATAATTCAACTAAGCGACCTATTTTAATCCTACTCAAGTCCTAAATGATTATTAACACACCGCCCGCTAGAAAAATAGAAGAGTGCTAATGCGCGTGATAAATTTCACTGGCATTAGCACTCTCTGGACTGAATTGAACCTGATGGACTATCAGCATTCATGACTAATCACTTCCTTATTTAATTTAGTAACATTCCGTTACCCGTTAATCGCAAGTAGCTGTTCCATATGTTGGGGGTTCATATTAAGTTCACGCAACTGCAATAACGTCTGCTTTAAGTTTTCATACTCAGCTTCTGTGTATAGACGGCTCTCAAAACCAATTTGATAAGCTTCGGCAATAGTAACCAAATCGCGTCGTAACCGACGTCGAATTTCGTTTGGTGTCAACATTGGCATCACCTCCATTTATTATTCACCATAATACCATATAATATAATGATCAACGGTCTATGATACGATTTGATAATCTTTGATAATTGATAATAATAGCAATTACCCCCTGCTACATCAGCCTTTTAGCTTGATGTCAGCTAATGAGAATTGCATGAGATTTATCATGATGATAATCAGTTGATAACTAAATTAATAAAATCATTAATACCCCCGTTTTGATAAGACATAGAAAATCCCCGCTGTCATCCTCAATAATATCATTCTAAACAAATTATCATAAAAATCGGCTGCGTTCCAACCCGAATCCCATAAAAACACACGCTACCCTGGCACTAACATCCACAATAATTGCGACCGGCCATCACTGAACAACGGGATATTTGATTGCTCAGTTTAAAACTTAAAATGCGGCAGCCCTTACACAAACTTGTTGTGTTGGCTGCCGCATTTTTACGGTGGTGACCATGATTCTTACCTGTCCGGGAACTCAGAGTAGCTTCCTCACAGTTTCGCCACTATGGCTGCACTAAATTTTGACAGGGTTTCATGACGTTAATCGCTTACAATTACATCGTTTAATCCTGCTGGAGATCCTCATCTTTGACGGTCTGCAAATAACGATAAACACTCGGATCAGAGACTTTGAGCACTTTGGCGGCTTCACTAACTGAATCCTTCAATAGGAAGTAACCTTGGTGGTATAAGCTACGAACGATTTCTAATTTTTCATTTTGCTTTAAATATTCAACAGAGACGCCATACTTAGCACAGACAGCCTGGGTCACTTCCCGAGCTAAATCAGTGATAGAAGTGGTTAGATGTTCCGGCGCGACCGGCGTGTCATGGGCCTTCTCGTTAGCTGGTGTTCCTTTGAGTTGATGAATCGTTGGTGAGTTCAAATGTTTGTAACTCGCCATTACCTTCAACACTTGTTCCTGCAGATCGTCTAGGGCACTATCATCCGTATTAATACAAATCATCCCGACGATTTCACCATCTAATCGCAAAAAATAAGTTGATGATCGTAGTGAGTGCTTCCCTTGCGAAACACCCTTGTAGTTGGCTAGATAATCACGCTTTTCAGTTTTACCGGCCTTCATCGTTCGCAACGCTAAGTCAGTTGCAGGATCGCCAACTTGTCGATGTGATATGTGGGAATTACGAATTGCCACAACGGAGTGGTTTAAATCCAACAAGTCGTTCAGGACAACTTCACTACTGGGGCCTAAGATATCTGCTAAAAAATCAACAAACGGAATAAACTCGCGCACGTATTCTTGCTCAGCTGTTAATGGTTTTTGCATAACGGCACTCACCTCACTATTTTTTTACAACGTTATGACTTAATATTATTTTATCACACTGATAAAATGTTAATACATGTAACGATATAAACATCTAATTAAAAAAGATGATACCGCCTTTAGTCAGCTCATCATCTTTCTGCGACATTTTTTATGCATGAACTTGTGAATTAGTCGATCGTCCAAAAATCTTTTCCTTCATCCGAATACCGGTTGGCGTCGCCGCTAAGCCACCCAGTCCAGTTTCCCGAAGTGCCTTTGGCAAGCCCTTACCGACTTTATCCATCGCTGCAATGACTTCATCCGCTGGAATCTTGTTCGTGCAGCCAGCCAAAGCCATGTCAGCCGCAATCAACGCATTACCGACCCCAATCGCATTCCGTTTAACACACGGTAGTTCAACTAACCCAGCAACGGGATCACACACTAATCCCATCAAGTTACTGATTGCCATCGCCAAAGCCTCAGCACTTTGTTCAGGCGTCCCACCAGCAACTTCAACCGCGGCCGCAGCGCCCATCGCAGAAGCGCTACCAACTTCAGCTTGGCAACCGCCAGTCGCACCAGCAATCCCAGCATTATTAGCTATGACCATCCCAAAAGCGCCAGCGGTAAATAGAAATTGGATCATCTGGTCACGGTTGAGGTTCATTCGGTCCTTCAGCGTGAAAATCACACCAGGTAGTGTCCCCGTCGATCCAGCCGTTGGTGTCGCACAAACGACTCCCATCGAAGCATTAACTTCATTGGTTGAGATTGCGTTCTGAACAGCTTGCATCATCGTATCGCCGGATAAAGTGTGCCCTTTTTGACGATACTTTTTCAAGAGAACAGCTTCACCACCAGTTAAACCAGTTGTTGAATAGACCCCGTCGCCTGCAGCCCCTTTATTAACAGCTGCTTCCATGACGTCTAGATTCCGGCCCATCGTGTGCCAGATTTCTTCACGACTCGTTTGCGATGTTTCCATCTCTTGTTCAATCATTAATTCGTAGATCGGCTTCTTGGTCTCCTTGGCCGCTGTTACCAGTTCTGCTACGCTCATGTACATCATAACTGACCTCCCTGATTATAAGTAAACTAAATTTGCGTGTCCCTGCGCTAATTTTTTGATTTCATCCTGTTTGAGGCGGCGATCCAAATCATATTCATATAAATTGCCCCGAGCCGTCTTGTACTGCTGCTGGTCGTTTACTTTAGTCAGATCAGCCAACTGTTTGGTTACGTGCTGATGGTCATTCTCACCACCTTGAACTAACAAGATAGGAAGTGGCCCTTTGGGTTTAACATCAAAACCATCCATCTTGATTTCACGAATTTCGATGGTTCCACCCCCGATTGAACATCCAGCGACCGTCACTTGCTTATCATCATTTTTTAAGTCAATGATGGCAGTGTTCGGGTGGTTGATTGGGCTATCACCAGGCTCTTCGATAAAGGTAATATTTATCCCCTGATCTCGGGCCAAACCAATGGCATATGGAACCCGGCTATCATCAGGATCAAAACCAAGAATGCCACTGATAATCGCATAGTCCGTTCCGTGGCCCTTGTGGGTTTGCGCAAATGATTCATAGTAATGAATGACAATATCTGTCGGTTTCTCCTGAAAAATGCTATTCGCTGCTCGACCAATCGCACACGCCCCCGCAGTATGGGAACTGGAAGGTCCAATCATAATCGGGCCAATAATATCAAAAACACTCTTGTAATTCACCGTCATTTTAGTCATCCTCCTATTTGAATCATCACGTTAAATTAAGCTTTGGTACGGGCAACTAGCGCTTCTTTGCGCATTCATCGTCAGTACATCGTTTCGAAACTTTATGAATCTTGAAGTTACGGCACAAGCAAGCACCACAGTTGTACTGATCAGAAAACATAAAGCCGTTGCATCAAAGCTTTCATTTCTGAATTAATTCCGCCGTTGTGATTAATCCAGCCTCCAGTATGGTCATTCGATTCGCGACCCTCACGAACCCCAACACCGTCATGCGAATCTCGTCAATAACACTAGCAACGAGATTTATGACAAAAATTGGCTTCAATAATATTAACCAATGTGAATTCATCTCGTATTTTAGTCAGATTACTAAATAAACAATTTGATGATATTGAACAGGATACCACTAACTGCGATTAATCCAATTACCACAACAAAGACATTGCTGTGTTTGCCGGCATATTGCTGTAACTTAGGACTTTTATGAATGGCATACATTGGCATCAAGAACAAGATAAACGCAATGATTGGTCCAATGATGGTTTCAATCATTCCCATAATGGAAGGATTGACCCAGGCAACTATCCAGGCACTTAGTAGCAGAACAAGATCAACAATTGTCGAAACAGTTCGACTTGAAAGCGTCTTGTTAGATTTTTCTTCCATCTTACGAATAATCCCACGTAAGCCTTCACTCGTTCCTAGATAATGTCCTAAAAAGGACTTGGCGATTGCAATAAAAGCAATTACGGGAGAAACATATTTAATAATTGGATTATTGAAAGCAGTCGCAACGTAATCAAGGATTGAAACATTTTCATTTTTAGCTTCAAGGATTTGGTCTGGAGTCAACGCCAATGTACAACTAATAACAAAGAACATTGCGACAATGACCATCAACGTTTCGGCCGACAATAGAATTGTCGAAATCTTTTTATCGACTTTGTCCTTACCTTCTCCACTATATTCTTTACGTTCGGCAACGGAAAATGAAGAGATAATCGGAGAATGGTTAAACGAAAAGATCATAACGGGAATAAGTAACCACAAGTTTCCTAAAGTGCCAACCAAATGTCCCCCAGATACGGAACTGGAAAATGTTGAGAGGATTGCGCCGTTCCAATGTGGAATAAGATAAAAGGAAAACAGAACGATTACAATAATAAATGGAAAGGCCAGGCCACTCATAACTTTGGTAATCAAAGAGGTACCAAAGCGAGCAATTCCAATGAGAATCCCAACAAGTACTAGCGACAACAGCCAACGAGGTGGTGTTTGCATGTGCATTTGGTCGGTAATAAATTTCGATACAGTATTCGTAATAGAAACAGAATAAACTAATAAGATTGGATAAATGGAGAAGAAATAAATAATGGTAAAAAGCAATCCAATCTTAAAGCCAAAATGTTGTTCAACAACATCAGTAATGTCATCACCATCATTTTTAGCCGACAAGACAAACCTACTCAGGCCCCTGTGAGCAAAAAATGTGGTTGGCAAAGCCAAAATAAGTATCATGATGATACCAAGAATACCTGCCGTGCCAACTCCAATCGGTAAGAATAGCACGCCGGCCCCAATCGCGGTTCCGAACAAACTTAGCATCCAAAAAGTATCATTTTTTCTCCAACCCTTAAATATATTTGTCATTTTTAAATCTCCTTTTTATAACGTTGTTCTGGTCACACCAGAGAATGTGCTAACATAACCTGCATGAATAACCCTCCCATTAGATTTAACGTCTCGACTCGTTGTAAAACGCCACTTTGTGATAAACATCACTTTAGTGCCGTGAAAACCTTTTCTTCATGATAAAATATTATCATGGTGACAATTACCGTTCATGTGATTTCAATTATAAAAATTAAGCATTTTTAACACCAAATTAAAAAGGACTGAGATTACCATAACAGTCCTAGCCTGTATCCATCTCAATCCTAGTGATATTAAGTTTAACATTCAAATGAATTATTTGAATAATAATTTATTCTCATAATAATTTTATTTTATCTCTGTCATACCATGCATGTAAGGTTGGAGCACCTTAGGAATCTTAACCGTGCCATCGGCTTGTTGATAATTTTCCAAAATCGCAGCTACCGTCCGGCCAACAGCAAGTCCAGAACCATTCAACGTGTGGACGTAATCGACCGTCCCATCAGCTTTCCGGTAACGAATCATCGCCCGCCGTGCTTGGAAGTCCAAGCAGTTAGAGCATGAACTGATTTCCCGATAAACGCCTTGTTCTGGCATCCATACTTCCACATCATAGGTCTTGGCTGATGAGAAACCAGTATCCCCCGTTGAAAGCTTAATAACATGGTATGCAAGCCCTAATTCGCGCAACACTTCTTCGGCATTATCCGTTAATTTTTCGAGCTCATCGTATGAATTCTCAGGTTTACAGTACTTGACCATCTCGACTTTGTGAAATTGGTGCATACGAATCAAGCCCCGGGTATCACGCCCCGCACTCCCAGCTTCGGAGCGATAACAAGGCGTCATCGCCGTGAAGTACGTTGGCAATTGATCTTCAGATAAGATTTCATTCGCATAGTAATTGGTCAGCGGTACTTCAGCCGTCGGGATCAACGTCATTCCTGAAGATTCAACCGTGTAGACGTCTTCTTTGAACTTCGGAAATTGCCCAGTTCCATACATTGTCTGAGCGTTCACCAAGTATGGCGGAATAATTTCATGGTACCCTTGCTTTTGTGTGTGCAGATCTAGCATAAAGCTGTAAACCGCCCGTTCTAAGAGTGCACCCGCATCCTTATAATAAACAAAGCGCGCGCCCGCGACTTTTGCTGCCCGGTCAAAATCCAAGATTCCTAAGCTTTCGCCCAATTCCCAGTGCGCCTTAGGTTTAAAATCAAACGTTGGAATATCGCCGTGCTTACGCATCTCAACATTGCTATCTTCGTCAGGACCGACTGGTACATCATCGGCAGGTAAATTCGGGAAGCGAATCGCTAAGTAATGAAGCCGATCGTTTACTTCCGTTTGGGCCGCTTCCGTACTCTTAATATCACCATTCAGCTGTTTGACTTGTTGAATGAGGGCTTGGCCCGCTTCCGATTGCGGATCACTTTGCCCAATTTGTTCCGTCAACTGGTTTTTCTGTTTCTTCAATCCTTCAACCTTGGTAATTGCATCCCGGTTTTGTTGGTCTAACTGTAAGTATTCATCAACCTCAGCCGGATCAACCTTCCGAGTCTGGAGCTTAGTCTTAACAAGTTCTGGGTTATTACGAACAAACTTTGGATTTAACATACGAAAAGCCTCCTTAAAATTAAAACGTCCCATAGCCTTCACCTAAAAGACTATGGGACGTTTTTTATCAACGTGGTACCACCCAATTTACTGCTCTACGAGTATATCGTCTCACCGCGACCTCTTAAAAATGAAGTCAAACGCTAAATGGCGGATTCATCAGTCCAATCAACCAACTTTCAGCAACCGTTGGCTTTCTAAATAACCAGATTAACTACTAACCCATTATGTTTGCGCTTTCAATTTACACTTATAATCTAGACCTCCCGCCATTTATTGTCAATAGTTTTTTATTATCATTTTATTTTTCTATTATCAAGAGAACCATTTATTGTTACCATGTATTTTCGCAACACCAGTTGTCACTGTGAATATCGGTGACCTAATCAAGCCCGTGGCCGCCCAACAAAAAAAGCACACCAACAATTCGCTGGCGTGCTTTATTCTTAATTCTACCGTACTAAATTTATGCCTTCACTTTACCAGTCTGGTTAGCGGCATCGATGAATGCCTTGAATAACCCTTCTGGACGGTTAGGCCGTGATAAGAATTCTGGATGATATTGTGAGGCCACGAAGAAGCGCTTCTTTGGTAATTCAATCACTTCGACGAGCCGGTTGTCAGGCGAAGTTCCGGAGAAGACCATGCCCTTAGCAGCCATTGCTTCACGATACTTATTATTGAATTCATAACGGTGGCGATGACGTTCCATCACAACTTCTTCATTGTGATAAGCTTTAGCCGCCACAGTTCCCGGCTTCAGCTTGCAAGGGTAAGCGCCTAAACGTTGCGTTCCACCCATGTCTTCAACGTCTTCTTGGTCGGCCATCAAATCAATAATATTGTCCGGCGTCTTCGGATCGATTTCAGCAGAGTTAGCATCCTTCAATCCAAGTACGTTACGTGCAAATTCGACACTGGCCATTTGCATTCCCAAGCAGATACCTAAGAATGGCACGTCGTTTTCACGGGCATACTTGATTGCCGTAATCTTACCTTCAATTCCCCGATCACCAAAGCCACCAGGAACTAAGATTCCGTCAGCATCGCCGAGTAGTTCTTCGACATTTTCTGGCGTAACATCTTCAGCAGAAATCTTCTTCAAATCAATGTCGGCATCATCCGTATAGCCAGCATGCTTCAATGCTTCCGTCACTGAGATATAAGCATCCTGTAAAGCGACGTATTTTCCGACTAGCGCAATCTTGATGGTCCGTGATAAGTTCTGAACATGATGTTCTAAGTCAATCCATTCACTCATGTCGGCCTTAGGTGCCTGTACATCAAAATGGTCAAGGACGATTTGGTCCATGTTTTGTTTCTGAACATTCAACGGAATTGAATAAATCGTCTTAACGTCTAAGGATTCAATGACTGCTTCTGGTTCCACGTCACAGAAGGACGCAATCTTATTCCGCATTTCCCGCGTAATTGGTTGTTCAGTCCGGACAACTAACATGTTCGGCTGAATCCCATAACTCCGCAATTCCTTAACAGAATGTTGCGTTGGCTTCGTCTTCATTTCACCAGCTGCCCGTAAATATGGGATCAATGTGGTATGGATATAGAAAACATTGTCGGAACCTAAATCACTCTTCATTTGCCGTAGCGCTTCAATAAATGGCAAGGATTCGATATCACCGACCGTCCCACCGATTTCAGTAATCACGATATCGGAATCCGTCGTCGTACCCGCACGCATGATTTTTTCCTTGATAGCGTTCGTGATATGCGGAATCACTTGCACCGTGGCGCCTAAATAATCGCCCCGCCGTTCCTTTTGCAGAACTTCTGAATAAATCTTACCGGTGGTAACATTTGAATATTTATTAAGGTTAATGTCGATAAAACGTTCATAATGTCCAAGGTCTAAGTCAGTTTCGGTCCCATCATCGGTCACGAAGACTTCACCGTGTTGATAAGGACTCATCGTACCAGGATCAACGTTGATATAGGGATCAAACTTTTGAATCGTGACCTTTAAGCCCCGGTTCTTCAATAAACGCCCTAGCGAAGCAGCGACGATACCTTTACCAATGGATGACACAACGCCACCAGTTACAAAAATATATTTGGTCATGTGATAACTCCTTAAAGATTTATTTCGTGGGGTGGTATAAATAAAGAAAGCTCCCTATTTCAACAGAAATAGGGAGCTAATACGATCGTTTGTCTCAGGTATTTCTACCAGAGAGCCCAAATAAGATAATACAAGGAGATTCCCTTTTCGTCAAGGAAAAATCTTGAAAAGCTTATTTCGATTCGTCGTCTTCGTCATCGTAGTCGTCATCATCATCGTCATCATTTAACTCTGATAATTGACCCTCGATACCGTCTGGCAACGTTTCATCAGCAACATCGTCGTCTGTGTCATCAACACCCGCAAGTTCATCGTACTTGCTGCTTGCTGAATCATCAGTATCGTCGTCCTGATCATCATCGTCATCGTAGTTATCGTCATCTTCGGGATCATCGTCATCGTAATCGATCACGTCGTCATCATCCCCGGCATCGGCCAAGAAGGCGTTAACCTTCTTACGCTTCTTGCGCTTTGGCCGATCCTCATCTTCGTCATCGTCCGTATGAATAACGGCTTCGTCAATGGATTCAAATGGGTACCATGCACGCAGGCCCCACATATTGTCACCGAGCGAAATGAAACTACCATCGATATTAAGATCGGTATAAAATTGTGATAAACGCTCCCGAATTTCTTCGTCGCTTTTACCTAAATATGATTGCACAGCGTTGGTCAAGTCGGCAAAAGCCATCACATCACCATGTTGTGATAAGATCGCGTGAGCAACCTCGATTAAAGATAATTCGGACTTTTTTTGTCCATCAAATTGTTTTAGTTCCAAACTGGTGCACGTCCTTTCCACAGTTTATAGTACATAATACCAAATTAGGCCGTGAATTGCAATCGCAACTTGTAGTTACCAAGTAGCTGCTCACCCGCGTATAAATCGTAATCAACGTTCACCTCACCTGAAAATGGCCGTTCACGTAGCCGTACTCGTAACATCGGCGTCACCGTTTCAACAGGTAGCATCCCCATAGGCGTTTGATAATGAGCACGCACCCGTTTACCATTGGAAAAGTGCAACCGAAGTCGGTTCTCCGCACTCCGCGTCAACACGACGTCCCCATTAGCTGCCAGCTTAATCGTCACTGGAATCGGTTCTGGCGCATCATCGTTAACTTCCTTATACCGTAAATAAAACGCGTCACCCATCTGAACCAATTGACCATCGACATCCAGTGCATAGTTCGCCGTATCGTCATCTTGCCGCGCCTGCGTCTCTAAATGAATCGCCACTGGCACACCAGTTGTTAAATCATCCATATTTGGACCTCCTAATATTTCAAAATCACACGCTGAACGCCCGTCTACGATCACCGTGTTACCACACTCGCTATATCCTTTTCAGCGTTCACGACCGCGCGACTCCCATCACGCCCATCGTAAAACTTCCTGTTTAATTATAAGCCATTCATGCCAAAATAACTAAAAATAGGACTAAAAGCGGTCAGCTTAGATCTGCTGGGAAAAGTTCGAACCCGCGTAAACTTTTTGAGTCGGCTGTGTTCCAACAATTGTCCCCCAGCCCCGGAGGTCGAAATAGGCCGCACGTTGCTGACGAACAAAAAACCAACTAACTTGCACGTTTCATTATCCTATGATGGTATGCTACAGATTAAGTTGATTTGTCTAAGCCAATGCAACAGTACCATTTTTCTAGTATAATTAGTGATGATACGGACAACGGTGGCGGTTTCATCATGAGACATCCCTCGTGCCCGATAATAGCGGATAACGGGGTGGCTTTCTTGACGGAATCAACAATTGCAACTTTGAGTCAAAAATACGAACCGGCAGCGATGCTGGATAGTTTTGCGTATACGAACGCCCTGCTGTGGTTAACGGCGGCTCGTCAGCAACCAATCGTTCATTTCTGGCAGTTACAGCCAACCGTCATTCTCGGCTTACTAGACCAACGCTTGCCACGGCTAACTGCTGGCTTAGCAGATCTACACGCTGCCGGTTATCAGGTCATGCTCCGTAATTCAGGTGGGCTAGCCGTAGTTGCTGACCCTGGTGTACTAAACGTCTCCTTATTTCTTCCAGCAACTCGTGAACGCTATTCAATTACAGCGGCATATCAATTGATGGTCGACTACGTTCAGGCAGTTTGGCCACAATTAAATATCACGACTGGTGAGATTACACGCTCCTATTGTCCTGGTGATTATGATTTGAGTATTGCCGGTCGTAAAATTGCCGGAATGTCGCAACGGCGCACTGCCGAAGCGCTGGTCATCATGCTGTATGTCAGCGTTGATGGCGATCAGATGGCCCGTAGTCAACTCATTCAGCGTTTTTACCAAGTCAGCTTAGCCGGTCACCATGACGCGCGGTTTCCAGATGTTGATCCACAAGTCATGACGACCGTTGCTGACGCTTTGGCAGCGCCGACTGACACTACCGCTACACAAGCTCGTTTTATAGCCATCCTAGCTCAACATGGGACGGTCGACACAACAAGTTTGCCGTTAGTCACCGAAGAACCTGAATTTCAAGCACACTTAAATCAAGCCTATCAACAAATGCAACGCCGACAACAACGCTTGCATCACTGAAAGAAGGAATTAATTTGGCCTATCGCCAGCAACTATTACCCATGGAGAAAGTCTTTCGTGACCCGGTCCATGATTACATTTATATCCAACATCAAGTCATTCTCGATTTGATCAACACCTCGGAATTTCAACGACTGCGCCGTATTAAGCAACTCGGTACGACCTCGCTGACCTTCCACGGTGCAGAACACTCCCGCTTTGGACATTGCCTCGGTGTTTATGAGATTACACGCCGTATTTGCGATAACTTCGAACGTAACTACCCGACCCAGGCCCCTGGTGACGGTGGTTGGGATGATCACGAGCGATTGGTCGCACTATGCGCCGCCCTGTTACACGATATCGGTCACGGGCCATACTCACACACATTCGAGCACATCTTTCACACCGACCATGAAGCCCTAACTGTTCAGATTTTGACATCACCTGAAACCGAGGTCAATCAGGTCTTACAGCAAGTCTCGCCTGACTTCCCGGCCCAAGTTGCGGCCGTCATTCAAAAAACGTACCCGAATCCCCAAGTCGTCCAGATGATTTCTAGTCAAATCGATGCCGATCGGATGGACTACCTACTGCGAGATTCGTACTTCACGGGTACGAATTACGGCAATTTTGATTTGACCCGTATTTTGCGCGTTATGAAGCCGTATCAAGGCGGCATTACATTTGCGATGGAAGGCATGCACGCGGTCGAAGATTACATTGTCAGTCGCTTCCAGATGTACATGCAAGTCTATTTCCATCCAGTATCACGTTCCATGGAAGTCATCCTAGATCGCCTACTGGAACGGGCTAACGATCTTTATCAAAGCCACGCGGTCGACGCTGAAGCCACACCAGTGATGTTATTGCCGTTTTTCAATAATAACTTTACGTTACACGATTATTTACGGTTAGACGATGGCGTCTTAAACACTTATTTTAGCCATTGGCGTGATAGCCGTGATCAAATTCTCGCTGACCTAGCAACCCGTTTCTTAGACCGGCGTCCCTTAAAATCAGCACGAGTCGATGCAACGACTCAACCGCTAATTCCAACGTTACAAAAATTAATTGAACAAGCCGGCTTTGATACGCACTACTACACTGACATCAACGACAGTTACGATCTCCCTTACGACGCCTATGATCCTAAGATGAAGAAGCCGCGTACCCAGATTGAACTGCAACAAAAAGACGGTTCCTTACTAGAACTATCCACCGTCAGTGACCTAGTGCGAGCCATCACCGGGAAAGTCTCTGGCGATCAGCGGTTTTTCTTTCCAAAAGAAATGCTCAGCAAAAACGCCGAAAACGATTTATTTAAACCAATTTACCAAGAATTCCAGCAATATATTTTAAACGATCGTCTGGTCGTACCACACTAATTTTGGAGGAATTATTATTATGTCAGTCAAGCTTATCGCCATCGATATGGACGGCACCTTACTCAATGAGCACAGCGAACTAAATCCCGCAACCGTTCAAGCGATTAACGCCGCTAACGCGCAAGGAATCAAAGTCGTCATTTGTACGGGACGGCCATTAAGTGGCGTCACGCCCTTTTTAAAGCAACTTGGAATCGCTGGTGAAGATAATTACGTCATTACTTTTAATGGCTCAATGGTTCAGACAATTACTGGCAAGATCATCACAGGACTTACTCTGTCACATGACGATTATATCGACATTGAAACGCTCAGCCGAAAACTCAATATCCATTGTCACGTTGAAAGTGAAGACCATATCTACACCGCCAATCGAAATATCAGCCCTTATACGGTCGGCGAAAGTGCACTCGTCAATATGCCGATTCGGTTCCGGACGCCCGAAGAAATGCGCCCAGACTTACCAATCGTCAAGTGCATGTTCATCGATCACGGCCCACTACTGGATGCAGCCATCAAGCAATTACCAGCGTCATTCTCCAAACGCTTTACCATTGTTCGCTCAGAAGCGTATTTCCTAGAATTCATGAATCCCGCCGCTAGCAAGGGTAACGCCCTAGCCACGTTGACCGACCATCTGAACTTAACTGCTGATGAAGTCATGGCGATTGGTGATCAAGGTAACGATTTGAGTATGCTGCGTTACGCAACCAACAGTGTTGCGATGGGTAACGCCATTGATGAGGCCAAGCAAATTGCCCGTTATGAAACCAAGACTAACGTTGAAGACGGGGTCGCACACGCCATTAACACTTGGGCACTCGCCTAAGCTACTATTTTTCAAACTAATTCAAGCAACGCTAATGGCTCGTTTTTAACGTGCCGTGAGCGTTGCTTTTTTATCACTGTTATGACCGTTACCCAGCGTTTTCTAAACAATCCAGTCAAGCAAAAAAGTGACGATCAGTCATTACCTGATCGTCACTTTTTAATGCTGGTTATTCGAAACTACCAGTTGCACTATTTTCCTTAGTAACACTACCACTATCCGGATAATAACGATAAGTATCCGTTACTGTCTTGGAAGCAGAAGAACTAGACTCATTCGTCGCATAGATTGCGGTAATCTGATAATAAGCACTAGTCTCCTTAGTAATATTAAATTCGGTATCCGAAGTAAACGTAACACCGGACGCATCCTGAAACTGTTTGATGATCGCCGAAGTTGTCAGCTCTGAAGAACTACTGCTGGCAGACGCGCTGCTATTCGACGAACTTGTCATCGTTGAACTATCGGCACTAGTACTACTCGTACTGCTTGAAGACGTCCTACTATCACTCGCACTAGCCGCAGAACTCGAACTGACAACCGTTGAGCTATCACTACCAGAACTAGTTGATTGCGACGCCTCATAATTCATAATGGCTTGTTTCATTGCCAAAGCTTTTTTCTGTAATTTTTTGATAACCGGATGTGTGGCTTGCACATCGTCCAACTTATCAATATTGGCCTTCGCAGTGGCCAAATCATGAATACTTAATTCATCACGGGCAGCGTTATAGTAACCATTGGCTAGCTTGACCGCCTGGTACTGCTTGACGAGCTTTTGCCGAGCAGCAATAAAACTGGCGTCAGTCGTGCCATCATAACTACTTAACGTGTCAAAATAACCCTTTGCTAGACTGAGCTGATTATTATCAAGTGCTTCTTCAGCTTCCTGATAATACTTTAACCCAAGGGCTAACTTTTTGATCGCTGGAGTTGATTCAGAAGCACCCGCTAAAGTCTTCTGGGCAGCGGCAATTTTTTGTTGCGAAATTTGCTGATCAGCTTTGGTTAAAACGGCCGTTGTACTGTTACCAGTTGCGGTCGTTGCCGAACTTGCGGTTACGCCTCCGGTATTTTTGGCACAGCCTGAAAGTGTAATCAATCCAATCAGGACGATTACAAACAGTGGCCAAGATGATCGATAGGCATGATCCACGGCAAACCCCTCCTTTTTATCATTCTCCATTATACCATTAATCGCAATGTCAGTTTTTTCAAAGCTCCGAGACGCGATTATACTAAATTAACCTAACTAACGCCGCCACGTAATAAGCCGTTAAACCAAGTACCGCCACTAAGTTGGCCCACCGATACATCACAATTAAGGCCAAGTATTCCCGAAACATAGCAAATGGCAAATAATACAGTGGGGTGTGCGCCCCGATTCCCGTTAAGTTCAGGTGCAGCTGCCGAGCAAAAATATTAGCCCGTAAAACGTGATAGCCGCTCGTGACAATCACGGCGCGATAAAACGGTTGCTGCCGCACAATTAGTGCGTGCGAAAATTTTAGATTCTCAATCGTCGACGTTGACTGATTTTCTTCTTGAATGGCGTCTCTGGGAACCCCCTGATCAACCAAGTACTGCCGCATTGCGGTACTCTCAGCCATGACTTCATCAGGCCCCTGACCACCCGAAACAACGATCGTGATTGGCTGATGATAACGCGCCCGCTGCGCCCGGTAGTACTTCGCTGCCGCCTGAAGCCGATATGCTAGTGTTCGCGTTGGCTGGCCGTTCGGCATCAATCCCGCGCCTAAGACGATCATGTAATCGATTTGTCGGTGCCGACCCAACCTGGTCGTGACGCAAGCTAATAGGTAGGCGAAAAAGCTGAACGCAAAATACGCCGTCAATAATAACGCCAGGCCTAAGAACTGCCATAAGCGCCGTGAGTGCCAAACGCCTAAGTTGATGACTGATAGGATCAACATTATGACTAATACGCCACCGACGATTGCTAGCAAGCTGTAATGAAACGCCCAGCCCTCCTTGCGAATCAATCGGTAACTATACCTGACAAAACTAATGCCCACAATCAAAATTACAATTGGCAACAACGTATAAGCCAAGATTTTTGCACCGACCAACATGAATTGCCAAGTAGGACTTGCCTGCGCACTGAATCGATGGTAAGCGCTTAACAAAATGCCAATGACTGCAATCAAAAAAAGATGTCCCGTTAACCAATGCCGCCGGTCCGTCAATTGCAAGGTCAACGCACTAGCAAGGGCCAAACTACCCCAATAAAACGGTGTCATCGCAACACCCCCTTAACTTATATTGTAATCATTTTAAGGATTCGTGCTAGTGTTTATGGATAAAAAAAGGACGCCGGTAGCCCGACGTTGGTCCGTTATCCGTTCCGCGCCATCACCTAATTAATGTTGAAGCACGCCAAAACGAAAGATTCGTTGATATACGGCGTCCAGTCCAACTTTGACTAGGTCACAATGCCCACCAAACAACACCTTTACTCTATCACTTTTAGAAATTACTGCAACTTAAAAAGCGTCAAATCAGCAATTGCCAATTTGACGCTTCGTCAATTAATTTTCTTCGTTATGGAAACGATTCTTAAATAATGGACTAACTGGTTTATTTTCATGGATAAACTTGATTGCTTGACCCATTAATTGACCAACTGAAACTTGTTCGATCTTATCGATTCGCTTAGCAGCTGGTAATTCAATTGAATCCGTCACAACTAATTTCTTAATTGGTGACTTTTCAATCCGTTCGATGGCAGGACCAGACAGAACTGGATGCGTACAACTGGCGTAAACTTCAGTTGCTCCCGCATCAACCAGTGCCTGTGCACCTAAAGTAATCGTCCCAGCCGTATCGATCATATCATCGATCATGATGGCCCGCTTACCCTTGACATCACCGATAATATTCATAACTTCGGCAACGTTGGCCCGTGGTCGACGCTTATCAATAATCGCGATTGGTGCCTTCAAGAATTCAGCTAATTTACGTGCCCGAGTCACACCACCATGGTCAGGTGAAACAACCACAGCATTTTCATCCAAGTGGTGGTTCAGGAAGTAGTCAGCTAACAGTGGCGCACCCATCAAGTGATCCAACGGAATATCGAAGAAGCCTTGAATTTGGGCAGCATGAAGATCGAGTGCCAAAATCCGTGTTGCACCGGCTGTTTCCAGCATGTTTGCAACTAACTTAGCAGTAATTGGTTCGCGAGAACGTGCTTTCCGATCTTGACGCGCATATCCGTAATAAGGAATAACCACGTTAATGGTCTTAGCACTCGCGCGACGTAGGGCGTCAATCATGATCAATAGTTCCATCAAATTGTCATTAACGGGAGCGGAAGTTGATTGAATGATATAAACTTGATCACCACGAATACTTTCCTCAATGTTAATGCGAATTTCGCCATCACTAAAGCGATCGACCGAAGTCTTACCCAACTTAACCCCAACGGCGTCCGCGATTTTTTCTGCCAATGGTTTATTTGAATTCAAAGCAAAGATTTTTAACTTTGGATCAAAATACTGTTCTGACATAATTTCCTCCATTCGAAAATTTATTACTTACTAAATAATAGGCATTTTGCTAGTGAAAATCAAGTCCCAACAACAAGGCAAAATTGCGTGAGACTGGGCTGGAAGCACGACTTTCGGCAATCTAAGCCCCTTCGTGATTAAAGATTAAAGTTTCGTGAGCCCCGATTACCGAACAATCTTAGTTAATGAGACCGCTATCAGTTGTAATTGGTACTGACACACGCATTGCACTAGTTATTGTCTTAGTTGGTACTTGACCGCTGCCGTTTCTCGCGTTCAAAAGTAGCCAGTACTAGAAGTCGGAATAGAGCGCACACCGGCTGACGAACAGGAATCTACTAGACTGTTCAGTTATCTAAACACACTTAGTGGTGCTGATTTAAATAAGTCACGACATCGCGCCCCAAGCGATTCATCCCTTGATATTGTTGGTACTGCTTGCCATTCTGGGCCATGACGACAATGCTATAAGTGCCTTGTTTGGTCTTAAAAATGGCCGCGTCGTTTTGGACACCCTTATCGGGATATTCACCAGTTTTATTATAGACCGTGACGTGTTTAACTAAGTATGGTAGCTTGCTGTGGTTGCGACAGCCCTTAAGTAAGGTCAGCATCTTCTTATCATACGTCTTACCTAATAACTTATGTTGATATGTCAGCGTTAAAAAACGAGTTAGATCAGCCACCGACGTGTAATTATCGCGTCCCCAGCGTAGCGCATTCGTATCAAGCATATACCGTTGTAAAACCGTCTGCTTGAATCGATAATGCTTAATGGCCGCATTAACGCCCCTGAAGCCCCCCGCACGTTTGATTAACCGGTTAGCCGCGCTATTATCGGAATTATGAATCATTAATTTCAAATCATTTTGATCTTGCTGTGTTAGCCGTAACTTTCGTTGTTGGACCCGTCGATAAATCGTCAGCATCACATAAACTTTGATCGTACTAGCAGAACGTTGACGAGTCATGCGCTGATTTCCCGTTTGCACGGTTAGTTTTCGTCGACCTAATCGGGTCACCTTGACCGACCAGCGCCCACCCAGCGATTTCAAATCCCGTTGCGCGATTTTTTTAACGGCTGTTTGCTCACTTTTAACACTAGTTGCGTGTACTGGTAATGCCAAGCTCCAACCGCCAAGCAATGCCAGACCACAAACAAGGCCGCGAATCCACTTCTTCGTCTGCATCCAAATGCCTCCAAACTTCCCCGTCCCGTAAACTCCTCGCCAATTATACCAATTCCGTGACTTAATTAAAATCACTCAGTTGCCCTGAACTGACACAGTCAAATCAACTTTATCCTATTTAGCAGCTAAATAGCCCTTATTACACCACAAGTCACGCCGATGAGCTAACAAAAAAAGACCATCCCAGCAACAACGCACTTGGATGGTCTCTGAATTCAATTATCAATGATAATAATTACATGTTTTCTGGTTCATGTGGTAAACGGCCCCAGAAGTCGGGCTTGTTCGTCTGACGTGCCCGGGCAATTGCCATATCATGGAAGTTAACATCATCAGTAATGGTCGAACCAGCCGCGATAAACGAGTGGTCAGCCACTTCAACTGGCGCAATGATGTTCGAGTTACTACCAATAAAGGCGGAATCGCCGACATTCGTGTGGTGCTTGTTGACTCCGTCATAGTTAACGAAGACCACGCCACAACCAACGTTAATATCTTGACCTAACGTTGCGTCACCAACATAAGTCAAATGGCCGACCTTGGTCCGATTACCGATCTTAGCCTTCTTGACTTCGACAAAGTTACCAAGATGGACGTGTTCACCAATCTCAGCTTGCGGCCGCAAATGGCTATACGGGCCAATGTTGCTGTCAGCGTGCATGATGGAATCTTCCAAGAAGGAAGCCGTCACCCGAACACGATCTTCAATCACCATGTCATGGATCTCGGAGTGCGCGCCGATGAAGCAATCTTCACCAATTGTCGTATGGCCCTTGATCAAGACGCCTGGTTCAATAATCGTATCAGCACCAATCTTAACGCCCGCATCAATATAGGTATCGTCAGGGTTGATAATTGAAACTCCATTTTCCATATGCTGCGCGTTGATCCGTTGTTGCATCACTTTAGTCGCTTGGGCTAGAGCTGCACGGGTATTTACCCCCATTGATTCATCAAAATCATCCATTTGATAGGCGGCGACCACATCACCCTGATTCTTCATGATCTGAATCACGTCAGTCAAATAATATTCGCCCTGTGCATTATCGTTGGTCACTTCATGTAAGGCGGCAAACAACTTCTGATTATCGAAGCAGTAGACCCCCGTGTTAATTTCATGAATTTCTTGTTCTTCCTTAGTCGCATCCTTTTGTTCTACAATCTTTTCAACGATGCCTAACCGATTGCGAACAACCCGGCCGTAGCCTTGAGGATTAGGTGCCTTGGACGTTAAAATCGTGCCAGCAGCACCCTTAGCTTGATGATATTCAAATAATTCTTCAAAAGTTTCAGCTTTAAATAAGGGTGTGTCGCCACTGACGATCAGCGTCATCCCATCCGCATCTTTTAAGAGCGATTCGGCTTGTAATACTGCGTGACCGGTTCCTAATTGTTCCGTTTGAACCGCGTACTCAGTTCGGTCGCCTAAGGCTGCTTCCACATCTTTGGCACCGTGGCCTACAATGGTCACGATATTTGCTATGTGGGTGGCTTCAACTTGGGTCAAGACGTGGTCGACCATAGATTTGCCACAGACCTGATGTAATACTTTGACTAGCTTGGATTTCATCCGGGTCCCTTTACCAGCGGCCATGATGATTGCATTTTTGGTTGTCATTACAAATTACTCCTTAGTCCTCAGATAAGTCCATCATATCAAAAAACTGGTCTGGATAACACACCAGGCTAGACTTCCGCACCGAAAACCTTCTCCAAATAGTTACCAGCAACGACTTTAATCGCCTTGTCACTATCACTCACGTTGGTTACTCGTAATAACGACGTGTAGTCATCGATTAAACGATTGCCAACAAAACTGGCTTCGGCAAAAACGGTGATGCCAATTAAATTAGCATCAAATTCTTCAATCAAGGTCTTCATCCCGTTGATTGTGCCGCCGCCCTTCATGAAATCATCCACGATGAGCACGTTGGCGCCTTCCGTTAGGCTTCGCTTAGAAAGTTCCATCTTCTTGATCCGTTCTGAAGAACCCGAGACATAGTTCACACTAACGGTCGAGCCTTCCGTAATTTTAGAATCATTGCGGACAATCACAAACGGCACATTTAAATAAGTCGCAACACTTTGGGCAATCGGAATTCCTTTAGTTGCAACGGTCATAACAGCGTCGATTTTTTGATTCAAGTACTGAGTCGCAATCACCCGACCCACTTGGCGCAAAATATCTGGTTGGCCTAAAATATCAGATAAATAAACATAGCCACCCGGTAACACCCGACTCTTGTCGGCAACCTTGGTGGTCATCTCGTCAATAAATTCTTGGGCCTCTTCCTTTAAAATATAAGGAATAAACCGCGCACCACCAGCAGCACCGGGAATGGTTTCCAAGATTCCTGTTCCCCGAGCCTGAAATACTTTCTTCAAAATCGTTAAATCTTCACTGATTGACGACTTTGCGGATGCGTACCGTTCCGCGAAGTATGTCAATGAAACTAATGTATGGGGACGTTCCAACAAATAGCGCGTCATATCTATTAAACGTTCGCTTCTACGTACTTTCATAACTTCCACCTCAACCTAAATCTCATTTTTAAAGTCTATGCAAAATGATAACACAAACGTTCGGAAATAAGCTAATTTTTTCACATTTTTTTACTAAACCATCGGAATTTCTTAATATGTTTGCCAATATTCTGGTCAGTACACCTAATAATGGACGAATTTGAGAACAATAAACTAGAATGGACCAAATCAGTCATCAAAATCACCCATAAATAACAGCAACGGATGTACAACTCAGTCGGTACAACAAAAAAGCTTTCAAGAAGTAGTTAACCACTTGAAAGCTTGCTTATCAGTGACAGTCAGATAACTGCCCCACACAATTTTTTTGATTATCAGTAACGGTATCAACAGCTTAACTACCAACGCGCAACCGCTGATAACCCAGCGCGGCAAAGTAGAAGATACACTCGATTGCAGCGATGAAGAAACTGACTGGTAAATTCGTGACGTAACTCAAGTACAGCCCCAGCCAAACCCCAATCAACGCGAAACCAATCGCTAGAAAAATCATCTTGCTAACCGTATGGACAAAGTATCGCGCTGCCGCTGCTGGTAACGTGAGTAAGATAAAGATCAGTAATGACCCCACAATTTGGGCAGCCACGCTGACGCTCATCGCAACGAGTACCAAGAAGACCACTGAGATGCCGGTCGTCCATAAGCCGCTCACCCGGGCGCCAATCGCATCGAAGGAATCAAATTTGAGTGGCCGGTACAAGCCCAACATCACGAGTAGGACGATGGCCGATAAGATTGCGACCCGGATGACATCCGCACTGGCAATCCCAATCACACTCCCAAACAGGATGCTCGTCGCATAACTCGAAGTTTGATTAGATAACGACAGGAATAGAATCCCTAAGCCGATAAACAGAGCGGAAATTGCAGAAATCGAGGCTTCGCGTCGTGATTGTTTCACACTCATCTGCCCCACGATGACCGAACTAATCACGGTAAAAATCAGCATCCCACTCAACGCGGTCCAGCCCATAAAAATCCCGAAGGCTGCACCGGCAAACCCAATTTCAGACAGTGTGTGTGTCAGAAATGAGAGGTTCCGGGCAATCACGAAAACGCCAATCGTCCCACAAATAATTGCAATAAAGGTTCCTGCTAAGTAGGCATTTCGCATAAATACTAAGCTAAACATTGACATTAGTGGCCTCCTTTAATTGCTCTACCGACATATCAGCGATATTGCCAAATTGCTGGTGGCCGGGCTTTAAGGCCAGATAATGTTTGGCGTATTGCTTCGCTAATGGCAAGTCGTGCGTCACAAAGAAGACGGTAATGTTGCTAGTTTGGTTTAAGTTCTGAACGAGGTCCAACAATTCATACTTCATTTCATTGTCCAGACTAGCCGTCGATTCGTCTAAAATTAATAGCTGCGGTTGTTGCACAATTGCTTGTGCTAAGTAAGCCCGCTGCTTTTCACCACCAGAAGCCATCCCAAGCGGTCGCTGACGGAGTTTCTTCAAATTGGTCACGGCTAATGCTGTCGCTACCTGACGATGTTCAGCTCGAGACAGCCACGGCTGCCACCCTTTTAGGTTCAGCCCGACAAAGTCCTCAATCGTTAACGGATACTCCTGGTCTAAGTTGCGAAATTGGGGCACATAGCCAATTTTAATGGCTTTTTTATTCGGATAATACTTAATTTGACCGGCTGTTGGCTTCAGCATGCCAAGCAAGGCGCGAATTAAAGTGGTCTTCCCCACCCCATTTTCACCAATCACGGTCAAAAAGTCACCTTGTTCAATGTTAAAATTCAAATCTTTAAACACCTGGTTGTTTGGAAAGCCAATTCCAAGGTGTTGGACGGCAATTAACGGTTCCGTCATAACACTACCCCAACTTTCTAAATTAAAGTAAATCGTAATGATTACTATTTTAGTTTACCTGAATGCGGTGATTTGTCAATACCTGAGCTCAAAATGCCGCAATCATTACCAGCCATGGCAATCATCGGGGGCCTAATCAAATAACACCTTGACCACTAGTTGAATGCGCTTGTCACTAAGACGAGATTGCAAAAAAAAGACCGTTTTTACCGTTAAGCCGGTAAAACACGGTCAATTCATGTTTATCATTACTTTAATTTAAGGGGGCTTAAGCCAACCCCGCCTGCTCATGTAAGAATTCATCCAACACTTCTTGATAGCGATCCGGGTGCGTTCGGATGGCTTCAACGTGACCAGCATCGGGGTCGATATACAGGCCCTTTTGTTGTGGCAACTGGTCGTACAAGGTATGTGCATTGCGAACAGGCACCGTCTGATCCTTGGAACCATGAATCATCAAGATCGGTAACCCGCCATCAATCACCCGTTGCAGAATCCGGCCATCCTTAAACCCATAGCCCGCGCGAACGTGTGCTAAGCGATTCGCCACCGGCATAATCGGATAGGCTGGCAAGTGGAACTTATGAGTCAGTCTGAACTTCGCTTCATCATAAAGATCCGCATAACCGCTATCCTCCACAATAGCTTTAACATTCTCCGGTAACGGCTCACCACTAGTCGCCATGACCGTGGCGGCCCCCATCGAAATTCCCATCAATACGATGTCAATATCCAGACCTAATTGACTAAGCGCCATCGTAATCCAACGTTCATAATCTAGTCGGTCTAGCCAACCATAACCAATCGTATGGCCTTGACTATCACCAAATGACCGGGCATCAGGCATTAAAACGTCATACCCCAAGCTCATAAAGATGCGCGCATACGGAATCATTTGTTCGCGCGAATGTCCTAGACCATGCGCCAAAATCGCCAAGCGGCCAATTGTTTTCGGATTAGGGATATATGTTGCCACTAAGTTCAGCCCATCAAAGGACTGGATCATCCACTGCTGTTTAGGCTGCTTGAAATACCAAAAATTCTCAATTTCAGTGTTTTCTGCCCGCGAACGTTCGCGGCCCTGCTGCTTCTGTGCGTCACTCACGTGCATCGCGACTTGATACGCCGCTAAGCCACCAAGTAACGTTCCCGCATAAGTTGCAGCACCAATGACGCCCGCCAATTTCAATCCAAATTTTGTCGACTGCTTCATCCGAACACCTCCGTTACTCCTTATTTAATCATAAACGCGCATAAATTGCTTACAAAAAGAGATTACGTTGTCCGAATAACCTATGATGCGTTGAAGGCAACGACCATCTTCGTGTGTCAACCTGCAAGCAAAGCCGCGGCTACTCGCATTCCGGTGCCAATTGCACTGCTACACCATCTCTGGCTGGACACAGGTCGTGATGACAAATGGCTCAGCGCTACCGTTTAAGCGTAGCAGTAAATTAGAGACTCGGCTCACCTAAGCCCGTACCAATAAAAAAAGCCCACCATCACGGCGGACTACTGCGGTCTAATGTTCATTTAAATTAACCGGCCGCACAAGGTATACTTCCCGACAAAAACCCTTCAAGGAATTATACACGCGTTGCGCCCGCGATTGTTTGCGACACACACCGAACACAGTTGGTCCGGTGCCGCTCATCTGGGCCGCATCCGCCCCAAACGTTAACAATTGCCGCTTGATCTGTAAAATCTCGGGGTAGCGTTTTGCCGTGATTGGCTCTAAAACGTTGCCCATATTCGCAAAAATCTCCGCGAAATCCTGCTGTTGAATACCAGCCAACAAGGCCTCAATATTGGGATGCTGGTCGATGCGCTCGTAATTGACCTGCCGCAAAATATTTGGCGTTGACACACTGACTTTCGGCTTCGCTAGAATAATCCACATCGGCGGCAACTTAGGTAGCGGGGTGACTACATCGCCTTTTCCCGTCACGTGGGCCGTCTGACTGTAGACACAGTATGGCACATCTGAATCTACTTGCAATCCCAAACGTGCTAACGTGGCTAAGTCCAAGTGGAGATTCCACATCCGGTTCAAGCCCCGTAAAACAGCGGCGGCATCAGATGAGCCGCCTCCTAGACCAGCCGCTACCGGAATGGCCTTTCTTATTTTGATACGGACACCCCGATCAACATGACAATACCGTTTTAAAACGCTCACCGCTTGAAAAGCTAAGTTACGGCGATCATTCGGCAAAAAGCCACTATCGGTGACCACTTCGATTCGGTTCGTATGCAATGATTCTAACATGACATAGTCGGCCAGATCGACCGACGTCATCACCATGTCCCACTCTTTATCCCCATTTGGATGTTCAAATAAGGTATCCAGTCCTAAATTGATTTTGGCCGGTGCTTTTTCAACGATCTGCACGCGTCTCACCCTCTTCCATGACCGCGATTACCCGGGGTCGCTGACTTACTTTGATACAATTATACTAATATCAAGGCAAAATAAAAAGACCTTGCTTGGGGGTCTTAATATTGAGAATTCACGAGACGCGAATTAAGCTTCAGTTGTTTCATCATCAAAAGCGATTTGAACGTTCTTTGTCAGAACATCAGTATAACTGTAGGAGACCCGTTCAAATGCGTTTTCTTGTTGATCTAAATCCACAACGAACACCGAACGATAAGTTTCTTTCAAGATACCGTGGCGTTCAGTTGTTTTCTTACGGCCAGCCTGGGCAACGACCTTCATGCGTTGGCCGATCCGTGAGTCAAGTTTATCTTTAATTGCAGCTAGTGAAATTGGCATTGAGAATCCTCCTCATGAAAGACACTATACTAGCTTTTCACAAAAAAGTCAATATTATATCACAAGGTTTTCTAATGTGCAACCATTTTATAAGCATAGATAACTTAAAGTAAGTCAGCCTGATGTAATGCATCCGTCAATGTAATAAATTCATCGACCGTCAACCGTTCGGCACGAATCTTGGGATCAATTGTCGCGATATCAAGAGCCTGTTGAATGGCCGTCTTCGTCTCAGGTTGTTTACCAAATAGGCTTTGCAAATTATTCCACAGATTTTTCCGACGGTGCGCAAAGCCCGCTTTAACGACCTTGAAAAAAGCTGCTTCGTCAAATGGCACGTGTGTCCGCGGTGGCAATGCCGTCAATTTCACGATTGCAGAATCGACATTCGGTGACGGCACGAAAACCGTCCGGGGAACGACCATCGCCATCTCAGCAGCCATCCGGTACTGCACAGCAATCGTTAACGCACCATACGCCTTCGTACCCGGTTCAGCTGCCAAACGGTCGGCAACTTCCTTTTGCATCATCACAACAATATTTTCAAAAGCAACGTCCCCCGCCAAAATGTTCATCAGAATAGGCGTTGTAATATA
Source organism: Lactiplantibacillus sp. 3062 (assembly GCF_055413545.1). Taxonomy (NCBI): domain Bacteria; kingdom Bacillati; phylum Bacillota; class Bacilli; order Lactobacillales; family Lactobacillaceae; genus Lactiplantibacillus; species Lactiplantibacillus sp. 3062. Next base: position 76,870 of record NZ_JBVAYE010000001.1, read on the forward strand.
ATACGGTAAATTGGCGACGAGCTTCAACGGCCGCTCGTTATCTAAATGTTCACTGATCATCGCGGCTAAGTCGGCCTTCAAAATATCTTGGTTAACGACCGTTACATTGTCATAATCAGCTAGTGTCTCATCCAAAATTGGCAGTAACCGATCATCGATTTCAAAGGCCAGGACGTGGTGCGCAGCCCGTGCCAAATACTCAGTCAGTGCCCCGATCCCAGGGCCAATTTCAATCACGTTATCATTGGTTCCAATGTCAGCAGTGGCAACAATGTTGTGTAACACGTTCTGATCAGTTAAAAAATTCTGTCCTAAACTCTTCTTAACTTGTAACCCGTACGTATGCATAATTGCCCGTGTGCGGGCGGGATTCGCAATATCTAAATCTCTACTCATCATTTCTCCTCTGTGGTTAGTTGGTCAACAGCCGCCCAAAAATCAGCTGGCTGAATTTGAAATAGTTGCAACCGTTTGGGCAGTTGTTTACCGTTGACGTATCCGATACCTAAACGTTCACCCAATTGTTCGCGTCGTTGACGCGCCGTGGGACCAGCTAGTAAGCCCGCCGCAATCAAATCATGGTGACTGATCAACTGTTGGGGCTCGTCGATTTGCTCCGTATATAGATGGGCGAGTGCAGTTTGAATCGCCGCTGGGCTCGCGTGTTCAACGCCCAGGCTCCCCCCAGCCTTAGTTGGTACACCAGCTTTGCGGGGCAAAAAGGCGTGCTTGACACCCGGAACAGCCGCCGAAATCGTCTTCCGAATACGTTCACCGGAAAAGTCTGGGTCGGTGAACACGATTACGCCGCGACTGGCCTGCAACGTTTTGATCTGGGCTAAGGTGGCTTCGGAAATCGCCGAGCCATTCGTTTCAAGTGTATCTGCATCGACAGCTAGGGCGAGACGCTTCGTGTCATCTTTCCCTTCAACCACAATTACTTCTTTAATCTTTTTCAATCTTAAAAAATTCCTCTGCATTTTGATAAGTTTGGGCCGCTATAATTTCCGGCGTCGTTTCACGTAACTTGGCAATTGCTTCAACAACGTACCGCGTGTAACCGGGTTCGTTCTGCTTTCCCCGGTATGGTTCCGGTGTTAGATAAGGGGCATCCGTTTCAACCAGCATTTGCGTTAGTGGCGTTTGCTTGACGGATTCATGGACTTCACGCGCATTCTTAAATGATGCGACACCACTATAGGAGATATGCATACCTAAGTCCAAGAACCGTTTGAGCCACTCAGGGTCACCATTAAAGCTATGCATGACGCCACCCGTGTCACGAATATCAGCTGCTTTCAAGATCTTATAGGTATCTTCGAAAGCATCACGATTGTGCACGGAAATTGGCAATTGCATCTCTTTAGCAATGGCGACTTGGCGGGCAAAGACTTGCCGCTGAACGTCTTGTGGCGACGTATCCCAATGGTAGTCCAGCCCAATCTCACCTAACGCGACGACTTTCGGGTGTTGGACTTGTTCAATCAACAACTTTTCAGCCGCCTGATCATAGTTTTTGGCATCTTCCGGGTGCCAACCAACAATCGCGACTAACTGAGGATACGTTTCCGCCAGTTTAATCGCATCGGCGTTCAGTTGTGTATTCGAACCAACGATTGCCATCCGCGTAACATCAAGGTCAGCCGCTTGTTGTAAGTAACGTGGCACTTCCTGGATGAATTCTTCACTATTTAAATGGGTATGAGAATCAAAAATCCGCATGTAATAACCCCTTTTCGACTTTTGTTATCTTAGTTGATTTTACCATGGGACGCAAGTTTTCGGAAAAGAAGACGGTAATTCTAAAATAAAAAGCCCGGGTTCCCCCAGGCTTTCAAGCAAAATCAATGACGTACACGCTGCCAATACAGCCCCGCGTACACCACCGTCATCACCAAGCCAACTGCCGCTACCAAACTCAATCCTAAGCCACTTAAAGCGACCTGCATTGGTGACCAATAGTTGACAAGCCAATTCACTAGCAACGCGCCCAGCAGACTGGCCGCGGCTAAGACTAAACCGAGACTACCGTATTGCACAGCACTAAAGCCGAAGTGCGTTTCAAAAATAAACGGCGCTTCAGCGTAATAACTAAACAAAATACCATTAATACCACTAATCAATAGGCCGTAACACCAGACCACGGGATCGTGCAATAACCGTGAAACGACAACGCTTTGTTGCCGCCAAGAGGCCACTTTGACCGTTTCTGGTCGAGTCTCTGGCAAGCAACACCCCGCGTACAACAGTATTACGACTGCTATCATGATCAAGACCGAGAAGACATGCTGATAGCCGAACACAGTCTGGACGCCACCTCCGATGAGTGGCCCGAGAGCGGGTGATAGTGCCATGGCCGCACTCACCTTCGCAAAGATTTTTGCACCAGTAACACCCGTAAAGCTCTCACGCATGATAGTCTGTGTCACAACCGAACCAGCACTAGCACCGAAAGCTTGGATCAAGCGGCAAACCAATAACCAAGTAAAGCCCGGGCTCAGATATAACCCTAAGTTACCAATCAAATAAAAGGCTAATCCACCTAACATGGCATCACGGCGCCCGCGATAGTCAGCATATTGCCCCCAGAAGAGCACCCCAACTGCAAAAGCCACAAAATAACTGCTCATGGTTAGCTGGCTGTGGCTGGCGCTAACGTGCATTGCCTGACTGAGCGCTGGCAAGATCGGCGTAAAAATTGATTCACTGATTTGTGGAAAACCCACTAATGTGATTAACAGTAATAATGATGGCACTTGTTTTTGGACGTTTTTCATTTAATTAAGTCTCCTAAATTTAATTAATTTTCGGAAAAACGTCCTTTTCCATCTACGGAGACGCATACGAGAATCTGTTCATATTTCATATGTTCTCACCTCATTTCTTGTTCGTACTACTGTACGGGAGATTAACCCATTTGTCAAAAACAACTAAAATAACAATTGAATTACAAATAAAAAATCGAGCTCACTAGTCAGTGCGCCCGATTTTTTATTCAACATTTAGTTTTTACGAAATCAATGATCCGTTTACCATATTATCTGGTACCGTAATTAATTGCACCTGACCGTCGTGTTCTGCTGACAGTAACATGCCTTGGCTCATTTCACCACGAAGCTTCCGTGGCTTTAAGTTACCAACGATGATAACCTTCTTGCCAATCAGTTCTTCCGGTTCTGGATACCACTTAGCAATACCTGAAAGGATTTGGCGATGATCAGCATCTCCTGCATCTAAACGGAATTGTAGGAGTTTGTCAGCCCCTTTCAATTTCTGCACCGTAATGACTTCAGCAACTTTCAATTCGACCTTGTCAAAATCATCAATGGTAATTGCTGGTTTAGTGAGGTTCAAATTAGTCTCAGCTGGGTTCCAGCCTTGTTCGACTTCAGCTTCATGTTTCGCGTTTTCCATGGCTTTACGCCCCTTCTGTTTGTCGGATTTCGTCATCTTACCCTTCAAGAATTCAACTTCGGCATCCATATCGACCCGTGGGAAGATTGGGGTTCCCTTAGCAACGACTTGTGCGCCAGCCGGCAAATCAGCCAGTTGTAAGTCGGCAATTGCTAAAGTTGCTGGGTCCAACCCTAATTGGGTAAAGATTTCCTTAGGTGCATGCGTCATGACCGGACTGATCAAACTAGCAATCACCCGCAAACTAGCTGCTAAATGGGCCATCACACTGGCTAACTTATCAGCATCATTCGCATCGTCACTCTTAGCTAATTGCCAAGGTGCCGTTTCATCAATATACTTGTTCGTCCGACTGACCAACTTCCACACTTCAGCCAGCGCATCCGATAAATGCAGGCTGTCCATGCAAGCGTTGAAGTTCTTAATAGTCGTGGCAGCTGTGGCTTCTAAGTCAGCGTCAAATTCAGTCACACCGGCTTTGAATGCTGGTAATTGACCATCTTCATATTTATTGATCATCGCAATGGTCCGGTTCAGCAAGTTTCCCAAGTCATTAGCCAAGTCATAGTTAACCCGCGCCACAAAGTCCTCTGGTGTGAATAAACCATCGTTACCATAAGGCATGGCTTTAACTAAATAATAACGAAGCGCATCCAAGCCGTAACGTTCAACCAATGTTTCAGGATAAATCACGTTACCCTTAGACTTGGACATTTTGCCGTCCTTCATCAATAACCAACCATGACCAAAGACCTTCTTAGGTAATGGTAACCCGAGTGCATGCAAAATAATTGGCCAGTAAATCGTATGGAAGCGCACGATTTCTTTACCAACCATTTGAACATCGGCAGGCCAGAACTTGTTAAACAAGTCTTCGGAGTCGCCGGTTGCGTAACCCAGTGCCGTAATATAGTTTGTCAGGGCATCAATCCACACGTAAACGACGTGCTTAGGATCACTCTTGACAGGGACACCCCAAGTAAAGCTCGTCCGAGAAACGGCCAAGTCTTCCAGACCTGGTTTAATAAAATTATTGATCATTTCGGTCATCCGATTAGCTGGTTCAATAAAGTCAGGATGACTTTGATAATAATCTAACAACCAATCTGCGTACTTACTCATCTTAAAGAAGTAGGACTGTTCTTTAACAAGTTCGACTTCATGACCACTGGGCGCCTTACCACCAATAACCTTGCCGTTATCATCACGGAAAACTTCAGCCAGCTGCGTTTCAGTGAAGTATTCTTCGTCATCAACGGAGTACCAGCCTTCGTACTCACCTAAGTAGATGTCACCATTTTTAAGTAACCGATCGAAAATTTCTTGGACTGCGCGTTCATGATAATCATCGGTGGTCCGAATAAACTTGTCATTAGAGATTTCTAGCAATTGCCATAAATCCTTGATTTGTTTTGCCATCCCATCAACGTATGACTTCGGATCAGTGTTCAATTTTTCTGCTTTTTCTTCAATTTTGAGGCCGTGTTCATCCGTCCCGGTTAAGAAGTAAACATCGTAACCCATCGCACGTTTGTAACGTGCTAAAGTATCGCACGCAATTGTCGTGTATGAATTACCGATGTGCAACTTCCCCGAAGGATAGTAGATCGGCGTCGTAATATAATAAGTTGGTTTTGTTTCTGCCATGACGTAAATTCCCTTCAAACTGGTTTATGATTAACTCGTTAAGCATGTCTTTGATTAAAATCCATGAACAAATCACACGCGTCCAAACAACACGTCTTGGTCTAAAATAACATGTTGCTGGGCCAATGTGTAGAATCTCTTATATTGTATCATATTTCCTGTGTTTATTAAGAAACACTAACAAAAGAGTTCTCCACACGCAAAGATCGTGGCAGACTAGTCAACTGTGCACCATGCTTCAAATGGCCCAACCAACCACCACAAAATAACCGATTAAAATCACGAGTTGATTTTAACCGGTCATTTATTGGTAATCTATTATTATTCAACAACCCACGAATATCGGGCCAGCGCTTCACGAACGACTTCCGCGATCCGGCTATCGTCCGGCCGACACCACTTATAATCATAAACTTCCGAGTCGACTTTGAGCGCGCCACTCCCCGCAACTAAAAAACAATTTAACTCGACTATTTTTCCCGGTTGATTATAGGCCACACCACGGTGGGTGAAGGCCCACTTAAACCGATCTGGCGACACAACTAATGACAACTCTTCTTTTAATTCTCGCTGCAGAGTCTGTGTTAGCGTCTCTCCCACACCAACCTTGCCACCAGGAAAATAATAGGCTGTGTTTTTTGATTCCCGTGTTAATAAGACTTTTCCATCAGCGCAGAAAACCCCATTTGCGCAAATAATATCCGGTTGCATACCCAATCCGCCCCAATCTATATTTTTATGACCTAACATTCGATTCTCAACAACACTTCAACCTGCCATAACTATCTGCAACTCACATAGTGGCAGGCAACTACTTAGTTGCTTGAACTGAAGTCAGTGTATCTTAATCACGCACTTTTCTCAATCACCCTAATTCATCTAAGAATCATGAATTAAGGTACTTATAACTGTCTAGTTTTAAGGCAGTCCAAGCCATCGTATCCACGACCAACGGATAATTATTACCAAAACTAAACAGGGATTTACATAAACTACTTCTTGACTTTACACTAACTTTACTTCCAAATGATGTATCCCAACCGTTCGCTTTCAAATCAGATGGCTAAGTCCATATTGATTAGCTAAGGTGTAAGTGCCAAAAAATGTAGCGGCAGCTCACATTATTGAATGTCCGAACTGCCGCTACATTTTTAGTTGTCCTGATTCATCAATTAAAGAATATTCAACCGTACGACCAAATTTCAACGGTTCACGGTCATACTGACTGTATTGATTCAACATAGTAATTCAACTGATAACTCGTTCAATTAAGCAAAGTATCACATCAATCACTCATAAATTATTTTAAAACAAGTCCAGTTGATGCGGTCCTAAATCACCAAACGAAACGCCTAGCAACTCTTTGAGTGCCATCGCGTTATCGGCCGCGTCACCACCAGAATTATTATTAAAGATGACGCAAACCTCGTCCGCCTGCTGTTGTAACTGTTCCACCGTTTGCTTGAATTCAGCTAGTTCTTGATCACTATACCGATATAAAGTCCGTTGGCTACGCCAGTTAGCGCCCTTGGCTGACCAGCCCTGCTGGTTACGACCATGTAAGCGTAAGAGTGCCAACTTCGAATTCGTTACGACCGACTCGAAACTAACGCCATCATTTAAAGCGTGCGGCTCATCGACAATCACATGGGTAATCCCCAGATCCTTCAGAAAACTAAAGACCGCATCTTTGACACTCTCCTCGTACCAACTCTGGTTACGAAATTCGACTGCGATTGGAACACCGGGTAACCACTCGACCATCCGTTGTAGGTAATGGAAGTTGCGGTTCGACCGTTCAAAGAACGGCGGAAATTGGAAGAGCACCGCTTTTAATTGCTGGTGCTGCGTTAACGGTTTGAGCATCGCACGGTATTCCCGATAAGCTGTCTTTAGCGCATCCATCGAGACCCCTTCGTCATAAGTGTCATGCAGCGTCATCACCTGATTTGCTTTCAAAACAAACTGAAACTTATCAGGGACGGCCTTTTGCCACTTCGCGACCGTCGTCACTTTCGGAATACCATAGAATGGCGTGTCCACTTCGACGACTGGTAGGACTCCCGAATATTCAGTTAAGGTCAGCTTTTCAGTACCACCCAGTAAACTAGGGTGTTCCGTCCAAGTTGTTAAGCCAATTGTTATCATCAGACCTGCACCCCCTCGAAGAAGTCGACCGCATCTTGTTGCACCATCGTAAATGCAAATGGCAACTGGAGCGGTTCCGCATTGATTGCAAGCACTTGAGCCTTCGGATTACGATAGTCAATTAGGCCGGCGAACGGGTACACCCGAAACGAGGTCCCACAAATAACGACTAGGTCAGCCTGTTGTAAATATTGAACTGCCCGTTCGATATTGGCACTCGCAATCCCCTCGTCATACAACACCACGTTAGGCCGTAAGTAGCCATGGTCTGTCTGATGGTAAGGGGACTTCAAATACTCATGCCAATCGACATGCTGACCACACTTGGTGCAGTAAATCTGATAGAGATTACCGTGAAATTCAACGAGCTGAGCCGTTTTAGCCACCCCATATAAATTATCAATATTTTGTGTAATCACACTGGCCCGCCCTTGCCGAGTCAGTGCCGCCATCTTTTGATGAATCACATTCGGTTGGGCGTCTGGATAATATAAATTTGATTGTAAATATTGATAAAATTCCAGCGGATGCTCCGCCAAAAACGCGTGGCTTAAATAATATTCCGCGTTATGGTGTTCGGTATACAGTCCATTTTTAGACCGGTAATCGGGAATTCCCGAGGGCGTCGAAACGCCGGCCCCCGTCATAAAAACGATATGCTGAGCTTGTTGTAAAGTTGTTTGTGCTGCTGTAATGTCACTCATTCTGACATCTCCCTGCTTAGCTTACCGTAACGTATAGGGTAGATTCATTTCTTGGAATAATTCTTTGACCGTCTTATCGTACACCTCTTTGAAAAAGGCATCGCTCTTCTTTTGCGCCGGTGCTGGTAAGACAAACGCATTCTGACGGTCACTCTTATATAACCCAATGTACGCTCGGGTATGTTTATTTTTATCTAATAGATCTGAATGGTAAACGTCAAATAATTGCCGGACTTCCAGCCGCTCTTGCCGTTCACTGAGCACACTCTGAACGGTCACAAATTCCGTTCCGTGTAGGACTGGTAAATGCCAAGCCGTCATCTGATCATCAAAAGCCTTGAACAGCTTTACTACGGCACGCCGCATAGTGAACGGGGTATCAACTGGCTTCTGACTGATTACGGCGTATAGCTTCTGTGCAGCCGGCCAAGCTTGTGGATAGGCCGTTGTCACCTTTTGCAAATCATCAGCTGTTAATTCACCATTAAAGAAAACGAGTAGGTCAGTCAATGTTAATAACCGTAACGTCATCATCGCATCCGCCTTGCCCGCAGGTTCCGGTTCGATTGTGGCCGCCACACCTTGCATGTATAGCGTTTCGATTTGCTCATCGATTAAGTCATGTTCCCGTTGTTTGCGTACGACCAAGACGTGGCTCACCATGTCATAAAGTTCCATAGCGATTGCCATCAATTGTTCGTCCAATTGTTGATCACGCGTAGTTAAATTAAAGGTAATCTGTGGAAAGCCTTGTAATAACAATAATAGATGTAATAATTCATGTGACGCTGTGTAATTAGGAGCCGTAATATCGCTAACCCGAACGGTCAGGTCACCATCATCTAACACTTGTTGTGCTTGATCATGGCGGACGTAACCCGCTTTTGTGTCACCAAAACGAACACTAATATTGCCCGGATATAACGAATTGGCGGTACTTAATAAATCTGTAACAGTTTGGTTCAATTTAATTTCAGTCATCGGTCTCTTCCTTTGTTTGCCGCAATTCCGCAATGAGTTGTTGCGTGGTTGCGAGGTCTTGTTGAGATGCTAATTCAAGTCGTTGTAAGATAACGGGGAGTTCCTCAGGAGTAGCCCCCGCTGCCATCGCGAGCGATTTCAACTGTAGGTGCATATGGCCCTGCTGGATACCAGTCGTGACCAAGGCGCGTAAAGCGGCTAGATTTTGGGCTAACCCGATGGCAACCATAATTCTTTCCAAATCACCCGCCGTTTGAATACCTAATATTCGTTGATTCAACTGGGCTAACTCGTTAATTTTGATTGAACCGCCCACAATGCCAACCGGTAGTGGCAATTCCAGTTCACCGTGCAGCATCCGACCATCACTGGTCCAGGTACTCATGCCACGATATTGACCGTCCTTAACAGCATAGGCGTGTGCCCCGCTCTCCAAGGCGCGCCAGTCGTTGCCACTAGCAATAGCGACAGCATCAATACCGTTCATGATACCTTTATTATGAGTCGTGGCCCGGTACGGATCAAGCTGAGCGACCGTGCTGGCCGACGCAATCTTCTGGGCAACTAGTTTGCCGGCATACCGCCCAGCCTGTAATAATCCGACCGGAATGTCACAAATGGCCTTGACTAAGCTCGCCGTTGCATAATTCGATAGAATACTCATTAAAGCGTCCTGCTTCGTCATCACACCGATGGACTTTGCCACGGCTTCCAACATACTATTGAGCATATTGGCCCCCATAGCAGCCTGCACATCAACGAATAGGTCAATTGATAAATAGCCTTGTCCGAGAACACGCGTACGTAGGCGCCGAGCGCCACCACCTCGTTTTTTTAAACTGGGATGGGCCGCATCAGCTACTTTTAATAATGCTGCAGCGTGGGCTTCAATCACGGCAGCGGTTGCAGCCGGATCAGACAACTGCTCCAGAACGATTTGACCAATCATTTCACGTTGATTAAGGACGGTCGTGAAGCCCCCTGCACGCTTGACAATTTTAGCGCCATTACTTGCTGCCGCAATAACAGAAGGTTCCTCAGTAACCATTGGAACAATGTGATCCACGCCATCGACGACTAAGTTGACAGCCAACCCCATCGGTAATGGGTAATCCGTCAAATAATTCTCAATAATTTCATGATGTTGTGGTAAATAATATTGTTTAAATAACGCCTGTTCAGCTGGCGTTAAATGGGCCTGTTGCGCTACGATGGCAGTGCGTTCCGCCCAATTTTTTTGATAAAAGTGCCGAAAATCAGCTGTCATATTCTCATTCCTATTCTCTCCATTCGACTCATCTACCGAACCGACCTATTGATTGAGGTGTTCTGAAATAATTCCCTCACGAACACCACTTTCAGAAAAGATCACCCGATCACTATCCAACATCTGTAATAACGTCACTAGCGGTAACATTCCACCAACAATAATGTCCGCACGATCATATTCCATTCCTGAAATTTCCTGGCGACCTTTTTTCGACCGTGACAGTAAGTCCAAAAACGTGTGGAACACCGTCTCTGTCTTCAGACGATACCCGTGAATATCTTCAACTTTTAACTTTTGTTGCCGGCGCCGATTAATGCGGGCTAAGGTTCGGTTGGCACCACCCAATAGAATGATTGGGAAGTGCACTGCTTCTGATAACCACCAAATATCTGCCAGTCGGTTACGTAGGAACATCTGCGCCCGAAATAGACTCGCAGACGGCACTAAGTCGTCGAGACCGAATTGTTCCGATAATGTCACCGCGCCAAATGGAATGCTGATCAGTTGCTGTTTGCGGCCATTTTTGACCAAGATCAGTTCACAACTTGCGCCACCCGTGTCTAAGATTAGGCAATCATGGATGACCAATGAATTGGCAACCCCAAGATAATCGTAATAGGCCTCATCGTCACCAGATAAGACTCGTAAATCGAGCCCCACTTCTTGCTTGACTTGATTGAGAAATTCAGCCTGATTTTGTGCCATCCGAACTGCAGCTGTGGTGATGCCAATAACATCCGTATTGGGCATTTTTTCATAAAGTCGGCGAAAATTGAGTAACGCCTTGATTGTTCGCTCAATTGCGGCTGGCTGGAGTACGTGTGCCGTTCCCATTCCTTCCGACAAACGCGTATCTTCCTTAACACGCTTGATTTCTTGAGCAGTGCCGTTAGCATGCAACCGACTGACCGCCATCCGCGCCGAATTGGACCCTAAATCCACAATCGCTAAGTTTCTCATAACACCACGCTCACTTTTCGTTTATAAAATATTAGTTAGGTTTATTCTAACATTTATGATGTAACACTGTGACTTCTAGGGCCGGATTGCACACCAAAAAATATCAAAAAGCCCAAAATGAACAACGCTAGTGTTTTGACTAGGGCCGTTCATTTTGGGTTTATTAGACTAGCTAGTTGGCAGTAACGAATGCTTGTAACATGGTTTTCTTGATAAGATGACAACGTTACAATCATTGTAAATGATGTTACAAGCATCCAGATTAGCTTGGCGACAGGCGAACAATCAGTCCTCCAATGATTTGAATACAATTGTCATACCCCTTTAGATACAAAAACATCCCAACATTAGCACTCACTGCCGATATCGAGATGTTTCTATATAATAAGATTGAAGTTTATTAACGTATTACTGCCTTAATCAACCTGTCTGCTGCTGACGCTAACTGTGATTGGTCACCCGCATTTTGGCTTGATGAGCCGCTAAAATTTTGCGTACATCATCCGTTGACTTGGCATCCATCATCGTGTTACGCAGGTCAGTGGCGCCTAGTTCTGGGCGCGCATAGATTTTAAAGAACCGTTTTAAGGACGGAAAACGTGGCACGTCATAACGGGTGGCAAAGTCATCGAACAAGTCGAGCTGCATGTTCAGTAAACCTAATAGTTCATGCAAATCATGCGATTGGGGATGGGACTCAAATGCAAACGGATTCGCGAACACTCCCCGACCAATCATGATACCATCTAATCCAGGATGTGCTTTGGCTAACGCCACCCCGGCCTGATAATCAGCCACGTCACCATTAATCTGGAGTAACGTTTCCGGGGCGATTGCATCACGCATTTTAATCAAGTCATCTACAACTTCAAAGTGCGCGGGAACCTTACTCATTTCCTGTTTGGTCCGCAAGTGAACGGTCAAGACTGCCACATGTTGCGATAACAACGTTGCAATCCAGTCATGATATTCAGCAACTTTACTGTAACCTAAGCGCGTCTTCGCACTAACGGCCAGTCCCGACGTCTTTGCAGCCGCAATCACGTCTTCAGCCCACTGCGGATTGCGAATCAAATCGCTGCCACCATGATTTTTGATGACCGTCCCATCCGGGCAGCCCATATTGATATCAACTGCTTCAAAGCCCCGGTCACGAAGTTCAGCTGTAGCCGAAGCAAAGTCAGCCGCTTCGTTACCCCACAGTTGAACGACCGGTTTTTGCGACTCAGCTGCCGCCACGTACAAACGACCATGCACCGGAAACTTCGTATTCGGGTTCGTAATACTCTTAGCATAGACGAATTCACTAAAAAACGTATCTGGAGCAGCGGCATGGCTAATGACTTGCCGAAAAACAGTATTACTAACGGCTTCCATCGGGGCCATCGTAAAAAATGGTCGCCCGTCTGCCTTGGCTTGGGCCGCAATTTGCGACCAGAATGGTGTTGCTGTCACGTTCTCATACTCCCTTATCACTAGTTTAACTTTTGGATTGAATGCTTTTAATTTTAGCATTGATATGCCTGCTTTGCAGGAATGACGTTTGCTGGCTAAATAAATTAAAAGTTTACTCAAACCGGTGTTGGACGACTTCTTGATGACGAAGTTCCCGTAACAGTGCCTCAATAATGTAAAGGCATGGCACTTGGCTAGTTAAGTCATAATATTGATGAATACGCTCCTCAGTCGCCCGATACGTTAACGCATATCGACTCATTCGAGCAATCGTACTCTCAAGATTACTCGTAATACTAATAATATTGACTTCAGGATTATTCACAAAGTCATTAAGCATTTCAACCAACTCAGACGTCTGACCGGAGACTGACACTGCCACCAAAACGTTATTACTAGTATTACGTAATTGTGGTAATAGTGGATAGAAAGGATCCTTGACGACATAACTATTAAATCCTAATGATGACGTTTGACGTGAAGCATACTCGCCCAACGCCGCTGATGCTCCGATACCAACAAACACGATATTATCCGCATTGACCATCAACTGAGCTGCCAGTCGAATAATCTTAGTAATATCTGCAGGAAAGGCACTCGGTTGAACAAACTGAATACCTGGAGCATCCGGCTTTTGAATGGGCGTTTCACTGCGTAGCGATACTTTAAATTCTGGAAAACTATCATACCCAATTTTACGAATAAAGCGCATGACTGACGAATTAGAAACGTGCGCACCCCGCGCTAACTCACGGACTCGCATATACGGGATTTGCTCATCATGCTCCACAATAAATCGATAAATTGCTAAATCTACTCCAGATAACTTATCGATATCCTTATAGCCAAAGAATGCCACGGTTAGCCACCACCCTATCTAATAATCTATTCACTAGATTACCATAAATGCGTAACCGCTTCTAAAAAACATCTAGCATTCAAGCTTTTTCATTTTTTAAATTAAAATACGTGTCACCCTATTTTAATAAACCAGTTTGATCCGCCTTTTTAACCACGCTTAATCAACTGATACACTGCCCCAATCATCCCAGCATCATTCCGCAATTTAGCTGGTACTACTGATGCCAAAGTCAAATGATTAATACTATTATGATTAGCCTGTAAGTCTGCAATCGTTGCATTCAAATCAGTCATAAAGGTCGTGTTCGCACTAATGCCACCACCAATTACGACTAATTCGGGATCAAAAGCAACCATTAAATTAATGATTCCTTTAGCCAAACTGTAATAGTAGCTATGAAAGACATGTTGTGCCAGTACTTCTCCCGCATCTGCTCGGTCAAAAATCTCGCGCGCGTCAGTAACCGGCATCGCACTAAACTGATTATAACGTCGTATGAGACCGATAACTGTTGCACCCCGGAAATTAAGGGTTCCCATTTCAGTATCAATCTCATCATCGTCAACAACCATCCAACCAAATTCGCCTGAACGCGCGTGTGCACCCCGATAAATCTGGTTATTGATAACCAGTGCCCCACCGACCCCGGTTCCAAGAACCAAGCTTAAATAATTAGGCACATTCTGAGCTACTCCCAGCCATTGCTCAGCAATAGCCGCTGCGTTGGCATCATTTTCAATAATGACCGGTAACTGCGTCTGTGCATGTAACTCAGCTTGCAAGTTAATTTTTTCAAACGCCGTGACCGCACCTGCCGTCGTCAAGAAGCCGTCACTTTGAACAACTCCCGGCATGCTAACTCCAATACCAGCAACTTGTCCATCTGCTTGTAGTCCTTGAATCATCGCAACTAAATCGGCCATAATGTCTACCTTTGCTGTGGCAGTCGGTCGTGTTACTTTACGACTAATATGTCCATGAGCATCAACTAGGCCGCACTTGATTGAAGTACCACCAATATCAATTCCAATATACATTGTCATTTAACAGTCCTCCTAAACGCCCAATGGCCAGCTATCAAAGCTGGCCATTGACAACTATTTCAAACATCATTAATTAAGCACTAGTCAATTTCGGCACCATTTGTCGCAATCACATGTTGAAACCAAGTAAATGAATCCTTTTTATAACGTTTTAGACTACCTGAACCATCATCGTTCTCATCAACATAGATAAACCCATAGCGTTTGGACATTTGACCAGTACTAGCCGCAACTAAATCAATGCACCCCCATGGCGTATACCCAATTAAATCAACCCCATCTTCCAGAACTGCCAGCTTAATTTGTCGTAAATGATCCGTTAAATAGTCAATCCGATAATCGTCATGTATCTGGTTATCTGCCGTCTTCTTATCAATTGCGCCTAAACCGTTTTCCACGATAAACAGTGGCAAATGGTAACGATCCGTGAACCAATTCATAGCATAGCGTAACCCAACGGGATCAACTTGCCAGCCCCAATCACTAGCCTTAACATATGGATTTTTAACTAAATCATGTTCTTCATTATAAGCTAGCTTTCCTGTGTCCTTCACAGTAAACGACATGTAATAGCTAAATCCAATATAATCTACCGTTCCAGCTTGCAAGATTTTCAAATCTTCTGCCGTAATGTCCAAGTTAAAATGCTCCGACTCAAAACGATTACGCAACCATTGTGGGTAAGTGCCATTGCAATGAACATCGGCAAAATAAAATCGGGTTTGCATCGCTCGTTGCGCAAATAAGACGTCTGCTGGTGCTGCTGTAAGCGGATAGATCGGACACATCGCAATCATACAACCGATTTGAAAATCTGGATTAATCTGATGGCCTAACTGTACCGCCGCGGCACTCGCCACCAGTTCATAGTGAGCCGCCTGATACATCCAGCGTTCACGGTTTTCTCCTGTTTGATGAATGATTCCAGAATCTGTTAACATGGCACCGTCTGATTCAAAATTAGTTTGATTGTTGATTTCATTAAAAGTCATCCAGTACGTTACTTTATCTCGATAACGTTCAAAACATACTTTTGCAAAGTTTAAATAGAATTGAATAAGCTTACGATTACGCCACCCACCGTATTGCTTAACTAAGTGATATGGCATTTCAAAGTGTGCTAGTGTCACTACTGGTTGAATCCCATTTTTAAGGCATTCATCAAATAAATCATCATAAAATTGTAATCCAGCTTCATTCGGTTCGCTTTCATCACCATTGGGGAAGATCCGCGTCCAGGCAATCGATGTTCGAAAACACTTAAACCCCATTTCAGCAAACAATTCAATATCTTCGGGATAACGATGATAAAAATCAATTGCCTGATGATTAGGATAATACTTGCCAGCCACTACTCCGTCCGTAATTTCACGAGGGCGCTCATTCGTCCCTAATGTCATAATATCTGCCGTACTGAGACCCTTGCCGCCCTCTTTATAACCACCTTCGAGTTGATGTGCAGCCACTGCGCCACCCCATAAGAACCCTTCTGGAAACGCTCGTCCTTTAATCGTCATGTTAAACTCCTTTTAAACTATGCTTTAACCGTTTCTGTCGTCGTATCCGTATCTTGTTTAGATTGACTATCTGCAGCCATCATCTTATTGGCAGCGAGTACAAATGGCATGTACGTCAACACGGAAATTCCCAAACAAACAAATCCAATAATCAGGCCAAGCCAATTGCCACCAGTCCCCAAGAACGGCATCAGTGGTCCCGGTGTTGTCCATGTCAATCCAAAAGCCGGCGTCGGTATCCAGTTAAAAATAACTGTCACTGTATAGCCAACCAAGATATTGATCACTGGTGTTAGAACGAATGGAATCGCCATAATTGGATTCAAAACAATTGGTAAACCGAACATTAGCGGTTCGTTAATATTGAAGAGGCCGGGCACTAATGCCAATTTAGCAATCTCACGATAATCTTTACGCCTTGAGACGAGGAAGATAGCAATAATCAAGCCAAGTGTCATCCCACTACCACCCATATTGGCGAAGACATCATTCAACACACTCCAGGTTGCACGGTTGGGCACACCCCAAGCTGTACCATGAGCGTTAATAAACGTTTGGTTTTTCAAATCAGCTTCAGTAAAAATAATTGATCGTAACGCGTTCAACGTGTTTGGACCATGGATACCGACAAGCCACAAAAGATTTTGAACAATAGCAATAATGATAACGCCAAATAAGTTGACCCCAATGTGGGTTAATGGTGTTTGAATTGATTTATAAATAATATCATTGATTCCTTGTGGTGAAATTAGTGATAACCCATAGTTCAACATAGAAAACAGCATAATCATAATAACGATAGGAATTAAGCCATTGAAAGACCGTGCAACTGCCGGCGGAACCATCTCAGGCATTTTGATTTGCATTTTCTTAATGCGCGTTAGCCGTGGTAAAAATTCTCCAACTAAGCCACCTACTATCATTGCAACAAACAGCCCTTGTGCACCTAAATAAGTCGTTGGCAAATAGGTTACACCGTCTTTGATAATTGATGGTGAGTATAAAATCATGAAGCAGGCAATCCCCGTCATCCCTACTAACATGTCATCAGCTTTAAAATATTTGGCCAAATTCCGTGCCACCAGATACGCAATAAAAATCGATAAAATATTCATCGTTCCGTTAGTTACTGAGGTTAATAACTTTTGGGCATTTTCCAAGTGTGGAAAAAATTTGGGTAAAAATAAGATTTGTGCAATAAACCCCGTTTTTGAAAAAACTAAGTTATTAATTAAAATAACTAACGATGCAGCCATTGTAATTGGGAATGTGTACATAAAAGCATCACGGATTGCCGCGACATGTCGCTGTTCATTCAACTTGACTGCAAATGGTACAATGTGTTTTTCCATAAACACGTTAAAACCGTTCATCATAAGTTGTTCCTCCCTTTGATTTAACTTACAAAAGCTAGTATAAGTGAACTACATGCGTTTTAAAAGCGCTTACAATGCAGTTGCTCACTTGTTCCATCGTGATGGTATCACGACCACATCTGAAACGCTGTGTACCATATCTGTTCAAAAAAGTGCTGTAAATCCACTTACGGATTTACAGCACTCTTCTAACGAAATCAATTTTTGAATCCAGCCTGCTTATTGATTATAACTAGCAGCCATCTGATTCATCATCTTCTTAAAGCGGCGTTTACGGAACCATCCTAAGAATAGCACGCCGAGCTTATTATTGGCATTCGTTTTCTTATCCTTGCCTAAAAAGGTTTCGGCATATTCTAAGACAGTTTGGTGACCATCAGTGTCCGGTGCGAATTGATAATCGACGCCGTAATGATCGCGGGGCGTTTCTAATTCATACGCATATCGAACACCGGGTTGCGCGTGGGTAATCTTCAAATTACCGGTCAGACCGTTGGACCACTGTTTGGCATACTCATAGCCTTGTAAGCTCTGCCGTGGCGCCGGCCGACCCGTTTGCTGCTGAATATCAGCCCGCGCGGAATCGATCAACTGTTGGTATAAATAATCCACAGGGGCGTTCAAAGTTAATTTAATCTGCATTCTGGTGGCTCCTTTCTATCTGACCCACTCGCCGATAAACGACGAAAAGTGCTGCGCTGACCGCTAAACCTAATCCGAGCGTCACCCATTGACCGGTCGTTCCGGCCAGGGGACTTAAGATAACGGCTAATAATCCAAGGTTCATCCCGATGAGTAAACACTGCTTTAAGCTTTTCATGACAATCTATTCTCCAATCGCTGCTGGTTTAATCTTGTTGGCAGCCTTAACGAATGGCACGTAAATCGCAAAGGCAACGGCGGCATTAAATAATTGTAAGACCACTGACCGCCAGTCCATTGTGGCAACTAAGGCGTTCATAATCGGTGGCATTGACCAAACGATATTGTTCGTAATCGGTGCGACCCACCCAGCTGATAAAGCAGCGTAGGCGATCGAAACAGTCACAACTGGTGCTAAAACGAACGGAATAAAGTAGATTGGGTCAAGTACAATTGGCATCCCGAACATCACGGGTTCGTTAATATTAAAGAATCCGGGGCCAATCGCCAACTTAGCCACTGAACGTTGGTCGTCTCGTTTACTAAATACTAAAATCGCTACTAATAATAGTAAGGTCGAGCCGGCCCCACCAATCCATGCATATAAGTCAAAACAGTTCCGCGTCCAAACGTATGGCAAGGCTTTGCCAGCTTGGTAAGCGTTAACATTAGCAAGCTGAGCCGTCAACCAGATTCCGTCCAAGATTGGTGCCAGGACATTGGAACCATGAATCCCGAAGAACCAGAAAACTTGAACTAACAGCGTCATTAAGAGGACGGCGCCGTACCCTTGACTCATATTCAATAGTGGTTCTTGAATAATCTTCGCGATCCATTCAATCACCGTGGTGTTGAATTTACTGAAGATCCAGTTAATAATCCCAACGACATAAAATGCAGCGGCGGCTGGGATAACCCCAGTGAAGGCGTTTGCAACTGCCGGTGGCACAGAATCTGGCATCTTGATTGTAATGTGTTTCTTCATCAAAGCAATGTAAACGGCACTCGCAATGGCCCCTAAAATCATGACCGTAAAGAAACCATACGAACCAAAGTACGTGTTGAAGTTGAAGTAACCCCAAGCCGTCACCTTTTTGCCAGCAACCGCCATGCCAGAGTCCGTCAAAATCTTAGTAGCGCCCTTGCTCAACGTACTCGTCAACGTGCCGGTAAAGTTTTGTGGCAAACTCATGATGAAAGTTCCAAGTGTCACGATCCCACCAGTAACTGGTTCAACTTTGTACTGGATTGCCAATTGATACCCGAATGTAAATGAGAAAATCAGACCTAAGATGGCTAACGTCCCCGTCCAAACCATCGCATTAATTCCAATCAACCACTGCATCGAATTAACAATGCCCATCCAACCGAACTTCGTTGGAATATCTCGAACTAAAGCGTTCAGAACCGTGGCGATCGACCCGGCCATCATTGCCGGCATAATTGCTATAAACGCGTCACGTAATGCGATCAACCACCGAACTGCACCAATCTTGGCCGCAACTGGCACTAAGTGTTTGTTAAGCCATTCGATAAATGAATTCATAATATACCCCTCACTCCTAATGTAGGTTTTCGCTAGTTAGTGACCCAACACAACTGTTGCGTCACCCCCGTACTAGTTTTGTAAATCAATATTTTCGGTATGGTAATAGAGTTCCAAATCTGGATAGACGAAGAACGTCCTGGAGAAGTTAAAGACCGTCCCATTAGCCAAGTAATTGATTGCTTCCAAGCACAACGTTTTGTCACCATCTGGGCAACCGATCAACTCCGCCCGTTGCGCGTCCACCCGCACTTGATGGACGTAGTTTTCCGTGGTGCTCCCCGTAATACCATATGCCTCTCGCAAGAAGGCGAAGATTGAATGCTGCACGCTCTCACTCGATAAGAACGGGACGACCGTTCGCGGAAAATAAGACTCTTCCAGGTCATACAAGATGTCATTCAAATAACGTAATCGCACCACCCGATAAACCTCGTCACCAAGCGCAATGTTCCCTTGTTGTGCTAAAGTCTCATCCGCTGTCACTTTATCAAATGTGACAACTTTTGATACTAATGGTCCACCCTCAACCATGGCGGACTGGTCAAATCCAATCGATAAGTTGAGCACTTTCTTCGTGTTCTGCGGTTGTTTGATAATAAAATTGCCGCTCCCCTGCACACGACGCAACAACCCATGCCGGAAGACCACATCAATCGCTTTACGAATCGTATTGCGACTGGCATTGTACTGCGCCATTAACACTTTTTCGGTTGGTAACTTGGTCGGATATTCATCCGCCATTATCGATTTAATGATTGCCTGCGCAATTGCCTGATACATGACTAAACCTCCTTTCGATAAATTAGTAGGTGCTTGTAAAACTTGTGCCCACAAATTATATTATCACAGAATATATGAAAACGCTTTATTTTTCGTAATTTTATACCAATGAATTTATATTATGACCAAAGCCAGCCACAGCAAGCGTTTTCAGATTCCTTACCACCCCTTTTCTTGCCAAAAACTTATTTTAACAAGCACTTTTTTACAATTATTCATGTAAGAAAGCAAACGAAATCAGTCTAATTTTCAATTTAGTCTGTCTTTTCCTTTTAATTAGCAACCGTGATGCGTTGGTCCATCGTTATTAATTTACCGGACAACCCCATATTAAGGGCGTACAAAAAAGTGCAACTCACCGTCTTCACACATCCGACGGTCAGTTGCACTTTTTTCTACCATGATTTATTTAAAATAATTAATTCCAATGGCGTCTTGCATCTCACGCCACGTTTGGTCAGCGACCACGTTCGCTTTCGCTGTACCATCCTTCAAAATTTGTAAGACTTGAGCTGGATCAGCTTCGTAAATTGCACGCCGTTCGCGGATTGGCCGCAATACACCGTCCAACACGTCCATCAAGTAGCGTTTAATCTTAACGTCACCCAAGCCACCATGTTGGTAGGCGGCCTTTAAGTCTGCGACCTTGGTCTTGTCTTCATCGAAAATATCAAGGTACGTAAAGACAACGTTACCTTCGACCTTACCCGGATCTTCAATATGAATATGATCAGGATCGGTATACATGGACATGACTTTCTTCTTCAAAGTATCAGCATCGTCAGAAAGGTAAATCGCATTTCCTAGTGATTTACTCATTTTGGCATTGCCGTCAAGTCCAGGAATTCGGCCCAAGCCCTTTGGTGGGAAGTAGCCTTCAGGTTCGACCAACGTGTCAGTTTGGTAAGTCTTATTGAAGCTCCGTACGATTTCACGGGTCTGTTCGAGCATTGGTTCTTGATCGTCACCAACGGGAACGGTCGTCGCCTTGAAAGCCGTAATATCAGCAGCCTGACTGACTGGATAAACAAAGAAACCGGCAGGAACACTCTCACCAAAAGCTTTTTGCTTGATTTCCGTCTTCACAGTTGGGTTACGATTCAAGCGCGCTACCGTCACTAAGTTCAAGTATTGATTCATCATGTCAGTTAATGCTGGAATTTGAGACTGGACTAAGATCGTTGACTTTTGAGGATCGATTCCCACTGCCAAGTAGTCCATCGCAACTTGTAATAAACTTTTACGAATCTTTTCGGGATCATGCGCATTATCCGTCAACGCCTGGTTATCCGCAATCATAATGTATGAGTCATAGTCTCCAGAATCTTGTAATGCGACCCGGTTACGTAATGAACCGACATAGTGCCCGATATGCAGCTTACCAGTGGGGCGATCACCCGTTAAAAACACTTTTTTTGTCATTGTATTCATCCTTTCTATTGGCACTAAAAAAGCGCCTGATCAACTAATACTAGTTAATTAGGACGCATCACCGTGGTACCACCTAAATTGCAGAAAGCTTGTCTCTGCCACTCATTGACCGATAAGGGTGGGTTCCCGGTGTTCACCGAATCTCCAAAAAGCCAATTCATTAGTCCGTCCCAGCTTTCAGCACGTGCTAGGTCTCTGTTATTGGACGCCTTACTGTTCTTTTCTTCAACGATTAATTAGTTCTAGTGTACTGGTTATACCTGACCGTGTCAAAATAAATTCTGGGCATCATTCGCGCTAACTAGCCGCTACCATTTCATCATAACGACCGTCATTTCCACGTTTAAGCCCATCGAAATTCAAGCGGGCGTTCCTTCAACACCATTAAAATTCAGTTAAGTGCTCCCAGCCACAGTCCCCATTTACGCTTCAGTATAATTCCGGGCGCCGGTCTTCAAACACTGGAATCTGACCACGAGCCTGGTCAACTTGTGTTAAATCAAGCTCGGCCGTAATCAACTGGGCATGGGCACCACCGATAGCCACAATTTGGCCGAGCGGGTCAATAACTAGTGACTGACCACCAAATTGATTATCAGGATCACTGCCGACGCGGTTAACCGCAACCACGAATGCTTGATTTTCAATCGCACGTGCTTGCAGTAATAGCCGCCATTGCATCTGCCGCACTGTCGGCCACTCAGCACTGACAAAAATCACCTGGGGGCCACGGGCTGCTTGTTTACGAAGCCATTCTGGGAAACGAATGTCATAACAAATTGCCCCCATCGCAACAGTTCCGTCGAGTTCAAAAACATTCTCGGTCTCACCAGCGGTAATATAACGATCTTCCGCCATTAACCCAAACCGGTGGACTTTGTCGTAACGACTCAGTAACTGTCCCTGACGATCGACGACTAACATCTCATTATAGTAATGCCCGTCGCGAGCGACCGCGACTGAGCCACCGACAATGTTGACGTGAAACTGCCGAGCTAACTTGCTGAGTAATTGTAACGTTTGCTGCCCATCATCATCCGCCAAGACATTCAGGCGAGTTAACGCATAACCGGTATTCCACATCTCCGGTAAGACGATCACGTCGACAGTTTGCTCAGCTGCCCGTTGAATGGCCACTTCAATCTGCTCGTAGTTGGCATCCGGATCTCCAAACTGAATATTAAGTTGTGCTAGTGCGACACGCATTCGTTCCACCCACTTTATTAGAATGATTAAAATCATATTAGAATAAATAGTCATAGGTTGCAAGTTTCAGCCTTGCCATCGTAAGGCTGCCGAACTTGCCCACCGTTGGCCAGTACGCCTTAGTGCCACTCATAATCACATTTCACAACAATTACTGATAAATCAGTGAATTTGCAGGCGCTTTGATTGACATCATCCCTAAACCCGCCTAAAATTGTTCAAGCGATTTAGACGATTATCAGACGGGAGGCCCTCTACGTGGCAACATCAGATCAAGAGCAACAACGCGAACAACAACGGGTTGATCGAGTCATCGAGCAAGTTAAAGAACGGGCACAACAGACCGACGACTTGCTGGCAAAGGCTCATCACGAAACCGATGTCATTCAGAAAAACTATGGTGATAATAATTCCGTCAACACGTTTGAAGTCGATGACCGGATTGAAACGAACGCGGAACTGCAACAACAAAAGCAAATGGTTGAACGCGCCGTGGAATCCGAAGCCATCTTGAAACGGCAAGTCGGTGTCTTGAAAGATCTTAGTAACTCACCCTATTTTGGGCGCATTGATATTCAAGATAGTCCCGACGAGGAAGCCGAACGTTTATACATTGGCACCGCCTCATTTGTCGACGCTGAACAGAATTTCTTAGTTTACGACTGGCGCGCCCCGATTTCCTCAGTCTACTACAATGGTACTCTGGGCCAGGTCCAGTATCAAACGCCGGCCGGGCAACAGACGACCGAGCTGATCAAGAAACGCCAATTCCAGATTAATCATGGTCAGATCAAGAATATGTTCGACACGAATGAAACGGTCGGTGACGAAATCTTGCAGGCCGTCCTTGGAGAACAAAATGATGCCTACATGCAAAATATTGTAGCAACCATTCAAAAAGAACAGAACGATATTATTCGTGATACCACTAGTGACTTACTAGTTGTCCAAGGGGTCGCCGGCTCTGGAAAGACGTCCGCCATTTTACAACGGATCGCTTTTCTGCTCTACCACTCACGGGCTTCCCTAGAAGCGGACCAAATGGTATTATTCTCGCCCAACCGCTTATTCAGTCACTACATCTCCGAAGTCTTACCTAGTTTAGGGGAGCGCAATATGCGTCAAGTCACGCTTGCCGAATTTCTCAGTGCACGTTTTCAAGGCCTAACCGTTGAAAGCCTCTTTGAGCGCTACGAAAGTGACCGCCAGCGTGAACAACTGACACCGGCAATTCGCGATTTTCAAGAAAGCGCCGACTTTATGCGCCAAGTCGATCAATATTGCCATCAGCTACCAGCCGACCAATTACGCTTCACAAACATCGTCTTTAATGGCGAAATCTTCTTCGCTAAAGAGGTCATTACAAAGATTGCGACGGCCTTACCAGCAGCGATGCAACCAGCTGACCGTTTCCTAGCAATCAAGAACACTTTAATTAAACGCTTAAAGCATCGCATTGACGATGAAGCCCAAGCTGACTGGGTCAATGATATCATTGACCAATTGAGCGACGAAGCTTACCACGACTTATTAGGTTCCAAGCGCCGCGGTGATTTTCAATCACTCGACGATGAAGTCTTCTATATTGGTAAGCAAATCGTGACCAAACGACTGCGGCAAGTCTACGATGCGATCTATAATGGTTACTTCTTAGACACCTATGAACAATATAACGATTTCTTAGCGCAAGTTGATCGGCCCACCACCGTGACGCCTGACCAATGGCAACAACGAATTGCCGCTTACCAGGCCGCCGTTGAGTACCATCGGATTGCTCTGGTTGACTGCGCGCCACTATTGTTATTACGCGATGTCCTAACTGGCAGTGGTCAGAACCGGCGAATGCAATATATCTTTGTCGATGAGATGCAAGACTATTCGCTAGCACAACTGTTATATATCAAGCACGCGTTCCCACTAGCTAAGTTCACACTGTTAGGTGACAGTGAACAAGCATTATTCAAGGGGATTGAGTTACCACAGCAATTACTGGAACGCCTCAAGGATGCTTTCAATGTCCGACGGGCGAACTTGATTACGTTGAATAAGAGCTACCGTTCGACCGAACAGATTACGAACTTTGCTAAAGCGCTATTACCCGACGGCGACCAGATTCAAGCGTTCACACGTAAAGGCGATTTACCTAAGGTCATGATTCGCTATGGCGAAGACGCCGCTCTCAGCAGTCTGCGTAGCGAAGTTGAACATCAGCTCAAGGCAACTAACACCGTTGCCGTACTAACTAAAGATTTAGCAGAAAGCAAGCAGGTCTACCAATACCTGAAACGCTATACAGTAACAACGTTGATGGCCGATAGTGACCGTACCATGCCACAAGGCGTGATTGTTATGCCAATCTACCTTGCAAAGGGGCTAGAATTTGACGCGGTGGTCGCATACGATGTCTCCGCTACCAATTATCCCGATGCGGATTCAGTTGGCATCTTATATACGATTGCGTCACGAGCGATGCACCACTTGACATTGCTCAGCATCGGTGATGTCTCCCCACTAATTGCCCAATTGGACCCGACATTATTTACGATTGAACATCAGGTACGAGTATAACTGAAATTAAAAAACGACTGGAAGTAGCCCAGCGGTATTACGCTAGCTACTTCCAGTCGTTTTTCGTTATCACGAAACTAATGCTGGGCCATTTTTAAACATGGCTATCTGTGCAAAATTTCATATATGGAGCCTTAATATACTCTGTTTTATTATTATCTTTATGAACAGCCACAAATCCATTGCTATCCGGCAAGTCTATTTTGGTAACGCTTTCTTTGCCTACTTTATATTCATAGATATTACTATCTAAAATTTTCGAACCATTAGAGAATTCAAAAGATATAATTTCATCCATACTTACCAAACTCCTTCTAATATCACATATCCATCAATTACAGTTTTCAGAACCAACTTTGTATTTTTATCACCGTATTCACAATATTCTTACTACCTGTTACCTTGTTCACTTTAGCATAAGCCAAAGTAACTATTTTAGCTAGGAACCAACCAGAGTATCCCCAGATTTGCTAACATATGTGTCACGCTATTCACACGAATATCATGCTTAGATAATAGGTAGATGGTCCCCAGCACCATGCCGAACAGCGTGTAATATGCTAATGGCACCAAGCTATTTCCGCTATGCAGATAACCGAAAAGAAGCCCATTGATAACAATGGTAGCCGCTTGGTACTCCCGGCCAAGATATTGGTCTGACAAGACGTAACTAAAGAAAAAGCCCCTGAAACTCAGCTCCTCAGCGATTGGTCCAAAAATGACGGCATCGAGTGTCATCGCTAACGGATTTTTCCGCAACAGTAAATCTAATGCACGTTCATTACCCGATTCAGTGATGTGCCATACCGCCGTCAGCTTAGCATGGCCAAAAGCAAACGCCACGATAATGACTGCGCCGATCACCATGAGTAGCAAGGCCCGTTTATTTAGCCGCGTTCGCCACGGTCGAAAATCAAATTGCCGCAATTCCGCGGTCGTCTTATAGATGTTGTACAAGAAAACGATAATCACGGCATATAAACTGAAGCTAACTAACAGTGTAAACCAATTGGCCGTAATCAAGTAAATATACACGGGTAAGGAACTGATATTGACAATAATGACACTCAACACACTCACAATTAGTAAATTACCAATAAACCGTAAATTCTTCTGTAACATTTCATCCACTCCATCCAAACAACCGTAACTAGAATGTTCACTAACGGGCTTTTAGATCAACCCACTCAAGTTACTTGCCAAATCCATCTGGCCTCATGCCATTAGCATGAGGCCCAGATTAGCTGTGACGTGCACGACACTGTTGACTCGAATATCCCGGCCAGATAATATGTAGGTTGCCGCGAGTACGAGACCCATAACCGTATAGTATGACAATTGCACCCAACTAAAACCGCCACGCAGTAGACCAAACAACACGCCGTTAACAATAACGGTAACTAGTTGGTATCGTGGCTGATCGAAACGTCCCGCCAGCGCATAACTGAAGAAATTGCCGCGAATAATTAATTCCTCGAAAATCGGTGCAAAAACACCCAGGGCCAATGCCATCAATATCGGTGAGCGCTGAGACAATGCTTGTAAGTCAGCAACATTCTCCGCGATTGGATAGACAGCGTCACTAACAAATTTAACTTGCACCGCTGCCAAGATCAGCATGACCACCATTGCCAGTACCGTAACCACTAACTGACGCGCGCTCGGCTTAGCAGTTATTTTCGTAATCTTAAAATGATTATTAGTAACTGATTCCAGATAAATTCGATAGAATAAATAAATTGCAAACAGGTAGACGACCAAGAAGATCGCCACCGTTATCCAGTTATAATTGAGTGTTAAAATATCGATGGGCGCCGTACTAAGACCCATCACGATTGCTGCCAATAAACTGGCAAGTAGTAATCTACCAATAAATTTGACGTTTTGATGTACCATGCTCCTTCACATCCATTTCTTGATAATTATCCCCAATGGTACCTAATCCACAACTTGCGGTTTGACCGGATATCACTAACTGAAACTTATCCCCACATCATGTTAATAATTGTGACCAGCCAGTTCACCAGTATATGACATCCCATTGCGGTACTCAGTTGTTTTGTTTTGAGTACTAACCATGAAAAACCGCACCCTGTAATGAAGATGCCCACCGTACTGGCTAACTGATAACCATGGCCGAGCGCGAATACTGCGTTTGTCAGCATAATCGCGCCCAATACTGGCAAGTATCGTCGCAGCGTATTTTGAACAATTCCACGGAAAAGTAATTCTTCGAGTACGGGGCTAACGATGTTTGTGCACACTAATGTTAATAACCCCAATGGACTGTGGATCAGTGCCATGATTTCATCATTTTGTGTTTCGGTTGGACTGACTAGCAGACCACTTATCCCCATTTGAATCACCACGACCACCACTGCCACTAAAGCAGTCAGCCCCATCATTGACCAAGAAAAAGGCCCTACCAGGACTGGCATCTCAAAATAATGGTGATAGCAACGTACTAGTACGACCGCAACACCAACGGTTAAAACGACTAATGCTACCCAATGATAACCGCCGTTGATTTGTTGCGAGCGTTCACCCCACCAATTCCAATAGCCATCCGCTAACACCGGTAATTGAATGAATATAAATAGCCCTAAACCCGCTAACACATAACCAAATACCCTGAGCAATCGAGCAACCATACCAAGCCTCCCAAGTTATCCCCTGTGGATAAACTAATTCTTATGTTTTAATTTTTTATCCACAACATTAACTCATAGCCGCCAACGCGAAAACTGCCAAATTAGTCCCCATGTGCACCAGAATATTCATTCTAATATCGCGCTTAGCCAACAAATAAGTTGTCCCCAAGATGCCCCCCATTAACGTATAATAAATCCACGGCTCCCAATTTGCATCAACATGGACACTTGCAAATATTAAGCTATTAATAACAACCGCGATCATCTGATAATTACGGTGATTATACTGATTCGTTAACGCGTAGCTGAAAAAGATACCGCGAAAAATCAATTCCTCACAGATGGGGGAAAATATCACGACCGAAACAATCATGGGAAGCGGTGCTTCACCGAGCATCCATGCCAACGACCTGGAATTGCTGGTCTCGGGAATATTTAGCATCGCGCTCAATTTAAGATCAACAATAATGAGCACGACCATTGTCAGCATCGCAATAATCACAGTTCCTAATTGTGCAATGTTCACCCGGGACTTCAACGTCGCGACTTGGTAATGCCTAACTCGTGCTGTATGCCGATAAAGCCAATATAGCCCCCAAGCTTCCAAGGCATAGATTACAAAACCAATCGTGATCATGAACCAATTATTCTTAATTAGGAAAAGATACGCCGGTGCCATACTAAAGCTCACCAATGCTAAGCTGATTAGACTGGCAATGACTAGGTTAATGATGAATTGTTTATTTGAGTGTGCCATTACTTACCTCTTTCGTATGATATATGTGCTTCTAGATAACTTTACTTTACCACAGTGATATTTAGTCAGTTAGTACTGATGGACCACCATCAATTATTATCCAGCACCTTATCTTTATAATAATCAAACCAAGTCACCTTGCCCGTAATAATCGCCGTTTGCCCAATCATCCCGTAGCGCAGTAACTGTGCCTGATCGGCTGTAATCGGAACGGCCGCTGTCACTTCATAAAAAGTCGCTTTACTCTCCTCGACTGGTGAGACCCCAATCTTTGTGACCACACCGTCCAAAATAATTGGCTTCGGTACGTTCCGCGTGACTTTGAATCTAATGGCTTGCTTGACTTTAACGGAAGAAATATCCGCCGTCGAAATATATAGCTTAACGTTCACTCGCCGTTGTTGCTTGATTATCGGTAAAATTTTAGCGATTTCAGCTCCTGAACTAACGTACTTTGCACCACGGTAATTGTCTGCAACGTGTAGGACGCCGGTTTTGGTTGCCTTGATCGTGTAAGATTTTGATTGTGTCGTTA
The DNA here is from genome assembly GCF_055413545.1 of Lactiplantibacillus sp. 3062. NCBI lineage: Bacteria > Bacillati > Bacillota > Bacilli > Lactobacillales > Lactobacillaceae > Lactiplantibacillus > Lactiplantibacillus sp. 3062. The sequence goes on from NZ_JBVAYE010000001.1 coordinate 106,366, forward strand.
AGCTATCAATATCTGCTTTCACGGTCCGTAAATCTTGCTCAGCTTTCATTCGTTTCTCAGCGACTTCGCTTAACTGATCATTCTTTAACATGGCTAATTTGGTATTGTTAGTCTCAACACTGTACTTCGTATCATCAAAGCCTTGTAATTCTTCTAACTGCACTTTAGCTGAGGACAACGAATCCTGAAGCGTATCTATCTGCTGTTGAATGTCTGCTAACGTTGCAGATTTAACTTCTTTTTTATCGTTTGCGTTGTTGGCCTCCTTTGACTTAGCGACATACTCATTAAAAACAGACCCATACTTGGCACTATTGGCATACTTGCTACCATTAGCCACCGCATTGTATAAGGCTTGATAAGCATCCAGATTGGTCTTAGTATTTGATACCACTTGTTGCGCGGTCTTCGTTAGCGTGGCTTTCTTAGTACTAGCAGCGCTCGATTTTGCTGCCAACATTTGATTCTCCGTTAAATAGATTTGACGCTGTTTTAAATAACTTTGCAATAGTTCTCGGTACCCAAATTCATCGGTCGTTGGAAAAACATCACTGTCAGTATTGATGCCATCTTTAAAATGATCCAAGGCTATTACTTGGCGTTGCAATTGCCGTTTGCTGACATTATCTTCGCGTAATTTATTGCGATTAAAAACGTTAGTATAAACTAATAGCTTTTGACCCTTCTTCACTCGCACACCTTCAACTAAATAATTCTTTTTGATGGCACTATTGACAGTCGCTTGAATCACCGGAACCGTTCCGGTCGGTTGAACAGTTCCAGTACCATTAATAACAATCTCGCGCTTAGCTACGAGTGAAAACAGAATCGTACCAATTAACAATAGCGTCACTGGAATAATTAGTAATGTTGAAAAATTTTGAAACCGAATCCCGTAAAACTCGCCACTTTCTAGCAGGTCTTTTCTCATTATTCAGTTTCCCCCCTCAGCTATTGATCAAGTCGTAATAGTAACCATGTTCATTCAACAATGCCGCATGGGTCCCCTCTTCAGCGACCCGACCATCATGCAGAACGATGATATGATTCGTCCGCTTTGCAATCGACAGCCGGTGGGCAATAAAAATAATCGTCTTGTCAGTCATTGCCACTAAATTATCGATTAATTGTTTCTCAGTAATTGCATCCAGTCCACTCGTCGACTCATCAAATATCAAGACTTGAGCGGGAGATAATAACGCTCTCGCAATCGTTAATCGTTGTCGCTGACCACCTGATAGTGTATTACCATTCTCATCTAGCTTAGTTTGGTATTGCATGGCCATTTTATTAATATCTGTATCAATTAACGCCAATTGGCAAGCCTTCGCAATATCTTTCTCAGTAATACCGCTGCGATTACCTAATCTTAAATTTTCTTCAATGGTCGCTGAAAAGATGTATGGTTCCTGCGGGATGTAGTTAATATGGGTCCGCAATGTATGCTTATCGATGTTCTTAACGTTGAAGCCGTTCAGCATGACATCACCACTATTCGGCTGATAAAAATCAATAAGCAATTTAACTAACGTGGACTTGCCAGAGCCACTCATCCCCACAATTGCAACCTTATCATGTTGTCGAATCGTCAAATTAACATCATCTAAGACATTTTCACCGTAACCATAACGATAGCTGACCCCTTGTAACTTAATATCACCATTTAATTGACTTTCATTATGAATTGGCCGTGACGCCTCAAATTCACTAGCGACCAAATACACTTCATTTAACCGGTTGTTAGCGACCTTAGCGCTTTGAAGCTTAGTCTGCAAATTAATAATATTCTGTAGTGGATTAACAAAATAGGCTAATAAAGCATTATATGTCATGAGCTCCCCAACTGATAACTGATTATGAATGACGAGATTGGCGCCCACCCATAGAACAACAACTTCTAAGACTAACTGTATAAACAGTTTTAATGCCTGTTGCAAAGTATCCGCTTTAAGATAGGCTAAACTCTTACGTAGATAATCAACAAATTCTGAATCAATTTTCTGATAACGTTCCGTCTCACCATTCAGCGCCTTAACAGTTTCAATCCCATGAAGATCCTCAATAATGGCTGAACTCAAAATAGCATTGCTTTCCATTTCCTTTTGATTCAATCGTTCAAAGGATTTATTAAAGGCTAAGATGACAACCGCGTAGATTGGCAACGAGAGTAACGTAATCCAAAAAAGTGTCATATTCTGGATTACCAAGATTGCCCCCATAATAATAACGATGCTGACATCTAAAAACAGCGAAACAATTGTGCTAGCTAACGCATCAATAATCTTACTGGCATCCGTAAACCTTGAAACAATTTCCCCCGTCCGCCGAGTGGCAAAAAAACTCATTGGCAATTCAAAGACGTGCCGAATATAGCCTAAAATAATTTCAATCGAAAGTCGTTGACCTAAAACCGCCAATAAAAAATTCTGGGCATAAGTAAAGATAGCCTGAAAGGTATAAAAAACGATTAGACCAATTGCCACCACTGCCAATGTACTGTGCATATTATTAGGAATATAAGTATCAATCACCGCTTGTAAGAAATAAGACCCACAGATACTAATAATCGTGATTAAAACTGCAGCAAGCACAATATTAATAACCAGTCGGCGCTGCTTTAATAAGCTTGGAATAAATCCCCATAGTGAGCCCTTATCTTGCTTAACTGGCTTATATTCCGACTTCGGTGCAAAGAAAAGGGCAACTCCGGACCATTCGCTTTCAAACCGTTCCTTTGACATACTGATAACCGCAACTGTTGGGTCCGGATCAGCAATCACGACATGCGTTTTCGAGGTTTTTACAACAACATAAAAATGCTGTAGATCCCCATTTTTGGTAACATGCACAATGAATGGCAATGGTAAATCTTGGACATCGAAAAGACTCATATCTGCTTGAATTGCTTTGGTTTCAAAACCTAACTTTTCGGCCGTTTTTACTAATCCTAATGCCGTAGTCCCTTCTAAACTCGTTTTAGCAATATTTCTTAGATAGGCCAATGATGTTGTCGAACCATAATTTTTCAAAATCATTGCTAAAGCTGCGACCCCACAGTCCATCTCGTCAACTTGCGCAACATAGTTTCTCCAATGCATACTTGTACTCCCCTCACCAATTATTAAGTATCAGTATTAGTTTATTATGGGCTAACAAATGTTATCGTATGCCAACTATCTATTAACGTACATAATCTTACGATGAATGTCCTCATCAGGCTTAACGGTTAAACATCAACTAGCTAGCATTGGTATTTGACGTTAAGAGAACGTTTTTTTACTTTTATAATTTTTTCAACAATCTGGTAAAAAAATAAATTAAACTAAATTTGTTTCAAATAACATCATACAAGGGGGATTATTTATGCTACAGTTTGAGAAATTACAATATTCCAGGTTGCCGCAAAAAAAGCTTGCCAAAATATCTGGTGGTTTTAATCGGGGCGGTTATAACTTTGGTAAAAGTGTTCGACATGTTGTTGATGCAATTGGTTCAGTTGCAGGCATTCGTGGTATTTTGAAAAGTATTCGTTAATTTTCTTGGGGGAGATCAACAATTATGAAAAAATTTCTAGTTTTGCGTGACCGTGAATTAAATGCTATTTCAGGTGGCGTTTTCCATGCCTATAGCGCGCGTGGCGTTCGGAACAATTATAAAAGTGCTGTTGGGCCTGCCGATTGGGTCATTAGCGCTGTCCGAGGATTCATCCACGGATAGTTCAAGCCATCAAGTTTAAGCACTATAAGAAAGCACTCGATTTATGACTGGGCCTGCAGTGCTCAGCCTTTTTAGTTTATATGGGGGGAATTTTAACTATGCCATTAATAAAAGTAATAATCACAGCCATTTACTACCTAATAGTGCTCTTTTTAATGAATCCTTTGACTGATATTATGGGAATAAAAGACGGACCCTTTCAATTCATATTAACTGAATCTATTATATTAATCGCGGTAATCATTCTGAATAGGCGATATGTTAAACAACCTATCCACTGGCTACCCGTTAATATCATGTCAATATTAAGGAAGAATAGTCTGCCTTTGAGCCTAGCAATAATATTTCTACTTATTTTCTTTCGAAACCACATGTATCAATTTTTAATCTCATTATTACTTTCGTTGATTGTAGCGATAACTGAAGAATACGCTTTTCGTGGCATGATATTCAGAACGCTTTTAGCACTAAACCTTAAAAAATTTGCCACATTGCAGGCCACCATCGCTTCGATGATGACTGCTTCGCTTATTTTTGCGGCTATGCATTTGGTCAACCTTTTATCACAGCCCGTATGGTCAGTATTGTGTCAAGTTCTCTATGTTATTGGGTTAGGTATTTTACTTGCAGCAATCTATTTAAAAACCGGAAGCTTACTAGCTGCCATTAGTGTCCATTGGTTGATAGATTTTTCCAGTTTTTATTCTCAAGGTATTGATCCAACTCAATCACCCATTAACGGGCCAATGGAAGCTCTTCTAAAGGGGCTCTTTCTAAATATTTTATTCATTGGCATTGCTACGTTTATCCTATCCTCTAAGCATTGGAAGTTATTGAGTATCCTAAATATTGAAGATAAAATAGACGAGTAATCATCCATTCTGAATTCCTATAAATTATTGTTTGCAGCACTACAATTTCAATTATCTCTGAAGTTTTGGATTACGCTAAGAGCTAGTCATATCGCTAACTAAATTTCACGTCTTAACGCTATGCTAATATACTTTACGATCGAGTACTGTGCTTACTTTTTAGTCATTTTAATACTCATAAGATCACAACTCCAACTATCTTCAGCACCTATATTATATAATCAGTTTTCATATTCATAACAAAAGAGCCCTGTCAAATAACACTGACAGAAGCTCTAAATAATATTAAAAAACTAGTTATCTCTCAACAACTTATTCAATTCCCGCGACTTTCTAAACGAAGCCTTACACCTAATTTCACCGTCGAGCAACAACTCTTTTTCTTTATAGTCAAAACTTCGCAAATGATTTAAATTTACCAACGAGCTCTTATCGCATCGGAAAAATTGCGGATACTTTTCTTCGAGCGCATTTAAATTTCCTGGGAACTCAGCAACCTTATTAATAGCATGGAGCTGTACGCTGCCCGGTCGCAGTTTAGATGTACTCAACAAAATCACATCATCTAATGCGAGTGAAAAGTATCGCGTTCCTAACTTATAGTTAAAAACATCTTTGCGCTGGCTATTAGTCTTTTTTAATTCGTTCTGTACTACATTGATGTCCTTAATAATCCTTTGCGTAATTAGGTCAGCAGACTGATCTTTTAAAATATAATCCAACGGTGCAATCCGCCGTTCCAGAGTAACAAATGATAGCTCATCGTGTGTTGTAATGAAAACTATCTTGGCCAAAGGTATCGCTGCTCGAATTCGACTAGCTAATTCCAGTCCAGCCTGTTTGTCCTCACCGATTTCCATATCTAAAAAGAAAAGACCATCTTGCTGTTGATTCAAGTCTGCTAGAATTATTTTTTGGTCATCCGTTGCCGCTCTAAGCGCCATTGCAAACTCATTAATCATAATTGTATTATTGATGGTCTTACGATAATTATCTCTTTGCTCAGCATTATCCTCGTATAAATAAATTGGAAACAATCATTCTTCCTCCAAAATTGTCAAAGTTATAATAACTCGGTCATTTTTGCTGTCAACATCCAGGAAAAAATTCTTTTGTTTGTCTACCAATTGTTGCACATTTGATAGGCCAAAGCCACGCTGACTCCCCTTGGTGGACGCGCCTAATTCGAACATCTTATTCACATCAAGTTTCTTATTAGTTGAATTTCTCACTGAAATTTCTTTCGTTTCATGTAGCGAGTTAAATGCACAAGTTACCTGCTTATCTGGAGTAGACTTGGCCGCATCAATCGCATTATCCAATAAATTACCAACAATTCGAACAACATCTACCAAATTATGCTGAATTATGAATTCGCTCTGATCAAGTTCGAGACTCAGCTCAATCCCTTTAGTTTGGGCATCGAAAAATTTCTGTACAATTAATCCCCGTAATGTTTCATTACCAACGTGCTGAATTTTGGCTATTTTTCCACTATCTAACGACGTGTCGATAGCGCTCTGCGCAATTAATTCTTTAAAGTATGGTAGTTGTTCTGAAGAACTCCCGCTAGATATGGAATCTTGCAATGCCAACATAACATTCTTGTAATCATGCTTGAACCTTCTTAACTCAAGATATTGTTGTTCAACACTCTTCAAATATTCATTTAATTGTGTATTTTGTTTCGCCTGATAGCTAGCCTCTTGCTTTTTCATGTACGACCGAATAAAAAAAAACATCTGCCACAGCATCATAAGTAACATTACAATAAATGAAGTTATTAAAGTTAATTGAATGGTTGCCGTAATATTTTCGTTTAAGCTTATTAACATAATACTTTCAATAGCAACATAAAATATTAGAATCAACTCAAATAACGATTTACTTAAATTTAATTCCTTTATCTTCCGATTAACACTCACTATTTTATGACAGTACCGTCTATAGAAAAATAAAATAGCATAATTAATAATAATAACAAATATTACATATATTATTAACACCTCATGTGTGTAATACTGTACACCCATCAGGTTAGAGACATTATACAATCCTCTAACACTCATTCTTCCTAGAAACATTGCAATATTACCGATCAAAACTTGGATAATCACAACTAGTAGCAAAATTCCACTCTTATCATAATTCAAACTTTTTTTTTGAATAAATTGACTAGCAAAATTAATCAATACCATGATTAGCAGAATAAAATCTGCAACAAAAACACTCAATACTCCCCAAAAAAATGTTAAAACCAGTATTTTCAAAACACTTTTCCAATTAAATAAACCAGATAAAAAATAGTACCATAACAAAACTACTAGAACAGAGGTAAATCCCTGGTAAAAGGTATCAACAACGCCAAAATCCAGCATGTGGAACACCACCTAATTTATCTTTTTATTAAAGATTTAAAAAATTTTGTCAGTGTTTTGCGAGAAACATTATTTCCATACATTAATGAAACGCTCTGGAACTTCCCACCACTTACCTTTTGTAGTTGCTCAACATCTAAACTTTTACCTACTACTTTATCAAAAGACATACTATTTTTATTCATAATAATAACCCCTCCTTATCTGTAAACTTAACATGATTATCAATATTTTTGCAAAATCAAGTATTAACGTTAAATTATATAGTTTTAACGTTAATGTTCATTTATATTGTAATACATCTAAATCATATCCATCAATTAAACACTATTATTAAAAGTAAGTAAAACACATACATACTGCGATTGTATATATACGGATAAGCAAGTACTACAACCATGAAGGACACAATCCAAAAACCATTATGAATGCTTAATGTTATTTACCCGTTTTTAATCATTGATAAAATGATTTTCCTAATGGCTCCAATCGTCGGATACTCACTTTAAAAGCTACGTTAAGTCAGGTGAATAGTACGCTAATAAATTTAAAAATGCTTTTTTTAGAATTGTAGCGTATCTTAATAAATGTACTTAAATTTAGGAACGCATATCATGTAAATTAAATTAACTATATTTAAGTAAATTTGAGAAATTAACTGCTGATCCTAAAAAGAATATTTCTGGTGGCCGCCAGAGTCGTAAGAATGTCGTTGAATACGTGTTTGAATCGGTCGGTCGCACGCACTATAATTGATGTCTCGGGGGATTATAATAGATGATAGAAATTGATTTCAAAAGAAGATATTACCCGCTAGTATTAGTGCTCTTTGTGGCTGGTTATATGGGTGCGATTTTCCTTAATATTTATTTTGATTGGTTAGCAATGCTTACAGCTGGAATAATTAGTTTAGTAATGCTATATGGTTTTTCTAACTTAAAACTATTCTTTCAACCATTGCCCTCACCAAAGTGGCGTATAGTGATGAAGTATGTGCTTTTACTGTTTGTTCTGGAAGTCACTGCGATTGTGGTTATAGCTATTATTAATTCGCATGCTCTATTGTCATTTCACAATACAACATTGACAACTAGTTCAACTGGGCAAGATTATCCTTTAATTGAAAGAGTATGGATAGCCTTCACGCTACTAGTATCACTAGTTGGTGAGGAAGTCGGAATGGCCTCTATTTCACTTCCGTTGATTCGCTTATTATCACAAACCAAGCTCAAAAAATTTGCGTGGCCGATTATCAACGTATTAGGGTGCATCGTATTTGCGTGTTTGCACCTTCCACATTATCATTTCGACTGGATTTATCCCTTAATCGTCGGTATTACGCGTTATCCAATAACTGCTTCATGGCGATCTGCCAATACTTTACGGAGCGGCATCTATGTCCATTGGATCTCAGACGCCGTTTTAATTATTGGTACATTAATTTAAATATAAAAGGTAAGGCACACGTTAATGCTCAATAAAACAATAAACATCATTAAGAAATACCCAGTGAGAAGCTTGCTGGTAGTGCTTATTGTAGTTTTCGCAATCTATGTGATTAGTGATGGGGCTGCTGGGCGATAGCACATTATAAATACGAGTGAATTTGTATGCCTTTCTGTCAAACTGACAAATGAGATAATATGATTTTTCAGTTTTTGCTTAAACGGCTCCACTGTGGCAGTTACCACGGTGGAGCCGTTTTTCATAGTAATAATAATGAAGTAGCGCACTCTCGTAATACCGATTAGCGCGACAAATAGCGCTCTCAGCGCAATCATCGTCCTCACACGAGATCATACCGGCACCGACCAAATAATTACTATGACGATTGAACTCGTTTAGCTTCAAATCCAGTCTACAACCCCACAACTTAGTTAACACACCTCATGGCAACGATTGCCAGCCCTCATTGAACATTATATTTAAACCTACACCAACGAGGAATAATGCCCCAGAATTGTCAAATGAAGTGCAGTACTAAAGAATTGAAGATAAACTCTCATTAATGCTGCACTTAGGTTCATGTTATTTTTTATCGATGTTATTTTTAGCGAATGGATGAGTAGTTGGACTAAAAGAAATTACAGCTACTATAATTCCCAAATTTCCCAAAATGTTTTCTTCTAATAAATATGCAAGACAGAAAAATAAAAATGCTATATAGTACCATTTGTCATAGCTTTTAGGATATTTGGGTCTGGGCCTAGGTATAGCTAGCAATGCAAAGGCATATGCTAGCCATATCATGTCTTTATCTACCTGAAACATTAAAAGAACAAACAAAAGAGAAATTAAAAGCGCACAGCCTTTGAATAATGTATTTTTCTTCAGGTTAATCACCCACCTTAACAACTGTATTTAACCATAAAAAGGCTAGTAGCCATAACCTTTTTTCTTGCGTTTTTTAATTCCACTTGAGATTTGATCTGAATGGGACCATGCATCACCAGCAAGAAAGCCTAAACCGCCCACAATCCATTGCCAAATCCCACCGTTAACAGCGCCAAGTTCTTTTTCATTTAATGCTTTAAAATTACTGATGCTTTTTCTCATTTTTACCACTTCTTTCTAATGATGAGTCATAGTGTTTTTACGCTGACGTAGATTAAACGCTCGCCTTGATGAAATACGCCAATTCTCATATGTGTAACCAGCCCAAGTCCAAAACTTATTATTACTGCCACCGTTAACTTTAGAAAGCTCATTTTTTTGCAATGCCTGAAAATTATTAATATTTTTCATTTTAATCACCTTTTCCTATATTTATATTTCATCAATTTGATTTAAAAATCCGGATTCTTTAAAAATATTTAACGATAAAATCAGTTTACTTTTGTTGCTTATCAATTCAATATTAATTGCTTTCTATGCTCTTAATATAACACCCACCCGACCTATCGAACGATATTTTTACAAACGTCATATTTTTAGCTATTATCATACAATAATTCACCGATACCACGAAAATAGCCGTTTAGTCGACAACCACCACGACAATAAGTCAACATGCTAATGCAACACCCTCACTCCTCGTTCAAATCTTCCAGACTCAAAAAACGCCGTAGTCTCAAACTACGGCGTCCAAGCGGTTCTTAACTTCCGCCCAATCTATGTGGTTAATGTTCTTCTATGATGCTATGTGTTGCGGTCACCTGACCGGCACGATGAATGGCATTCTTTAAGACGAACGGGGCAATCATCGTCACCACAATGATGACCAAAATAATATCCGAATAGTAATCGTTTGATAGTAAGTGCGCTGAAAACCCAATTTGTGCCGTTATCAATGCCATTTCACCACGCGAGATCATACCGGCACCGACTAAGTAATTACTATGGCGACTGAACCCATTTAACTTCGCGCCCAGTCCACAACCCCACAACTTAGTTAACACACCGAGCACCGTCATGACCACGATGAACGGTAGCGATTGCCAGACCCCTTTGAACGTCATATTTAAACCCACACTGACGAAGAATAATGGAATAAACGTCGTGTAGCCCACTGGTTCAATACTAACGTCCACCACGTGTTGGTAATCAGTTTGTGCAATTGCGACTCCGGCGAAGAAAGCACCTATAGCACCACTCAAGCCCACTAGTTCTGCCAACCATGCCAACGCTAAACAAATAATAATCGCCATAATAGTTGGACTGGCAGCCATCAACAGATGATCACTCAAGCGCATCAGATACGGGGCAACCCACTTAATCACGATGAAGACCCCTATGAAGAAGCCAACCTGTTCCAAGAGCACGATACCGAGATTAGTCTGGGCAACGCCACTCTGACCACCCATCATTGCAATCATGATACTCAACAGAATCACCCCGATAATGTCGTCAGCGACCGCTGCCCCTAGAATCGTGGCTCCTTCCTTAGTATCCAACACTTTAAATTCCTTTAGTACCTCCACGGAAATCGAAACCGACGTGGCTGAAAAGATGACACCGATAAACAGTGATTCAAACCAGCTAAACTGAAAGAAGCGACTCGCAAGCCCCATAATAACGACTGGAAAGATCACTCCAATAATAGCCACGATAATGGCAGGGCGTAAATACTTACGTAAAAGTGCTAAGTTGCTTTCCAGTCCACCGATGAACATCAGTACCACGACCCCAATATCTGAGAACGTTTGAACTAAAGTCGTTAAATGGACCCAGTTAAGTAGTGCCGGCCCTAATATCACCCCGACCAGAATCTCACCAATCACGGCAGGAATCCCCGCACGGTGAGCAAAGTGCCCAGCGAGGGTTGTCGCCAAAATCAACAAACAAAGTATTCCCAAAAAATCCATGTGCTCACCCATCCATCAAAAGTCTTACCATCTATCATACACCTTTAGTCCTGGCTCATCTTGTAAGCATGGGCGTTCTGGAAGCGGCGCGCATAGTGCCAGCCCAAGCCGATCAGTAGACCGATAATGGCGGGAAGTGCCCAATCAAATCCTAGTTTAGCTAATGGTAAGTACCGTTGATCCCATGCAAGAATCGTTTGAACCCATCTTAACCGAGTAATCAGGGCTGGTGCAGCACCTAGACCATCAATGAACGCGGGAATCAAAGTTAACGCCGTCGTCCATCGATAAACGAGCGGATCACGATGAAATAGCGGTGAGGCAATCGCTAAGATAATCAGTGTAATCGCCAACGGATACAGGAACATCAGCATCGGCGTCGACCATGCAATAATTTGATCCAACCCAATATTAGCGATTAGAAATGAGGCCCCACAGGCCAAGCGGTTCCAAGCGCGATAACTGATTTTAGGAAATTTAGCGTGCAAGGCTTCCGCAAACGATGTCGCCAAACCCACTGCCGTTGTCAGACACGTCAAGGTCGCCATAATTGCTAAAACAATCGCACCCGGCGTGCCCATAAAAGCATTGGCAATCTGACCAAAGGCAATGCCACCATCCGCAGACAACTTAAATTGCGATAACGACGTCGCACCAATCCAGATCAGACCAAGATAAATGACTGCTTCTAAACTAATACTCAACAAACTAGACTTGGCGGCCGTCTTAGCAATCGCTCCGGCATCCCGTTGACCAAGGCCCCGAATCGTGGTGACAACTGCAATTCCGAACAACAAGGCGGCTAACGCATCCATCGTATTATACCCTTGCAAAAAGCCGTTCAAGAACGCGCCGTGTTGGTAGGCCGCGGTCGGTGTCGCATTCGTGGTCCCTAGCGGCCGGCTGAAGGCAATCCCAAAAATTAAGGCGAGCAAAATCAGAAAAGCTGGGTTTAACAATTTACCGATCGTATCGACGATCCGGGTGGGCCTACGAGCTGCCCAGTAAGTGATACTGAAGAAAATCAATGAGTAAGCTAATAAATACCACGGTGCCTGTGCCGAACTCACATGACTAGCAATACCAATTTGAAACGGCGTAGTGGCTGTCCGCGGCGTCGCGAACAAGGGGCCCAAAGTCGCACAAGTCAGTACCATAAAAATCGTCGCGTAGCGTTTGCCAATTGGCCGCGCTAGCTCATAAATCCCACTACTGTGCGTCACACTGATGGCGATAATTCCTAACAGTGGCAATAGTGTCCCTGTCAGCAAGAATCCCCAACCAGCTGTCAACCAATTGGCCCCCGCCAGCTGCCCTAAGTGAATTGGGAAAATCAAGTTGCCAGCCCCAAAAAACATCCCAAAGAGCATTGATCCAATAATGATGTAATGTTTGATTGTTAATTTTCGCGTTATTTGCATAGTCGTCTCTCCTCCGTTAAGCGTCGTTCTCATCAACCAGTTTGAACAATCACTAGTAAGAGCACTCGATACAAACCACCATCACTACTTGTTAAGCGCATTGTCTCCATCCTCTCAACTGCCATGGGACTAAAAAAGCGTCCTTACAAAATCATCAATTGATTTTGTAAGGACGCTAACGCGTGGTACCACCTTAATTCGTCACGAACCGCAGCTCGTCACCTTTGCGCGTACGGCCAATTACCAACACCGATGACGGGTTTCCCCAAACAGTAATGTTAACTGACGATACGTTGGCCCGTTAATGGGGGCACCCAGCTAACACTCCAGCTCGTCGCATTAGCAGTTCTCAGGCTACTTTCCAGCCAGGCTCACCACCGCTTCACACCATCCAGCGGCTCGCTTAAGATTACCCTGACTTTACTCTCCTGATCATCACGTTTAGTCTCATTTATTTTTAATATTTGCAATCATAAACTCATTGCGTAGTCTTGTCAACTGTTTCGCTAAAAATAATCATCCGAGTTAATCCGATAATGCCCACTGCCGAATCGCAGCTGCGACCCCGTTCGCATCATTAGTAGCCGTCACGTGATCAGCGTGTGCCTTAGCAATATCACTGCCATTGCCCATCGCGACAGCTGTTCCGGCGAAAGCAAACATTGGCAGATCATTCTGTTCGTCTCCCAGTGCCATCACTTCGTCCGGTTGTATTTCCAGAGCTGCCGCTAAATCCTGAACTGCCTGCCCCTTGTTGACACCAGTATGCATCAGTTCCAAGAAGTTAGTTGCCGCACGTACCACGTACAGGTCCCGACCAAAAGTCGTCTTAACTTGCGCTTCTACGGCATCGAGTTGCGGGCCTTCACCTACAAAGACCCCCTTGGCAATTTGAAAATCAGCTGGTAAATCGTCAGGGTCTCGAATCAACAGCCCAGCTTTGTTTTCCCACGCCTGTACAACTGTGACCCAGTTAACATCGCGGTCAGCTGTATAGATCGTACTGTCCGCATCGAGCACGTTAAAGGGCACGTGATGTTGTTTTCCAAACGCGGTTAATTGCCGATAGTGCGCATTATCCACTAAATGTTTGGCGACGATCCGGCCAGCAATGCTCTCGATTACAGCACCGTTATACGTAATCACGTACTGGTCATCACCAGCAAGGCCTAACGCATCTAAATAATGTTGCGCCCCAGCAAGTGGCCGGCCGGTACACAAAACCACCTTAATCCCTTGGTCGTGGGCTTCCTTAACTGCCGCAATCGTACTTGGTAATAATTGCCCCTTTGAATCCAGAAGCGTGTCATCAATATCAATCGCAATTAATTTAATTGTCATGGGTTTTCGTTCCTTTCAACTGCGAATACGGTTACAATTAAGTCATGCCACCGCTCATCGCGAACTATAATTCTAATATAGCATAGCGCGTCAGCCATCAAGGTTGATTTTTGAAAGGAAGCGGTGCGATTTTACAAAATCTTGAAGCGAGGTTTAGTGATGAAAATCTTACACGAGACGGTCCAGACAATTCCCCGCCTCCCCTTTAAATATTACGAACATGATCCATTGACTGATATCAACGTTGCCCCACACTGGCACCAAGGGATTGAGTTAAATTATCTCGTCAGCGGTACGACCTTAAAATTCGTCACCGATGGACAGACGAATGAATATCGGCCTGGTGACCTTTGGACTACTAATCGACGCGTGGTTCACAGCGCTAGTGGGCCCACCGAAGTTGACTGGGTAGAGTTCGGTATCATCATTGACGACGATTTCTTACAAACTCAAATTCCGGCAAGTGCGAACTGGCAATTGACATTGAACGGCGCGGCCTCATCGAAAACTCACCCACAAGCCTACGCCGATGTCCGCCAACAATTAGTCACGATTCACGACCTGTTGACAACCCCCACGACCGATCTGCTGAGATTACAAATTCTCAGCCACTTTTACCAGTTACTTGTCACTCTGGGTCAAACGTTTACCGTTCCTCTGACTGCAACAACGGTCAGCCCTAACTTGACGTTAACGGATACGGTCATGACTGCCATCAATCGACATTACGCTGAGCCCATCGATGGTAATACCCTTGCCGAGCAATTTCACGTTTCGTTGACCACTTTGAATCAGCAATTCAATGCAAACGTCCAACTATCCGTTAACCGATACTTACGACTGATCCGATTGATGAACGCCCGTCGCCTCCTGTTAGAGACCGACCATAAGATTGAATATATTGCCATGCAATGCGGCTTTCCAAATAGTAAGACGTTCAATCGGAATTTTAAATCTTGGAAGGGTATGACGCCTACCGACTACCGCCAAGCCTATGCCCGCTATCACCGAATTGATACTAGTTGCCTCTAAAAATGTCCCTTCGTGGTCTGAATTTCGTGGTAAGCTACGGCTATCAATTAAACGACGGGAGATTTTAACCATGATTAAATTAATGGCAACTGATATGGATGGCAGCTTTTTGCGTGACGACATGACTTACGACGAAGCTCAATTTGCACTGCTTTATCAACAATTACAACTACGGGGCGTGCGGTTCGTGATTGCAAGCGGCAATCAATATTTCCAACTCAAGTCCTTCTTCAAGGACTATCCTGAGATGATCTACCTTGCTGAAAATGGGGCTTATATCCGCGATGCCGACCACGTTTACGCACTTAACGCCTTTCAGCCAGACACAATCCAGACGATTCTGAATAAGATTCAAACCATCCCGGATTTAAAGCTACTGGTTTGCGGTGCCAAAAGTGCCTACACCCTAACGACCACTAATCCTGAGCACGTGGCACAAATGCGACATTATTATCATCACTTAGCCGTCGTTGAAAGTTACGACCAGCTTGATGATGACATTATGAAGTTCGCCATCACATGTCCACCAGAACGCACCACAGCGATTGTGACGCAACTACGCGAGTTACTGACGGGTGTCGCCGAACCAACCAGCAGTGGTCACGGCGACATCGACATTATCCAACCCGGCATGAATAAGGCGGCTGGCTTAGCGCAACTCGGACAGGTTCTCGGAATCGACCTCGCTGACATGGCTGCATTTGGCGATGGGGGCAATGACCTAGAAATGCTCCGGGAAGTCGGCTGCGGCGTTGCCATGGCGAATGCTCAACCAGCCGTGACAGCCGTAGCCAACGCCACGACAGGTACAAACCAAGAACAAGGCGTCTTACAGTGGATCAAAAACTGGTTGGAGGCGTAAGCCATGCAGCCACGGTTGACCACCACCATCAGTATTCTTAGCCTCTCCACTGTAACAGGCATCACTACCGTTATTACAGGAATCATTCCCCAGCTCAAACGGACCTTTCCCACCGTCCCGACTACGCTGATTGAATGGCTCGTCACCATCGCCAACTGTAGCGCATTGATTACTTTGTTACTCAACCCCCGATTAACAAGCCGGTGGGGATTACGGCCAATCGTGATTAGTGGACTCTTGATCAGCGCCATCATGGGACTGATTCCCGCTATCACGACTAACTTTACCGTAATCATGGTCAGTCGGCTCGGATTAGGATTAGGCGTCGGCCTCTTTTCACCGCATGCCATCAGTTTGTTGACCCACAGCTTTACCGGTGATTTACGGGCTCGACTGTTAGGTTACCAGACGGGCCTCTCAGCCCTAGGTAACGCGATATTGCTAGGATTAGCAGGCCTGCTGATCAGTCTCAGTTGGCACGCCGTCTTTTGGCTATACGGGCTACTGGTGATTGTTGCTGGGGGCGTGGCGTGGTTCGTACCGGAACCCACTGTTCCATCAACAACGACTAATCACGCACGCACTGAAAAGACACAACTACCACGGCACCAGTGGACGTTACTAGGACTTACCTTTATCACCTATCTACTCATCTGGGGCGTTCAATTAAAGCT
This sequence comes from Lactiplantibacillus sp. 3062, assembly GCF_055413545.1. NCBI lineage: Bacteria > Bacillati > Bacillota > Bacilli > Lactobacillales > Lactobacillaceae > Lactiplantibacillus > Lactiplantibacillus sp. 3062. The sequence goes on from NZ_JBVAYE010000001.1 coordinate 122,967, forward strand.
GCCGAGTTACTTTAGCGCCCGTCATTTTGGTAACGCTGCCACTATCAACTTAACCTTAGCAGCCATGAACATCGGTGGCTTGCTGGCTGGTCTCACCTTTGGCTATCTATACCGCTATTTACACCGGTTCACCTTAACCTTAGGCTATGCCGGAGCAGCTATTTCAGTCTTAGTATTATGGTTGGCATCCAATGCAACTGTGGCTATTGGCGCTGCCGTGTTTTTCAACTTTATTTACTCGTACACCGGGCCATATTTGGTCTTCACTAGCAATACTGGCCTGGATACCATTCAAGTCAACGTCCTGAGTAGCTACCTGACGATTGCCACCATTATCAGCGCTTTCTTTGCGCCACTGGTCTGGAACAGTCTCGGCCAACTTGGGCCACAGACGCTCACCGCCAACGTTCTCATTTGGATTATGCTCATTTTAGGTGGCTTAGCCTTGATTACCGGCAGCCATCATCCACGAAAGGAAGTTTAATTAATGACCAATAATAACGATCGTCTTCATACTGGCGAACTCTACTTACCTAACGACCCTGAACTTGAAAAACGCCAATTTAGCTATCTCGATCAGCTCTATGATTTCAACCAAACTCGGCCCAGCGAACTAACCAAGCGCCAAATTCTACTTAGCAAGATGTTCGCAGAAATCGGCCCGAAGTGTTACATCGAACCACCGTTTCACAGTAACTTTGGTGGGCACCATGTCCACTTTGGCAAGGGAGTTTACGCCAATTTTAACCTAACACTGGTAGATGATACCCATATTTACGTTGGCGACTATACGATGTTCGGCCCCAACGTGACAATTGCAACCGCGGGCCATCCGATTTTGCCATCATTGCGCGAACAAGCTTATCAGTACAATATGCCAGTTCATATCGGCCGTAACTGTTGGTTCGGCGCAGGTGCCATCGTACTACCCGGTATTACGATTGGCGACAATGTCGTCGTTGGCGCTGGTAGCATCGTGACCAAAGACTTACCTGATAACGTCGTCGCCGTGGGGAATCCCGCCCATATCTTGCGACACATTAATGATCACGACCGTCTGTACTACTTTAAAGACCGCCAGATTGATCCTAGCTTGTTAAATTAGTGGTTTCAAAAAATCAGTCCATCGCATTCGCTGCCTTTATCACGGCAGAATACGACGGACTGATTTTTAATATGCGTCAAAATAATTAATTCTCGTTCATTTTTTGCCAACACCTTAGCAACGTTGATCGTTGGCAACGCCACAGTTGGGTATTCATTTGATAACTGCTATCCTCAACAACATAGCCTTAAGTTTAGAACAGCCATTACACCACCTAACTATTTATATTATATTCGAGTAACCCATCATTACTGATTGTTTTATGATACGAACGTCTGCTCAACCTGACTACCCGTAATTAAGATCACTATCTGAGCTGTAGCTCAAATAAAGTATTATTTTACAATATAAACTTCAAAAATCCTTGGCTTACCACCAACCATAAATTGAACGACATCCTTTTCCCAAAAGGGTAAAATATCATCCTCAAAGCTGTCCATTATTAACCTTTTTAATTTAGGATTTTTATTCATGAAAAAATCATATTTATTTATTATTACTGCAATTTTTTGATTGGGTATCCAGCTCAAGTCTGTCATCCAATCTGAATAGGCAGCAAAGCCTGCATAATCTGGCATTTTAAATTTTTTACCCATAAAATTCAGATATTGACGAAACGTGCGAACTTTTTTGCCTGGTACTATAACAACAAAATAATTTAAATCATTCAATCGTTCTTTCAACGACACAAGCTCAACTTTATCGACAAATGAAATTTTATTTTCCATTATTACCTCACTTAACTTTCCGAATCTAAAATTAAAGTGTAATACATAAAAGACTAACCCCCCAAAAACCATCGAGGCCTATTTCCCCTACCCATACTCACCTTGGAAACACGGATTAGGCGTAAATCCAAACCGGTAAATTCGCGATTTTATTTCCAAAAGATAATTTATGCGATTCTTAATTATTACTGAAATCCAATCCATTCAAGATGTTTTGAACCAATACGCATGGTAGACACTTACTTATCAGGTATCATAGATGGTTATTTTATTAACTGATCCACTATTTAACGTACGTGTTACACTTGTTTTGAGAACCCGGAGTAGAAAAATTAGTGGCTAATTTGATTATAAAAATCGCCTTTAATTTCTAACATTCAATGCGATATCTTCATTTTTATTTTCAGATAGCAGAATAAGGCTTCTACCAAATTGCTCAATCAATCCTAACTCACTATAAATATAAAATTTACATCTATGCTTTCTATCAGGATTATCGTCAATCTCCATATCAATCTCTATTTTTACACGCCCAGAATTATCGGCCGGTAAAAAGCTTAAAGAAAATGCTGGTGTAAAATTTCCTTCTTTTTCACCAAATTCCACATAAATTTCTTCTTTAGCGTCGAAAGAATATGCAATAATTTTCTCGCCAATTTCTTTTAAATCTGTATCTTGTACATAGCACAGTTGATGGATTGTTACAAATTTTGATTTCGCATTAATACTTAGTTCTAATAAATTATTATCTTCCCAATTTTTTGATATTTCTAAATTACTCATATTTTCTCCTCTCGTATTACTTATTCTCACATTGGATGAAACGATACGACGAAACCGTTGTCCCCATATGCGACTCGATATACTTTTCCATTAATGTTATAGTCCGCCTATGCTGTTTACATACCCCTTTAAAAATAACTTTCAGCAATATCAATGTCATGTGCCATTTCTAATTCTGGAAACTTTTTATCCAATTTCCTTAAACAATCAATAAACTTTTGACTTTTCAAATTGGCAGAAATATCCTCAAAAACTTCACTGATCCAATATAAGTCCGTCCGCATCACAATCTTCTAAATACTTTATTGTAATATCCTCATTAAGAGACAAAAGTTCAGTCACTTTGTTCCAACATTTTTCAATACCACAATCATCATCCACATTTAATTTTTTCCTTCAACCTGTCCAAACTTGCGGACTTATCCCAAGTGACCTGCGCAACGGTCTATTTTGCACATCTCTTACTCACCAAGAGAATATGGCACTAACGAGAATCGGAATCAGTTAATTTGACATTTTAGATAATAACTCTGTTATAACAAACTATAGATCAGATGCTTTTTCCTTGAATTTATTATATATTTTCATAAATTCTTTTTTTTGAGTTCTTTATAGATTTGTACGTATTTAGCATTTCATCTAAGTAGTTCCAGTATTCCCCGGGTGCGTCTGTTTTTGGAACAGGATTTTCTTCTGAGTCTCTTCTAGTTCCACTAAAATCTCCATCCGTTAAATGATCAGCAACATTATTATTTACACTTTTCTTTTGAGCAGGCGTCAACTCTTCTTCAATACTTTTTGGAGTTTTATCTCCACTCATTTTCTTGACCTCATATAAACATCATTAATACCCAACTAGATCCGTTAGAAATGATGCCCTTATTTTCATACCAGTAATCGTCTAAAAAGTCCAGAACGCGTAATTTCATCAACATTCTGGATCTTCAACCGACTTATTTTGTTTGCTTATTGAATCGTTGTCGTCTCCAAACAAACAACAGGACATAGATAACGGTAATCACCAAATTACCAACTAAACTAGTTATCAGTTCTCAAATGCCGTCACCAAGTACCCGCACAAAGACTAACCGGACGATAAAATACCAACATGTGTTGTTGCCTCCCTCATAACTCAACTTTTCTATAAAATAACCGATACTCGGCAATTAGCCCTTGTCGAATATCGGTTATTTTAATCTGACTAATTCATATTACTTATCGGCCCGGTGCTTCCCCCAAACAAATAAGCCATAGTAAATCAAACTGAATAACAAGCTACCGACTAATGACGATACTAGCCCATGTGTCGCAGTTTGTTTCATCACAGCTAAGATTGCTCGAACGGCAAAGTAAGCTACTGGAATAACAGTGCCAACAAAATTAGATTGATTCCTTTTTCCCAGTAAATAGCTCCAGACTCCTAAGCCCAGCGTAATAACCATTACTAATACACCAATAGTTACAATAATTAACAATGATACGCCCCTACTAATATTGATGTTTTTCCTTAAGATGACTTCACACCGATGATAGACTCATATTTCAATCTTCAGACGTTTGTTCAACCTAACTATTCGAAATTAAGATTTTTATCTAAGCTGAAGCTCAAATAAAGTATTATTTTACAATATAAACTTCAAAAATTCTTGGCTTACCACCAACCATAATCCTGACAACATCCTTTTCCCAAAAGGGTAAAACAACATCCGTAAAACTTTCAATTACTATTTCTTTTGCCCTGAGATCCTTATTCAAAAAAGATTCGTAATCATCTATGATTACACCAATCCTATGGTTAGGAATCCAACTCAAATCAGTCATCCAATCTGAATAAGCGTCAAAGCCCGCATAATCCGGCATTTTAAACTCTTTTCCCATAAAATTCAAATATTGTCGAGCGGTGTGAATTTTATCACCAGGAACTTCAACGACAAAATAGTCCAAAGCCTTCAAATCTTTTTTCAAAGATAAAAGTTTATTTTTATCGACATAGGAAATCGTATTTTTTTTCATTGTTATTACCTCATTTAACTTTCACAAAAGAAGCATAGTGATTACTCGTGTAATATACATGCCCTTTGCTATCTATCAAAAAACGTTCCGCATCTCGGGATTTATTTGGCATCCTATTATTAATATCAAATTCCCAATATTCTAACGAATCACCTTTGGCATCAATACTAGGAAGCTTCTTATCCTCATTTTTGAATTTTCCTTTCGCCTTTGTACCCTCAGTTTGTCCTTTAAAATTCCCTTTCCAACCAGTTGCTTCATACTTATCATATACTTTTTTTACATGGTCAGGAAGTTGACTAGGGCTTCCTTTAGAAATATTATACTTAGACTTCGATTTAGTCTTGGACTTGGACTTACCACTTTTACGTTTACCCGGCTTTTTTCGTGCATACGAAGATTTCCTAGCCTTGCCCGCAGCTTTTTTCCTGTTATATCGCTTCTGCTGCTTCTTGGTCACCTTATGCTTCGTAACTTGAGAAGTCTTTTGAGGCTTTGCACGCTTGGCCGCCTTCTCTCGCTCAAGCTTAGCCTTTGCTTTGGATAACTGTGTGCCAGCACGATGGGTTGCCTCATGCTTTGCTTGACCTGTTGCTCGGACATCTTTTGCGTGCTTGGCCTTTTGGGCTTTACGAGCCTCTTCAGCTGCCTTTTTCGCAGTCTTTTTGGCGGGTTTTCGTTTAGCTAATTTCTCAGCCGCCCGCTTCATCGCCAGTTTAGTTGCTCGAGCGGCCCGTTTGATCCGACCACCATTCTTCGCAACTTTCTCGGCCTTCTTAGCAGTTGCCAGAACCTTCGCGGCCTTTGCTAACTTAGCGACTTTCGAGACAGGCACAAAGTTCAAGGCTGTCCAAGCCGATCCTACCAACCGCGAGCGCTTCTTACCGGTAGCGGCATCTTTTCCCGTAATCATGGTATAAATATCATTATACCCAACTAGATCCGTCAAAAGCGAAATGATGCCTTTACTGATACCGGTCTTACGACTAAGCGTGGCAATTACAGCACTACCTTTGGATGCATGCTTTTTCGAAGATTTTTTCTTGTTAGACTTGCCGTGCTTCTTAGATGATTTCTTCTTACTGGATTTACCATGTTTCTTGGAAGACTTCTTCTTACTGGACTTGCCATGTTTCTTGGAAGACTTTTTCTTATTGGACTTACCATGCTTCTTAGAAGACTTCTTCTTGTGCGACTTGCCGTGTTTCTTGGAAGACTTTTTCTTATTGGACTTGCCGTGCTTCTTGGAAGACTTCTTCTTGTGCGACTTGCCGTGTTTCTTGGAAGACTTTTTCTTATTGGACTTGCCGTGCTTCTTGGAAGACTTCTTCTTATTGGACTTGCCATGTTTCTTAGAAGATTTTTTCTTGTGCGACTTGCCATGCTTCTTAGAAGACTTCTTCTTGTGCGACTTGCCATGCTTCTTGGCCGCTTTCTTCTTGTGCGACTTCTTATGTTTCTTGGCCGCTTTCTTCTTGTGTGACTTTTTGTGCTTCTTGACCGCTTTCTTTTTATGGGCCTTCTTATGTTTCTTAGCGGCCTTCTTCTTATGCGACTTTTTATGACGCTTTGGCGTTTTTTTCTTATGCCTTACCGCAACTTTCCGCCGATGCGGTGCTTTACGGTGGACGACTCTGCGCTTAGCTTTGCGATGTGCACGATGAGACTTCTTGGCGTGACCACTAGCGCTATGTCGCACCTTATGCTTCCGAGTGTGGGTCACACCACGGCGATGTGCGGAGACTGTGTCGACCGAGCTGGAAAAAGCCGTGAAAACTAGAACAAACACCATTAGGTCAATGAGGATTTTTTTAAGAACCTGGCGTAATTTTATCATATTAGTCACGCCCTCGTTTCTTAATAACCATCGTAATCGCTACAGTGAGTAGCAATAAACCCACTCCTAGCCAGACCAACCAGGTCGCGACCGCGGAGTTCGTTTTAGGCAAAATTTGGTTCAAGATTGGATGTTGCTTCTTGAACGCCGATCGTTGCTTATCACGACTTGCCGCTGCAGCACTTGCTGAGGTTACACTTGGAACTGACGCACTTGCCGTCGTAGCCCGCGACTGCCGTGGCGCTGTAGAACTGGTAGCGGTTGCGACAGTTGCTCGGTTAGCCTTGGTCGTTGGCGTGGATGAAGCCTGCTTCGTATTAGCTTTAGTTGGTACTGACGATTGACTAGTGACCGTGCTAGAGCTTACTGCTTGACTGCTACCATTAACACTATTCGACTGAGTTTGGCTGGAACGAGCTGCGGCCTGTTTATCCACGTCAGCCGAATCACTGGTCGTACTTGAGCCTGATGAACTTTCTGGATGACTACTTTCACCCGAGCTAGTTGAATGACTTGATTGGCTCGCATCACTGGTACTTGCCGAACTAGTCGAATGGTCGACTGCACTTGATGCTGTACGGCTACTATCACTACTATTAGCGCTCGGCTCACTAGCAGCACTCTCAGAGCTGGTCGTCGCACTACTTGCTGGTGCCGCAGTCACATCATTGTTTTCGGCTGCCCACGCATAACCTGAACCCAATGTATAGGCCATTCCTTTATCACCATCATAAGTATCTAGGTAAAAACCGTCACCATCGGCCCCACCATCAACTTCTACAGTTGTATCTGGCGACACATAGAGATTTTGTTCCCCTTGATCAGCCTTCAGCGTTCCTTCATATAATAGTTTGCCATTTTGAGTCAGACGCGCCCGGGTATTCGTGGCTTGCGCAAGGGGCGTCGCCGCGCTGCTTGGATTATTGTTCGGCGAAACACCTTCATCATTACTGAATACCGGATCATTGACTGGCACGCCTTCCTCAAAAGAAGCATCCTCACCCAAGACAACTGGCGTCGAATTGGGTTCTGCAATCAATGCTTGTACTGCTGCACTCGTATCACTATTGAGACTGCTCGAAGTTTGGGCGCTGCCCAGTGCACTACTTGTGTTTTGATCCTCAGTAAATGGTGACTTGAAACCCAGCCCACTGTCAGTAGTTGTTCCAGTGGTCGTATCACCGGTATTAGTTGTTTCACCGTCAGTAGTTTGACTAGTGCTTGATGCCGCACTACTATCCGTCTTTGAATCAGCACTTGCACTAGTACCCGACTGGCTTGTAGCCTCAGTGTCGCCTTGACTATTCGCTGAACTTGCATCGACACTACTGGACGCGTTCGTTGCGTTGGTCGAACTACCAGCAGTTGATTCATTAGTCCCAGTTTGGTCAGTCGCTGTCGTACTTGTCGACTGATTACTACCAGACTGACTAGTATCAGTCGTTGTCTTGGACTCAGTCGTTGCTGCTTGACTCGGATTAATTTCTTTTTGTGCGGTAACTTTCAACCCATTCAATAATCCTAAGTCGTATTGTTCGCCAGTCACCATTGATTTCAACCCGTCAACCGTGTTGGTCTGCTGGCTCTTAGTGCCATTCGCGTTAGTCACCGTGGTCACTGTCTTGAGCTGACCACTTTTATCAAAAGTCGTGACCGTTTGCTCTGCGCCTAACACTCTAGTCGCAGTCACTTGGCCTTGATCATCAACCTTAAAAGTGACAGTCTCATTCTTAGATAATTCAAACGTATACTTCGAATTATAATCAAAGACTAAGCTGTTATCTTGGGTACCGTTTGTATCACTAGCCGCAATCGCAACTTGAGCAGCATCCTGATTATATTTGACCGTAAAGCCACTATCGTTGGCATAAATCTGCGAGACAGAACGGACATTATGCTTCGTATCTTGTCGTACTAAAACACTACTTTGATTACCAACGTCAACCCACTGCCCAGTCGTTGGTTGGTAATAATAATTGACCGTTGTTGGCTTTTCCGTTACCGTTCCCTGGGCATTCGTCGGTAAGCGATCAGTATCAACTGTGTACAAATCTTCGAAATCAGTTGCCTCGGTCGTGTAAGTATCACCATATAGACCAGTGACATCCAATTCGTCCAGCTTCTGCCCATCCGTTAACAAGTAATTGACATGAATGTTGTATGGCAACGGATCATAATACATCACGGCTTCTTTGGTAGTCTTGCTAGCAGTGCCACGGGTATGTTCATCCAATGTGGCATTACGCTTATATCCAGTTATCGTTTTGACCTGCTTAGTAACATCATAAGCTTTCCCGTAACCAACTTTGACTGTTTCATCAGGAGCAACTTTATCAGTAGAATCGGTCATGTAATGATGTACCGTGATGGTCGCTTGATTGTCAATGGTATTGGTGACCGTATTCGACGTCTTAGTCTGCTTATCTATTGCCGTTTGACCAGTTGCCGTTACTTTGGTCTGGTCATCAACATCATCACTGAACTGGACTTGAGCCTTAAAGTGATAGGTCTCACCTTTAAACGGTAGCGATTTAATGCCTGCGTCCGTCAGATGCCATTTCACTTGATGTGTTTTTTCATCATAGCTAACTTGGTAGGCAGTACTAGGTAATGCTTGGCCAGCATCATTAACGACTTCGCCTTTAGCGTACTTAGCGTTAACCGGAATCGTAATATTTTCTGACCAATCTTTATACTTGGTCATTAAATCCTGATCCAAAACATTGACTTTTTGTTGTAAGTCATACGTTAACGTCCGATTTTGCTTGTCAGTGGCACTTTGTGTGGCACTCAAAGTGGGCGTCGCAATGGCGGGCGTCCCAAGCGTGATCGTACTAACGTTGTAGACTGGTTGTAACCATGAATTACCACTATTAACACGGGTCGTCCCGTAGATAAATTCCAGCTTCGTCCCACTGACCCCAAAAGTTGCAGCCGTTGACGAGGTATATGGCCAGCTCGCATCACGCGCTGTTTGCCCAGCCATGACGAGTTGTCCTCCACCGAGGGGATTCGCAATTTGCTTAACAATCGAGTTTTCAACAGTATAAATCTTACCAGCCCCTAAGTAAGCCGCATATTCAAAGCCGGTTGACGTCCCCGCTACCGGACCATCCAGACTAGATAGCGTAATGAACGCGTTTTGAATATTGACCGCGGCATGCGTATCAGCGTAATAAAATTCATAGCTCACATTGAATTGGGCCACATTTGACATGGTCGTGTCCGAAGAAAAGCCCGGACCAATTTGAAACGCCCCGTCAGTCTGTTTCATTCCCGACGGTGCCTTGTGGCTGTCGTCGTGAACTTTAATATGTGAGATTGTTACTTTAGCAGTGACTTCCTGACCATGGAAAGTTCCCACTGTCCCATAGGTTGAAGTAATCGTATCACTGTCTTTCACCTTATGTATGAGCACACGTTGCGCACCGTCCTTAGGTGTTAGACTGCCACGATCTCCAGCATTATTCGTGATTCCTTGTAAGGCCGTGTCATTTTGCTTGATGACTAGCTGATTGACCAGTGGGAGCGTGCCCCCGTTGCCTGGTAAGACCGTGACCGATGATGAAGCATCAACCACCATGATATTTTGTGACACACCCCAGAAAGAGATGACGACCAGTAATGGCAACAACCAAACTGGCAGGCCATTACGATGATGTTTCCCCGTGTTTTCCGTATACATGTTTAACCCCTTTTATCTAACTATCACTTATATAGTAAAGCGACCCAACTAACTAACTACTCATAGCAGGTTAACATGTATTTTGTTAAAAAACAATAAATATTTTTATATTAATATCAATATACATTGACATTTTCAATTGTATAAATTCTTTACGTATCATGCTGATTTTTCTACCCTAAACCATGGTTAAAGCTTTCCATACTAAGCACAAGAGCAATCAGCTTAGATCAGTTGGAAAAGTACAATTTTGTATAAACTTGCTTATTTAGCTATGGCTTTCTTCCGGTTTAGAATAAGGTCCGCATTTACTGATAATCAGTAATTCAACTAAATTGGTACGTTTTAATCATAATTAATGCAAAATAGCACCTAGTCTATCAAATATTAAGCCTTTTTTCTGCTAATCGAAGACTACCCAACTGAAAGGCATTTTATATGTTGCCAAACCATAAAATTTTAATTAGCAGATGTCTTTTACTCAGTTAATGAAAGCATGAATTTCAACCATTACTCACAAATAAAACCGTGAGGACTGTTGTCAATTCCAACAGTCCTCACGGTTTATATCAAATCAGTCATAAAATTATGGCAATACATTAAACAACAGTGCGCCTAACGCACCACCAACCAATGGCCCAGCGATTGGCACCCAACTGTAGGCCCAATCAGAAGTTCCTTTATTGGCGATGGGCAATACCGCGTGCGCAATGCGGGGCCCTAAATCCCGGGCCGGGTTAATTGCATACCCGGTCGTTCCACCCAGAGACAGCCCGATAGCGATAATCAGAATTCCGACAACAATCGGGTTCAATCCCGCCGTAAATTGGCCTTTCGTGAAGGCTAACAAGCCAAAGACTAGGACGAACGTTCCAATCACTTCACTGATAAAGTTCCAGAAATATCGCCGGATACCAGGACCGGTTGCAAAAATGCCGAGAATCGCGCCAGCATCCTTAGTTGCTTGCCAGTGTGGGTAGTAGTGCAACCAAACCACGAGGCCACCAATCACCCCACCAGCAATCTGAGCCGCACTATATGGAATCACGTAAGCCCATGGGAACTTACCGGCCACTGCCATTCCTAGTGAGACCGCCGGATTAAGATGTGCGGGGCTCATAAAGCTGGACGCATAGACGCCCATCGTGACTGCAAATCCCCAACCTAAGGTAATCGCGACCCAGCCCGCATTTTGCGCTTTGGATTTATTGAGTGTTACCCCAGCTACAACCCCATCACCTAACAGAATCAAGATAAAGGTCCCGAGAAATTCCCCCAACAATTGTAGTGCTAATGGATCTTTCATCATGACCACCCCATTCCTTAGCCCTGCTTCAGTGCTGTTAAGTCCGATTCAGCAATCGTCTGATTCAATAATTCGGTTTGTGCTTTGACCGTTGCAGCATCCCAACCAAGGTAATCGGCCATTGTCGCTATGACGCCATCCTTTAAGCTATCCAGCGTATCTCGCATGAATAACAAGTGGTTAGTGCGCCGCAGCAAGTAGTCGACTGGCGTCAGGGTCATTTCTTCATCCAAAGCATAACGTAAGCTAATCGTTTCGGCTAAGCTCAGACCATGCGTCGGTTCAACTTTACCAATCAAACTAAAGACCCGCGCAGCATTGGAACCGTACATATTTGCAATCCGCAACGCTTCATCATTCGTCAAACCATTATCCGTCCCTTGTTTAGCATAAAATGCAATCGTTGCATCCACGTTGTGCGGATCAATATCGCCACCAGAAACGGGGAGGTTCTTCGAATTGATTTCATTAAAGTGGGCATCATACTTATCTGCTAAAATCTTGGCAATCAGCGCCATGGCACCCGCAGCCATTTTACGGTAATCAGTAATCTTCCCACCAGCAAGGGTCAACAGCCCGTCTGGACTACTAGTCAACGAACTACCGCGTGAAACCGCTGACGGACTGAGTTTGTCCTCTGCCAAGGAAGTTTCCAAGTCATTCAGGACACTTTCGACATCTTCACGACTGGCTTCCTGACTTTCAAACTGATCAACAACCTTGATAACTTCCTTGAAGCTCTTATCGCTGATTTTTCCTGAATTACCACCGTTATAATCGGAACTACCGTTAGCGGCGATCAGTGGCCGCAATCCGGCCCAACTAGCCTCAATATCATCTAAGGTGATTTTAGCAGTTGGAAAGCGACGGTTGACGATTTCCAACAAGTAGTCAACATCTTCTTGCGTAACGGTCGGGTGTTTCAGATCACCATGGTAATCCGTATCAGTCGTTCCGAAATACGTCTTGTTTTCACGTGGCACCACGAAGATCATCCGGCCATCTTGATCACCAGAATCAAAATAGGTTGGTTGTGGCACTGGGAGTTTCTCAGCGTCAACGACTAAATGTACACCCTTGGTTGGCCGCATCTGGGATTGATACTTTTCAGTATGGTCCATCTTACGAATCGTGTCTGACCATGGACCGGTCGTATTGATGACGATTCGGGCATGAATCTCGAACGATGCACCAGTCAATAAGTCTTCAGCGGTGATACCATTGATCCGGCCATCATCATCATGTAAGAGGCCGGTCGCCTTCACATGGCTTGCCATAATCCCACCATTTTCGTGAGCCTTCTTAATGTTTTCAATCACTAGGCGCGCATCATTATTCCGAAAATCAAGGTAAACACCGCCACCAACTAAATGTTTAGGGTTCAGCTGTGGTTCCCGTTGTAAGACTTCCTCGCGTGAAAGGGTATAATTGGTGAATTTAGGATCTTTAACTTCGGCGAGCTTATCATACAGATCCATCGCCACTTTAACAGAAAAGAGGTCGAAGGTCGCTCCCGTCTCATCATAAATCGGTAATAACATTGGGTCGGGCTTAGGAATGTGTGGCGCAATCCCCTGGACGACCGCCCGTTCTTTAACGGTATCGGCGACTACCCCCACGTCAAACGTCTTTAAGTAACGAATACCCCCATGGACCAGTTTCGTCGACCGTGATGAAGTTCCTTCTGCAAAGTCTTGCATATCGATCAACCCGGTCTTCATGTTCATTGCGGTTGATTGAATGGCGACACCGGCACCGGTAATCCCACCACCGATAACGAGTAAATCTAACGTTTCATTTTGTAAGCGTTCAATATTTTGTTGACGCGTCGTTGCTGAAAATGCCATGTTGTTGTCCTCCTCTATTTTCCTGCGTGGTATGGGGTGTGCTTAAAGACTTGGGTCGCTTTGACCGCTGCCTGCCATCCCTCGTATAAGTTCGTCCGTTCAGCTGGCCCCATCTCAGGGTCAAAACTCGTGCCGGACTTATACGACGCTTTTAATTCTTCCAAATCCTGCCAATAACCAACGCTAAGCCCGGCTAAGAAGGCAGCACCAAGCGCTGTCGTTTCCAGATTAGCAGCCCGCATAATTTGCGTATCCAAGATATCCGCCTGAAATTGCATCAACCAGTCATTACGAGCAGCGCCACCGTCAACTTTTAATACTGGAATCTCAATACCGGAATCTTTCTTCATTGTTTCAACCACGTCCCGCGTTTGGTAAGCCAATGCTTGCAAGGTTGCTTTAATAAAATCTTCACGAGTCGTGCCACGCGTCAAGCCAAAGACTGAGCCACGTGCTTCAGAGTCCCAATATGGTGCCCCTAAACCAGTAAAGGCCGGAACCACATAGACTTCATTTTCATTATGCGATTCGCGCGCCGCCCGTTCAGAATCGGGAGCGCTTTCAACCAGGCGAATTCCATCACGCAACCACTGAATCGCTGAACCGGCAACGAAAATTGACCCTTCCAAGGCGTAGTACACTTTACCGTTGATGCCGTAACCGATCGTGGTCAATAGGTTATTATCAGATAATTGGGGTTTTTCACCGGTGTTCATCACGATAAAAGCCCCAGTCCCGTAAGTATTCTTCACGGTTCCCGGTTCAAACGCCAGTTGACCAAACAAGGCCGCTTGTTGATCACCAGCCATCCCACTAATTGGAACTTCCGACCCAAAGAAATGGTAGTCCTTGGTCTTGCCATAAACTTCAGAATTAGTGCGAACTTCTGGCAACATCGCCGCTGGAATATTTAATAATTGCAAAATCTGGTCGTCCCACTTCAAATCATGAATATTGAAGAGCATCGTCCGACTGGCATTGGAATAATCCGTCACGTGGGTGGCCCCACCGGTAAGTTTCCATAGGAGCCACGTATCGATCGTTCCAAAGAGTAATTCACCCTTTTCAGCTCGTTCTTGGGCCCCCTTCACGTGGTCTAAGATCCAGCGAATTTTAGTTGCCGAGAAGTAAGCGTCTGTGACGAGTCCCGTATGTTGATGAATCAAATCACCATAACCATCTTTAACCAGCTTCTCAGCAATCGGCGCGGTTTGCCGTGATTGCCACACGATTGCGTTATAGATTGGCAAGCCAGTTTGCTTGTCCCAAACGATGGTTGTTTCCCGTTGATTCGTAATTCCAATACCACTAATTTGAGCGGGTTTGATTCCCGATTCAATGAAGGCATTCGCAATAGTAGACAAGACAGCATTCCAGATTTCATTGGCATTATGTTCGACCCAGCCCGGCTGCGGGAAATATTGTGGAAATTCCCGTTGTGAGTCGGCCACTTTATGGCCCGCATGGTCAAAGATAATGGCGCGGGTACTGGTTGTCCCTTCGTCAATTGCCATAATGTACTTGTCGGTCATGGTGTGTCACTCCTTAGTCATAACAGTTTTATGAAAACGCTATCATAATTGATGATTGAATCATACCATGTCGCGACCGTTTTGTGAATAGATTTGCATAAATTAAATTTTGCACAATTGAATTTACTTTAAAACTAGTTTGTACTATGTCACAGTTCGATACTGCCATAGCAAGCATCGTAGCATTTAAGCAATCGCTTCTAGTTCTATAAAATAATTAATTTACTAACATTAGTGCCACCGCGACGAGCTACAATTTTGACATTTTTTCACAGTACTTACACGCCAAGATAGTCGCACAACGAAAATGACGACCGTCTGTTTGCGACATCATTTAGCCTCCGTATTCCACTCCAAACGCCGGTTAAACAAAAAAAGAGTGGCCGGTCATTCCTGGTCACTCCGTTAGTGCTGACATATTCAGTTAAGCTGAATAGCTGGACTTTGATTTAATTCAACCACACATTAATACAAATATTGTAAGTCACTAGCCGGCGTTGGGTAAGCCAATACCAACCGTTGTAAATCTGGTAAAGTCACGTGTTTTTCAATTAACAACGTGAAGTAGTTAATCATCTCGTCGGCAACATCACTTAGAAGGGTAGCACCCACAACCTGCCCACTCGCTTTAGCAACCACTACTTTAGCTTGGGCTTGTTGTGCGCCAAAGCGGTAATAAGTGAACCACTTCGTCATATCAAGTGTATTGACACGATACTCATCTGGATGCTCAGTCGCCGCGGCCGCGCTGATCCCGACTTGCGCTAACTTGGGCGCTGCAAAAACCTGCGTTGGCACAACGGGATACTTTATGGCTGCGCCGGGATGCGTCAACTCACCGACCAGATAACGCGCTTCAAAACCTGCAACTGGCGTTAACTTCGGTACCGGTGTATCGCTGACATCCCCAATGGCATAAATGTGCGGGTTGGCCGTCTGCAAATGATCATTGACTTGAATCCCATGCCGATCAAAGGTAACGCCCACGTTGGCTAGACCTAACTGGTCCGCGTTCGGAATCCGTCCCGCTGAGCTGATGACCAGATCCGTTGTCAGCTCGAAATTATCAGCTGTCAATTGTAGACCGGTCGCCGTTTTAGTAATTGCTTGGACATCCGTATTCAAGTCAAACGTGATTCCATCAGCCGTCATTGCGGCCATCAAATCCTTAACCAAATCTGCATCAAAAGCTTTTAACGGGCGGTCATTATGATGAATCACGTGCACATCAGCGCCAGCGGCATTCGCAATCGTCGCCAATTCAAATCCTACGTAGCCACCACCTACGAATGTCACGCGTTTAGGCATCTGGTCCAAATCTAAGAAGTCAGTGCTCGTCTTAAAGTATTCGTGCCCGGTAATCGGTAGAATCGCTGGACGCTGACCAGTAGCAATCACGTAATCAGTCGCACTGACTACTCGATCCCCGACCGCTAACTGATTGTCGGATTGAAAGTGTGCTTGGCCATGTAACGTCGCAATATCTTGCCCCGTTAGTCCGTTCAACGTCCCATCGTTGATGCCATCCGTATAGCCTCGTTTATGCGCCATCAGTGCTGGCCAATCAATTTTGGGCGCGCCAATCAGGCCCTGCCCTTGTAAATGTTGCGCCGCTTGTCGCGCTTCGACGGCGCTTAACAGGATTTTCTTAGGGTCACAACCGCGGTTAGGACAAGTGCCGCCCCACAGATCCGCTTCAACGATCAACACTGTCTTGCCCTGAGCCTTTAATCCGCTAGCCATGGCATTGCCGGCTGGTCCGCCACCAATCACAACAACATCGTACTGTTCCGCCATTCGAAATTCCTCCTTAAATTCATTAGCGACCATCAATTATCACAACCTAGTGTAACTGATTTATCCTTAATTGACGATTAAGATACTTCTTCATGTTGACTCAAGTAAGCCACGATTCGTTGGCGATCCAAATAGCCAACAACCCGATTTTCTTCCGTGACCGCCACATAATCGTGATCTGTCAATGCCGTAAAGGCGGTGCGTAACGTGGCTTGAACGTCTAACGATTGAATCCGACCACTCGCAACACTGGGTTTTTCTGTGAGATAACCCTGAATAAGCCCTACACGCCCAACGTAGACATCATAGACATTTTTAGCTCGGCTCGCACCAAAGAAGTTCCGCACAAAGTCGTTCACTGGATGCTGAGCCAGAGCAGCCGGCGTATCGACTTGTATTAACTGACCGTGTTGCATGACACCGATCCGATTACCCAACTTCAACGCCTCATTCATATCATGCGTCACGAAGACGATCGTGTTGTGATAGCGGGCGTGTAGCCGTAAGACCAAGTCTTGCAATTGTTGCCGCGAGATGGGGTCTAACGCACTAAATGGTTCATCCATCAAAACAATATCTGGTTGCGCCGCAATCGCCCGTAAGATACCGATGCGTTGCTGCTCACCACCGGATAATTCTGACGGCATCCGGTCACGGTATTCCTTTGGATCGAGGCCAACTTCCGCCAATAGCTCATCAATCGTTTGATTAATTTCCTTCTTAGCTGTCCCTTTCATTTCTGGAATCACGGCGATATTTTGCGCCACCGTCATCGTTGGGAACAAGGCAATTTGCTGTAAGACATACCCCATTTGCCACCGTAGACTTCGGACTGGTATCGTGGTTGTATCAGTACCATTAACTAGGATTTTACCAGCCGTCAGTGGCTCTAAGCAGTTGATCATTTTAAGTGACGTCGTTTTGCCACTCCCAGAAGTCCCTACCAAAACAAATAGCTCACCCTGGTCAATCGTTAAATTAAGGTCGGGAATCACGGTCTGCCCATTAAAGTCTTTCTGGACGTGTTGAAATTCAATTGCCGTTGTCATTTAACGTCCCTCCTTCAATAAACCGTGCTTCACAAGATAGCGATGTGCAACCGTCGAAGCGGACTGCTTCTTAACATTGACTTCATAGTTCATTTCTTGCATATCAGTTTCTGAAATCTTTCCTGCTAACTTATTCAACGCTTTAACGACCTTAGGATGTTTGTTGGCAAAGCTCGTCTTCATCAACGGTGCCCCTTGATACGTTGGGAAGAAGTGCTTGTTATCCTTCAATAAGGCCAAGTGATACTGCCGTAATTCACTATCCGTCGCATAGGCATCTACCAAGTTGATTTTCCCCTTACTGATGGCTTCATAGCGTAGCGCCGGCTCCATCGACTTGGCAGTCACGTCTAACCCATAAGTCTTCTTGATTCCTTTTAAGCCATCATTACGATCAATAAACTCTAGGGTCATTCCGGGTTTCAGAATCGATTCAACTTGCGTTAAGTCGCTGATTGTCTTCAAATGATGTTCTTGTTGAAATTTCTTAGTCACTGCCAATGCGTACGTATTGTTATACTGCATCGGCTTCAAGTAAGTCATTTGTTCCTGTTTAGCGAGGCGCTGTTTGGCGAGCTGATAGGTCTGGTTAGCTGTTTGACCAGCTGGGTTATTTCCCTTAACTAAGGTCTCCAGCACCGAGCCAGTAAATTCAGGATAAATATCAACCTGATTATTCTTTAACGCGCTGAATAAGAACGTGGTCTTGCCAAAGTTAGGCTTGAGCGTCACATGAACGTGTTCATCTTCAGCTTCAATCAGCTGCTTATACATATTAATCAAGATTTCTGGTTCGGAACCAAGTTTACCTGCAATCGTAATTGTTTCAACTCGATTGGCATAGACACTATAAGCCCCGCCACCACCAAGTAAAGCTAAAATACCGACAAAGACGATTAAGGCGTGGCGTGGTTTAGCCGTTTGAAACCACCGAACGAGCGCACTCAGCAGAATTGCTAACAATGCTGATGAGATAGCCCCAATCAATAATAACGAGGTATCATTACGGTCAATACCGAGCATGATAAAGGTCCCGAGACCCCCAGCACCAATCAAAGCGGCCAAAGTAGCCGTCCCAATAATTAAGACGAGCGCGGTCCGAATCCCAGCAATGATCTGTGGTAGGGCAATGGGTAGTTCAACTTTAAACAACTTACGCATTCGTGACATCCCAAAGGCATCGGCGGCCTCTTCAATTGAGGCGTCAATTTCTGAGATACCCAAATAAGTATTTTGAAAAATTGGCAGTAAAGCATAGATCACCAGCGCAATTACTGCTGGCACCGTTCCAATCCCAACTAACGGAATCAATAACCCTAACAGTGCCAAAGACGGAATCGTCTGTAAGACACTCGTGAGTTGTAACAATCCCTCGGCCCACCGTGGTCGTCGAACGACCCAAATAGCCAACGGAATCGCAATTACCATTGCGATGACTAATGATGCTAATGAAATCCCCAAGTGTTGCCATAGCGCAGTCAGCAAATCCCCGCGTCGATCCATAAACGTCTGTATTAATGTCTGCATGCTAACCTCCAGTGCTCACCTTTATTACTTAATAACTTCTTAATTATCCATGTATTTAATCGTAGCATAATCCGCCAAAAATCATAGTAATACGCACTGACAATTCACTAAATTTTGTAACTATTGTAGTTTCATGTTAAAATTATTCATTAATTTAAAATGAAGCTGGCTAGTTTTTACGAAACTATTAGATGAACCACTCAATGGATTATCATTACAACTAAGGAGGCCCCAACAATGGCTACGATTCATCTTTACCTTGCAAGTACCAACCACCAATCGACCAACATCACCGCAACGACCCCCGCTGCCTGGGTCGTCATTCTGCGATATGCTGACCATCAAAAGGCGCTAAACGACGGTGGCTACGGACATACCGAAACTTCACTGGCCTTGAGTGCTCTGACCACCGCACTCGCCACGTTGAAACGTCATGATTTACCCGTTCATATTCACACCACAACTGAACAAGTGGCGGCGGTTATTAGCGAACAACGTTATTTAAGCTGGCGGCAAAACAACTGGGACGTTCCCGAAGCCGACCAACCAGACCTACCCCAATGGCAAACGCTGATTCCCATTATCGAAGAATTTCCCAACCTCACCATCACCTACCACCCCGTGGACGATCCCGTGATGACCACCGCAACGACTACGCTAACGGCGGTGATGACGAAGCTATAATGGCGGTGCAAACCTAAGTCCAAAGCAGCCAGCTTAGGCCCGCTGGAAAAGTTCGGGTTAGCGTAAACATGTTTGGTTAGTTCGTCCTACACCGACTTCCAGGCATTTCTGCCAATTGCCGGAACGTGGTGGGCACAGATTTAAGCCGAAACACCACGTCTCAAATACTGGCCTTTCACTAACCAAGCACAAGACGCTTGCTAAGTGAAATTTCACCACTGGGCATTGTCAGAAACGCCTTCCAGTCGGGATAGTATTCGAATGGCTGACGGTGAGGCACCAACTTTTATTGGACTCATCATTGTTCTTCATAAACAGTAATTTTGTCGAGCAATTGTCAGGCAGAAAGTGACATTGTGATAGCTTACTATTTCGGAATCACCATAGTAATAATCAAACGTTTCAACAAAGTGGTTAACGTAACCCTAACGTTTCTTTTAAGGTTCCATCATCAAAATAGTCAGTGACCAATTGCACCAAGCTAAGTGGCCGTTCATCAGCCATTCGAGCGGCTTACCGACTGGAGGGGCTGGGTGACAATGCTCAGTAGCCAAATTATTCTTAGGCGGAAGTGATTTTCTTCCGGCTTAGAATAAGACTCGTATTTGAGACCGGGCGGGTTGTGCACGGGCTCAAATCGATGTCGGCTTACGTTCCAGCAATTGTCACCCAGCCCCGGAGGTCGGGATCGGACGATCATTGCTGACGAACAGGAATCCACCTGCTTGTCAGCATCCAAGCACCAGCTAAAATAATAACTAACGAGACCCTATCTCTCCCATACTACATGGGGGAAGCTTAAAGTTTAGACTTGAAATAAAGAAGCGAACCCCTACCACAATAACAACTGTGATCGTTAGGCTCGCTTCTTAGCATCATTATTCAGATTAATTATTATCAGCGGGTATTTTTCCATGCCGATAATGCCGACTCCCGGTTCGCCGGTCCTTACGCCGCGTAACTTTTGACAGCTTAGCCGCACCATTGACGGCTGAGTTCATCATGCGGTCAAACTGACGATCACTCAACCACTGACGAGCCGTTAATGAGACCCCCGCGCCCATACCTGCGTGATAGCGAGTCTTGGGCTTCACATCATTGACAGCGCGAACCATCAGTTTAGCAATCACTCCCGGATTGGAAGCAAACTGATCGAACAATGACAGCATCGCACCGACCTTAACGGCTTGTTCATGATAAGCCGTTTCACCGGAAACTGCCAACAGCTTTTTTTCCGCAATTCCAGCCCATTCAGTCTTGATTCCACCAGGTTCAACGATGACAACATCTATACCAAATGGTGCGACTTCCATCCGTAACGAATCGCTCATCCCTTCAATTGCGTGTTTGGTCCCCATATACCAAGCACTTAAAGGCTGATAGATCTTTCCCCCAATTGAAGAAACATTAATGATCCGACCACGATGTTGTGCCCGCATCAACGGTAAAACTAATTGTGTCAACCGCATCACACCACAGACATTGACCTTGAATTGGTACTCGCCTTCTGCGACCGGAACGTCTTCCAAGGAACCGTATGAGCCATACCCCGCATTGTTGATTAGGACATCAATGCGCCCCTGTTCGACCTGAATCGTCTTGACAGCCGCGATTAACGTCGCTTCATCCGTCACGTCGACTTTTAAAACGTGCACTCCAGCCGCTGCTAAATCCGTCATTTTTTCAATCCGCCGTGCGGCTCCGTACACAATGTTCCCCTGAGCTTGTAACTTCAAAGCAGTTGCTTTACCGATCCCCGAAGATGCGCCCGTAATTAAGATGACCCGTGGTTGACTCATAATCCGTTCCTCCATCGTTAACTGTATTTACTGTCATGCTACGTCAAACCCTTCACAATTGCAATCGAATTCATTGCCCGTAGTATGCTAAAATAGAACTAATTTCAAGCACGTCAATTTAATTGGAGGAATGAACATGTCAACAAAGATTATCATGGACACTGACCCTGGTATTGATGATGCCGCCGCAATTACCTTTGCGTTAAATCATCCTGACTTGGACTTACAATTAATTACAACGGTCGCCGGCAATGTGACGGTCGACAAAACGACGCTGAATGCGCTCAAACTAACGCGCTTCTTTAACAGTGACGTTCCCGTAGCGGGTGGGGCTGCCCAACCGCTGATCAAACCGTTTGAAGATGCCGTCCGAATTCACGGTGTTTCAGGAATGCCGGGTTACGACTTCCCGACTGACCTTGCGGAACCATTACCAGAAACAGCCGTTGAAGCGCTCCGTGACTACATCATGGCTGCTGAACAACCGATTACGTTAGTGCCAACGGGAGCCTATACCAACATTGCGCTCTTATTTAAGACCTACCCCGAAGTAATGCCACACATTAAAGAAATCGTTGCGATGGGTGGGGCCTTAGGCAAAGGTAATATGACCAGCGCCGCAGAGTTCAACGTCTTTACCGACCCGCACGCGGCTGAAATCATGTACCAATCCGGCGTTCCAATTACCATGGTCGGCTTAGACGTGACGATGAAGGCCCTTTTAACGCGCAAATCGATTGAACAGTTACCGACCCTCGGTAAAACTGGCGAAATGCTCCACGCCCTCTTTGGTCATTACAACGACCGCAACCAGACTGGCGTTGCGATGCATGATGTCAATACGCTCTTCTACTTACTACATCCAGAAGCCTTCACGACTGAAAAGATGTGGATTGATGTCCAGACGGAGGGCCCCGCTAATGGCGAGACCGTTGGCGATATTCGTGGTGCTTACCATGACGGCAAAACCAACGCGACCGTTTGTGTCGATATTGATGCGGCGGCTTTCAATAAATGGTTCCTAGAAACCGTGGCAGCCATTGACCAATCTAAATAAACCACTACCAATCGTCATTAATTAAGCTAAAAAATGAACCACTTCAGCTTGCACAACTATCATGTGCGCTTGAAGTGGTTCATTTTTAATTTGTGTCACGCTTTTATCAAGACATAGTGCTACTCAAAGTGCTTAATACGCTCAGCAACCACTGATTGTACCTGATTAAATGTCATCCGGTGTATCTGGGATTAATTGAATCAATGGTTGACCGAAGTTGACTTCTTCACCATTCTTCACTAGGAAGGCCTTGACCGTCCCCGCTTGCTTAGCAACCACGGGCCGCATCATCTGCATCGCTTGAATGAGACCGACTTGTTGACCAACGCTAACGTGGTCGCCTAACTTAACGTATGGCGCTTCTTCTGAAGAATGCGCTGGGTAATAGATTCCGACGACCGGTGCCGTCACGCATTCCTTAGGATCGATTGGCGCCGGTTCTGGTTCAGGATCAGGTGTTACAACGCTCGTCGGATTGCTAGCCGTACTGGTCGCCACTGGGGTTGGTTCCGCCTCCGCAACAACTGGGGTACTAACCGTTGAGACCGGTGTCGGTGTGACCGGCGTTGGGTCAATCACCGGCTGATTGGGAAGTGGCGTCGGCTGCGGAGTCACCGTCGTCTTGCCGTGTCCCTTCTTACCCATTTGAATTTCAAAATCTTGGTCCCGATACTCAAAACTAGTTAAACTGCTTTGTTCAAACTTGTCCATTAACTGATAAATCTTATCTAATTCCATACAACACCCTCCAATTAATTTACGCTTTGATTATACCGCATAGTTTAGCGCAGGAGTGTGGTGGAAGTATGAACGCTTCTTTAAGAATTCGTCAATATTTCGATTAAGCAGACGCCAACTCATGATCCGCCGGAACTAATTTAAACAAAAATAATGGTGCTGGTGACTTACCTGCCTGCGCGTACGCTAACACTGTATCAACGTGATCTAGCTGTAACAACCGATCATCAAGTTGCCACAAGCCGCGTTGGTAATAGTCGCGGCAATATTGCACGAGGTTGGTCAAAAAGTTACCGATGGCCTCATTGACCGTCGCGCCACGCCCATCGACACCCCAAAAATCGGCGGATTCTAACCAGTACCGTTGTTCCGATAATTCTCGATAACGACCAACTTCATGAATTAACACTAACCGTGCTGTCATTGCCAAGGCCCCTTTCAATCTCAATGCCACTTTCATAATGACATCTAAGATAGCACCGATAATTAGCCCTGACAATCCTGAATGGCAAACCCGTTTCAAATTAAGGTTATTAACGAAAATCGCCTTATTTTTCAATCAAGTAACGCTTTTTACTTAAGATTCTGAATCTTGTTCGTGTTGTAAAAACGTACCGTGGTGGTTCAGGTCGGCTTGTAAATCAGCCATCGTAAACTGATGATAGTAAGCCCGATATTGACGGTCAGCTACTGTAAATAAATCCGTCAACGTTTCACTAATATTGGCCGCAATCGGGGATTGATCAGCCTGTTCATCCGTTTTGGATGGTCCCGTAATGAAGCGCGCATAGCTAATTGTTGGCGGGATGGTCAAATCATATAGATCGCCGAGGTTCATATCGGCCAACGCCAAGTCTAATTGGTAGCCCCCATTTTTACCAACCGTCCCCGTTAAATACCCATGCTTATGTAGAACTGATAAAATATTGCGAATCATCACCGGGTTAAGATGCAGTGACTGCGCGAGTTCCCGACTAGCGACCTTACTATCACGGTGTGCATCGAGGTACAGGATACTATGCACCGCCACCGAAAAATCAAGTTTCATGTTACTTCCTCCCACACTTTGTCATAATTCTATTCTACCACCAACTGTAATGACTCTCATTTCAATTAGCCCCAATATGCAGGTATAATGTGTTTGGGAGTGAAAAAATATGTCATCTACAATCAGTGCCGCAACGTTCAAGCTAAATGATCAAGCTGCGTTGTCACCGGCACAACAATCATTAGAGCACCAACTATTAACTTTTATCCGTACCCATCGCCAGCAAAAGCAGCCCAGCCTCTTTGTTATTCATGGTGATGCAGGAACTGGCAAGAGTGCCGTATTAGCCGCCGCGTTTGCTCGGCTACAAGCCCTCAATTGTAGCTTGACACCAAACGATTTGCAGGCCACTGACAACTATCTCGTCGTCAATCACAATGAAATGCTCAAAATTTATAAGCGCTTAGCTGGTGAAGATCCCGTCTTGCGCAAAAAAGACTTCCAAAAGCCCACTCCGTTGATCAACCGGTTGGCAAAAGAACACCGGCAAGCAGACGTTGTTTTTATCGACGAAGCGCACCTATTACTCACGCAACCAGACCGCTATAACCGCTTTACAGGTCACAACCAGTTAACGGAACTGATCAATCATAGTCGCGTCGTTGTCCTCGTCTTCGACACCCGTCAAGTCTTGAAGTTAAAGAGCTACTGGCACAGCAACGATCTCAAGCCATTTTTAGACCAGTACCCGCACGCGAACTACAACTTAGACGAGCAATTTCGGGTCACTGGCGGCGCCGATGTTGTCGACTGGATCGATGGTTTTACCCGCGGGCAATTACAACCAAAACCCGTTAGCGATAACTTTGATCTACGCTTTTTTGATGATGGGCAACCCTTATACGACCTGATCAAACAACGCGACCAGCAGTATGGACTCGCTCGGATGGTGGCAACCGCTGACTTCCCGTACGTCGTTAATCATGGCACTTGGTACGTGACGGCCGGACAATTGAAGCTTCCGTGGGATAAAGTCAACTTAACTGATGATCCTTGGGCCTTACGACCTGAGACACTGAATGAAGTTGGTTCTATTTATACCATTCAAGGGTTTGATTTGAATTATGCGGGGGTCATTCTCGGCCCTTCTGTGGGCTATGATGAAGACCATGATCAGATTGTCGTTCGCCCTGAACGCTATGAAGATCAAGAAGCGTTCAAAAACCGGACAGACTTAGGCGATCTGCGTCCCCTTAAACAGCAGATTATCTTTAACTCAATCAACGTCTTGATGAAACGTGGTCGTTATGGGCTTTATATTTATGCGGTTGACCCAGCACTACGCCAGCGACTATTAGCGTTATAATAAGACTAATTACACGAGGAGGGATTTGCAATGCAACTATCAATTCCGACCATCAATGGCGCCCTTGCAGCCACCTATTCCAAACAAGCGGCCGTTGCCCAAACGTATAAGGGCCACCCCATCATCTCGTTTCCCGTTGACATTAGTGATGTGCCAGCTGGCACCCATTCACTGGCGTTCACTTTCGTTGACCACGATGCAATTCCGGTAGGTGGCTTCACCTGGATTCATTGGATTGCCGCCAATTTACCGGCAACCACGACCCACATCCCTGAAAATGCCAGTCAGACCGGTGCTATTCCGATGGTCCAAGGTAATAATTCCACAGCGGGCGCCTATGTTCACGAGACTGATCCGAAAGTTAGCCAACACTACGTCGGCCCGTATCCGCCTGACAAGGATCATCGTTATTCATTTAAACTATTTGCACTTGATACTGAGTTAGACCTCCAACCTGGATACTGGCTCAACGAATTCCATGATGCCATTGCCGGTCACGTGCTAGCAACTGCTAAAACGACGGTCATTGGCAAAGTGTAATCCAATCTGCCATATAATATGGATAGCTTAAACAACCAAAAACGTTGCTACAGAATCACGTAGCAACGTTTTTTATTAACACTAATATAATTGCATTACTTCAAAGAACCGGCTAAGCAAAATACATCAGAATAAACGCAATTAATGCCGGTAGCCCCTGAATCACGACGATCGCGCGACTGACAGTAATACTACCATAAACCGCGGCAACCATCACACAGGCTAAGAAAAACAGGGTTGCCCCGACGCTCGCGACGGCCGGAATCACAAACAAGCTGTATAAAATACCGACGGCCAAGAAACCGTTATATAACCCTTGATTTTTAAACAATAATTGCACTGACGGCGACTGTAGCGTTTGCCGTGGAATTCCAAACGCTTTTGCGGCCATTTCACTATCCGCATTAAACATTTCCAGCCACAAAATAAATAAATGTTCAACGGCAACCAAGATCGCCATAATCATTGCTGCAACGTGCATCCTAATCCCCTCCTTTTTTCGGTCCTTACTTGAATTGTACCAGTTACTGCGCCTAAACTGTAGAAATACAGACTTACTTGTCTTTATACGAGCTAATTCGTCACAAATCATGATTAAAACATGGTAAATCCGGGGTCAAAACCGCCACCGTTTTGACCCCGAGGTGCTTTTAAATGATAAAGCCCGGCTACGACCAAGCAGATAACTTGCTGGTTGCAACCGGACTTTATTCACATCTCATTACCAAATTAGCTTAATCTACACTTACATACCGGGCATCCAAACATCTTCGGGCTTGATGCCTTGTTCCTTCGCAAAAGCATTCCGTAAGGTGTCCATATCCATTAAATGATAAGTTTGTGGGTGTTGGGGATCATATGATTCAATTTGGGCCATCATACCACCATCTTCATGTTCGATGATATGGCAGTGATACATGTAAACTCCTGTCAGCTCAAATTTGACCTTGATCCGCACCGTTTCACCAGGGTTGACACCGACCGTATCCTTCAGCCCATGTTCATTAGGATAAACTGGACCATCATTCCGTGCCAAAACTCTAAACTGAGTCCCATGAACGTGGAATGGATGAACCATGCCGTTTTCAGTACTGTTGGTGTTGCGGATTTCCCAAATGGCGACATCTCCAACTTTCTGCCGAGCGTCGATGCGACTCATATCGAATTTCTTACCATCCAGCGCGACTTCATCATCCATCCCATCCATCGTGATTGTGCGAACAGGTAAGTCAGGTGTTGGGGTTTCATCAGGAATATCAACTAAATGTTCTGGTAGTTTGGTGTCATCCGGTACGAACGACTTGATTCGGAAGCGACATAGCGGCGTATCATCCGTCATCAGCGTGACTTCATCGCCCGGCTGATACTGACCGAAATCAACGACAATTTCGTCCCGTTCCGCACAGGTCATCATCACTTTAGTCATATAAACCGGTGCCGGCAAAATGCCACCATCGGAAGCGACCTGTGCAAATTCCAAATCGTCATTGAAGTGCAGACGCCATTCGCGCCGGTTCGACCCATCCAAGATTCGTAGCCGCACCCGCTGCGTCGTCACATCAAAATATGGGTTGACCGTCCCGTTAACTAACGCCGTATGCCCTTGAACACCATCTGGATCGTAATCCGCCCGGTAATCAAATTGGTTATCATCGTGAAATTCACGGTCTTGTAATACCAACGGAATATCATCCACACCATAATTACGTGGTAACGGTAACTGATCTTCAACGTCATCCTTAATAATCACCATCGTTGCTAGGCCTTTCCAGACCTGCGTCGCAGTCGATGGGCACGGATGAGCATGTAACCACGTAGTCGCAGCTGGTTGATGTACTTTAAAGTCAATGTGATTCGTTTCACCGGGATAGACCGGTGCGTGGCAGCCACCATCGGTAATGGGCCCTGGGACATTCAAGCCGTGCCAATGGAAAGTCGTCAATTCTGGGAGTTTATTTTCCAAGTCAATATGGGTCTGCTTACCATTACGAAAGACGATAGTTTGGCCTAGGAAGCCCGCATTATAGCCCCACGTTTTAGTCTTCTTACCAGGTAAAAACTGAGTTTCGCTTTCTTGTGCCGTGACGGTATAGTAATCATCCGTATCCGTCTGGCGATCCGGCTTCAATAACGGCGGAATCGCTAACGGTTGTGACTCGACTTTCGGTGTAACTAGTGGAATATAGCCACCGTCATGTGTGTTGTAAGCAGGTTCATCAAAAAAATAATCAGTATAGACTTTTTTTGCCATGTTGACATCCCCTTAGATATTTAAAATAACTTAGATTCAAAAAATGGTGGCGCTTTTATACGTCACCTTCAGTTTAGAATTATTTTAAAAAAGTGTCAAACGAATTTCAGTGCTCAATTGCTAATCATTAAGGTCATGCTGTCGTCCCTGATAACACTTAAAATAGCGCGTTGACTGTATTCGTGGTTGCATCGCCCAACCAAGCATTCGTCACCAAATGATCAAAATAGCTCGTTTCAACAACGCCAGCCAAAGTTGCCAATTCAACATTCAGGTCCGTAAGTTTGGCATACGTTGGAAAATGACAATCGATCAATAAATTGCCGCTATCGGTTAACGTGAAGCCATCCCGATTATTAGCAGTTCGAATGGTTGCCTGACCGCCAAGATCACTCACCGTCCGCATGACTAACGATAAGGCCGCTGGTAGTACTTCTAAGACTAGTGGCGTCTTGATATCAAATTGATCGACTAACCGGTCCTGCATCGTTAACAGCCAATATTCATCCGCCAAACTGGCAATAATCTTCTCATTAGCATGGATTCCACCGCCACTTTTGAGCGCGTTACCGTAATGATCTAACTGATCGCAGCCGTCAAAAGCAATATCAACCCGGTCACAATATGCAGTATCTACAACGGTATACCCGAGAACGGTCGCAAGCTGGCGGGTCGTCGGTGATGGGGTGACGACCGTAATATCATTCACATGATTGGCTGCCTCCTTGACCAGTTCACCAACCGTCGAGCCACCACCAAAACCAACAACCATTTGCGGTTTTATTAACGTCAAAGCTTGTTGAACAATTGCCTGTTTAATCGTCATATCAATTTCCTTCCATCATCACAAGATATTCTCATCATAGCACGCGATAACCTATTTAACTAACTTTAATCGCAACCAAATCACACGATTTTTGGTCAAATTCGGGTCTAGGATGAGGCCCCTATCTCAGCAACGTTTTAAAATACAATTATTGATGGCGACCTTCGTTTTTGGGGGAAAGAGGGTTACAACAATGAAGAATAAGTACAGTGCTAAGTTAGGTTTAACCACAATAACCGTGATTTTTGGTCTTGGGCTGACACCAATTGCCAACGCAAAATCGATTGCGACACCATATTCACGGAGTCGTTGGCCACACGCTCAAGTGACCTACGTCATTCAAGCATCATCATACGAGCGGCACGTCTATCAAGCGGCCATCCAAGCCTGGAATGCGACTGGTTACTTTAAATTCGTGCCGGGAACCACTGCTCATCATCAAATTACTTTGGGGACCAGTAATGCCACCAGTGGGCAGTATTATCGCTTAGCCGGTATTACTTTTTCGACCGGTTATACCAATGGTTATTACACAAAAGCGCAAGTGTACTTGTTAACACGTAATTTTGTACGCTACCACTATTCTTATACGGATCAAGTCCACGTGGCTGAACACGAGTTAGGACATACTATTGGTTTGGAACACAGCCGTGATCGCCACAGTGTCATGTTAGCTGATAATCGCTATAACGGTATTAGTGCAGCCGATAGCGCGGCGGTGCATCTGCGTTACCGCTTACCTGTTGGCAGGCTTTAGGTAAAGCTATCCAACTAGGTCTGCCATTAATACCTTGGGTGCGGTGACCCCACTTTGATGTTTACAATCAATACCGCACCCAGGAAGGCCGCGATGATGAGTCGCGACCTTTTTTTATGAGCACCGATGGCCGTAATCATTGTTGAAACATAACTTAATTAGCACGCTAAAAATGATTGCAGACAAAAAGCACTTTGATACGAGGAATCGACCGTATCAAAGTGCTGCGCTTAGCTGTGCAGTAAATAACCATAGCTTCCTAAAATAACTAGTACATACCCTGTAGCCGTGACTAATGCTAGCAACATGCCGCTTCCAGGTTGCCACCCGCGGCGATGACAAAAAGTCAAACAGCCACTGGTTAACAACATTAGCGCAAACGTTGCTGCGATGACTCCGAAGAACTGGCCCCATTGACCAAGCAAGGCACAGCCTACTCCCAGAATCGTCGCGATTACAATCACGAACCACCGTTGCCGGTTTGTTAATTGTCGGCGCATATTCATCCCACCATATAGTTAATGCAGTCAACGTTCTGCTTAGTAAAATTTTAACATTTTGGTAGAAGTTTGCCAAACAAGACAATTAACAACCGTCACTTTTTAGGCTTGTTGACGTTTTTTTACTGATTGATCGCTTAAGACGTCATCAAAGGCGTGGAATTTCTCGATAATCGTGTCCGCTGAATTACGGAACTTAGCTTGTTCATCAGCAGTCAGAGCAAGCGTCGTCACACTCTCGACCCCATCTTTGCCAATGATTGCTGGCTGACCAACATACGTCCCAAAGGTCTCACTATACGCAGAGACCGGGCATGCTAAGCGAGCATTTGCAAAGACCGCTTCACTTAATTTAACCGCGCAAGTAGCAATGGCAAAACTGGTATACCCCTTACCAGAATGAACCGCCCAGCCACCATGGCGTGCAGCTGCCTCAAGTGCATCTAAGTCCAAATCATACTTATCAACTAAGGATGTAATTGGAATACCGTTAACCTGAACCGTTGACCACGCGCTGAATTGTGATTCGCCGTGTTCACCGTAAACATACCCGCTAATGTTTTTTGGATCACAGTCGAAGGCTTCTGCGACAACCTTTTGCATGCGCGCCGTATCCAAGAAAGTCCCAGTCCCAAAGACCTGTTGGCGTGATAATCCCGTTGCGCGTTGGAAATAGTGAGTAATTGCGTCGCACGGATTCATTGTATCGATGACCACGCCATTAAATTTGGTTGCTTTAACTTTCGGAGCGATATCTTGAACGATTTGCTTCGTATATTCAAATTCAGCCCATCGGTTACCGGAAGCATGGTCTAACGCGTGAATGTTGCCACTAGTAACAAATAAAATATCCGTGTCGTCTAATTCATGATAGTCATTGATTTTAATAATCGTTCGACTATCTAAACGGGCTTGAGCGTCTTGTAAATCTAATTGCTCTGCGCGAGCTTTAGCCGCATTAGTATC
This sequence comes from Lactiplantibacillus sp. 3062, assembly GCF_055413545.1. Classification (NCBI taxonomy): domain Bacteria; kingdom Bacillati; phylum Bacillota; class Bacilli; order Lactobacillales; family Lactobacillaceae; genus Lactiplantibacillus; species Lactiplantibacillus sp. 3062. The sequence goes on from NZ_JBVAYE010000001.1 coordinate 154,648, forward strand.
AATCAAGACTAATTCATCCGCAATTCCTTTACAAACTAATGTATAAGCAATGGTCGCCCCAACGTGGCCGACCCCAATAATCGCATATTTTCGCATAAGCTGAACCCCCGTTTTAATTATTAAGACGTTATGTAATAATCTCATCGTCTTTTAATTTATGTGGTGATAACCTTACTGCTCTAGTTAGTAATGGTCAATTGCTGAAAGCGCCTCACCTTTCATATCATCATTTTATTAAGCAATAGCACGCACTATAGTTACCAATTCCCCTAATTAGTTTAAGATAATTAATCACTTGCCCCCCATTGCCTAATTATTTTCATTACCGAACTAATCGCGACCACTCTTGGAAGTCACTTCCTACATTTCTGCCAACAAGCAACCTTGACCGGATTTTGCTAAGAATTTACAAGGAGTCCACTCATGTTTTCAATAGTTTTGCGTCACAAAACCTGACATCAACAGTTCCATAATGACACCAAAGCCCGTTTGTAAGTTTAATATTTAACCTAAACACAAAAAAAGAGTGCGTCACTCAATAATCAATGTTATAATTTCTAACATCAAATGGTATGGATAGGGGTTGGGAGTATGAACGCTGCAAATTCAACGTTTTTAGTGTTATCTAGTATATTGGTATTATTCATGACGCCCGGATTAGCATTTTTCTACGGTGGCTTAGTTTCCAAACGGAATGTCGTTAACACCATGTTATCCGTCTTCATGATTTGTGGCTTAGCAATCTTGTTATGGCTCGCATTCGGTTATTCACTATCTTTTTCCGGTGATTTAGGTGGCTTTGTCGGTAATCTCAAAGCCACTTGGTTGCATGGTGTGGACTTGACCGCGCTTACCGCGACAAAGATCCCCAACGGTTTATATCTCATCTTTCAAATGATGTTTGCCATTATCACGCCAGCACTATTTGTTGGCGCAGTGGTCGGCCGTATCCGTTTTAAATTCTTATTAACCTTCATCATCTTCTGGTCACTCCTCATCTACTATCCAATGGTTCATATGGTTTGGGATAACGGTTTATTAGCTAAACTTGGCGTCATCGATTTCGCTGGTGGTACCGTCGTCCACATCAATGCCGGTATCACCGCTTTAGTCTTATCAGCATTCTTAGGTGCCCGCCACAAGTATGGCAAGGATATGACCCAGCACTATAACATCTTATGGGTATTGCTGGGGACCGCTATTTTATGGATCGGCTGGTACGGTTTCAATGCCGGTTCGGCGCTTGCCATGAACGACATCGCCATCCAAGCCTTCTTAACCACGACCGTTGCCACCGCCACTTCCATGATGACGTGGATGGTCGTTGATATGCTAACCAAGGGCAAACCAACCCTAGTCGGTGTCTGCACCGGTACCCTTTGTGGTCTCGTTGCGATTACACCTGCTTGTGGCTACGTCACCATTTCTGGTGCCTTTTGGATTGGCCTTATCGCCACATTAACTAGTTACGGCTTCATTACGTTCATCAAACCACGCTTAGGTATCGATGATGCACTCGATGCCTTTGGATGCCACGGTGTTTCCGGCATGGTCGGCAGTATCATGACTGGGCTATTCGCTAGCAAAGCCGTTAATAACACAATTTCTCTAAACGGTCTTTTCTATGGTGGCGGCTTTAAATTATTCGGATTACAGCTATTAGCAACGATCTTTACCATTGGCTTTACTACCATCGTTTGCATCGTCATTATCGTACTATTGAAACGAGTCATCAGAATGCGCGTTGACGAACAAGAGGAAGAACTCGGACTCGATCAAGGCGAACACGGCGAAGTCGCTGACTACACCGTTCAAATGAGTCACGACTTGACGAACATTCAACACCATAGCGATGAATTTCGTGGTCAGTTAGCGCAACTGCTAGATAAGCAACAACGATTCCGATAATCGGAATCATGGGCGTAATATGCACAGGTTTCAGTGCGTTCGAGAAAGCAGTCGCATGGCACATTTCTATCAATGCTCAGTATCACAAGCGGGCATAAATCAGACGGGAGAAGACTGAGGATTAGCCTAACTAGGGAATTAAACGACGAGTTTGGCGTCATAACGGCGCTAATCCGAGTTTTTTTCAGTGAGCTTATGCCCTGGATCTTTAAAACAAGCCTGATTTAACCAGACCCCCTTTCAGCAACATCAAGGATGCAAGAATATAAAAACGTGTCGCAAGAAATCATCTCAGATTTCTCGCAACACGTTTTTTGATTTGCTAATGTTTACTTGGCAGGTGCCGTGCGTCGATGTTTTAGTAACCGCCCGCCAGTAATGACCGTCGCAACTAAACAAATCCCTAACGAGACCACGAACGCAATGTGCATACCATCAATAAAGATCTCCGGGTGAGCTGGCAGGTATGACGTAACCTTATACCCCGCTGATTGACTCATTGCCGAATATAGTACGGTCGTGGCAACCGAAATTCCAACAATCATGCCTAATTCACGTGCCAACGCGTTAATCCCGCCAGCAACGCCCAAGTCTTTGACCGCCACTGAACTCATCACGATCGAATTATTGGGTGCCATGAAGATACCATTGCCAAATCCAACTAATCCGACGAATAATAAGAAGAACCAAAGTGGTGTTGCTAGCCCCACAACCATGTAACCCACTTGACTGATTGAAATCAGGACCAATCCCACGAACGTTAACAATTCTGGTCCGATCTTGTCAGAAATCGTCCCAGCAATCGGGGCGACCACCACTTGTACGATTGGGAATACCATCAAGGCGTAGCCCGCATAGTTTGCCGCTAGCCCCCGAGCATTTTCCAAATAAAACGGGGCAATCACGTTAAAGAAAAAGTTCGCAATAAAAATTAATAACGCACATAAGATACTAATGCTAAAACGGGCATTCTTAAATAATTGTAGCGCTAGCAGCGGATTTTCATGACGTAACTCGACGCGAACAAAAATAATCAGCGTCACAATTGCCACTGCAAACAAGGCTAAGATAACCGGCTGCAAGAACCCAATCTGTTGCCCGATAAACACACCTGCAAATAGTGCAACCATGAGTACGGCAAATAACCCCGCCCCGGTCTTATCCAATGGTTGTTGCGTCGTCGTGACGTCTTTTGGCAAAATCATTGCGCCTAAAATCATCGCCAAGATTCCCACCGGAACGTTGATCCAGAAAATATAGCCCCAGCTCAAATGAGCTAGGATCAAACCACCGATACCGGGGCCAGCAATACTCCCCAATGCAACGAATGAGCCAATCATACCTAGCGCCCGGCCCCGTTCCTTAAACGGGAAAACTTCGGTAATAATCCCGTTGTTCGTACTCATCGTCATTGCCGCTCCGACTGCTTGAATACTGCGTGCAATGAGTAGAAATGGCAACCCCACACTGAATCCTGACAATAACGAGCCAATAATGAATAGTAAGGACCCGATTTTAAACACCCGAATCTTACCGTAAATATCACCTAATTTACCAAATAATAACAATAACGCACAAATCACAATCAAATAAATTGAGACGACCCATTCTGCCTGATTCATTGGAATCGCTAAATCCTTACTCATTACTGGCAAGGCAATGTTCACAATACTCCCATCTAACGTTGACATGAACGTAAATAAACATACCGCAACCAATATCCACCAGCGATGCTTTTGAATTTGTGGATCAGTCGCAAACGACATTGTTTTCATCCCTTAACTTCCCCTCCATTGCGCAACTGGCGGTCAAGCCAGTCTAATTGTGCTTGGGCTCGTACCCGTTGTAACTCATTGACCATCAACGCATCTTGAATATCAGCGGCAAGCATGTGGGTATTCGTCATCACCCGTTTGTGCTGCGCCGTTAAGCGTGCGACCTGTCCCCGTGCAAATTGCTGAAAATCCAACAAGATTACTTGCTGCTGATCACGACTTAATAAATGTAAAAAATTCAGCTTTATTTGAAACGTTAACTGCGTTTGCTTGTTGAGCGCGACTGGCGTCATAACTAACTGCCAAAATTTCGTGCGACCAGCCGCTGTTATCGTGGCTAACTTTTGTGGCCGTTTATTAGTGGTCCGCTTAAACGCCAGTGTTAATTCTTCAGCCGCGGCTAACTTATCTAGCAACGGGTACAACGCGCCAAAACTAATGGTTAATTCTGAACCGACTACGTTTACCAGCGCTTTACGCAACTGGTAGCCCGTCATCGGATGATCCATCAACTGTCCTAAAATAAACAATTCATACATTAAATTCACCAATCTTTCGCGTTGTTAAGTATATATATCTTTTAGATATATTTCAAGGAGCCAAACTGATTTTTTAATTATGCCCCTCCGTTATCGAATAACCCAGTTCACGTTTAATGCTAGATTAAAACGGCTAAACACCAGTACTTCTCAAATCGATTTTTGGGCAAAAAAATAGCACCTCTCAGGACGACATCATCGTTCGAGGTGCTATCTCATTTAATCATCACTTATGTTTCGATTTTTTATCCTTAATAAAGAAGTACCCGAATACTAACATGACCCCAATAGCCGGTACATCTAACGCATTAAAGGGGTTCTGAAATTGCGGTCCGGCCAAAATCACCAATATTGCGACAAAACATAGACCAATTAACCACCACCCGTATTTTTGAAAGAAACGGATAAAGGTACTGTCTGGAAATTTGAATTTGATATATTGTAATACCAATATTAATAGCACATAGGCGACAACATTTAAGAATAGTGGCGTATCCATGATATGACCCCCTTTATGCTCTAGTATTAAGATAACCCACCAAATGGTATTCCAGGCGGAAAATAATCTAATGCTTATAACGAATATAACTAGATTGCTGAAGCATTACAAAAAATCAAGCTTAATTTAACCCGAAACCAACTCATAAATTGTGCATTGAAGTTTAGACATTTTCCTTTCAAATCGGTAGTACGGTCAGCCCAAGCTCGTCCCCTCGAATAAAAGCATCAGCGGCCCCCAGTCCGAATAATGTGCGACGTTGTATTGTACTTTATTCCAACCAAAGCCGTCTTGAATGCACACAAAAAATGGGTGATTGCCATCGCAATCACCCATCGATATTAATGTTAATTTAATGCAACCACTAACCAGCCGCCGTCACTTACTATTGAATAAGACTGACTGACTTTTAATATAATGATTGACTGGATGTAACAGTACTGTCGGATTCTCAATCGCCGAAGTAACTGAGTGACCTGAAACATTCACTAACGCAAAGAAGACGAACAGGACAATTGCCACTAACATGACGAGCTTGGTGGCAATCGTCATCTTTTCTGGCAAGATTTGCTTGTATAGCGTCCGATGAACTTGACGGCTAACTGCCTGCTTACTCTTATCGCTATCCTTAGCCTTTTCTTCGACTAATTGTCGTTCATAAGCGACAATGTCAAAGTCCGCTTGTTCCTTCTTCTTACCGACCTGATACTTCTTACGATAAGCCGCCGTTTGCGCTTTGAAATCCTTAGAGAATTTCCGGTAATGATCAACAGTTTCCTTGGTCTCGCCGACTTCTAAAAGATCCCCAAAGTGCATCCAAGCGACCCGGTCACAAAGTAATTCCACTTGCCGTAAATTATGGCTGACAAAGATAATGGTCTTTCCTTGCTTCTTGAATTCCATAATCTTATCCACACATTTTTGATAGAAGGTGTCATCACCAACCGAGAGTGCTTCATCAATAATCATGATGTCGGGATTGATATGCACCGCAATCGCAAATCCCAATCGTGACCGCATCCCGGTCGAATAGTCCTTAACTGGTTGACCAATAAAATCACCAATATCCGCGAAATCAACAATATCATCACGAACCGCTTGGATCTCTTTAATACTCAACCCTTGCATGAGTCCTTTCAACCGAATGTTTTCATCACCGGTCAAATTCCACTTTAAGCCGGCTCCGATTGAAATAATGGACGTATCACCGTGCACATCCACTGTCCCAGTCGTTTGAGGAATGATTCCCGAAATGATATTCGAAATCGTTGACTTACCAGAACCGTTGATTCCGATAATCCCCAACGCTTCACCTGGTTTAACGTTTAAGCTGACCCCTTTTAGCGACCAAAACCGCGGGACATCAACATTACCAATGTTAAAAAAGTGTTTTAACTTATCGTTGTTACTACGATATAAATCATATTCTTTAGTGACATTATGCAATTCAACCTTATATTGATTTTCCATCAGTTCCGCCTCCTAAATCAAATCCACAAAGTTCGAACGGAACTTGTTATAGAGATACGTTCCAGTCAGAATCACAACGAGATTGAAGAGCCAAAAGACAATCGTCAACGTGATATTAGGCTGTTGCCAGATCCAACCACGATTAAGCAGCGATTCCCGCATTCCGTTGAGCACGTAGTAGAACGGATTTAGTTCTAGTAGGCGCACAAAAACTGCGGGGAAGTTAGACGTTGTAAAGTTAAATAGCACCCCACTCATATAGAACAGCATCCGCAATACGGATTGAAGCGTGATATGCCAGTCACGAATCAGAACACTGACCGTGGCATTAAAAATCCCAAGTGAATACATTAATACGATCATACAACCAAAGTAGTAGATAAATTGAATCCAAGAAACTGAGGGCCAAATGCCATTAACGAACATCAGGAAGATTCCAAAAGCAATCATCGTCCAGAAACTATATAAGTTACCATAAATTTTAATTGACGGTAATACGTTGACTGGGAATTTCATCTTTGAAACTAACCCAACCTGACGATAAATGCTAGAAGACGCGTCCAGCGTCGTTTTGTTCATGTATAACCATGGTGCAATCCCGACAACCATCCATGGTAAATACGGGATTCCTGGCATCGGATCGCCACGTTTTAACGCGACCCCGAATACTAAGTAATAAATTCCGATTTGAATCAGTGGGTTTAGAAATTCCCACGCTAACCCAAGGTAATGGCTTTGGTATGTGGCCCGATCATCATACTTCGCCATTCGCCGAATAATCTTGAAATTGGCGAACTGATCGCCAATCGTCTTAAACATCGTAAACATAGTGCACTCCTTAAATGTATGTCGCAACACGATCAAGCGCCTCTTGAAAGGTCATGACAGATTTACGGTCAAGATAAACCGCAGACTACATTATAACGATAAACCTCGTTAATAGCACCGAAAATAACATTTTTTATTAAATATTTACCTATTATCAATGGATACTTATTGACCGATACTCCTATTTCACAAGCAAAGAAAGCCCTTACATACGTTGTGTTTTAAAAAACCCGTATGCGTTTATTTTGGCAATCATCATTTGAATATCGAATTGCACTTTAAGATCACTAGCCGTGAATGCATCATCGGAACACTATTTTTTACGTAGCGATGACCAGCACCGTGTTGTGTTGCACACATACCAAACAGCCGCACTCAATGCCGGTGACCGCGTCCGGGTGCAAGCGAAAACGGTTTTAAATTTGCAGAACAAGGCCCTTCTAATGAGATGAGCGACCTGAATAGCACGTGAGCATCCGTTTACTTACCTAGTCATAACACACTTACCAAACCAGCTGAATAATGACTTATAATGGCGTCTTCACCTCAAAAAGTGCTATGATGAGGGAACATTAACTAAGGGGGTTAGACACGATGAGTTCAATTATTGAGAGTTTACAATTAGCCGCACAACAGGTTCACCTCATCAACCTATATCAAGCCAATAGCGAAGTGGTTTACACCGGCTACATCGACCGTCTGGCACCTGATGGCGTTGTCGTGAATACTTACGATGATGCTGGGCTCCAGGACGGCGCCGTCTTCATGCGCTACGACGTCATTGATGAAGTTGAAATGATGAGTGAAGACCTTGATAACATGGCCTTTCGCCTTGAAAATGCAACTACTGAAGGTTTGAACAGTGTGCCACAACCAACCGTAGCTTTAGACGATCAACGGCCAGTCCTAACACAGTTAGTCACCCAAGCCCAAACCGATCATCAAGTTGTGCTACTAGTCCTCGAAGACAACGAAAATTATTTAGAAGGTCAGGTCCAACAAGTCACTGACCAAACGATTACCTTTAAAACTTTTGACAAATTTAACTTTAAAAACAACGGGCAACAGGAAATTCCATTGGCTGCTATTCAGATCTTAGAGTTTTGCGGCAATGAGCTCTTATTGGAAAGCGCCTTTGTCAAGACCATCCATACGCATCGAGCAACCGTCAAAGTCAGCGAGTTTGACGACGTTGATCATACTCTAAACAACGCCTTAAATGAGCACCAACTGATTGCAATTCGGTCAGCGGATGGGTCTGACATGTTCTTTGTTGGCTTTATTAACGCATTGAACGCTGATAGTGTCCTGCTCAATCTGATCGATATGACGGGCCAATTTGGGGGCTACACCCTTTGTCGCCGTTCACTAATTGAATCGGTGACAACCCAGTCCGACTATTTACAAACGATGCGTGGCTTTATTGAATTAAATCGCCAGTATGAGTTAAATGTTCAACCCGTCTTAAACAACGAACGGTTATTTGACGCCACAACTGATCTTTTTGATTCAATTTTGCGACAAGCCGCAACTTTCAATAACCTCGTTCACATCACAACAGAAAACCCCATGTTGCCAGCAATGACCGGCTATCCGGGAACGTTAACGAACGGGCACTTCATCTTCTATAACGTGGATGATGATAATCAAATTAATCATGTTGGCACGATGATCGAACTCGACCAGGTCGTTGAATTATCCTTTGGGTACATGGACGCGTACCTGTTAGAGAAGCGGTTAAAGAGCACCGGTAATTTATAATAATTTCAATACCTCGAATCAAAATAACGCAACTGGCATGTGAATGCTAGTTGCGTTATTTTGATTCCGTTATTACAGCTCAATATTTCCGAGCAATCAAGAACGAGTTGCGCCCCCGTTGCATGAATTATGCTCAGTAAGTGATTGGCTGTCATCATTAATGCTAAGAGGTCATCCTAACGATCGAATAAGTGCAGTTTTGTAATTCGCTGACAGGCTTCCGTGAAGCGGGGTTCATCAATCAAGAGTCCAACGCGCACATAGCCTTCGCCACCCGCACCAAAGCCGTTTCCTGGCGCCACCGCAACCGCCGCTTTATCCAACAGCAAATCGGCAAATGCTTCACTGGTATACCCTTCAGGGACTGGCATCCAAGCGTAAAATGAGCCCCCTGATGGGTAGGGCTCCCACCCAATCTTGCGGGCCGCCGTAAAGAACTGATTACGGCGTCGTTCATACAGTCTAACCAGTTCGTGGACCGTCTGTTGGTCACTGTTCAAGGCTGCAATCGCTGCATCTTGAATGGCCGGAAAGACGCTGACAAACAGATGATCCTGAATCAAATTTAAGGCTTCAATCATGTCAGCATTACCAGCGGCAAAACCAACGCGCCAACCTGCCATGTTAAAGGACTTAGATAACGTGTACATCTCAATTCCAACGTCTTTAGCCCCCGGTGTCTGTAGGAAGCTCACTGGTCGCTGACCATCGAACCCAATTGCACCATAAGCAAAGTCATGAACGATACCAATCTGATGTTCATTTGCAAAATCCACCGTGTCTTGAAAAAACTGCGACGTTGCAACAGCACCAGTGGGATTATTCGGGTAATTCAGGTACAACAGCTTGGCCGCCGCAGCCACTTGTGGATCAACCTGCTGATAATCCGGTAAGAAATGATTGGCCGCTGTTAACCGTAGTAAAGCCAACTTCACCTGTGCCAACGTAATACCAGATAAATAGTCTGGGTAACCGGGGTCAGGTAAAATCATTGTATCGCCCGGATTTAGTAAGGCAAAGGGTAACTCGACCAACCCAATCTTACTGCCACCCAAAACCGCAATCTCGGTCTCCGGGTCTAATTTCACACCGTACTCTCGTTCGTAAAAATCAGCCGCGGCTTGTTTGAATCGCGGCAAACCTCGAAACAACGAATACTTGTGATCCGCGGGATTGGCAGTTGCAGTCTGCATTGCTTTAACAACAAACTCAGGGGTTGGTTGGTCAGGATTGCCTTGACCTAAATTAATCACATCCGCACCGGCCGCCGCTTTGGCATTGACCTTTTTGACCAGATTCGCAAAAAACTGTTTTGGTAATTGCTGCAAAATTTTGGACTCTTCAAATTTCAAAATTAGTGCTTCCCTTCTGTCAATGGTTGTCAGTACTAATTTACAATCAACCATAATCTCAAGCCTAATTATGAGTTTTCAATTAGAATATGTCAATTTTTTAATTGTTTTTCGATTAATCACTGAATTAAGCCAAAACTACCAAAAATACGTCTCAATTTTACTTTTCAAAGTAAACCTGGTCATGCAACCGACACCGCGGGTTAAATGGCCGGTGACAGTGCGGGCATTGCCCCTCATGATACCGATCAACCGGCATTCGATAACGACAAGCACCACACATCACGGCTAAATCCGTCGGAGCACTGGCCACAAAAGTATGCTGGCACAACGTATCATGGCACCGGTAACACGCGTAATAGCTTTGACATCGCCGACACCACAATGCCGCAATATCAGTTTCAAGGTGATAATGTTGGCACCGACCGGCAGCGTCTAAACCGATGCCGTAAATCACTGGTACCCACTCAGTCATACTGGTAACCCTACCCTGATCACTTCACCACTCGTAAATGTCCGCCGCTCCCCGGTCAACATGCGGACCACTAAGCCACCATGTTCATCGATATCTTCAGCCACCCCATTCACCACGGAATCGCCCACTTGAAGTGTCACTTGTTGACCCAACACTAATGATTTAGCCCGATATGCTGGCAAAAAGTCGGCCGTAGCGTAGCGTTTTGATAGCGCTACTAGTGCTGATAATAAGGCCGCTGCTAACCGATTGCGATCCACTGACATGCTCGGGTCGACCGCTTGGGCACGAGCTTGCAATTCCCGTGGAAAATCGGTGGTCGTTAAATTGAGCCCCACACCGACAATAAAGGCCGTTGCGGAAGTCGATTCTAATTCCAAACTTGCTTCCGTGATAATGCCCCCGACCTTATGCTGATCAAGATAAATATCATTGACCCATTTCAACCCAAAGTTCTTATTAGGATAAAATTGCTGTAAAACATTCAAGACACTCACCGCGACACCAGTTGTCAGTAAACCCACATTGACCAATGCATTCGTGGGATTAGGAACAACCAAGCTAAAATACAGTCCAGTTTTGGCCGGTGAATAGAAGTCCCGGCCCAAACGGCCATAGCCAGCCGTCTGTTCGTCCGCGAAGAAGGCGGCAAACTGTGGCTGATGTTGACTTAAAAAGCTCTTAGCTAGAATCTGAGTGGACGGCGTCTGGGCGACCACTTCAAGGGGCCCCGTAAATTGACGTTGCCCATAGATTTGAATGGCTTTGGCATCCAAATTACGACTTCCCAGATAACAGTAGCCCCGGTTTTTACGACTCTCAATCTGGTGTCCTTGCTTTCTCAAAGCATTGATTGCCTTCCAAATGCTCTCACGACTACAGCCAACTGATTGGGCAAGCTGGTCCCCCGATTGCCACTCACCATGATGACGCAATAAAATTGTTAAGACCTGTTCTTTAGTTGTCATTATGACCTCCTGACCTGCCAATCACATTAGCTATTTACTAAGCTGGCAATCCAAAATCAACGATGGCCCGCACACGCCGGGCAATAAATACGGCCAAAGTCCCTTTAATGATGTCACCAGGAAGAAAGGCCACGTTCGACAGCAAGGCGGCCGTCAAAGTCATATGAGACTGAACAGCTAGCCAACTAGCACCGATTACATCAACAAATAAGATACCAGCCAACCAGACAATGCCAACTTCTAGCCACCAATAACCACTTGTCATCGCCCGAGTTATTTTGATCAACGTTCCAATCAGCATTGGTGCCAGCAACCAAGCAACGAGATAGCCACCCGTTGGCCCGAGAAAAATCGCGGCACCCCCACGCCCCCCAGATAATAGGGGTAGTCCCAGTGCCACTAATCCTAAGAACAATCCAACTGCGATCGTCCCATATTTGCGTCCAAGTAACTCGGCGGCTAAAAAGATGCCCATATTCTGCAACACAATCGGGACGGGAATAAAGCCCACTGGAATTCCCGGAAAGAAACCTAATACAATAATCAAAGCGGTCACCATCGCCGTCTGGGTCAGGTGTTTAATCGTCTGTCGATTCGTCATCATCGCACCCCTGTTAATCAATTTAAACGCTATTATAAAACAACAGTAACCCAATATCAACATCATGGGTTACTGTTTAGAAAATAAAAAATCCCATGACCCTTTTTACTGATCATGGGATGATTGAACTATTCTTTTGGAATACGCTTTTCAACGTGATATTGACGTGCTTCTGGTCTTGGCGTATCGGCTGTCAGTAAGTCATCCGCGTAAAAAACCGAATAACCGTGATCCTGTTCTAGCGGCCGCGCAATCATGAGTCCGCGCTTACGTCCGTGACGCGCATTATAAATATCCGCACTACGGAGCGCTTCATTGTAGTCATGCGATTCTGAAATTGCGTCACCAGGATTAAATAAGACATTTTCATCCATTTGCCATCAGCTCCTTGTCCTCTTAATAACCTAATTATACACGCTGATACCGTCATAACGAAAGTTTAAAGATTGATATCAACATTATAGGTTAGTTTCGAGAGCGTTAAACCTTTGGTGACTAATTGACCAATCAAAGCTTGGGCTTTATCACGCATCTTTGCGACCATCACTTTATCTTGTTCAGTCAAGAAAGCCGTTAACTCGTCACCAGATAACTTCGCCGCTTGTTCATCGGTCGCAGCCACAAATTGACCCAGTTCGATTCGACATTCTTTCAAATAATCAATATCATCCTGAACGAAATCAGCATAGTGTGATTCAACAATCATTGATAGTGTCCGGTAGAGCCAGTAAGCACTATTCATATCATGTTTTAGTGGTGTGTTCGCAAAACTAGGATCAGTTTCAGAAACGTTCGCATGGAATGGGAGGTATGGCGCAAAAGCTGGTACCCCAAATGTCATCCACATAATCGCGCTTTGTTCTGCTGGTACGTCATTCCGCACTTGCATAACGTGTGAATTCTGCGTCCGATTCATTGAAATTGGCCGAAACTTTTTAGCTTCTGGTGTATTCAAGAAGGGATCGTACTTCGTTTCGTTATAATGAGAACCCAGTACAAATTCAACGTCGGCAACTGAAATCTTCTTGGCTGCGTGACAAATGAACGGTAGCTCACTCGACTGTGGATCTTGTTCGATCTCTGGATTGAAATAACATTGGCCGTACCAGACCCGGGGAGTATTATAATGCCGGTCTTTTTCATTATCAGTACCGAAGATATGACGGAAGTTAAAACCTTCCTTGTCAGGGTTCAAATGGTGTTCCGCAACAAATTCTTGAATACCATCAGACCACATAAAGTTATCGGGATCATCAAAATCAACCCATTGAATCGCAACTTGGTTGGCAGCCACCGCGTAAGCATCATCCGGAATCCGTTGTGCAACCCAGTGGTGACCAGTGACGATCTCCATGTACCACACATCATCTTTATCATTGAACAAAACACCGTTACCTTCTGGCGAACCATATTTAGCGATCAACTGGCCCAAGTATTCAACCCCACCACGGGCAGAATCAATGAACGGCGTGAGCATGGTTGGCAATGAATCTTCTGCGAGCCCATTCGGCACGAAGGGATCAAAAGTCAGCGTATGTTCATTACCATAAACACTTTCAGTTGAAGAAACACCAACGTTTTTTTCGTTAAAGCCATTCTCTTCAAAAACACCCTTTTCAGCGACTTCAATGTTCGGGACAGCTTGGTAACGGTAGCCATCCGCTGGAAGTGGTGCGGTAAAGCCATTCTTCCCAGAAGTTAACGTTTCGTTGCGACCATGAACGGCGGGATGGACGATAAATTTTTGCGGTGTAATCGGCATAAACGTATCATCATTGCGGGCAATCATCGTTGAACCATCAACGGTCGCCTTCTTCCCAACTAAAATTGTGGTACAAGCTTGTTCGTACATGCAAGCATCTCCTGTCTTTAATTTCCGTGATCATTATTAATGATACACGCTCTAATTTAAAAAGCCACCATTGCGAAAGCGCTGACAGATAATTCTTACGCAATTTTAATTGCCGATAAATTTATCAATAGTCATAAATCTTTTCGTAATCTAATCAATAATTCTTAAATTTGAAAAATCATCGTCACATTTTCTTCACAATTCGTTGTTAATATGTATCTATAGCAATTAAGGATCCCCCTCCAAGATTGCTACTATAATAATTAACATTCTTTTCATTTACTCCTCCAAAGTAATGAAATCCGTCAAAGCGTAACAACTTTGACAGCTTGATGAGCGGCATGTGAACGTCCCCCCGCTTATATGAATAAACGCTCATCAAGTTATCAGCATATGATTCCCCGTCATATGCTGACCTACTCCTTTTGACCTTCGTATTCCCGTACGAAGGTTTTTTTGTCGGCTTAAATACTTCAAGCGCTCCTTTAACTCCGTATTACTGAACCGCCCTCTAAAACGAGCTTATCCAAATAGTTACTGAGCGATATGCAGCATGAATTCACCATTTATCGCCATACTTTATCAGCAATCCAAAACTCACCCACTATTTTATAACGGCCCTATCAATCTAACCAAAAACAGCATATAATTTAATTATTATCACATTAAAGGTGGGTCATCTATGCAAGAGGGATACTTAGATCAGCGCTTAATCGGTCAGCGCTTCATTATCAAACCGACCGATCTAACTGACGGCGTCGCATTCTATGGCATCTTGTACCATTTGCACGCCGCAACACCATTGCACACCGGCGATACCGTTGAAATCACGGCCGTCAGTGCTCATGGTCTAACGGTAACGATTATCGCACCACAACAATAGGGGGAAATTATTATGGTAGGTATCATCGTTGCAATTATTGTCATTCTACTGGTCGTTTTAGTCCTAATCGCTTCCATCCGCATCATCACCCAACCGAACCAAGGTGTCGTCTTAACATTTGGAAAGTTCGAGCGCGTCATTAGTTCCGGCTTTCACTTTATTAAACCGTTCATCTCACGTGTCATCACCGTTAACACGGCTCAGACACCCGTTGATCTTAATCAACAAGTCGTTATCACCAAAGATAACGCTGAAATCTCAGTTAAGATTTCGCTTAAGTACCACGTCACTAATATTGAAGACTTCGTTTTTAAAAACGAAGACTCCGTTCGTAGTATGATTCAAGATACCCGCGCGGCACTGCGTGGTATCATTGGGAACAAAGAATTAAACGAAGTCCTGAATGGGACGCAAGAAATCAATGCCGCCCTCTTCAAGGAGATCTCCTCCGTTACGGCGGGCTACGGTTTAAACGTTGACCGGGTCAATATTGATTCCGTTAACCCTTCGGCAGATATTCAGGCTTCCATGAATAAACTCCTGCAAGCTACGCGGGAACGGGATGCCACCATCGCAACTGCTGAAGGTAAGAGTAAGTCAATCACACTGGAAAATGAAGCCAATAACCGGGCCTTATTAGCCACCAATAAAGCCCAAAACGAAGCTTTAGTGAATAGTGCAAAGGCGAAAGCAACAGCCGTTCAAACTGAAGCAGATGCTGATGCTTACCGGACGCGGATCTTAAACGAAGCCTTGGCACAATCATCCGAAAACTACTTTATCTTCCAAAACACGGAAGCTGTCAAAGCCTTAGCGGACGGCAATGCCAACACCGTTGTTTTACCAAACCAAACGTTAGATAGCTTGGGCTTAATCCCAGCACTCACCAAGGTTAGCAAATTAACAACTAAGTAGCTTTTAATCAGGACAAACAATGCAAAGCCTGCAGGTTGACGAACGCCACCTGCAGGCTTTTTTCTGATCAATCTAAGACCTAATCAATTTTGTAAACCTTTCCGTTAGGTTTAAGCGTGCAACTAGGTTAGAATTAGATTGTGCAAAACCATACTTAGAGGTGTTAATATTGAAACAACCTTGGCAAACAGCTTGGCCGGAACGAATTAGTTATGGGCTCAGTGATGCCGCGGATAACTTAGTCTTTCAGATGATGACCACATACTTATTATTCTTCTATACCGATGTTTACGGCCTATCCACGAGTGCAGCGGCGATTTTATTTGTCGTTGCGCGCTTAGCCGATGTCGTTGAAAGTCTGATTATCGGCGTCATGATTGACCATACCCATTCGCGCTTCGGTAAAAGCCGCCCGTTTTTCTTATGGTACGCGTTACCCTACGTCTTGTTCGCCGTTTTGACCTTTGTGACCCCGAATTTCGGAGCAACTGGTAAACTCGTCTGGGCTTATGTGACCTATTTAGGGTTAGGATTCTTCTATACCGCCGTCAACCTACCAATCACATCGATTTTACCAGCACTCTCCCAGAATGAACGTGAATTAACCTTACTAGGCGTGATTCGTCAATTCTTCGGTAGTAGCGTTCAAATTATCGTCGCTGTCTTCACCTTGCCACTAGTTGCTTTATTTGGTCAGGGTGATCAGCAACGAGGGTTTTTACTGACAATCGTTCTATTTGGCATTATTTCGTTGGTACTGATCCTCAACACCTTCTTCCAAGTCAAGGAACGCTTTAGTCAACCTGAGCGTCCGCACCAATCACTCAGTGCGGTGTGGGGCATGCTCAAGCAAAACCAGCCGTGGTTTATTTTATCCAGCGTGATTTTACTGTATTGGTTAACAACCGCCATCAAGAATCAAACGACCATCTACTACTTTAAATACTTGATTCAGCGTGAGGACTTAGTGCCAGTCGTTAACGGCTTTACGTTTGCGTCACTGATCGGGGTCATTTTAATTGTCCGGCTAGCCAACCACCATGGGAAAAAGAATACCATGTTGGCGGGTATCGCAATCGCCGCTGTGGGACAACTGATCCTCGGTCTCGGGACAGCCATCAATCAACTGGCCTTCGTCTTCGGTGGTACGTTGATCAACGCTGTCGGTAACGGTCTCATCATTGGTTTGGTCTCAATTATGATTGCTGATACGATCCGTTATGGCACGGCGCTTGGCATTCAAGCTGAAGGTATTTTAGCCTCTACTGATGACTTCGGCGTCAATGTCGGCTTAGGACTTGGTGGCCTAGTCACCGCCGGACTCTTTCATCTAAGTGGCTACACCGCCAATCATGCACAAAATATCGCCACTCAGCATATGATTACCCTGAACTATGCGTGGTTACCATTATTACTTTACGTGGTGATGTTTATCGTATTAATTTTTTACAATGAGCAGCAATTGCAAGACGCGATTAATGTTTAGTTATCCGTTCTTAACACCAAAATGAGGTCAGTGACCCTCGGCATTCGAGAATCACTGACCTCACTTTTTCCTTCATTCAATTGGATACCAACAGCATCCCATTAAGTTACGATTATTTTAACAAACCGCAAAATTAAAAATCACGCTACAATCGGTTCCCCGATAATAGCAACCAGAAAAGGGTACACTGACACTGGCACTCCCAGGTGGTAAGTCAGTACCAAGTTCCCCAAAAAAGCGCAGGAAAAAAGCCGACCCCGAAGAGTCGACTTTTTCTGAATCAAAAATCCAATTATTTAACAGCTGGAGTCTTGAACCAGCCAATCCGTGATGTAACAACATCAACGATGGCCTTCTTACCAGGTGCCAATAACTTACGAGGGTCGTAGCCCTTACCGATTTGGTCTGCGCCAGATTCGATGTAAGCACGAGTTGCATTGGCAAAAGCAACTTGGTTTTCGGTGTTAACGTTAACCTTGCTAATACCCAATTCAACAGCCTTAACGATTTGGTCCTTAGGAATACCAGAACCACCGTGAAGTACCAATGGCATCTTAACGGCTTCTGAGATTTCTTGAAGACGATCGAAGTGTAAGCCAGTCCAGTTTTCTGGGTACTTGCCGTGGATGTTACCAATCCCAGCGGCTAAGATGTCGATACCAGTAGCAGCTAAA
Organism: Lactiplantibacillus sp. 3062; assembly: GCF_055413545.1. NCBI lineage: Bacteria > Bacillati > Bacillota > Bacilli > Lactobacillales > Lactobacillaceae > Lactiplantibacillus > Lactiplantibacillus sp. 3062. Next base: position 172,634 of record NZ_JBVAYE010000001.1, read on the forward strand.
GTCTTAGCTTCTTCAACATCAGCTAATTCACCTTCACCGATGATACCGTCTTCTTCACCACCAATTGAACCAACTTCGGCTTCAACAGAGATGCCCTTAGCATGAGCTAATTTGACGATTTCCTTAGTCTTTTCTAAGTTTTCAGCAAATGGTAGGTCATGGCCATCAAACATAACTGATGAGTAACCAACTTCGATACATTCCTTGGCAGCTTCGTAGTTACCGTGGTCTAAGTGCATAACAACAGGAACAGTGATGTTCATGCTTTCCATTTCATCAGCAACTAAGTCCATAACGAGCTTGTAGCCGCCCATGTACTTAGCAGCACCCATTGAAACTTGGATAATAACTGGGGTGTTAGTGTCTTGAGCACCCTTCAAGATGCAACGAGTCCATTCAAGGTTGTTTGTGTTGAACGCACCAATAGCATAATGGTTCTTGTATGCGTCTTGTGTCATATCAACAGCATTTACAAATGACATAAAATAACCCTCCTAGGTTAATTAAGAGATACGATTTTTGAATCACATTCATTTTAGCACATTTTACATAGGAGTGATAACCGATTTGTCATATTTATTAACCAACGATTCCCCGTCAATTCTTGCTTATTTGACAACCGCCCGTTTGTAAACCCTTCCATTTATATAAAATCAGTTACAGATCAAGCCAAAAGTTGCTTCGAATTTAATCAATAATTAATTGTGAATATTATAACAGCAATCCGTTCGATGAAAATGTAAGCGAACAGTTTATTTACATTTATATACGCTATTAAATCAATAATTATAGTGTTTTAAAAGCAATTTATGAAATTAAATATTAGCTATTTACATTTGTGAAAAAGTATTTATAATAGTGATTGTGAAATAAGAAACAAGTTGATTTTGCATAGGAGGAACCGTGAATGCTGAAAGAAATGGAAGAAACAACCGTATCACGTTCAATCGATCGGTTAGTCTTAAATGCTTCGTTAGCTGCCAACCGTCTTGAAGTCATGGACCAAAGTCAAGTTGATCAGGCTGTCGCTGCCATGGCCCGCGCTGCCCACGCTGCTCGTGGCATGCTGGCCGCTATGGCCGTCGAAGAAACGGGTCGCGGAAATTATCGTGATAAAGTTGCGAAGAACGACTTTGCAGCCAAAAACGTTTATAACTACATCAAGGATGACAAGACGGTCGGTATCATTAATGACGATCCAGTCAGTGGCGTGATGAAAGTTGCTGAACCAGTTGGAATTATTGCGGGGGTCACCCCAGTTACCAACCCAACATCAACCGTCATTTTCAATGCCATGTTAGCATTAAAGACTCGCAATCCCATTATTTTTGGTTTCCATCCCTTTGCACAAAAATCTTGTGTTGAAACTGGCCGAATCATCCGCGATGCTGCTATTGCCGCTGGCGCTCCTAAGGATTGGATTCAGTGGATCAAGACGCCTAGCCTTGAAGCAACCAACACCTTGATGAACCATCCGGGCGTCGCTACCATTATTGCAACTGGCGGTGCCGGCATGGTCAAGACCGCGTATTCAACTGGTAAACCGGCACTCGGTGTTGGCCCTGGTAACGTGCCATGCTTCATCGAGCAAACCGCAGACATTCAACAGGCAGTCAGTGATGTCGTCACTTCCAAGTCATTCGACAACGGCATGATCTGTGCTTCCGAATCAAACTTAATCGTTGCTGATCAAATCTATGATCAAGTTAAACGTGAATTAAGTCACAACGGTGTGTACTTTGTCGGTACCGAGAACTTCAAGGCCTTAGAAGCAACTGTCATGAACCTGGATAAACAGGCTGTTGACCCGAAAGTAGCTGGGCAAACGCCATGGCAAATCGCTCAGTGGGCTGGCTTTGATGTCCCATCCGATACCAAAGTATTAGCAGTTGAGTTGCCTAGCATCGGTGGTGACCAAGTCTTATCACGAGAAAAGTTATCACCAGTCCTCGCCGTCGTTCATGCCAAGGATACTGAGGCCGGCTTCAACCTGATGAAACGCAGCCTAGCACTTGGCGGACTGGGACATACGGCCGCCTTGCATACGACTGACGAAGCTGTTATGAACAAGTTTGCCTTAGAAATGACTGCTTGTCGAGCATTGATCAACGTGCCGTCTTCACAAGGTGCCATTGGTTATAAATATGATAACGTCGCACCATCCTTAACACTCGGTTGTGGAACATGGGGGCATAACTCGATTTCACACAACTTGGAAGATTGGGATCTATTAAATATTAAGACCGTTGCAAAACGCTTAACTAAGATTCGCTAAAGTTTCATCAATCAGGATAATAAATTTAAAATTGCCGCTAACAAATGCGCCCGCTGAAGTCAGTCTGCTTAACTTCAACGGGCGCATTTTAGATTTATGACCAAGTTAAGCCAACTTCTTAACCGTCCACGCATCGCGAAAACGATCCGGTCGGTACAGAAACCACCGCCCCAAACTCCAAGTTAGATAGGCAACGACCAGCGCCATTATAATCCCAGTCGATAATGGCATATGCGCATGATAGTTATCCGTTAGCAACCCTAAAACACCGTTACCAAATTGTGAACAGCAAATTGCAACAATTAGATAAATAATTGAAAAGCCCAGGACGGCTCCGCGCCACTGCGGAAAGCGGAAAAAATCCCCACTATTTTCCAAAGATAAATGCTCAAACGCCCAGCGGTTAAGCAAATACAGGCCGCCACCGATAACACCACAAATCACCCAAGTGGTTAGTAAGCCCCCGGGTTTCCAGCTCGGCAGCTGACCTAAAACATCCACCTGCTCATATTTAAGCTTCGTTAATCCTGCAGCAAGATTGATCAAGCCATCATATGCAAAGGGCAAGCTACAAACGAAGACAAATGTCGCAAGCGCACTCGCAAAGATATGGCCAACCCATAACCCAAACGTAGCGGCTAATAATCCAAACACTAACATTACTGCCAGGATTCCAAGTTCTTCATACAATGTCGTAAGCCAATCAATCCGCACCTGCTGTTTAGCCAACACGCGCCAAGCAATCAGTCCAAAAACAGCTTCCGCCAACATGTATGCGCTGACCAACATCCCAATAAGTAACCCGATCTTACGCCGATAAATTTGCTTTCGAGCGACCGGCAAACTAAATAAATATTGATTAAAATTCGTGAAATTATCGCTTAAGAATAGTGCGACTCCTAGCACCAGACTAACGATGATGGCGACCACCGTTTCCATCCGAAGATGAGTGGCTTCCATCAACGCAAAACTACTGACATTTTGTGCAACATACCGTGACGGATTATGGGCAATACTGTAGCCTTCCTTTATGCCTACTAGTAGTAAGACACCGCCCGCCGTTAATAACAACGTGCGATAGTGGCGCCATAACAACTGCCATAACTTTCGTTTCGTCATTTTATCGTCCCCCTAAGATAATAATTCAAAGTCAGCTTCATCCGTCAGATTAGCCATAAACAAGTCTGCTAATGAGAGTGGTAAATCTTCTTGAAATACCGGGTTAGTTGTCGCTAATTGCGCCTGGACCTCAGCATTATAATCTTCAAACACTACCACGATAACCCGACCAGAAACGTGTACAATATGGCCTAATTGTTTAACAACGGCTGGGATCTGCTTGTCACGATACACTAATTGAACTTTTCGTGCACTTCGTCGCATGGCTTCTAATTGATAGTCATTGACAATGCGACCGTGTTTAAGCATCAACGCGCGGTCAATAACCCCCTCTAATTCAGCCAAATTATGTGACGCAATCACGATTGAACGGTTTCCCGTAGCCACTTCATCAATTAGAATACCAAGAATGTTTTTTCGAATTAGGACATCCAAACCATCTAGCGGCTCATCCAAAAAGAGATACGGCGCTTGCGTCGCAACACTGAGAATGATTGTAAACAAACCAAACATTCCCTTAGAGAAATGGCGTAATTTTTGTTTGGACGTCAGATGATAACGGTCTAACAATTGCGCAAATTTGGCATTATCAAAGTCCGGGTAAGCAGCTTGATAATACCACTGGATTTGCGCAATCGTCGCGCCTTTAAAAAAATTTGCCAGTGGATCAATAAAACACAGTTGCGTCCGCATTTCCGGTTGATCAACAACCTCTTGCCCATCAACCAGGACCTGACCATGATCCGTGAGGTACTGCCCATTGATTGTCCGAAAAAGGGTTGTTTTCCCAACCCCGTTACGGCCAACAACACCGACAATTTGACCAAGTCCAATCTCAAAACTAATGCCATCTAACGTCTGGTGATGGTCAATGCGCTTACTTAACTGATTAATCACTAAACTCATTATTTTTCCCCCATTTGATCAAGCCAGCCATGCAATTCAGCAATACTGACGCCTCTTTGACCCGCTAGCCTGACAATTTGTGTAAACTGTTCCCGTAATTCTTGTCGGAACAGCGTTGAATCCACCACTTTAACGTACGTGCCTTTTCCCGGAACCGTCTCGATAATTTGCTGTGTCTCCAGTCGCTTATAGGCTTTACTGACCGTATTCGGATTCAGCAAGTGTTGACGAGCCATTTCACGCACCGACGGCAGTTGTTCACCACTTTGTAACACACCATGAGCAATATCTTGTTCAATACCGGTTACTATCTGAGCGTAATACGGTTGTCGGCTTCCATGATCAATTTGCATGGCCCACCTCCATTTAATACACAGTCGTTACTTCGCTTACGTTAAATAGTACAGTATAGTACAGTTATAAACAAGCTAAGAAAACGTTAAAATCAGGCCACTTGTACAGTCCAAACAGTGTCCTTTAGACCTAGTAGGAATAGTCCTCAGCCGTCACGAAAAAAGCCCGTATCTGCCAATCGTGGTAAATACGGGCTTCTATATATACGTGCTCCTGCTAAACAAGCACGATATTAGGTTACGATCTATTTGCGAGTCACTTACTTGCGCCGTAATTCCGTTGCGGCGAATTCCATAATCGCCATCAACACAATCAAACTAATCGGAAAAGCAATGACACTAACTGTTAAACTAGCCGTAATTTCAAAGAAGGTAAAAATTACCATTAATAACAATACGGCTGCAATCAACATGCCAGTTTCGGCTTTTCCCCAATGCTTAATCATCGTGTTAACCTCATTTCTATTTATTAGTCATCACGAGTTTAACATGTCTGATATCGCTTACTAGGCCTTATTGCTAAGAGTTCCATGAGAATTCTATTGGAGTAGCCGTGTCATCGTCGTCACCGCTAACCGGCCACCGGCTTTTAAAGGTAAGAACAACTGGTTACCATCTTCAAACCCGAGTTTCTGCCAGAATCTTGCGACCCCTTCATCAGCAGTAACGCGCGTTAGTTGGATCGCCGTTATATTCGCTTGAAGTGCCGCTTGCATCAGTCCGGTTACAATAACTCGGCCCACTGATTTACGTTGGTAAGCCTTATTGACCATGAGTAATCCAACGAATAAAAATTGTTCTTGTGGATACTGATTGAGTACATCTAAAACGGCTACTAAACGGTGTGCTAAGTAAAAACCAAAAACCTGTTTTTGTGCCGCCGCTAGCTCGTCCGGGTGGGCCGTCAAATCATGTTGTACCTCAGTCATCGTTAGTGGTTCCGGTGAGAAATATTGGTGATAGCGCGGATTACTTTGTTCCAGCTTTAGCAATGCTTCCTGGTCAGCTAAAGTTAGTAATCGGATCTCAAAATCCGGTAATTGTGCTTGTAATGTTGCTAATTTCATGATTTAATCCCAGACTTTCTCTAAATTATACCAAGTTTCACCAGCATGTTCGGAGTTCGCCACACCTTGATTAATAAAACCATTACGTTCATAAAACGGAATTAGTCGTTCCAAACAAGTCAACGCCATGCTTGTCCGCCCGTCTGCTTGAGCCTTCTCAGCTAGCGCGGTCAATAATTGACTACCGATCTGTTGGTGACGTGCTAGTGGCGAAACTGCCAACGTGAAAACCAGCTGATGGCCGCCACGTGGCAAGTTAGTCGGTGTCTCTACAAACATCTCATCTTCAATATAGCGGGCACCGACAGCTGGTCCCACGATAAAGCCAAGTACGACTGCACCATCGCGGGCGACCAGAAAAGTATCCGCTAATTTCTCAATGCGTTCGCGATAAGCAGCCTCGCTGCCAGCCTCTGCTTCTGAAAAACCAGATTTTTCGATCGCCATGATTTGTGGTAAATCCAGCATTTTAACAGGTGTAATTTCCATTGATTTTCGCCCTCCAATTCGTACGTATATTATAGCAAATGTCGGTCAATAGTTGACTAACTTAATTTTCCCCGAAAAACCAGTGTCGAACGTGTCGTTTTCAGAAATGTCATGCTATACTTGAATTGTGAATTCGGTTACATGCATTCGAATTCAATAATTCTAATCGAAATTAGGTGACCTTTATGCCCGCTCAATCAGCAGAACAATTATGGCATGCTTATAACGAAAGCACCGACACAAACGGGGCTTCTTATCAAACACGTTGGTTCGGTCAACAAAATAACCCTGCCGAAGTGACTGCTTTAGCCGACGCAATTCTGGCTGGGACGAAGACAGCGACAACCACGCCGCTGGACAGTTATACCGCGGAACAAATTGCCATTCCACAAGTTGGCGACTACAACGTCTTGCTAAATGGTGACATGAAACCGGTCGCGATTCTGAAAACGGTGGTGTCTGAACTCATTCCGTTTTATCGCATCTCGGCAGAACACGCTTACCATGAAGGCGATGGTGATCGCACAATTGGTGATTGGCGCAAGCGTAAGACGGCAGAATTCACCCCGACGTTAGAAGAACACGGCAAAAACCTCTCATCGGACACACCGATGGTCAGTGAAGTTTTTGAAGTCGTTTACCGCGCGGATTAATCAACAACGCTAACGGCCTAAGACGGATGTCTTGGGCTTTTTTATTAGAGTGTGAGGGGCCGCGGGTTGAGGCTGAGCATTGCCTAGCCAGCGCAGGCTTCAGCGGCACGCCACGAAAAGTCCGTCCACAACGCACCTAATTTATTCACTAACCAAACGACAGTTCCAACCCCTCAACACCACTGTTTCTGGGCGATTTGACCAGACAAGCTGGCAGACTTAAAAAAAGAAGCTGCCAATTGTAAAAAATGCTTGTCACCACGTCATTTTTCATTATAATTAAAGCTCGTACTAAACTTATTGTTTAGTTTAACAAAACTACCGATTCGAGGTGAATGTCATGGACATTGGTCAACGCATCCGCAACTTACGGATTCAAAAGCAACTCACGCAAGAAGAATTAGGCGAACGAACTGACCTTAGCAAGGGGTACATATCACAGTTAGAGCACAATCAGTCATCGCCTTCAATGGAGACGTTCTTCGCGATTCTTGAAGTACTCGGTTGTGCCCCCGCTGATTTTTTTGCGGCTGAGCAGCCCACTCACAAAGTGGTCTACCATCCAGCAGATCAGACCACGTATGACGATGAAGCCTTAGGATACCGTGTGAAATGGCTCGTACCCGCGTCTAACGAAAATCAGTTAGAACCGGTCACCGTCACACTGGCACCTAGTGGTCGCTTCAAAACTTTTGAGCCGTCGCCGGCAGAGACCTTTATTATGGTTCAAACCGGCACTTTAAGCTTACAGCTCGGAGCTCAGCAATATGCTGCCACGGCGGGAGATACGCTGTACTTCCATGCGACTAAGACGCATCAGATTCGTAATCTTGGCACCACGTCCTGCACGTTCACCTTGGTTACGACCGCGTCCTACTTATAATCATGTCACAACCAATCGAGCTGGTATTAGGTTACACTAGCTTGGTACACGTTTTAAGGAGGTCTTTACTTTGGCGGTTAATACACAACCAATCATTCGATTGACAAATGTCACTAAAAGTTACGGGGAACATCAAGTTTTAAAAAACATCAACTTAGATCTTGAAGCGGGCAAATTCTATACGTTACTCGGTCCGTCTGGGTGTGGTAAAACAACCATTCTGCGTACCATTGCGGGGTTTACGGATGCCACTTCCGGTCAAGTTTACTTTGACGGTCAGGTCATCAACACCCTGCCGGCCAATCAGCGGCAAGTCAACACGGTCTTTCAAGATTACGCCCTTTTTCCACACATGAATGTCGCGGAAAACGTGGCATTTGGCTTGAAATTACACAAAGTTCCCAAGGATGAAATCGAGGCGCGGGTCCAAAAAGCACTCGCGATGGTCCAACTAGCCGATCTTGGGGAACGTGAAATCAGTGAGATCTCTGGTGGACAACAACAACGAGTTGCCATTGCCCGGGCACTCGTTATGCAGCCTAAAGTCCTCTTACTCGACGAACCGTTATCGGCTCTCGATGCCAAACTGCGTAAGGATATGCAGTATGAGTTGCGGGACCTTCAACAACGCCTGGGCATCACTTTTCTCTTTGTCACCCACGATCAGGAAGAAGCCTTGGCCATGAGTGATGAAATCTTTGTCATGAACGCTGGCGAGATTTTACAAGGTGGGTCCCCAGTTGATATTTACGATGAACCGATCAACCATTTCGTGGCGAACTTCATCGGTGAAAGTAACATTATTCCGGGTAAAATGCTCAAAGATTTTGAAGTAGAATTTGTCGGCAAACAATTCGAATGCGCCGATGCGGGAATGCAGCCTAATGAAGCTGTCGAAGTCGTTCTTCGGCCTGAAGATCTCGATATTGTGGCCGCGAATCAAGGCAAATTAGTCGTCACTGTCGACTCCCAACTATTTCGAGGCAATTATTTCGAAATCGTCGCTTACGATACCGATCATAACGAATGGCTCGTTCATTCAACTAACCCTGCCGCAGAAGGCGAACCGATCGGCCTGACCTTTGACCCACAAGACATTCACGTCATGCGGTTAAACGAGAGCGAAGCTGCTTTTGATGCTCGTCTTGAACAATACGAAGATGATTAGGAGGTGTCAACATGCAACCAAAACAACGATTAAGTCGTAACACCGCCTACTTTATCCCGTACATGTTGTGGATCATCCTCTTCGTCATTGCCCCAGTCCTATTGTTGATCTATCAATCATTCTTCAACATTAACGGGCAATTTACACTGGGCAACTACCAAACGTATTTTTCATCAAATACCTACTTAATGATGACGCTCAACTCTGTCTGGTACGCCTTCTTGATCACACTCGCAACATTATTGATCAGTTATCCGACGGCTTATTTACTCAACGAAACGAAGCATCCGCAGCTGTGGCTGCTCTTAATCATTATGCCAACATGGATCAACTTATTACTTAAGGCGTACGCTTTCATCGGCATTTTTAGTCAAGCTGGCATCGCCAACCAGTTTTTAAGTTTCATCGGAATCGGGCCCAAGCAATTGCTCTTTACTAATTTCAGCTTCATCTTTGTCGCGGCCTATATTCAGATTCCGTTCATGGTCCTGCCCATTTACAACTCGATTAGCGAACTGAACCCATCTTACGTCAATGCTAGTCGGGATCTCGGTGCCACAAATTGGCAGACCTTCAATCGGGTAATTTTCCCACTGACCCTCCCCGGTGTGAAGGCTGGCATTCAAGCCGTCTTCATTCCCTCACTGTCACTCTTCATGTTGACCCGTTTAATTGGCGGCAATAAGGTGATTACACTCGGGACTGCGATTGAGGAACACTTCTTGACGACAATGAACTGGGGCATGGGTTCGACGATCGGGGTCGTCCTGATTATTGCGATGGTCATCATCATGTGGCTCACTGGCAGCAGTAAAAAGCGCGCACGAAAGGGGTTGACGAAATAATGACCTTACGTAACTTCAAGTGGCGCAACTTATACCTGTGGCTTGTTTTCATCGTGCTGTATGCGCCAATTATTTTTCTAGTCGTTTACTCCTTCAGCCAAGGTACGACTATGAACAACTTTCATGGTTTTACCTGGCAACATTACCAAGACTTATTCGCGGATAGCCGTTTAATTGCCATTTTTCTCGACACCATTTTGATTGCGCTCTTATCATCATTATTAGCAACTGTCATTGGCACGCTGGGGGCACTCGGAATCAATAGTATGACCAAACCGATTACCCGCAACACTTTGTTATCGTTGAACAATATCTTGATGGTTTCACCCGACGTCATCATCGGGGCCAGTTTCTTGATTTTCTTTACTGCCCTTAAAATTCCGCTCGGTTTTGGCTCAGTCTTGTTAAGCCATATTGCTTTTTCAATTCCAATCGTGGTCTTGATGGTGCTACCAAAAATTCAAGAAATGAGCACCAGTTTACTGGATGCCGCGGCTGACTTAGGTGCCAACAATTGGCAATTACTCAGCCAAGTCATCGTGCCCTACATCATGCCCGGGATCTTTTCTGGCTTCTTCATGGCCCTGACCTACTCACTCGATGACTTCGCCGTCACTTTCTTCGTGACTGGAAACGGCTTTAGCACGCTGTCGGTTGAAATCTACTCACGGGCCCGTCAAGGCATCAACCTGGAAATCAACGCCCTGTCCGGTCTAATGTTCCTGATGGCACTGGTGTTAGTAATTGGCTACTACTTCATTAACCAATACAGTAGTCGGCACCGGCGGCCAGCAGTTAGGGGGCGGCGGAAGTGAAAAAATTATTAAGCATTATCGTTAGCTTACTAGTCGTCTGTGGCTTACTGGCCTTTGGCGCGCAACGCTTGCAGACGAGCTCTGGTAGTACTGGCAAAAAGGTTTTGAACCTATATACTTGGGGTGACTACATCGACCCTAGTCTGCTCACTAAGTTTCAAAAACAGACTGGCTATCACGTTAACGTCGAAACTTTCGATAGCAACGAAGCTATGTATACGAAAATCAAGCAAGGCGGCACCAGTTACGATCTGACCGTACCTAGTGATTACATGATTGAAAAAATGAAAAAAGCGCACTTACTCTTACCGCTCGATAAAAGTAAACTGACTGGAATGAAGAATTACGATCCGCGCTTCATGAACTTGGCCTTTGATCAACACAATCGTTACTCAGTCCCATATTTCTGGGGAACGCTTGGTATCATTTATAACGACAAGTACGTTCAGCCGGGCAGTATTCAACACTGGAATGATTTGTGGCAACGAAAATACCATAACAAAATCATGCTGATTGATAGCGCCCGCGACGTAATGGGGTTCGCCCTCGCATCAATGAATCAGTCCATGAACACGACCGATCCAGCCACTCTATTGGCTGCGCGAAACAAGCTTAACCGGCTATCACCAAACGTCAAGGCCGTCGTAGCGGATGAAATTAAAATGTACATGATCCAAAACGAAGCCGCAATCGCGGTCGATTGGTCCGGTGAGGCTAGTGAAATGTTGGCTGGCAATTCACACTTGCATTACGTTGTCCCATCCGAAGGGAGTAACTTGTGGTTTGATAACTTGGTCATTCCTAAAACGGCCAAACACTTTAAGGCGATTTACGCCTTCTTGAACTTTATGAGTGAACCCAAGAACGCCGCCCAAAATGCGGAATATATCGGTTACGCAACACCTAATCGGAAAGCCAAGGCGCTATTACCTAAGGCCATTCGCAACGATCGCCAATTTTACCCAGACAATAACACAATCAAGCATCTTCAAATCTATCAAGATTTATCACCAGCCAAAGTCGGCTTGTATAATGACCGTTATTTGGAATTTAAGATGCATCACTAATCGGATCAGCCTACTTGATTCAAATGACTGGCATCATTAGACAAAAGGACCTGACTTGAAACAGAGTGCCTCAAGTCAGGTCGTTTAATGTCTAGGCGCTTACCGCCATGTCAGACCACTAATGAGTAAAAATTTAATATTCGCGAGCACTACTAGCGCTAGCACTAATCCTAAACTGAGCCGATTTAGCCAATAACGATCCGCGGTGGTTGGAAAGACGATAAATTGTAAGTTTAAAATGAGTAGCGCACAAAACGCACTGCTAGCCAACCACCAAAGTGCGGTAGAAAACAAGGTTATCAGTAAGCTGCCCGCTACCACTAGGGTAAACCACGGTTGAATTGGTGTTCGTATTGATTTAGTCGTCATTTTGACCGCCCCCTTATCATGCCTTAATTGTAAGGGGTGCCCGTAAAGTATCGTTAGTCCCAACAGCTGGTTACTTAATTGCCCGAATCAGCAACCAGCTGAGCCATTCGACGGTTAACTAGTCCAAAATAGCCACCACAGAAATTCGATTTCTGTGGTGGCTATTTATCATACTACTGGAATTAATTTAATGATTAATGATATAAGTCAAAACGCCCTTTACTGAAGACCGTTCCTAAATGCGCACTTTCCAAAAGTGAGCGGTCAGTAATAATTTTCTTCAATGCTGATGCCGCGTAGCCATGAACCGGTTTGTTACTACTGAAGATTTCACCAATACCGTCACGATCGCTCAATGAGGCCACGGTCCCACTAGATTCATAGTGGAACGTCGCCGTTGCTTGGTTATGACGCAAAGCGCCAATATTCTTGGCAGCCTGTTCGCCAGCTGCCAGTGCAATTTGAGCTGTGGTTGGATATGGCCGATTGCTTTCGGGATCCATCACTGCAGCGACATCCCCAACAATGAATACTTCGGGATGCCCTTCCAGTGATAAGTCGGGCTTAACTACGACCCGGTTACGGCGCTGATCAAAACCGGAATCAGCAATGACGTGTGAACCACTGACACCAACCGTCCAAATAATAGTGTTAGCCGTAAATTCATGTTCGTTCTTGTCCGCGTCACTGTAAACCACAGCACCCGGTTTGATGGCCTCAATAACGGCACCTAACCGCATTTCGACATTATTCTTTTCCATAAACTTCAAAGCGTAGTCCCGCAATTCCTGCGTAAACATCGGTAAAATTGATGGCATCCGTTCCAAACAAACTAACTTAGCAGCAGGTGTTTGATACTTCGCCTGCAATCTTGGTAACGTCTGGGTCAGTTCACCTAATAATTCGATTCCAGTGAACCCAGCACCACAGACCGCAATCTTCAAATCATTTTTGTCCTTACTGGTACGGTAGGCTTTAAACCGTTCTTCCAAATGTTCATAAACAGCCTGTGAAGTTGCCAAATCATCCATTGGCAAGGCATTTTCATCGGCGCCAGCTACCCCAAATGTTTCTGACTGGAAGCCCAATGCTAATACTAAGTAGTCATAGGTCATTTCAGGATGATCTTCAAAGGTCACTTGTTTTTGTTCAATATCAACGTTCTTGACCGTTGCTTGAACGAACTGGACCCGCTTACCGATAATATCCGGAATCTGATAAGTAATTCGATCAGGTGCGATCGTCCCCGCTGCGACTTCGTGTAAATTAGTCTTCTCCGTATGCGTCGGTGTCTGATCAACAAGAATGATTTCATCCTCAGTTGGTAGACTCTTCTGTAAAAACTTGACGGCTCGCATCCCTGCGTAACCCCCACCTAACACCAAAGTTGTTGCCATGATTTATTAACCCCTTTCATTATTCCTGTTGACTAATGCCGCCTGTCCAGCAATTGTGCTAACCTGCGTTGATCACATTAATCCAGTTATAACTTGATAACTACATGGTATACTCTTCACGCCTAAAATTCAGCTAAAACGCCACGCCATTTTAATTGTTCACAATTAATCTAGTTTAGTGATTAAACTTACTCAATATGCTGGGTGACATTAGCCGTGACTAACGACAGACTTTCAAACAAAACTTGTTGTTGGCCCGGCGTTAACTGCTCACCAACCAAGTCTGCACACCACTGCTCATAAGCATGCAATTCCGGGTACAACGCTTGCCCAGCGCTCGTTGGGTACAAACACCGGACCTTTTTATTCTCTGGATGTGTCTGCTTAATCACGTAACCTTTTTTTATTAAGTTCTGAACGGCGCGATAATTCGTGGTTCGATCCATCTTCATTTGGTCAGCCAATTGACTAAAAAATAGGCCAGGCTGCTCACAAATTCGAATTAAATAAATAAACTGATTGTTATTGAGGCCGTATTTCGCAAAACGTTGATTACCCTCGTTCGTGACGATTCGCGACAACGTGCCCATCAATCTTAATGTTGGTATCATAGAAGCTCCTTTTTATTATTGCATATGCAATTATTTGATGATAAACTTAGCACTATGCTAAGGAGGCATCACCATGTGGTCGATTAAAACATTCTCAGAACTAACAACAACTGAATTATACGCTATTTATGAATTGCGCGTCAAAACGTTTGTTGTTGAACAACAGCGCATCTATCAGGAAGTCGATGATACTGATTTAAAAGCTTATCATGTCTTTAAAACCGTCAATCAAAATATTGTTGCATACGCACGAATCTTTACAGAAGATGACCATCTCTCCTTCGGCCGGGTCGTGGTGGACAAAAACCAACGCAGACAACACTTGGGCGCTGATTTAATGGCCCATATCGAACAGGTCGTACAGGAACACTATGCTGATTTGCCAATTCAAATTGAAGCCCAAGTGCCAGTACAAGGATTTTACCAGCATTTCGGCTTCACTTCGAGCGGTACCCCTTTTCTATTCAACCACACGCCCCACATCAAAATGACTAAACCTGCGCGACAACGCCAATAGCTGAGCACATCACATCGGCACATATGCGGGGACAAGAGCTGACTTAGCGCTATGCTGATTAGAATCCAAAACTCAAAACGCGTGACTCGGACCACAATCCGAATCACGCGTTTTTAATTGACTCATTTATTCTGCTTTAGATAACCGTTCAACGTCACGCACAATCATCAACTCTTCATTAGTTGGGACAACCATGACCGTTACCGGTTCGTCATCTTTGCTAATAATTTGTTCCTTACCGTGCATATGATTCTTTTCATCATCCACTGTCACGCCAAAGTATCCTAAAGCTTTAGTGACGCGTTCGCGGATCATCCATGAGTTTTCACCTACACCAGCCGTGAAGACAAGAGCATCAATCCCGTTCATTTCAGCAATATAGCTGCCGACATACTTCACAACCCGGTTAACAAAAATATCAATTGCTAGTTTTGACCGTTCACGGGTATCTTGCGTCTTATCAAGATCACGCATATCAGGTGACAAACCTGAAATACCAAGTAACCCGGACTTATGATTCAGAATGTCAACAAAGTCTTCCACATCAGAGATCCCTAAATGGCGCATCAAGAATGGAATAATTGAGGCATCAATATCACCGGAACGGGTACTCATGGTAATCCCAGCTAGCGGCGTAAAGCCCATTGAAGTGTCGACGGCTTTACCATGATCAAAAGCCGTGATCGAAGCACCCGACCCTAAATGTAATGTCACTAATTTAAGCGAATCCAATGGTTTCCCCAATAGTTGGGCCGTCCGATTAGCAACGTAACGATGACTTGTGCCATGTGCCCCATACTTCCGCGCGCCAAATTTCTCATAATAATCGTAAGGAATACTATATAGGTAATTAACTTTAGGCATATCCGCATACAGCGAAGTGTCAAACACGGCTACTTGAGTCGCTTTTGGTAATAAATCACGGAATACTTCAATATAATAAGCCTGCGTTGGATTATGTAGCGGCGCATACTCAGATAAATCTTTGATTTTTTTCAAGGTTTGCGAGGTAATAACGACAGAGTCTTTGAAATCTTCGCCACCCGCAACAACCCGATGACCAACCCCAGTGATTTCACTAAGATGAGTCACAATATTATCGCTCTTCAGCCGTGTTAAGACCATTGCAGCGGCTTCTTTTGCATCAATTCGGTCCTTAGTTTCAGAATATTTACTACCATCCGCCTTCTTAATTGTGAAAACGGAATCTGGCAATCCCAGCCGATCAACCATTCCCGATGCGATTACCGTTTCTTCGGGAACACTGAAAAGCTTCCATTTTAAAGTTGAACTGCCGGCGTTAATTGCTAAAATTTTTGCCATGACTATTTTTCCTCCATCCATCATCAAGTGTGCCTAATGCCAGTTTAACTAATAGTGGATACGCTTTCAAGGATTTGTTCACAAACTTTCAATTTTCATAACATTGCAAACTTAATTGTCGGCATATTATTTCTTTCATAAGGCGAAATTAGCCTATAATATAGTTAATAGAAAGCGAGGCGATCATGATGAAAAAAACGTTTACTTGGTCCGTCAGCAACGGCTTTGCCGTCCTCCTCCTGACCGTGGGAACAATTCTTGCTATCACCACTCTTGGTATTAGCTTTGGTTCACCAATCAGTGTCGACGCCATGGTCACAGCAGCGGCTCTGTGGCTAGCCGGTGTCGTCTTCTTACATCCAGCCCCTGTGAGAATTCTAATTCCCGTCATCACATTAGTCAGTCTCAGCCTTGGTTACGCCACCTACTTTAGCACGTCCGGTTCATGGTTGCTTGCGATTTTAGCGACCATTATCACAGCCAGCATCGTCAGCTACGGTTTTAGTCTCCGCAAGAGCATTCGCCAACACCACAGCCATTGGTACGATTAACTTCCTAGTCTGATCCATTTTCTTCTAAATCAAAATCGTCAATCTAAACATCGCAACAGGCATCGGCGCCCTTATCGCGATGCTTTTTTATTTAGCTTTCAATCCAGATTGTTAACCCGTATCAGTTTTTCAAAGGCAAAAGTGACCAGCTAAGATTCGCTGGAAAAAATTCGGAATGGCGTGAACCTGTCTGGCTAGTTCGTCCTACATTGACTCCCAGGCATTTCCGCCAATTGCTGGAACACGATGAGCCCAGATCCAAGCCGTCGAAGCCCGCGTCTTAAATACTGGTCTGCCGCGGCTTAACAATCATTTAAGGCCACATCACAGAGCCTTGCCCGGCATCATCAATCAACAGCAGACAAACACGAACAGATGTTTTATAATAGGAAGCGACTAAATTCAGAAGGGATGCTCCGATGGCAACTAAGATTGGAATTCGACAATTGGTAGAATTCGTCTTGCGACAAGGCGATTTAAATGAAGTAAAGAATAGCCAGAACACTGCATTGAACGGTGCTAAGATTCATCGTCAGCTCCAGAGTAGTCGTGGTGAAGACTATGATAGCGAAGTTTACCTGAAAAAAATTGTGACGATGAACGATACTGATTACATTATCGCGGGTCGGGCAGACGGGATTCAGTTAAATGATGATGGGGCGTTGATTGAAGAAATCAAAACATCCGATCAAGTCTTCGAGGACTTAAGTACCAACACGTTGACACTTTACTGGGGGCAGATCAAAGTCTACGGTTACCTGTTACTGCAAGAACATCCCGATCTTGAGCAGGTCACGTTGCAGCTGACCTACTTTCAAGTCATCAATGAAAAAATCACGAAGACCCAGCAAATCCTTCACCGGGCTGAACTAGACGCATTCTTCCACGACTTAATTACAGAATATGAATACTGGTTGACATTACGAGCCGATTTACGACGACAACGAAACGCTTCTATTGAAGACTTGCCATTTCCGTTTCCAGCTTTTCGGCCGGGCCAACATGAATTGGCTGGCGCTGTTTATAAGACAATTCGGTTGCAAAAACGCCTCTTTGTCGAAGCACCAACTGGGACGGGGAAAACGATCTCAACGCTATTTCCGGCTATCAAAGCAATGGGCGAAGACGTGATTGAGCGCCTCTTTTACCTGACCGCTAAGCAAAGTACGCGCCACGTTGCTGAAGAAGCGGTCACGCTAATGAGTCATGACGGACTCAAACTGAAAAGCATTACGCTAACTGCCAAGGATCAGATTCGGTTTCCCGAGGAACAAGATGTACTTCCGGAAGATAATCCTTATATGATTGGCTACTACGACCGACTTAAACCAGCACTCAAGGATCTGTTGACCCATGAAGACCAGATTACCCGTTCCGTGATTGAACAGTATGCTCGCAAGCATACTGTCGATCCGTTTGAATTTTCACTCGACACGTCGCTCTTCTGTGATGTGATTATTTGTGACTACAACTATCTTTTTGACCCATTAGTCTATTTACAACGATTCTTTAGCGAACGTGATGACGACAACTTTTTCCTTATCGATGAAGTCCACAACCTTGTTAGTCGCTCCCGTGATATGTACTCTGCAGCCGTTAGTGACCAGCCAATCAGTGCGTTGCTAAAATTAGCCAAGCCCGATAAAAGTCAGCCAAGTGACGACTTACAACGCGAACTCAAGAAAGTCCGGCGTAGTTTTACGCGCATCAGTAAAACCTTGATTGATGACCAAGTAACGGAACAGGTGCTACCTGATCCCCCGGACAAATTATTACGCACCCTCAGAACATTTAATGAATTTGTGACTGACTGGTTGGCGCAACAAAAGCCGGGGCCACTGCTCGACGCCGTCCGTGACTATTTCTTCGCCTGTCTGACCTTTGTTAAAATTGGCGACCTATATGATGGCAGCTACCAGACGCGCTTCGTCCTTGACGGTCATCACTTAACGATCAAGGAACTCTGCCTAGATCCCAGTGACTTTCTTAATCGGTCATTAGAGCTCGGCAGTGGTGCTGTCCTATTTTCTGCGACGCTGACCCCGATGGCTTACTACCAGCGGGTGCTTGGCGGTGAAGCCAACAGTTTGGCCTACCAGCTTCCATCACCATTTCCACCAAAGCATCAGGCCATTCTCGTCACCCAGTACGTCCAGACAACGTATCACGAACGCGAACATAACGTGCCCCGGATTATTGCCAGCTTGCACGCCATGTTGACGGCTAAACATGGCAACTACCTCGTGTTCTTTCCGTCGTATGGCTATCTGCTGCAGATCAAAACTGCCTTTGAAGCCGCCTACCCTGATGTGGCAACTACCGCCCAAGCCTCGACGATGGATGCAACTGCCCGGCAGACCTTTTTGAACCAGTTTCAGTCAGCCCCCTCGCAAACCTTACTCGGTTTCTGCGTACTGGGTGGTATCTTCTCCGAAGGCATTGACTTACGTGGCGACCGTTTGATTGGAGTCGCTATCGTCAGTGTCGGTCTGCCGGGTATCAACCCTGAAACGAACTTGATTCGTGACTACTACGACCATCAAAACGGCTTAGGATTCGCCTACGCTTACCAACTGCCAGGCATGAACAACGTCTTACAGGCTGCTGGCCGCCTGATCCGCAGTGCCAAGGACACCGGAATCGTTCTCTTGTTAGACCAACGCTTCGCTAGTCGGCGCTACACAGATTTATTTCCAGCACATTGGCAGTACTATCAGACGATCCAATCAGTCCCGCAGCTCGAAGCAACGATTGCCAACTTTTGGCACCAAATGGAGGTGACTCATTAATGAAGACTAAATTAACTAAACAACTTGAAAGTACTCTCTATCAGTACTGTCTAGAACAGGGCGCCTACGTGGTTGAAGAAGTTGCGATGCCCGCTGATAAAGGGATCGTTGATACATTAAGCTATCAACAACTCCCCGATGGTCAGATTGAATGGCGTTGCTACGAATTGAAAGTCACCAAAGCAGATTTTCATTCAAAGGCCAAACTTTCATTTATCGGTCATTACAATTACTTTGTCTTGCCGCAACAACTTTACCTAGAAGTTCAATCGGAAATTCCAGACCATATTGGTGTATTGATCTACCGTGCTTTTGATCAGCGGGCCCTAGAGCTCGCACCCCAACCGTTGCGAACGCCTGGTTTCCTAACTGTCGCTAAGAAAGCCCAACGCCAAGACTTACAAGTCGAGCAAACGCCCCTTATCAGTCACTTTATCACATCGCTCTTTCGTGAGGTCGATAAAGCCAAGCGTGTGAAGAAAGGACTACAGCTCTACTCTGATGATCAACTCTTCAAAGAATTACGCAAACGGGCCCGCACCGGCTACGACGTTTATGATCCTGAACAAAACTTGTACGATCGCTTCATTGATGACACCCAGAATGACGCGGTGACTGCGCTACAAACAGAATTAGATGCCCGCAATGCCGAATATCAGACACTCAAACTAAAATATCAGGCGCTAACGGCACCAGATCTGCGTGACCAGTTATGAGCACTTACTACCCCTATCTACGTGGACGGATGTATGATTTGTTAGCCTTAAGAACATTGTGCGAGCAACACCAACTTGGCCCACACATCATCCCAGTAATTGAACCAGTCCGTGACTCCAAAGAATTACAACAAATAGTCACGACTTTTATTGAAGCCCAACAACCATTTAGCATTATTGCGAATCCCCAAGTGAGTGTCTATGGTCTTAATACCGTTAAGCTCCATCCACTTCCGGATCTGCGTCCCTACCCATTTTACCGGCCGGGCGCAATTCTTGCGGCTGATTTTAGTCGCGACTTTCTGACAACCACTCCTAGTCAAACAAGCTTGCTCATCGCGCCTAACTATCCGTTGCTTAAGGCCTATCAGCATACGACCACTTTACAGCATGCTGGTCATGTCCTAATCCCTGATGAAGCGCGTTTGCACCAACTATTACCACAACACGCGGTCTTATTGACTGATCCCGTGGCAACCCCAGCGCACGTTGCGGACTATCAAGAAATAACTGACGCCTATTTTGCCCCCGCTAACTGGCACCAAACACCGGTTGGCTTTGATGGTTTTGGCGATTACTCACTCATGGGCCGACCCTATTTTGACCACGGTATGCCATCACGCGCAATTGCATTACATCTTATTTATGTTACGGTTAACGGTGACCTGCGCATCCATCATTTTGTTTCGGACAGCAATGCCAATATGCGTGGTCAAAAGCAAAAGTTTTTTGAAGCATTAACAAAGCTCACCGACTGGGCACCCGCACACCTGACGGGACTCAATCGCACCCCCGCGCTTGCCACCCTATTGGCCTACGCTGAGGGTGATAAATTCCCAGGGTTAGGAATAATTAAGAAATTAGCAATCATGCACCACTTTCAATTGATGCACCGACTACTAGCACTGAATTGAGGAGAAATGATGGCAAAACAAGAATCTGCTTGGAAACAAATGATCCATTTCTATCGTCATGATTACGAAGAGCAACATGCTCCGATGTTATACGGCGACGTTTGGCTGAAGACCAAATCACATGACCGGCTTCTACTGGGGTTAAGTGACCAAGGACAACACAATCTGGGTGTCGTTCATCAACTCGATTTACCAACTAAGGGCCAGCACCTCGTGGCAGGTGATCCGCTCGTCACGATTACGGACGATCAAGGGGCGCATCTGGTGTCAACACCCTTTAGTGGCACCGTTCAGAAGCTTAACAAAGACCTACAAGCGGCACCCCAATCGCTCATTAACAATAAACAAACCGACAACTGGCTGGTCCAATTAAAGGCCGACTAATTTCGAGTTACCAAAAGTAAGTTGGCTGACATTCAAACAAACGCTTACATTTCCACTAAAAGAACTCGTAAATTGGCTTAACTAAGCTTAGTCACGACATCAGCGGTTGCCAGTCCCAGTGATATCACGCTTCGAACTTTAATCACAACATTTGGTTATGTTAACCAACAGACACCGTCTTCATTTGTAAACAGCCTTGATTGACCCGCTCAGAAACAATTGCGCCGCGCGTTATATTACAAAAGATTACAAAACACGCCGTTTATTACAAGAATTAGGGTAATTCGTAAAACTCCTGCTATTTCCCTGTCACAATCGCCAGTTATACTAGGTACCATTGAGTGCTTGGAAGATTCGCGGGGCCAAGCCAAATTCGGACTAAAAAATAGGAGTGTACATTACAAATGAAGATTAAGAATGCTTTATTATCAACTGCTGCCGCTACTGCTAGTCTCTTTGCCATTGGTGCTACCGCTCAAGCTGCTACGGTAACTGTTAAAGCCGGTGACACGGTTTCTGCCATTGCTGCTGATCATAACACGACGATTGATGCAATCCAACAAGCTAACCACTTAAAAGACGTTAACTTGATCTTAGTTGGTCAACAACTTGAAGTAAATGGTGATAGCACTACCACGACTTCAACACAGACGACTCAACAAACGACCACGACACAATCATCAGCTCAGACTAG
This sequence comes from Lactiplantibacillus sp. 3062, assembly GCF_055413545.1. Classification (NCBI taxonomy): domain Bacteria; kingdom Bacillati; phylum Bacillota; class Bacilli; order Lactobacillales; family Lactobacillaceae; genus Lactiplantibacillus; species Lactiplantibacillus sp. 3062. Next base: position 194,539 of record NZ_JBVAYE010000001.1, read on the forward strand.
TCAAACTCAAGCTCAACCGAGCCAAGCTAGCCAGACCCAATCAAGTCAAACACAAACTAGCAAACCTGCTGCTCAGACGACTCAAACGTCTAGTTCAACATCAAACTATAGCAACAATGGTTCTGATAGTGCTGCTAAGGCTTGGATTGCTGGTAAAGAATCTGGTGGTTCATATTCTGCTCGTAACGGTCAATACATCGGTAAGTACCAATTAAGTGCTTCATACTTAAACGGTGACTACTCCGCTGCCAACCAAGAACGTGTTGCTAACAGTTATGTTGCTTCACGTTATGGCTCATGGAGCAACGCCAAGAGTCACTGGCTTGCTAATGGCTGGTACTAAGAAGCCACTCTAAATTAATAAACAAATGCAAAGATTGCGGATCATTTCTGATTCGCAATCTTTTTTTCTACTATTAAATCCGTGCTGAAGCACGTGTGTCCCCCACCAATACCCATTATAAAGTTACTCAGTTGCTAAGTGACTTTATAATGGGCCTTAGAGCATGCTGACAACCCGTTATTTAGATATGCGATATGCTTATTCTGGCAACCGCTTTAAGACGGACACGATCCAGCCCTGCTAGTTGTCCCCCCCCAATCGACGACCCACTCTCCCAACCAAAATACCACATGTTTTTATTTAACAATTCACCAACCTTAACGGAGAAAATCCAACTAATTTCCTGACTAAGTACAGTCCCGAACCCCCGACAGTTTGACGACTAGTCCACAACGACAACCACATACCATTCAGCTATGGCGTAATACTAACCCAGTAACGTTTTAGTAGCGATCGTCATGGGCTACTTTTGGCATAAACCTACTATAGTAATACTTAATTAATCGACGCCTTCGTTAACCAACCACAATTGACTACACGATGCGCAACTTCTATCAATTATCTGCTTTACCGAAAAATAATTAGTCAGTGCCACGTCTCCAAGCAATAAAATGACTAGTTAAGTGTCACTATAATCAGACTTCCCGACAAATTAACCCGTCAAAATTCACTAGTTAAGTGCTTAAAATTATAGATAATCCTCGTTGACTTTTCATAAATCGACCAAAAGTGATCACTTTTATCGGATAAAGCGGCTAATTTTCATCATTAGTTTCCCCGCTTAATCATTGTCGTTATTGATTTTCTAGCTAGTTAATCGGGATTGGTAGCGCTATTTTACATGAAATCCGGCTCAAATATTACAATTCATTACAAAAACGGTCTTATATTACAAGCACCCCCTAAAAACGTAATGTTCTGATTATTGCACTGCAACACTCACTAGTTATACTAGTCACTGTTGATTGGTTGAGACATCAACTGCTCGACCAATAGAAAATATATGTAAATAATCGAACACACGCAAATTATAGGAGAGTGTATTAATTATTATGAAGATCAAAAACCTTGTATTATCATCAACTGCTGCATTAGCTTTATTCGCTATCTCAACAACGGTTGCCAACGCTGATACTTATACTGTTAAGGCCGGCGATACTGTTTCAGCAATTGCCCAAGCTCACAACACTTCAGTTTCAGCCATTGAAAAGGCAAACAAGTTAGCTAATGTTAACTTAATCTTCATTGGTGATAAGCTTGAAGTCAATGGTACTACTACAACAACCACGACTTCTGCTGCTACAAGTGCTGCACCACAATCAGCAACTAGCCAAGCTACTTCTTCAGCTGCTTCAACTGCAACGAGTGCCAGTGCTACTAGTGCTTCTTCACAATCAGTTGCTAGCCAAGCTACTAGTTCTGCTACTACTTCTTCAGCTGCTAGCCAAGCTACTTCAAGTGTTGCAACGAGTGCTGCTTCTTCAGCAAGCTCAACGCAATCAGCTGCTAGCCAAGCTTCAAGTTCTGCTGCAACCACTAGTCAAGCTTCATCAAGTGCTACTAGCTCAGCTGCATCATCAACAGCTTCAACAACCTCAACGACTTCAAGCTACACTGGTAGTAACTTAAAGAGCTACGTATTAAGCCAAATGCAATCACGGACTGGCGTTTCAGCTTCAACTTGGAACACGATCATCACGCGTGAATCAAACTGGAACTCAACGGTCAAGAACAGTACTTCTGGTGCCTATGGTTTATTCCAAAACATGCACATCAGCAGTGGCTCTGTTGAAGACCAAGTTAACGCTGCCGTTAGCTTATACAACGCACAAGGCATGGCTGCTTGGGCTTTATAAAATAACTGATTACTAACGAACAGCGTAATGACATTAATTGTCGTTACGCTGTTTTTTTATGCTCAGATTCATTTAAAAGGCGTATGCTTAGTAGCGAGAATACGAGGAAGGATCTGAGGAGATGCGCCACGAAACCAAATTAGTCATCACACTATGGGGTGGCATGTTAGGCAGTATGTTGTTGATTGGCCTGATTTTCCAGCTACCACGCTTAACCCAACTCCCATCCTCATTAACAACTGGGGTCGAAGAGCTGTTCTTTTTAGCAATTGCACTCATATTAAATCGTGACTGGCTACGGCAAACCTTAAAATTTGGGGTATCGGCAACTTGGCGTCGGCAAATCCGGCCCATCATTCCAACCTTAATCGTAGCCGCACTAATTGGATTATATACGTTAGCAACCGCCCAACAACTGACAAACACCCTGACCCTGTTATTCGTTGCCATATTGATCAGCCTGTTCGAAGAGACCTTTTTTCGCGGAATGTTGTTTCAGGCCAGCCAGTCAACATTGGGTGTAGGTAGAGCTGCAGTCTTCACTAGTATCCTCTTCAGTTTGACCCATCTAATCAATCTTGGTCACCAAACACTTAGTTTAACCCTATTGCAATTGGGCTTTACGTTCGTACTGGGGCTACTATTATGTTTAATCACGGCACAGACAACATCGCTACTATGGCCATTGTTGATTCACACCGTCAATGACTTCTTTAGCATGATGGAACCTCCAATCAATTTGCCCGGTATAACGACGACTAGTTTTCAAATCATCGAAATCGCGGTCATTATCCTATTAATACTGCCGATTCTACGCCAAAATCACCAGTGGCTGTCATAATGACCACCGGCAACTAATCGATCCGTAATTAATATAACCAACACCTTCAATGTGACCTATACTAAAGTTAGCATTAACTTCTGGAGGGGATTTCGATGTCATCAACCAAACGCGGCTGGGGAGCCGCTATTAGTATTTTCATTTTAGTACCAATTCTTTTTAAATTAATTGCCTGGCTACCAGTACCAACTTTATACAGTGGGCTGGTCCAAGACTTGCTTGTATTACTTATTTTCCTGCTATTAAATCATTTTTGGTTTAAAATATCGATTCAGTGGTGGCAATCGCAATCACTCGTACGACAATGCTTGCAGCTCATCCCGGGAATCATTATTTTATTACTACCAATGACGAGCAACTTCATCAAGCTATGTCATCTTGCTTGGACCCCAACGTTAATTCTCTATATTGGCTACGCCCTAGTTATCGGGATCACTGAGGAATATATCTATCGGGGCATGCTCCTGCCACTACTACGACAATGCTTCCCTCACCGACTCATGCTAGCCATTTGTATCGACAGTTTACTATTTGGTCTTACCCACCTACTCATTAACAGCAGCCAGCTGACCCTCAGCTACGTCATCCCACAAGTCTTTTATGCTGCAGCGGGTGGCCTGATTTTTTGCGGCCTTTATCTACGAACCAATAACTTAGTCTGGCCGATTTTCTTGCACGCCTTATCGGACGTATCCGTCGTCGTTAGTTTGGCCACGCATACCCACACCGCGGCCAAGTTGAGTATTCCGGTTGCTTACGCGATTGGCATCTCGGTGCTCTATCTCGTCTTGTTTATCATCATCGCCTTTATCGTTCGCTGGCAAGTTCGCCCTCAAAAACGATTGTTGTCTCGTTAGCAATTCACAGTAATCAAAAAATGAGTCCCCAGAATCAAATCATTCTGAGAACTCATTTTTAGTGACTTATCTTGACAAAAATGCGATTGTACGCGTCAACTCACGTCTGATTCAATCGTAAGAGCACCCTAGGTTTCCGCCACAAATTTGTGCTTTTCTAATCGGTAGGAGTGGTCACAAACGTCCGCAACATCCGGTTCATGCGTGACAATAATGACGCACTTCTTTTGTTCATGCGCAATTTTTTGAAATTGGTCAATCACATATTTCGTATTTTCTTCATCCAAATTACCGGTTGGTTCATCCGCAACCACTAGTTTAGCATCGCACACCATGGTCCGTGCAATCGCCACCCGTTGCTGCTGACCACCAGATAAGCGTTGAACATTCTTCTTCATCTGATCATCTGTAATACCTAACCGTCGTAACATCTTCATCGCATAATCCTTGTCACCACGGTGTTCCGAGTTCGTAATTGCCATGGCAGTCATCAGATTATTCAATGGTGACATATACGTCAACAAATTATATGATTGAAAAACGATTGCCACTTTGGACTTCCGATAGTTCGTCAGACCAATCTTATTGATTGGTTCACCATTGAGTTCAATTTGCCCAGCCCGCGGTTTATCTAGACCCGCCAGCAGTGAGAGGAAGGTCGTCTTACCGGAACCACTTTGACCAACAATGGCATACGAAGTCCCCGACTTAAATTCAAGGTTTACATTCTCAAATAGACTATTTTCTTGGCGGTCATACCAGTAACCAAGATCATTTACTTTTAACATTGCCGCCCCTCCTAATCAATTAAAACTTTCTTCGGCTGTAGTCGTAGTATGCCACCAGAAGCCAGCATAATCGACAGGAACATGATGGCTAAGCCAAAGCCGCCGAGTTCAACTAAATCCATTACCGTGACATTAATATCTAAGTTCGTGTCGGTCGTGGCACTGGCATTACCAGTCTGACCGCCGCCACTAGGCATATTGCCGCTTGGCTTGCTACCACCAGTGTTACCACTAGGGGCGCCGCCACCGCCACCAGGCTGACCCTGCTGACTAGTTGAACTCGTCGTAGTCGTTGCAGTCGTCGTTTGTTGTGAAACTAACTGGTCACCCAGCTTATTACCAACAAACTTACCACCGAATCCGGCTAAGACAACTGAGACGATCAAGACCATCACCATTTCAGCAAAGAATTGAGCGACAATCTTCCAACGGCTCTCACCTAATGATAACAAGACACCAATTTCATAGCGGCGTTCACGAATCATCAAGATAACGATTAAAGCTAAGATAATCGTTCCAGCAATCGCAACGAGCCAGACAATCTTATCCGCAAATGATTTAACGTTATTCATCGAACTCTTAACCGTTTGGTAACTGCTATCATCCGTTGACAACGAATACTTCGATGTATTGATCAACTGTTTACCAGACGTTTTGACGCTGCTAACTTTAGCGGGGTCTGAGATTGCAAAAGTCACAGAATCAGCTGTGTTCTTGTACTTAGAACCCTTGACCGTGTTAGCGAACGTGTATGACGTGTAAACACTGTTGCTGACATCGGTACTACCAGGACCTTGTTGCGTACTTGCACTAGATGACGCTTTATAGATCCCAACGATCTTCATCGTGTAAGTCTTCTTATCACCGGTCGTTGCTTTTAACTTAATCGTATCACCGACGCTCAGGCTATCTTCCTTAGCCAATTCACTTTCGATGACAACGTTGTTAGTGCCTTCATCACTAGCTGTAATACCGCGGCCCTTCGTAATTTTACTTGAGCTACTTTCAAAGGTTGAGACGCTGTTCGTATTAGTGACCCCAGTAATCGAGATATCACCAGTACCACTGCTACTTGAGCCACCCATACCTTTCATCCCACCACCGGTACTACTACCTGATGTTGAAATCGTATCAAAGCCCTTCGCATTAGCGGAAGTTGAGACGGTCGCATTGTAACTTGAAACGTTGCTAAGCTTGGCGATTTTCTTCGCATCACTCAGTTTAACGGGCGATGTCGTCAACTTAGGCCGACTACTTTTACTCGTCGACGTGGCGCTGCGCATCTTCTTAAAAGCCGCCTCCCGGTTAGCAGATAAAGTGACGGTAGCCCCGACACTTTTCTTGGCATTACTAGTTGCCGTATCAGCAGCATTTCTAATCAATAACCCGGCCAATACAAACAGCATGATTGCTGATGTAACAAGTACTAATAGAATTGAACGGCCTTTTTTTGCCGTTAGATTGAGCCATGCGCGTTTAAAAAAATTCACGCTTAAACCCTCCTTCAGATAAAGTATTGGTATGACAATTGCTTTGCACTGCTTTTAACCTACACGGGAAATCTGACTAATTTGTGAACTTGCTGGGTTTATTTATGGGTCTGAAACCGAAGATTTTTCAATTTGCTAGCTAAGCCCCTGAAAGGCTGGTTGTGCTTGCTACTACTAGCATTGCACCGTATCGGAGGCCCGTTTAAATGCGTTAGTCAGCACTTTCGCTGAACACCAAATAGTCGCGACAAGAATTAGCAATTAATTCTTGTCGCGACTATTGAACTTATTGATTAAACGAATTACTTACACAATCGTAAACTCACTCTTCCGGTACGGTACTTAAGTGCCACGTGATCGTACCCTGATAACTTCCAGGAACAGCGGCGGGCGTTGTTTTGAGCACCAAACCTTGTTGCGATGATCAGTGGGCGGTCACGTCATAGTCGATCCCTGGGGCCGTCTTTTGGCGCGCGATTTCCACGGCATCCTCTCCCAACATTGTCAGCTTGGCACCATCCTGATAATACAAGTTTCCCGCTAGTGTGCGGCCCTGATTAGTCACGAGAGGGGTCGCGGTCGCCTCTAAGCGCCAAGCGGCTTTCGAGCCCGTATCATCATTGACAACTACTTCAAGTCCCTCGGGCCGACTGACTTGAGCCGTTCCCGTCAGCTTGATTGGTGCAAACACACTTTCAGTACTGACTTTTTTCAGCTGTAACTCCCCACCAATGACCGTGACCGTTACTGTCACTGGTTCTGAGTAGGCGTTATCTTTGCTATGAGCCCGTAACGTAATCTGATTTTCACCGATTTGTAGTTCTTCGGCATCCACTTCAAATTCGACATAACCAACCGGATCGTCCATGCTCAACTGATAGTCTTCTCCCGCTTCACCATTGACCCGGTACTCGATACGCATGCCATCATTGTCAAAGTCTAACCCATCATTTAGCTTAATTTGGCCCTTAATGATGACGGGCTCGCCTTTCTTCACTTGTGTCAACGGTTCAATTGTCAGGTTAACGGTCTTATTGGTCGTAATGGTGAAGTGCGGTGTGGCCGTTGCGGTCTTCATCTCGTGACCCTCAAAGTAACTCATGTCATCATCAACAAAAGTATCCCGATCGACCTTGGCAGCCTCACCAATCAGCGTAATATAAGCGTGCGGATTTTTCATTGATAGTGTCCGCTGCAAATCGTGTTGTAAGCGGGCCACCGACGATTCGTTATCGTCCGCTGGTAAATTGATCTCTTCCTCGGTACCATCCGCATAGCGGATCTTCGCGTGACTAAAGTGAACTTGTTCGGGTAATGGTAGACTGGCCTTAACCTGTTGCCATTCATTGTCACCATTGAGATAGCTCAGAACGTACTCATATTCCAACTCATCCCCACCATGAACCCAGTCTCCTTCATGGACAGTTCGCTCTTGAGTCAGATTGGTTACGTTTAAATCTGACTCGATTTCAATCGGTTGTGGCAACCGGTCAAAGACGACCAGTGTTCTGGCATTAGCGGTTGTCGCCGTACTAGTTAATCCCCAAGTAACATTCCGGATATCCTTTCCAAAGACTGTTGTATCAATTGTGGTCATTCGTGTTGGTCCCTGATCCAGGGTATAACTCATGATTTGTTTACTGGCGACCCACTTCAATACAAGATGGTGCCAGTTACCGTCCGCGAGTGGTAATTTATCAGCGATACTCCCATGGTTCTGTTCAAAACGATAAGAGGACGTTAAACCACCCCGTTGCGTATAAGTATCCGGACTTGCAGGGTAGCTCGCGGCCATATGCATTTTTTTAGGCTTTTCATCGAAAGAATTCCCCCGGGGATACAATCCCCAAAAACCACCGTCATTCACTTTGGTATCCAGCTCCAACGCCCAACTTTTTTGAATCGCCGTCTTAGCAATCGTGGCCGGCGCCGTTCGCCGTGTATAGGTATCCGTCCCATAAACACCCAAGTTCTCACCAATAATGCTTTTCTTTCCATACCGACTAATCGCACTCATTTTGCGGGGATCATTCTGTAAAACAACGGCCAGTCCTTCACTCACGGCTTTGTCCCCAAAGTTCACCCACATTGAGACTTGGTTATCGACCCGCATGTTAAAGCGATTAACAGGGGTCGACCACATTGCCCCAACTTGATTATCGTCATTTGTTAATTCGATAACATGCTGCGAATGGCCATTCTTTGAAACAGTCTGCATTGTGGCCGAATTACGGTCAAACTTTCCCGGTTCAAATAAGCCTTCCAGATTCAGTCCAGCGGGTGCCGTATCAAGTACGTCAGCCTTACTAACTAACGGTATCACTGCCCCTAAACAGACAAACAGTCCTAACAAGAGTCCCCAAAACCTTACTTCTTTCACCTAACGTCGCTCCCATCACTTGCCTTCCGCAGCTATTCTTAGCAAATTAAGCGACATCATGTCAATTATTTTTATGGTTATAATAAGTATTTATTTATACATAAAATTTAAGCAATCGCACTTATATCAAAACATATTGATTTTAATAAAAACCAGCGCCTGACAGTTGTCATCGCGCTGGTTTTAAATTGACGGCTCACTTACTCACCGCGCCAGGAATTAAGCGCGTTAGGCCGGTAAATTTTCTGGAGCAAATGGGCAGTCCACCACATGATCATTAATGAGACCAGTCGCTTGAAGATAAGAATAAATGGTTGTCGGTCCGACAAACTTGAAGCCGCGGCGTTTCATCTCTTTAGACACTTGTTGCGCCAAGTCGTTTGTTGCTGGAACCTCATCGATTGACGCCCACGCCTGGCGTATGGGCTGGTTATCAACAAACGCCCATAACCAAGTGGCAAAGTCTTCCCCGGCCGGCCAATCTCGAATCACACGAGCATTGTTGATCGTTGCCATTAACTTCTGACGATGCCGAATAATTCGAGCATCGGTTAGTAGTCGCTCAACATCGGCAGTCGTCATAGCGGCCACCTGGTCAACATCGTAATCCACAAAATCTTCATTAAAAGCCGCCCGCTTATTCAGGACGGTCTGCCAGCTCAGTCCTGCTTGATAAGTCTCCAAGCACAACAGTTCAAAAAGTCGTTGCTGATTATGTTGCGGCCGCCCCCATTCGTTGTCATGATACGCTTGCATTGCTGGTGATGAATCCGCCCATGCACATCGTTGCATTAAAAACATCTCCTTATTGCTGCTATTCAACCCGGCTATCTCATACTCGCCGCATACTCCCAGACTAAAACTAACACTGGTTTTAAAATCTAAGTGCAGCCCCTTAAAAAAGCGCCGTCCAACTTGAATCGTTAGACGGCGCCAGTTGGTTACACTTATTATCGCATAACTGACTTATTTTATTGACGATTTCGTTTCGTCTGCTTTTCAGCAGTGGTTTCGTCTTCCATACGATCCGTCAACGGATAAGTTAAGCGAATCAAACTTGGAATAATCGTTGGGATGGCGAATACCAGGATAATCAACCCGATAATCACAACCATCGCCACTTGAATCAACGTCAAGACACCGGATGGCATCAAGGCGGCGAACGTCCCACTCAAGATCAAGGCAGCGGATAAGACCACGGCCCCAATGACGGCGGAAGCTCTGACAATTCGAGTACTTGGTGTCGCAGCCGAATTATCAAATTCACGATACTTCATCATCAAGAAGATACTGTAGTCGACCCCAAGCGCAATCAACATGATGAACCCGAAGAACGGTGTGTTCCAAGTTAACATGCTTTGACCCAAGAACCAGTTGCTCAAGATCCGTGTAATACTCAAGGACATAATGTAAGCCAATAACAAAGTCCCTAAGATGTAGAACGGTTGTAAGACAGAACGCGTGATAACCATCAAGGCAATCAGGATTCCGACTAACATAATTGCAGCGGTCCGAACGAAGTCACTAGAAGCAATTGCTTGGGTATCGTTCGTTTCAGACGTTTGACCACCAATCGCAATGGTGGCACCATCTAACGCAGTTCCCTTCAAGCTGTTCGTTGCTTGCTTTTGAATTGCCGTTACTTTATCCATCGCTGACTTCGAACTTGGATTTTCATTCAAGACGATTGTTAACTTCGTTGCGTGGTTGTTACCAGACATGTAAGCCTTCAAAGCAGACTTGTAAGTCTTACCCTTCAAAGTGCTCTTTGGCACGTAATACGTCTTCGCAGCCGCGGAATCCTTTAAGCCAGTCAAGTAGCTGTTAGCTGAGCCAACACCAGTGTTGATCGTCTTAGTTCCGTCGCTGGCAGTCTTCAAACCATCTTGGAGCGTCTGCATCTGACCTACTAAGCTTTGGATACTGGTGTACATTTGTTCATTACCAGAGGCCACTTGCGAGGCACCACTGTTAAGCTTGTTGACACCACTTACTAAGGTAGGTACTTGCGAGTTTAAGCTTGCAGTCCCACTGGCTAATTGTGAAGCACCACTATTTAACGTTGAAGAGTTGGCAGCTAATTGGTTAGTCCCAGAATCAAGCGCACTGATGGCACTCGTTAGCGTTGGAATTTGCGCGCTTAAACTGCTCATTCCATTATTAACCGTGTTTGCCCCAGAAGCAAGCTTAGTCACACCACCTGTGTAAGTATCCAGTTTTGACGCAAGTGTATTGGTACCACTTAGCAACTGACCGAGCTTTGAAGTGAGTTGGTCAGAGCCTGCTGACAATTGTTCAGTCGCAGTTTCAAGCGTCTGCATTTCTGTAACCGCCGTTTGTAATCCCTTAATTGCTGTGATTGAATTATTATTTGCTGAAATACTTGCCGTTGCCAAGTCACCAAGGCCTGACAAGCCACTCAATTGAGAACTCGCTGTTTGTAACTGGTTGTTGAGATCCGCAATTGTCTTGAGTTGCGCACTCAAATCAGACAATGCTTCCAGCCCGGCTTTTGCACCCGACGTGGTCGTCGTTGTTGCCTTTGTCGCCGAAGTACTTGCACTAGCGTTCGAACTGTTTTGCGCGTTCACGGCCGAAGTTACTGCCGAACTAATAGCAGCCTTCTGGTCATCAGTCACACTTGAACCTGCAGCAGCAACCGCTGCAGAAGCGACCGTATCAGCATTCACAGTTGCCGTTGAACTGGACGATGTACCGGCTGCATTAGCAGCATCAGTTTTAGCCGCACTTTCCAGCGCACTTTGAACAGTCGTCATATCATTAGTCATTTTAGTTTGCGCAGAATTAGCATTCTTAGCACTGTCTTGTAACAATGCAATTCCAGACTTAACTTTGCCAGAACTGTTAGCCACTGTCTCCATCTTTGTATTGAGTGTATTGAGTCCATCAATCAATGTCTGCAATTGTGACGCATTAACGTCCGTGCTTCCAGCTTTCACTTTTGCTTCCAGTTCAGCTAGCTTGGTTGAAAGTTGACTCGAACCACTTTGCAATTGTGCTACGCTAGAGGTTAAGCTTGCAGTTCCTTGAGAAATAGTTGTTTTATTATTATTTAACGTATCAAGTCCATTTGACAAGCTCTGTGTGCCGCTTAACAACTGATTAACTCCACTAGCCAACGTTCCAGTCTTACTGTTCAACTGGTTCAAACCATTATTGACTGTGTAGACACCATTAGTATAAGTAACTAATCCACTCGCTAACGAGCTCGAACCACTTGCCAACTGACTAGCCCCACTTGAAAGGGTTCCAGTCTTACCATTTAAAGTATTGAGTCCTGATGAAACTTCATCCGCCCCATCCGCCAACTTCTTGGCCGACTTCGCGCTATCCGACATATTGGCACTCTTCAATTTACTATTGGCGCTATCTAACCCACTACCAATCTTAGTTAGCCCTTTGCTAGCAGACTTCATTCCACTAGTGACGGTGCCTAATTGGTTGCCAACGTATAATTGATCGATTTGTGAGCCACCGGGTTGGGTGACAGACGCCACGGTTTTAACACCCTTAACTTTTTGTAACTGTTTCGTTAAGCTGTCGATGACTTTTAGATCTTTTTCATTGTTTAAGGCATGATCCGTCTTAATATATAACGTTGACGGTTCAGCCGTCCCTTTGGAGAAGTGATCCTGAACAACTTGGAAGCCCTTCTTCGCTGGAATCGTGTCGTTTAATTCAGCCAACGTATCATAGTTCAACTCATTGTTATACGTTAAGATAAATGGCAATGAAACCCCTAAAACAACGACCAGGGCGATGATTGGGTAACGAACTGATGACGCTGCAATGCCGTGCCACATCTTGCTCGTACTACCACCAGCAAACTTCTTCGTTGGCCAGAATAACCGTGGTCCTAATAACGCCATGAAGAATGGGTTCAACGTTAACAAGACGAGCAATAGGATAGCAACCGCAATGGCAACCCCAACCGCTGACTTGTAAATTGAGAAGTTCGCTAACCCAAGGGCACTAAACCCAATTAATAGTGACGATCCACTGTATAGGATCGTTCGTCCGGCAATCTTTAACGCGCGCCCAGTCGCGGCGACCGGACTATCGCCATGACTGAGTTCTTCTTTGAATTGATCGAACAGTAGAATATTGTAGTCGGTCCCAATCCCGAACAAGACCACGACCATAAAGACTTGGGTAAAGTTCGACAATGGAAAGTTAAATTTATTAACGAGGTTCATCACAACGCTCAGCGAGATAATGAACGACACCCCAACTGACAACAGTGAAACTAACGGCGTAATCGGCGAACGGAAGACTAACGTTAACACGATGAAAATGAAAATAACGGTAATAATTTCAGTCTTCTGAATCCCTGCTTCCGTTTCCTGAGTGAAGTCATCATTTAAGATGTCACTCCCCGTCACGTACGTCTTAACCCCAGCCGTTTTAGCACCGGCCGTAATATTCTTGGTCATGTTCGTGACGGTCTGGTTCTTACCAACCATTAATTGTAGTAATTGGGTGGATTTGTCTTTTGAAATCAATTGCTTTTTGGCAGCAGCATTATCACTGGCAGCCGTCATTGATTTCACGTGATATTTTGATTTTTGCACTTTGAAGCGTTGAATCGTCCCATCGATTGCTTGCTTCTGGTCACTCGTTAACGGTGAATCACCATTATTGAAGACCACCACCACTTGGCGCGTATTATTTTGATTACGCCCCCAATGATTCTGAATGACTTGTGCGACTTGACTCTTAGCACTACTTGGCAACTTGGTCTGGCCCTTATCACGTACCAGACTGCTGATATTTGGCAGGAAGATGATGGCCGCTACCATCACAACTAGCCAAACAATCGCTTGGATTGTAAAACGTCTACGGCTCCCTTTCACGTTATATCCCTTCCCTAATTCAGATTCTTAAAACGACATCGTGACATTTAATCAACAATGTGTTTAAATAATAACAACATGTTAAATGAAAACCGGTGTAATTTCAACCAACAATTTTCATAAAATCGTCATTAAATAAACAAACAATAGTATATTGTTCAAATAATGAGGTGAACTTCAGTGGTAGGTACTAAAAACAACCGTCGTTCGCAAATGACCGAACGCCTAATTCAAGATAGTCTAATCAACTTACTCCAACATCAGTCGCTAGATGAGATTACGGTCACTGCTGTCTGCAAGGCCGCAGATATCAACCGGGGCACCTTTTACGCCCATTATGAAGACGTCAAAGATTGCATGCAGAAGATGGAACAAGATGCCACGGAAGAACTGCTAGCTGTTATTGATAAACATCTTAATCCCGACTCTTTACAAGCCATTCTGACGGGAATTTTTGAGGTGGTTAAGAAACGCCACGCCGTTACTTCCTTCATCTTAACAACCGACCAGGATTTTCTGATGAGCTTTATCGCAACAACTAAGCGTGAGATCTTAGCACATAACCAAGCTGAGATCACTGGTATTGGCAATCGCGAAAAAGAGTACATGTTTGAGTATTATCTCAATGGTATCGTTGGTGTTGTCCGTTATTGGTTAAAAACAGGACTACATGAATCACCGGAAGAACTGGCCAGTTTTATCAACGACTGGTGGTACCGAGGAAAACCAGTCAAAAATTTGGCTGAACACTGAATTTAACCCCACTATTCGATTGTTAGTTTAATTAATCTAGCTATTCCCATTAAATTAATTATTATCAATATGCCTTGGAAATTATCTTGCATATTAAAAGTAACATGAACCCTTTAATTGCAAAAGCAATCTAACTTCTTAATTACTTTCTTCTATATAAGATACCAGTCATGTGCATGGATGGACTTGATTCGCGTCAAGAAAACCCCAAAATGCCCGATTATTAGCAATTACCTGCTAATAATCGGGCATTTTTTAGACTTCTTTTGGGGGCGTCTTAGGTTCATACATCCGTTGCTTGATATCGTCCATTTCCTGATCCAGCTCCGTAATTAACTGCGCCTTCTTAGTCAATGACGCTCGCAATGCGTCCTGATGCGGAACGTTCTTCTTATAATTTAATTCATGCTCCAACGACGCCCAAAAGTTCATGGCAATCGTCCGTACTTGTAGTTCGACCTCAATGATGCTCGGCCCATCAACAGTGTAGACCGGCACCCCGAGGATTAAATGCAAACTCTGATAGCCATTAGCTTTAGGATGATGAATATAATCCTTCACTCGTAATACTTTAATGTCAGCCTGAGTCGCCAATAAATTCTCGACTGTCTTGACATCGCTTAGGAAACGAACAATCAACCGGATACCCGCAATATCATGCAAATTATTAAACACCGCATTTAACGTTAACGGTAAATGCTTACGTTGCATCTTACCAACAATGCTCTCAGGCGACTTGATCCGGGACTGCTTGCTATCAATTAACGCGTAGCCGTAACGAAGCTCATACTCTCGACTAATATAATCTAACTTATCTAAAACGAGCTTCATCGCAACTTCATAACGTAACGAATAAGCTTTCAACTGATCAACAGCTTGCAAAAGTTCCGGGGGTGCTGGCAAAAGCTGATCATTATCTGCACTTGCTTGGGAATTTGTTGTGCTCAATCAATATCGCTCCAATATAAGACTCTATTCTCTCTCAATCTACCTTAACGGATCGTGATGGTCCACTCACGCGCAATTTGGTCATACGCAATTTGGTGCGCATCTTCACCAACTTGGTAAGCTAAGTGTCCGTCAACATCTGCAAAATCACTAGGAATCAGGCCGCGGCCCTCTAACACGTTCAGGTGACCAACGACCATGCGATCGGCCAAGAAATTCTCAAATCGCTGCCAGAAACTTTGAAAACTGGCGAAGTCATGCACATCAAAAATCTCGTTGCGGAGTACTTCGGCATCAAATTCAATTCGGATTCGCGCACTCTTAGGTATCACTTGGGGCCTCCTTCGCATCGGTTAATCCACACTGCACATTCTTAGTGACTCATTAACCAACAACTCATTTTTGGGACTATCTCAATAATAAGACACGATGACCAAGTTACGCAATATCTGACCAACAACTGCTATCAAAACTTAAGCGCTTTGTAATCGTTGGGTTAATTGATTTTACGTTTCGGGTTCAAAATATTCATCGGGTCAAAGAGTGCTTTGATCTGATGTTGCAACATATCAACATCTTCGCCTAATTCGGCATTGTTCCATTGATTTTTCAACATTCCGACTGCGTGTTCACCCGAAATCGTCCCACCAAGTGCCAGCGTCTTCTTAAACATTTCTTGTAGCGCAATAATGATTTTTTCAGGCACTTCGGTTACCGACGTTGGCCACACTAAGGTCGGGTGCACATTACCATCGCCAGCATGTCCAGCCGTATAGATTTCGACGTCTAACCGCTTGGATAGTTCTTGAATATAGTCCATTAATGGGGCTAATTGCGATAATGGCACGGCCATATCTTCCATAATATGATTCTGACCAGCAAAAACTGCCGGCAGCATATCGCGCCGTAATTGTTCTAGCGCTGCCTGTTCCTTAGGCTCGGTCGTAATCTTAACATCGTTGGCTTGCTGTTCGGCCAGTATCTTCTTAACGACTGCCATACTATCCTGACCACCATTATCAAGCTTAAAGATCAACATCGCCGCACTATTCTTAGCATAGTGCGTCTTCTCGTAGCGATCGAGTGCCGCAACCGTATTGCCATCCAATGCCTCTAGCATCGTTGGATAAACACCGGAGATTCGAATCGCCGTGACTGCTTTAGCCAAGGCTGTCATATTATCGAAAAAGGCGACGCCCATCACGGGGGTCCCTAGCGGAATCGGCAACAGTTTAACGATTACTTCGGTAATGATTCCTAACGTGCCTTCCGAACCAATCATCAATTGCGTTAAATCATAACCAAAGGCCTGCTTTAGCGTCCGACCGCCTAACTTAACTTCGCGACCATCGGCTAAAACGACCTTAACGCCTAAGACATTGTCCTTAGTAGCCCCATACTTGACCGTACTCATCCCGCCGGCGTTTGTCGCCACATTACCGCCAATCCCAGAGATGGGCTTAGAACCAGGGTCCGGCGCGTAGAACATACCCTGCTTGCGTGCTTCTTTATCCAGATCACCGTTAACGACGCCGGGTTCAACCACGGCGATGGAATCAGCCTTGCTAATTTCGATGATTCGATTCATCTTGGCGGTTGAAAGAATCAGACTGTCCGTTAACCCGTCCGCACCGATAACAGTGCTCGTTGTTTGGTCTTGGGGAATCACTGCGATGTGGTATTTACGGGCCGTTTTCAACGTTCCTTGAATGTCCTTGGTCGTATGTGCTTCAACATAGGCTAAGGCAAGGCCACTATCGTCATCGGTCAACCGCGGACTGAAAGAGTATTTTTTCAGCGTCTCCTCGTCAGTGAAGACCTGCCCGTCAGTGACTTGCGTTGCTAAATAATCTAAAACTTCTTGGTTAGAAAATGCGCGAAAGACTGTCAAATTACCAAACCTCACTTCATATATTTAAGTTCACTGTCAGTATAAGCCAAGAATCCGTTTTCTGCCGTAATACTGTCCGTAAGTGACCGCTCCTAATTTGCTCAGTTTCCAATCTAATTCTTTTAGGTGGTATCTATTTTTTAAATTAAGTACACTCAAAATAAGTATTTTCCGGGATCGTACTGACCGGGTATGCTAGAAACAGTGATTTCAAGACAAAGACGTTATCCGGGGAACCATCTTAACGCCTTTAATTAAGGGAGGATTTGAACATGCGGCATTCAGCATCTTCAAAATTACGGCCAGTGTTAATTGCGGTCGGCATCATTATCGTTATCGCATTCGTGGCGATTGGCTTAATTATTCGCCAGGCACAGGCGCGCTACCAATCGACGATCTATACGGGAAACAGCAGTACTAAAATCGATACGACTAAGCCACTCAGCATCTTACTACTAGGTGTTGACACCGGGGCAGACGGTCGTATTGATAAGGGAAATTCTGACACCATTATGGTCGTTACGATCAATCCGCAGACCAAGAAAACGCTCATTACCAGCATTCCACGCGATTCATTAGCAGAAATGGTCGGTGATCAGGACACAAATGTTCAAAAACTCAACGCCGCTTACAATATTGGTGGCTCCAAGATGGCCAAGGCTAGTGTTAGCAAGCTATTCAACGTGCCTATCGATTACTATGCAACTATCAATATGGGCGGTCTCAAACAAATCGTGGATGCCGTTGGAGGCGTGACGATCACCAGTCCACTCAACGTTTCATTCGACCACATCACAGTAACCAAGGGCAAACACCATCTCAATGGTAAACAGGCGCTATCTTATACACGGATGCGTTATCAGGACCCCCGGGGCGACTACGGCCGTCAATTACGGCAACAACAAGTCATGCGGGCGGTTCTCGCCAAACTCGCCGAGACTAAGACCTATAGTCGCTACAATCAATTACTCGCTTCACTGAAGGGTAATTTACAAACTGACCTTAGCTTTAACGACCTTGTTGGGTTAGCGACGCATGATCGTGCCAATATGAAACATATCCAGTCGACTCAAGTCATTGGCTCACCCGCTTGGATCAATACGAGTTCCTATCAGATTTTAAGTACAAAGACCTTGCAGCAAACGTCGGACCGCCTTCGGACCCAACTGGGGCTCAGTACTGAGACCCTTACCAACATGGAAACCAAGCTAAATGCCAAGAATACCGTGTATGACGGCAAAACCAATCTCAATTATGACACCCAAGGTTTAGATAAAATCACTTACAGTGATAATACCAAGTGATCTTTTAATGATAATCAGGCGCGCCACTGAAGCATTATAGCCTTCAGTGGCGCGCCTGATTTAGTCCTAGCCTAGTTAAAATTGATTGCTGCCATTAGTATTATTGGTTGTTGATTGCCTAAAGTATCACAGTTACTGCTTGTCTGTCACCGTCTTAGTGCACCCAGCCAGCAAGTTGCGTCACCAGTCCCCCGGTATCGTCGTTAAACTCATATTTGATATTCCCCCGGTCAGCAACGGCCTGGTGCTTGTTCACCTGTAAATCACTCACCCGAACCGTTAATTCTAAAGGCTTAAAGTTTTGAACTGAGCGAATCCAGACATAGTCGGCCAGTCGTTGTACTTGCACGAAGAAATACCGTTCCGTTGTCGTTGTTAAATCAATCTGTTTTAAAATTCCCGTTTCCATTCGTGCTGCACCCCCTCGTTATTTTCACCACTTAATATACGTGCTGAAACGCGTTCCAGGTCAAGGCGCAACACTCAATTATTTTTAATTGCAAGTTTGAATATTACATTTTAATAACAGTAAGCGAAAAAGCTAGTCAATTTAGTCAAACGGTTGTACTATGATTGATGATAAGGTTATTTAAGTCAACGATAACTCGTTAAAACCATCCAAAGGAGCAATCTCATCATGAGCCAGCCCAACACCCTGCATCCGCAAGCGTATTGCTACTACATCGAACTGACTGGTTCCGAACGGCCTGATTTACTCACCGCACTAACTACTAGTGAACAAGAATTGGGCGATTGGGAACCGGTTCAAGCAGCTAAGTTACCAACTTGGCGTTTATGGACTGACGCTAATGCCGACACGATTCGCTACACCGTTGCACACGTCATTGCCCGTAGCGCTTTGCCGCAAAACGCTTATTGGCTATTGCAGTACAAGGGTACTGACCATGGTCACCCCCGAATGTTGCACCCACAATTTCATACCCGTTAATAAAAGGCGAACCCGGTGACAATTCCAAGTCACTCGGTTCGCTTTAATCTGCACGCGCTTCTCAAAAATCGACATTAAAACACCACCATCAACAGACTTTCAGCAAGTCGCTAATGGTGGTATTTATACGATTACTACATTAATGATTTAACTTAAGCTTCGACCGTTTCGCCAGCAGCTTCTTTAGCAGCAAAGGTCTTTTCTTCCTTAACCTTATCACGATCTAAGGCCTTGAAGAAGAAGTAGTAGATGGCACCATCAAGCACAATATTAACAATTTGTAATACCGCACCTGAGATGTGCATCGTTGCTAAGTAACCAGAGATAATTGGCGGCGTCGTCCAAGGAACCATGACCCCAACCGTCTTTGCAACTAAGCCCGTCGACATTGCAATGTAAGTCGTCGTAACATTAACTAACGGTGCCAAGATAAACGGAACGGCAATCCGATAGTTCATAACGATTGGCAACCCGAAGACAATTGGTTCATTGATATTGAACAATGCGGGTCCGATAACCAGCTTACCTAATGTCTTGAATTCGGCACTCTTGGCAACAAAGGCAATCATGAAAGCCAGTCCCAAGGTCGCACCGGAACCACCCATGTGGACAAAGTTGTCGAAGAATTGTTGTGTCACAACGTTTGGTAAAGCCTTACCAGCCTTAAGCGCTTCCGCATTTTGAGACATCGCAGCTAACCAGATTGGTTGCATGACCCCAGAAACCACGTTGGCACCGTGAATCCCGAAAATCCAAAGAATACATACAACGAATTCAGCAACCAAGGCCCCTGGTAACGTGTTACTCAACAAGCCTAATGGTTTAGCTAAGACGAATGAAATCACGTTAGGAATACTCTGCATTGGTGATGCTTCAACAGCCAACCGCAGTAACCACATCAAGAATAAGATGACGAAACCGGGTACTAAGGCTGCAAACGAGTTGCTAACTGCCGGTGGCACGCTATCAGGCATCTTAATCGTCCAATTGCGATGCACCATGAAAACGTAAAAATCAGTAATAAACAACCCAATCAGTAGCGCCGTGAATAACCCCGCCGAATCAAGTTGGGTTAATGGTACCCACAGTGCTCCTGCCTTATCGGTGTTTAATGGAATCGTTAAGAACCAAGCGCCTAACGAAACAATTGAGGCAGAGATTGGATCGACTTTATAACTCTTTGCCAAGTTATAAGAAATCCCAATAACCGCAATCAAGCCCATGATATGGAACGAGGCGTTAGTTGGATATTGGACGATCGTTGCCCAATTCGAACCAAAGGTATTGGCCATAAAGGTCTGATAACCCTTGATAGGGAATTGCGCAATGATCATGAAGACCGACCCGATAATAATCATTGGCACTGCCAATGTCATCCCATCACGTAAGGCAATTAAGTGACGAGAACCAGCAATCTTGCCAAAGAAAGGGACAAGTCGGTCATTAACAAAGCTCGACTTGTTATTGTTTTCGCTCATGTCGTGACCCCCTAAAATAATTTGTTGTGCATATTCATTTAACGAACATTCTCAAACAATCAGAATAATTTAAGTAAGCTAACGGTCAATCAATAGTTAACCGTTTACATAAAATTGAGTTCGTCCGTTACAAAGTAGTCCTGTCATCTGACATTTGTACCCATGAATACGCTTCCTACAAAATTCATTATACCTGTCATTCTCAAAATGTATACCCTTTCACTCTAAAATGGGTGTTGTTCCATCCATCGGAATTTGTTCTATTTTTAGAACATGTTCCAAAGATTGGTTTGAATTACCTTTACGTTAATGGCTGAATAATCATAGCTAATTGTTCCAGATAATAAACGACGGGCAACTGGGACAAGGTGCTACCACCACTGATTGCTTGAACTTCCGGGGTATCGTAAGTTAACACCACGTCCGCAATCCCAGCTAACGTCGAATGACTGCTAGCGGTAATAGCGACCACCTTCGCGCCACTCTGCCGATAATAAACGCTTTGTTCAATAATATCTTCAGACTCTCCAGATACTGAAAGTGCGAAAAAGACGGTATCCGATAAATCCTGTTGCTGAACCGGATGGGGCTGACTCGTATCACTAATCATCAAGCTATATAAACCAAAGTTAGCGAATAAATGGCTGCCATACGCGGCCAGGCCAGCACTCGTCCCTGACCCAATCAGTACGACCATTCGAGCTTGATGAACCAGTTCTGCGACCCGATGAAGTTTAGCCGTGATATCGGGTAAGTTCATGCGGTCAAAAAACGTCCGCATCGGTACAACTGTCTGAGCTAACGGTTGTGTGGCATCTTGCCGTAACTGTTCTTTTAATGTGAACTTAAATTCTGCGTAGCCATCATAGCCCATGTGCTTTAGAAAACGCAAAATAGTCGTTGCTGAGACGTGACTATGGTCGGCCAATTGTCGAATCGTCATAGTACTTACTTCAGCGGGATGACCCACAATATACTTATAAATTTCAATTTCCAAGCGGTTTAACTGCTGGACCTGATCGTACGAAAACATTGACTCACCCCGTCACTATTGATTAATTGGTCTATCATTAAATTAATATGACCATTAGAATTTATGGGAACAAATTCCGCTTATTGATCGCCCCACCGACCATCGATCTGCGGTTTGATCTCAAGATCCTGCATTTCCAAATCACAAGTTGCTACTGCGTCAGTTAATTTAGCCGTAAATTCGGCCGTTTTATATGGCGAATCAACGGACCACGTCTTAAAGTTGGGCGTTCGATTAATACGTCCTAACGCCGCAATCGCTGGTACTTCCTTCGGATCAACGGCGGGAGCCGACTTCTTTACATTGATGTTGTAACCATAATGACCACTGTGATACAGTGCCTGCATGGCGTCACGAAAAAGTCCCATGTCACTCACTTACCTTCCATTTTCATAGTCCAATTTTAGCATAAGTCCGGTGACGCTTTCATTTAGTTCACACAAATCCATAAAAATAAGTCAAAATATCGGAAAAGCGTCATAATTATTCGCTATAATTAGACATAAACCAGGGTTATTGAGAGGAGCATAACATTGAAAAAAACGATTTTAATTGTTGAGGATGAAGGTAGCCTATCTGGTTACTTGACTAAAGAACTACAATTTGAGGATTTCAACGTTTTGGTAGCGGCTGACGGTTTGGCAGCTATGGAAACCTACCAAGCGCATCAAAACGAGTTGCTCCTCATCCTGCTAGACTGGATGTTGCCAAAACTTGATGGTATGGAAGTTCTTCGCCGCATTCGCAAACACGATCAAGTACCAGTCATTATTATGACCGCTAGAGATTATGTCGGTGATAAAGTCGCCGGGTTAGATAATGGTGCCGACGACTATATCACCAAACCATTTGAAATCGAAGAATTATTGGCCCGAATCCGGGTTATCCAACGACGCATTGAAAATCAAGTTGAACCCAATCAAGTCTACCAACTGGATGATGTCCAGCTAGATACTAAAGCTCACCGCGTTACTAACGGGCAGGAAGAAGTTACCTTAACTCACCGTGAATATGATTTGCTGCAATTCTTCCTCGCTCATCCCGACGAAGTCTTTACCCGTGATGACTTGCTTGACCAAGTCTGGGGCGCCGACTTTCTCGGTCAGCAAAATGTCGTTGACGTTTATGTCGGTTATTTACGTAATAAAATCACGACAACCGGCGCCTCCCCACTCATTCAAACGGTGCGCGGCGTCGGGTATAAACTAAGGGAGCCGATGTCTGATGCCCAAAAATAACACCACTCCGACCTATGAACAGCTGATCAATAAGGCCATCCGCCGACTAATGCTGACAATTACGTTGTTGGTTAGCTTGATCACCCTTCTGATGGTCGGCACTCAGCAAACGATCAATACGACTAGGGAAGCCCGTGACTTGATGAGCAGTCTTAACCAGGCGAATATCAAAGACGTCCCCAGTTTTATTCAATGGAACAATACGACGACACGCAATACGAAACAACCGGCATTTATCCGGGTAACCACCAAGAAAGCAACCTTGACGACCGCCACTAAAACGAAGCGGACGATCATCACTACCCCATCGTCCAAATCGTTTTTCACCAAGCAACAGACTAAGCTAGTAGGGCCGTTAGTCTACGTTCGCGGATTTGGTTTCTTCTTATCTTATAGTGAAAAAGATGGGCATAACACTTACCAACTATGGGTCAGCTTAAGGCGATTGTTCAACAGTCTGCTTATTTTGATTCTGCTCATGCTGGCTGTCACTTGTGCCGCCCTGGCATTGGGGACTTGGTGGGCCCATCGTTTAGCACTGCGACTGAGTGACCCAACCATTAAACTGTTACACGCAACCAAGTACACATCGAACAATCCGGATAGCGACCAGCCCACCTTAGACGTGCCTGCTAGCCCCCGCGAGATCAACGACCTCGGTCGGGCCTTTAATGAACTGTTGGTCACGCAAAATCAACGATTGCAGCATGAGCGTCAATTTATTTCTGATGCTTCGCACGAACTGCGAACCCCGATTGCTGCGATTCGCGGTAATCTCAGTCTAATCAAGCGGCGGGGTGACGCCCACCCCGAAGTGATTCCAGAATCATTACAGTTTATTGATGAAGAATCACTAAGAATGCAACATCTGATTGAGAACCTACTTCACCTTTCACGAGCTGATCGCGCTAAGCTAGTCTTAACTGACCAAGACCTATCACTATTAATGTTGTCACTGGCTGAACATTACCAGCCATCAATTGATCAACCATTGACGCTCGCAATTGATCCGAACATCCACGTTCAAGGTAATGCGGAAATGTTACAACAAATCGTTGTGGCCTTACTCGATAATGCCCATAAATACTCGCCACATGATCAACCGATTACCTTGAGTTTGCACCAGACTGATCAAGCAGTCGAACTAGCTGTAGCCGACCATGGTGAGGGAATTCCAGACGACCAAAAACAGGCTGTCTTTCAGCGTTTTTACCGCGTTGACCAATCTCGGTCACAAGCAATCGAAGGCAGTGGCCTAGGCTTAGCAATCGTTCAACAGTTAGTCACATTGAATCAGGCCAACATTAAAATTACCGACAACCAGCCATCCGGGAGTATCTTTACGGTCAGCTGGCAACTATAGTAACAAGTACTATTATTTTATTTTCTAATAATTACTCTCATAAAAAAGCGAGTCACTAGAAAAATCTAGGACTCGCTTTTGGTCTTGTGCCACCCAATCACAAAGATACCTCCAAGACTATTCTGAATTGATATTCAGAAACTAATTACTACTAACCCATCTGCGTGGTTTTATGAGATTTCATACTCAAAATATCACCATCCAAATGTTCTATTTTTGCTTTTAAATATTGTTTTTCTATTTTAATTTGCGCCTCTTGTGCTTCTAGATCTCCGTTTAAACGTAACAGAAATTTTTTTAGTGCAACTGTACGTTCTAGTGTTACTTCTTCAGGACGGAAACTGTATTGCTGAATCTCTTTAATTGACGCGCCTAATTGCCGGAGATGTACAATTCGGTTAACCATCTCTTGATCACTAGCCGAAAATTGTCGGATACCATTTTGATCACGCTTAATCGGGCCAATTAGACCAACACTTTCATAGTAACGTAGTGCATTATTCGACACACCATATTTCTGAGCGGTCGCCGTAATTGTAAACATACTCGTATCCTCCTAAATTTTGCTTGCGTTAGTGTAACACGAACTTGTTATACTTTCAAATGTTCAAAAAATAGGAGGTTGAATTTTTATCATGAAAACAACAACTCGTTCTTGGTTAGCAATGATTGTCATCGGTATTTTTACAATTATGGCTAATCTCGATGCATCAATCATTAATATCGCACTACCTATCATGTCAAAATCACTTGCGGTTCCAATTAGTCAGATCACATATACCGTGATGGGTTATATGGTCATTCTATCAGGCTTACTGGTAACATTCGGTAAACTTGGTGATATTTGGGGTAAAGGTAGAATCTTTACTTTAGGTATGTATAGCTTTACTATCGGCTCACTAATGGCCAGTGTCAACTTCGGCTTTGAGTTTCTACTATTGGCTCGTTTTGTGCAAGCAGTTGGCGCTGCCGCAACGCTTTCAAACAGCTATGGTTTAATTTCGGAACTGTTTGATAATCACACCCGGGGAACTGCCATGGGTATCAATACAATGTTTATTTCCGCTGGTTTTGTTGCCGGACCTGCCTTAGGTGGCTTTTTACTACAGCAGTTTGCTTGGAATGCTATTTTTATGATTAACATTCCACTTGGAATCATTGCCATTATTTTAGGCCACCTATTTCTTCCCAAAAATCATGGCCGGCAACAAGCCACTAAACTTGATGGTTGGGGCGCAGGGATTCTATTCATTATCATCACACTATTCTTTGTTGTATTAGAAGCAGGGCAGACTATTGGTTTCAGGCAGCCGCTAATTATCATTGGCTTCATTATCACATTAGCACTTACACTATACTTTATTTATTTGGAAAAGCATCGAAAAAATGCGCTATTACCACTATCCATTTTTAAGAATCGTACCTTCAGCTTAGCATTGCTAGTCGGAATGCTGATACCACTTATTAATGCACTGTTCAGCTTTATATTCCCACTCTATCTCCAAGATTATTTGAACTGGTCAGTTGGTACTACTGGAATATTAATGCTGATTTTTCCACTTATTATGGCTATTGCTGCCCCACTTGGTGGCTGGTTGAGTGATCTTTTCTCTCAACAGCTTGTTCTACTAACCGGCCTAGTCCTAATTATAATTACGCAAATTGGCTTCTTATTCCTAGATTCACATACTTCATTAACCCTCATTATTTCTTTGTTAATTTCCAACGGTATCGGCACTGGATTTTTCATTGCACCAAATAACACATTACTAATGTCAGTCGTCCCACAAAATCAGCTAGGAGTAGCGGGTTCTCTACAGTCTTTGGGAAATAATATTGGCAATATTTTAGGCGTCGCACTTGGTTCTCTTGCACTATTTACAACAATGAGCATCGATGCTGGATATCGAGTTAGTACTTACTTGCCAGCACATCCTGCTTGGTTTGCCCATGGTTTAATCTGGTCCTTTAGTGTTTCTCTTATTTGTGCTTTATTAGGCTTTGCCATTAGTATTATTAACCGCCCTGCACACTAAGCTAATTCATTTACAAATAAACTCTTAACAACCGTTTTAAGGACATTAACAGTCTTGAAACGGTTGTTAATTTAACTAGTACTTGATCCTGCCAAAGTATTACCTGCTCAGATTCAATTTTCATGGTATTTTTTATATTCTAAGTCTGAATCTAAGAATTTCTTAGATAAAGTTTATGGAAAGTCGATAGTTCCCACGGCGATATGCCGGTAAACTATAGTCATTCAATTAAACAAACCAACTTTAAAAATTAACTCATAAAAATAGAATGACTCACAACAACTAAGGAGCTATGTAGATATGTTATTAGATACTGATCCAAAAATTAAAAATATCACCGCCGTTCAATTGGTTAAGGTGACCTACCCACTGGTGATTGCGAAAACTGAAGAGGGCGAATTCGTTAAAGTCAAACTTAGTGATGAACAACTACAAGATCCATTATTCTGGGACACGTTAAAAAACATCCGCCGTTCGCAATTATGGGTCCCACTTGGTCGTCACTTCCATCAACTACTCTCTAACGACTGGTTAATGCCAGCTGCCCAATAATCATTCACTAATAATAACAACTAAAAGGAGTTCGATTATTATGAAAAACACATTCAAAAAACTAACCCTTACTCTAATGGCTGCCGGAACCCTCTTTGCGACTTCCGTTTCCGCCTCTGCTGACACGACGACAACAAATCCTGAAGTGACATCCACCACACTCGTCAACAAAGTTACTCGTGATACTAAACTCGCAACGGGTACCACGACCCACCAGCCGAAACATGATTTAACACCACAGCCAACTAAGCTTGTCGTTAAATCCACCCAAAATCAAGTGTTAGCAACCATTGACGCTAGTAGCCAGAGTATCACTAAGATGAAGTATCTCACTAACGCAAAGTAGTACTGCCACCCTTAATTTCCGCCCCGTCACTTAAACCCTTAAAGGAGGCCCCGCGATGAGTCAGCTGACTAAGGCCATTACCCGCCAATTACAACGTCAATATGCCGAACCAGTTCTGAAAGATCTAAATGGCAACTGGTATACCGGGGCCGATGTTTTAGAAGACCTCGCACTGTGTGAAACTAGTCTGCAACAACAGAACGTGCATGCCGGACAAGCCATTCTACTGAGCCCCGCACAAGTCGTAACGATTCCGGGATTGTTGCTCGCCAGCTGGCAATTGGGACTGACGGTCACCCTGACACCGCCTAGCCGCCAATTACCCGAGCTGGCGCCTCAAATCTACGCCGCCATGGTTTATTCCCCTAGTCAAACGAACCAGTTAGCAACCAAATTAGATCCCCATGAAATCAGCGTTTTAACGCTAATTCTCAATACGGCGCCTAATTTTGCTTACCTGGTTCACGACCACGCCCAACCGTTGACACGCCGCAGCCAACCGGACCTGATTCTACCAGCCAGTCAACTCCAGTTCACCCAGCCTCAACTACTTAAGATGGCTGAGCACGGTCAAACTAGCGCACACGTTCACGATTTATATAACCTTGAGACCGGATTGCTCCCCTGCCTCACGGACCTCATCACTGCGACCCCGTTTACCATCATACCAACTAAGCAAGACTGGCCATCCAAAGTCGGTTAATCGCCAATTACTGGTACGTATTAGCACTTGGCGCTTTGAATCGGTATCTTGCATTGCAGCTGTTCCCAAAACACAAAATGAGCTTTCCAGGAATTCTTTGCAATCCCTGGAAAGCTCATTTTAATGTTTGATTATTTAACCAGACCGATAGTCTGTAAAATAAGGTAAATGTTTAAGATGATTAGAATCACCGTCACGATCCAAGCCGTCCACTTAACCCAGACACGGTTGGTGAAGTTCCCCATCAGCGCCCGATTACTCGTGAACATGACTAGCGGAATCATGGCAAATGGTAACGCGATACTCAGGAAGACTTGCGACATCGTCAGCAGATCTTCAATTTTCGCTTCATTGCCATGATAATAAATCGCAAAAGCCAACACTGGTGTAACCGAGATTAACCGAGTTAGTAACCGTTGTGCCCAGAGTGGCATCTTCAAACGGATAAACCCTTCCATGATAATCTGACCAGATAACGTCCCCGTAATCGTAGAACTTTGACCAGAAGACAACAGCGCAATGGCAAAGAGCATACTGAGTAACGGACTCGCAATCGAGCCAACGACCTTACTATCGCCAAGTGCATTGTACAAGTCAACGAACCGGCCAAGATCCCCCTTAGTTCCAAAGAACAGTGCGGCGCCAAGAATTAATAGCAAACTATTAACAACGAACGCGACTGACAATTGAATATTGGAGTCAATTGTCGTGAACTTAACAGCCTTGGCAACTTCTTTTTCGTCACTCCGGTCAACTTGACGTGTTTGTGAAATTGATGATCCCAAGTACAAGTTATGTGGCATAACGGTTGCCCCAACAATTCCGAGTGCTAGGAATAGCATAGAACGGTTGCTGACAATCCGACTAGTTGGGACATACCCTTTTAACATTTCTGGAATATTAGGTTGTGAAATAATAACTTCATACAGGAAGACGAAGAGAATCACGGCAACCAGCGTTGCCACAATTGCTTCGATTTTCCGGAAACCAAGTTTCATTAATAATAACAGAATCAAGACATCGGCAGTGGTAATCAAAATACCGACAATTAATGGAAATCCGAATAATAACTTCAAAGCAATCCCAGAACCAATGATTTCAGCAACATCGGTCGCCATAATCGCTAGTTCAGTAATAATCCAGAGAAAAATCCCCATTCCTTTTGACGTTCGTTCCCGCGTCAATTGTGCTAAATCTTTACCCGTCACAATTCCCAGACGAGCGGCCATGGCTTGTAGCAACATGGCAATTAAACTTGATAACAGGATCACAGAAAGTAATGCATATTTGTACTGTGATCCACCTGCGATTGATGTGATCCAGTTCCCAGGATCCATGTACCCAACTGCAACTAGTGCACCCGGTCCAGTGTAGGCAATTAAAGTTCGCCAGAAGCTGGCATCCTTAGGGACCCGGACACTCCCATTGACTTCGTCCAAGCTCTTACTATCGGCACCCGTTGAATGAATCGCCTTTTCTTCGGCAGCTTTCATCTTAGCGTGATCCTTCGTTTTTGCTGATTTCATTATGAAACCCTCTCTTCTATTGGTTTAGAATTCAGGTTGTGGACTACTACGTGATCCTCAACAGTGCGTCCCCTTAATTGAGCACTCACTTTAATTCCAATTGGTAGTATAGCACCATTAACCTATTAGTCAACTATTATTAATTATTACTTTGGCATCCCTAAAGCTTGTTATGACGCGGTATTATCATCTTGTAAGGGGATTCTCCGTGGGCTCAAACCATTAACTAAAAAATCACTGAGATAGTGAATCAATTGCTCATCACTCAAATCATCCAGTTGTGGGTAGAGAACCTGTTCGACTAAATATCCCCCAATGGTTGAAAACACCAATTGTAAAATCATGCGATTCGGCCAATCAACTAATTCTCGAGCGGCTTTCAAGCGATCCATCGCTTCATTCGCCTGCGCCAAAATGCTAGGTGAGACCATCCCTAAGACAGCCGCTCGATCCTGAGCATTATTGAAAAATTGGGACAAAATGACGGCTAAGGAGGCTCGGTTACGTGTGACAAATGCGACCCGATCGCGCACAAGGGCGACAACAAATGCTTGCAAAGTCTGGTTAGGACTATCTAAAACTGCCTGATCCAAAGTGTTCAACATCGTTGGCAAAATATTCTGCACAATCGGCTGCATAATAGCGTCCAGAATACCGTTCTTATTAACAAAATTATGAAATAAAGTTCCTTCAGCGACACCGGCCCGCTCTGCAATCTCCCGAGTGCCAACTTCTTCATAACCTTTTTCTGCAAATAAGTCGAGCGCGGCGGCTAAAATTTGCCGTTGGGTCCGGGTAATACGACCATCCTTCCCCAATGAAGCCGCATAATAGGCCTGGATGGTTTCAATTTCACTCATGATGATAAGCTCCTTTTTTGCAGTAACTGCTCAATTTTGGCATTTACATCATAACTGATTCGGTCCCCCAAAACAACCATCTTTATAAAAGTTACATCATTAGCTTAACTAAACTCGTTAATTGCTTTTATAAGTGGATTTATTTATAATCATAGTAACCAATTAAGTTACAGGAAGTGATTATATGCGTGTTTCAACCCGCTTTAGCGACTCGATCCATTTACTAGCCTACATTAAAATTTACGCAGATACTAAATTAACAAGTGACGCCATTGCCCGCAGCATTGAAACTAGTCCAGTCGTTGTTCGCCGCTTGATGAGCAAGCTTCGACAAGCCGGACTAATCACAACAACGCCCGGTACTGCTCAACCGGCACTCGCCAAACCTTTAAGTCAAATTTCACTGCTCAGCGTCTTCTACGCAATTGAGGGCGATAAGCCACTACTCGCCGTTGATCCTAAGACCAATCCGGATTGTATTGTTGGTGGCAATATTCAAACCGTTCTGAAACAATACTATCAAGACGCGCAAACGGCAGCCGAAGCACGGTTAGCTAAGACTAGCTTACAAGACGTGGTCGATAACATTTTAGTGGAACAAGCAAAGAAAGATGCCCACAAATAAGCTGCCAGATTAGCTGACGGTGTGCGATTGCGGAAGCCAGCGCGCATGTCGATACTAAATAATTCACCCTGCAAGCCACTCCGTTTAAATACAAACATGCTAGTATGTTTATGCCTAACTTGGACAAAAAATTGCACTTCAGAATCAACATCTGAAGCGCAATTTTTTTGTTGAATTATTTCATCTAGTACAACTTTAATAACAATAAACGGCCAGCTCGGTGCATATTATCCAGCAATAGGGCGCAAAGACAATATTGCGCTGTTTTCGACGCCCCATGCGTCACGAATCTACCGCGGTTGCTCATCTTGTCCATAATATTCCGGCTTTTCAGCCTGGACGGGATGGGCCTGTAACCAGCTAATAATCTGGCGGCTGAGGTCATCCGTCATTGGTGCCGCAGCTGCTATTTGTGCTTTAGTAATTTGGTTGACATGAATTCCCGCAGTAATTGTACAGCTTCCAGCTAGATAACGCTGAATCCGCTTGGCCATTCGTTCCGAAATAAAGTTATCTTTATGGAAGCGACCATCATGGCTGGGAAACTTAACCGTTTCGGGAACCGTGCTGGCAGTTAGTGTGGTCACGTCACCAATATGGGGATTGGTCCCACCGGTAACGACGATCAACAAGTCATATCCAATCACTTGGAGTGTTGCTTGCATTTGATACCCGGCCTGCTCAGTCGTAAAAGTTGCCATACTTAATCCCCCTCCCAACGGCGATCAGTTTCATTATGAATATGAAACGCATCTAAAATTTTCATGGTTTGATGATTGACCAGATCCTGAATGGATTGCGGATGATTATAAAAAGCGGGAATCGGTGGAATAATTTGGGCACCGAGTTTTGCCAACTTCGTTAGATTTTCTAAATGAATCACGCTTAACGGTGTTTCACGTGGAACAATCACAAGTTTACGTTGTTCTTTAATCGTGACATCAGCAGCCCGCGATATTAAATTATCACCGAAGCCGTACGCAATCCCCGCTACCGTCTTCATACTAGCTGGGACAATGACCATTCCGTCATTCAAAAACGAACCGCTGGCAATCGCTGCGCCTTGGTCATTAGCCCGATAAGTAGCATCCGCGAGCGCCGTCAGCTGCGCGAGCGAGTAATCAGTCTCTAACTCCAAGTTTTTTTTAGCCCACGCACTCATTACCAGGTGAACTTCAACATCTGGCCGCTGATGTAACTTTTCTAATAAGTCGACCGCGTAAATCGTACCGGACGCTCCCGTGATTCCCACAACAATTCGTTTCATGACAACATCGCCCCGTTTCTACAGATTAATAACATGTGATCCAATTAAGTCTTCATCCTTATATTAACCTGCACTATCGGTTGAAACAAATCGAGTTTTGACTGGCTAATATTCTTAAATAGAATATTAGCCACTAATAAAGAGGGCTGATTACGAGTCAGACGTAATACAGCTTGCCTACTTAACTTGACGATGAATTGGCTATTCATTCCGCGACGAACCAATTGTTTCATCATATTAACTACAAAGAATATATCCATCAGTTTAAATGTTAAAAGCCAACTAATGGGTGAACTAAAATCAAACAAATACATTATTAATACATAAATACACTCCAATTATTTACTAGTTAAGTCAATTTTTCGAAAGAAAATCAAGTTTTCCTTGGAATCGTTTTAATTGTATTTTGGTTTAAAACAGTTAGTTGCTAGATAAACCAGACTACCAATGAACGTAATGCCCGTTAGCAATAACAATCCAATGTGTTTGGACTGACGAGCTATAGAGACATCAATATAAGAGTCCCCGGCCGGTAAAGCTGTTTTTAATTGTCCCTCAGAATATTTAAAGTTCTTCTTTTTACCATTGACCTTAACCGAATAATTTACATTTTTATAGCCAATAACAGGTAACTTAACTGATTTCATATTCTTCTGATGATATTTAAAAGTTACTAGTTGATCATTTGCAAATGTGTTTTTGAACTTTTGAGAATTATCAGCATCAAATTGCACAGTTTTTTTGGTTGCACGTGATGCTGTGGCAAAATTAAGCGCAGCACTCACTTTCTTCAAAGACTGAACAGACTCAGCCTTTTTAATATGGTAATCAGGCACTTGTGTATCGACTAATCGCTTTTGGTAGTTAGCATTAGTTAAATATTGATTTCGACGTTGTTGTGCAAGTGAATTGGACTTCGATTGTTTCAGTGCCCAGAAATAATTTTGTTTAGTTTGATTATGAGCAGATATTACGCCACTCATGCCAACTGTGATTAAAGCAAAACTGATAAAAAGAGTCGTTGAGTATGAGTGCCAGTTAATTTGGACTAAGAACAAGATAGAACCAATCATGAGTAATAACACGACAATGGTTAGAAAACGC
Organism: Lactiplantibacillus sp. 3062; assembly: GCF_055413545.1. NCBI lineage: Bacteria > Bacillati > Bacillota > Bacilli > Lactobacillales > Lactobacillaceae > Lactiplantibacillus > Lactiplantibacillus sp. 3062. The sequence continues at coordinate 227,944 of NZ_JBVAYE010000001.1, forward strand.
ATTGTAAATTGAAATAAACTTACTGGGGTGTTAGCTAAAAAATCACCATCAATCCAGTTCTGTGATAACACCCAAATACTTGCGGCACCAATGATCCAATAGCGCCATGAACCTGTTTGATTTGAAATTAGCTGTGAAATTAAGTAGAGAAAAATAAAGGTCACTATAATACCTAAATGAGCCCCTCTAGCTAACTCTCCAATGTTATTAGTTAACATGCGATTCAAACTCGTTAAAGGGTCCAGACTAATAAGCAGTCGAGCAGGTGCTACCATCTTATTGTGTAATAGCCAGTCAACAATATTATATAGGGAATAACTTGACATAATTATACTGATAAAAGCGCCGATTAGTAACTGAAGCAACTCATGCCAAGATAGATTTCGACAAAGTAACCTAATAATTTCAAGAAAACTAATTAAGACTGTAAATAGCACTAATGAAAGGATGTGGGAATTGGCAACTAGACCCATACCTATTGCAAGGACTATTGTGCCTTGTTTTTTTCGATTCCAAATCTGAAACAATCCCAACATAATCAAAGGTAGAAATGTATAGCCGAGCGCTTCCCCAAGTGCCACACGAGTATACATTAGCTGAAGATGATAAGCACTAAATTGATAGATAGAGACACTTAACAAAATGATTAACCGATTACGAGTCAATGATTTTGCTAGCCAGTATGAATTAAGGATTGTAAAAAAATTCATCAACCAGAAACCAATAGCTAGTGCAAGCATGGGGTTATCAATAATGAGCCGAGGTATTATATAGATTAACAAAGTTATCCAGGGATACATCGCATTCATCGCAACCCCTTGATTGTTAAAGCCGATGAAGTTGATGAGGCTCGGAGCCCGTCCGGCATTAAATGCTTGATATAATGATTCCAGGCGGGCCAGATGAACACCACCGTCATTACTGAGTTCAAAGAAATGTCCACTAAAGGCTGGATAAGTCGAAATGAGAGCCAATAGAGAAATAATTATTAATGTTAAGGTTGCTTCGAAGTAACGACTATTTTTCATTTTGAGAAACATGCGTAGCCCTTCCTTAGCTAATATGATTAATATATCCAAACTAGTGTAACTAAGTCGAAAGTTACATTAATAGTTTCTTTGTAAAGAATACACCCGGTTAAATTCAATAGAATCAGCGGGCTGAAATACTTTTATTGGGAACAAGTTAAACTAAGACGCAATATTGATACTATATCTTGCTGAATGTTACTTGTAATTATTTTCAAAAAAAGAGGCTCACGACTGCCTCAAAATGAGAAGGTTCGAGTCTCTTTCTATGCGCTATAACGTAAATCACACTCATAAAATTAATAAACAAGTAGAATCTCAAAGAATTGCCCTAGTTTCAAATTCATTTAAAGCATTACGGTTATAATCACGCCAATCAAAGCGTTCAAAACAAACCTGTTGTTCCATATCTAGCACAACCATTATTGCTACATCACTTTGTACATCATAATGAGCAAGTTGACTGTTCTGAGCGGCACGCTTTCCATCAATAAACACCGCGTAATTCGGATAGCTTTCAACGTGTTTAATTTCAACGAATGCACGCCCATTGTTATCATTTCCTAAAATAATATCTGGATTTTTCCAGTCATCTGAGCTAGTAATCCATTGACCGTCAACTTGAGTTTCAGCATGAAAGATTTTCAATGGTTCTTTTACAGTTTTTACATACTTGATACTGTCCTTGGTCTCAATTGAGAGAGCTAAAGTATTCGCCAAACTATTTGGATTTGCTACGGCATTTTTACCGCTCAGCAAGCCAAAACGTCCACCCTTGATTACATCTTGAATACCAGCAACATCTGTTCCAACAACCGGCTTGTGTGCAAGCAAAGCTTCAATAATAGCAAGCCCTTGCCCCTCTGTAACTGATGGCAGTACAACATAATCAGTAAATGACACAAATTTCATTGGATTCTGCAAAAATCCCATCATGAACACTGATTCATCTAATCCTAAACCGGAAATAAGTTGCTCTACTTCCAGTCGTATTGGACCATCCCCGACAATATATAATCGCGTCTTCGGATAATTATCATGTACTAACTTAAATGCTTGGATTAATCCTAAATGATTCTTTTCAGGAGACAGTCTTGCCACCGTCACAAAATTAAAATAATTCTGATCTACAGGATGGAATAATTGAGTTGTAATAATTCCGCTTGGTGTCTCTGTTTTAGTAAGCTCTATCAGTGAATCACCATTATCCACTTGTTGCTTTACCTCAGATAATTCTTTTTCAATTTCGGCGCCATTAACTAGATTCTCAACCCATGTAAACTTAGCAGAATCAGCATACTGACTCAGATCTTCTCGATTTTGTTTATCAGCTGATTGGGAAACTGAAATGATTTTGTCAAAATATTGATAATAAGTAAACGTAACACGCAGATTCTTACGATGCTTGTATCGCCCATTAACAATTTTATTATATTCATCCCACATAGTATTGTGTAGAAAGACAACCTTCTTTGGAACTGGTGATAAAGCAAATAATCCAGTAATAGCTTTGTTGTAGCCACCAAAGTCAATAGCTTCGTATGGCATAAAATTACCAAAGATACGCCTAAAATTCAGCTGATACGTTGCCTTCATCTTATTTTGGTTAACTAACTTTGAATTAAATCCGAAGTGGTAGCTAGTGTTCTGATTATAAGTATCAAAGAATGTTCTAGTTGCCCATGAAAAACTAAAAATAAAGTGTACGCTGCCGGGTAAACGACTCATATTATATTCTTTTTCAGGGCGCATCCGCGGATAATCAACAAACACTAATTCATATTTATTAGTGTCAAAATTTCTAGACAAATTAATAATAGAATTTGTAATCCCGTTATTATAGAAACCTCCGGCATAAATCAATAACTTCTTTTTATTATTGTTGAAATTAAGTTGCTCAACCGATGACGACTCTTCAAACAATACTTGCACTGCACGTTCAGTCGCTTGTCCGTCATCATAACTCAAGAATTCGGTTTGATAATCATTGTACTGTTGTTCGTAAGTCTTGGCCCACGAATCAAAGTATTTTTGATTACAGTCATTAAGCAATTGATCAAACTTATCCGTGACCAGTCCCGGAAGTGTATCAAGCGGCTTGTAAAAGCCTCGGTTCTGTGCGTAGCTGTCCTTATCAGGAACATAAAACATAACGGGCCGTTTAATCGGCAAAAAGTCGAAAAAGATACTGGAATAATCCGTAATCAATACATCCACACCACGTAACAATGTGTTGGTATCAATGGCATTTGAAATCAATTGATCACCATATCCCATTTTAACTAATTTATCATAAATAAAATAATGTACTTTTAAAAATACTTTGTAGCCAGATGGAACACGTTCCTGCAATCGTTGGACTTCATTTAACAACTGTAAAATATCAGCTTCAGTAGTATATTCCACATCTTTTTTCCAAGTTGGCGCATACAAGATTATCTTTTCAGCTGGAAGCCCCAAGCGCTCTTTCAACGCTTGCGTATCCTCTGAAACTAGTGTCCCTAGTAAGTTATCAACTCGTGGATTACCAGTAATATAGACTTCATTTGGAAAAATACCGTTTAAATCATGGCTCGTAATTAAATGCTCAGCCGTAAACTTGTTAGGCATAGCTAAGACATCAGCCGCCAATAAATTACGCTGAATATTCTTATGGTCTGCCCTACCTGAACCTTTAATATCTAATCCCAGTGTTTTTAAAGGTGTCCCGTGCCAAGTATTCAGATACCGTTGCCCATCCCTTTTAATAAAATAGGGCATGAAGGAAGTATCGTTAATTAAATACTTTGAGGTAGCTAAGGCTTTCATATACTGACGTGATTCGTACTTAACTAAATATACCCGATGTCTCTTGGTATCCGCCATAATATCCGCAGGAATTGTATCTTTGTCTTTGTATGCCCAATAGTACGTATAATCCGGATATTCTTGTACCATCTTTTGATACATCGCATACACATTTCCAGTCAAATTGACAGCATGATACGATTCCAAGAAAACAGCCTTTTCTTGAACTTTGCTATGTTTCACATAGTATAAATAAACATTAATTTGACGAATTGCCGGCTTAGTTACAAACTCCCGAATTGGCCGTGCAACAAACTTACACGCGAGTTTGATGGTATTCATCTTTCCCATAATATATATCATTACTCCTTGTACTTGACTACAGTACTCTAGCCCTAATGGATTAGCCTGTATAATTATTTGCGTTCTGATCTATGCTAGTAATCAACTTCACAACTCGTTGACTAGCCGTTCCTTGCTCCCATTCCGTGAACTGTGTCCGAAATGCCATCATCTTGGCTTTTTCGTTTGGATAACCATCATTAATCAAGAACTGATCTAACTTGGCCAGAAAATCCTGCTCATTGGTGACAATTGGACCAGGAACCTTGTTGTAATCAAAGTAGAATCCGCGAACATCACCCTGATAATGCGCTAAGTCATAAGGATAAAATAGCATAGGTCGATTCAAGATAGCGTAATCAAACATGACCGAAGAATAATCCGTAATCAATAAATCACTAATTAAGTACAAATCATTAATATCTTCATCCACACATAATTTAACATTGTCCTCAAAGCCTTGGATATTGATCGACTCAGCTACTAGGTAATGTGGCCGAATAATAAGCACATCTTCCTTATTAAGCCTTTTAACAATAGCGGCCAAACTAAAAGGCAAGTTCATTTTATACATACCTTTGCGGATAAAAAAGTCATCTCGCCAAGTCGGCGCATATAAAATTACTTTGCCCATTTTATTGCCAACAATTCTTTTTTTAATCGCTGCAATCGCATCATAATCCTGGCGCTGATGCACTAACCGATCGTTGCGGGGATACCCATAATCCAAGAACTGGTTGTTAAAATCAAACGCTCGTCGAAAAACGTCTTTTGAAAACTGATTGGGTGCAATTAAATAATCCCACCGTTTACTCTCCGTCGTGAAATTCTGACGATACTGACTTGTATCGGTACCAGGCATTGAAACTTTTGGAATATCAATCCCCAGACGTTTGAGCGGCGTACCATGCCAAGTCTGAATATAGGTCGTTTTCGCATTCTTCTTCAACCAATACGGCATCCGCGCGTTCAGGACCCAGAATTCTGCAACCGGTGCCACTAATAACCATTTGGCTGAAAAGCGTGGAATAATATTCAACTTAGGATACTTTTCCTGGGCTTCCGCAACCAACTGACGCTTAACACCCCAGACTAGCTTCCAATCTGGATGCGCGGTCTGAAGTGCTTCGTAAACGTATAGCGGGTTATCCATTGGAACTTTACCATTAAACGCCTCAAATAAAATAACGTGTTTTCTCACTGGGCACACAGTCGCAATTACATTGAACAGTCGGCGATAAACCTGACTGATAATATCTTTTAATGCCATTTTATTGAATTCCCCGTCACACGTTTATTTTTGATTGAAATTCAAGTCTTGCTTAATCTTAGTCGTTGAGATTTCAGGAGTCCGTGGTAAATAGATGACTTCAGCGTCAGTTTGTTCACCCACGAAATCAAATTTACCAGTCCAGTCATCACCCATTACAAAGCGATCAATTTGGTATAATTTCACGTCACTCACTTTTTGATCCCACGACTTTTCAGGGATCACTAAGTCAACATAGCGAATTGCTTCTAGTAATGCCTTGCGCTTTTCGTATGAAAAATAGGCCTTCTTTTGCTTGCTGTCCCAGTTGAACTCATCCGTTGATAGGGCCACAATTAGGTAATCCCCTAGTGATTTGGCACGCTTAAGTAATTCAATATGCCCATAATGTAATAAATCAAAAGTTCCGTACGTAATAACTCGCTTCATAGTAAAACTCCTCCTAAAATTCCTTCGTTAATTTTTATTAAGTTCAATGTACACACCTGAATGTAAACAAGGCTATTATATCATGAAAAGATTGACTACACCCATCATTATACAATTCTTAATGAGCCGCGCTTTGTATATTTTATATTTTAAAACAAGCGAAATGCATATATCGCGCAAAGACTTGCCCGGATTGCGGTAATCATCATTGCAATTTGTCATTTATTCACCCGTGCCTTTTATGTTGCAATCCGCATAAATTCCCAAGAAGCTAATCCACAATGATTTATCGTTAAAACCAGACATTCAATGCGCCACACCACGTTTTTTGGCCTATAATTAAGGTAGTGTATTAATGAGGGAGGGATGTCTATGGCAAAACGACGAATCACACACGACCCACACCAGTTTGTTAATACTGCTACTGACCGGCGACGCTTACAATTGGCTGTCCAATTAGCCTTGCCAACCTGTGCGCACGTCTTAGCACGCAATTTTGCGCGTTCTAGTGCCAGCTCTTACTGGCTACTAATGCTAAAGACGCCGGGGACGGCTGCCCCGCGCTTTTTGACCTTGCGGATCGCGGATCATTTGCTATGGCTGACGAACCATGATCAATTAACCATTAGTTGGGAGGCTGGTAATTTTGACGCCGTTCAACGGACCTTGCGTCAAGAATTAACACCAGCCACTCTGCAACAATACAGTTATCAACTCACGACAACTGATATTATGACACTGCGCTTGATTCTGCATTTGGAACAACATCAGCTCATTTGGTTGGTCCAATTAGCACCTGAAATCGCTAAGGCCTACAAGAATCAGCATTTTGACCTTCGTGACGACTTTGGTCAGGCCAAATTGTTACTAGGCAACATGAATAACAGTAGTCTCCAACTGGTGCCAGTTAAGCAACCAGCTTTCCAAAATCATCTTGGACAATACTTCGGCCGCAATCTCCTATTCTCACAGTTCACCAGCCACCATCTATTGCGACTATTGCCCACCAATCAATGGATTCGACCCTTACTAAAGGTGTTGCCACCCACACCAAATCTGGAACAGCAACTAGCAGTCCTGTATGGCACCGACTTTGTCCGCATTTATGTTGAAGCGATTCGACAACAAGCACGCTTGCAAGCGATTAGTTCATAAAAATAAGACCCCCGCTACGTTCAGCAGGAGCCTTATTTTAGTTACTGACTATTAGTCGCTTTTAAGTTTTCCTTAGGACCTAACAACTTATCCGAAAAACCAAATACATAAACTAACATCGTTGCAATCACTAGTGTCCCGTAATGGGATATCAAATAACCATAAAAGTTTGACCCGATGCCGACACCCGGGGTGATAAACGCGGGGAAACCGATCAACGACCCTGACAAAGCATAGTTATTAACGCGCAACAGGCCGGTCAGTAAGCCACCTAGACCACTCGCAATGCTAGCAACGACAAAGACCCGTTTGTATTTCAAGTTGACCCCGTATAGCGCCGGCTCGGTAACACCACAAAAGGCTGAAATTGCAGCTGCCAGTGAGATCTCCTTTAGGTGCTTATCCTTAGACTTTAAGAAGACGGCCAACACCGCACCACCCTGAGCGACCATGGTAATCGAGAGGATTGCATTCAAATAACTGTGCCCATTCGTCGCAATATCATTGATCACAATGGGAATAATGCCCCAGTGGAGCCCGAAAATGACCATCGTCTGGTATAAACCACCAATAACCAATCCTGATAAGGCCGGGCTAAAATTATAGACGGCGACCAAACCGTTGGCCAAGCCCTTACTGATAATCGTAATTAAGGGACCGACCACCACTAATACCACTATCGCCAAAATCAGGGCTTCGATAATCGGAATAAAGACGCTCCGTAAATACAGCGGAACAACTCGTTTTAACCCCCGCTCAACGTACACGCCTAGCCATGCGGCCACAATCATCGGGAACACGGATGCCGAATACGACATTAAATGCGTCGGAACACCTAAGAACGTGATTTGGGCCGTGGCTCCCTTACTAGCTGCCGTTATCAGACTTGGATAGATAAGAATAGCACCGACAATCGCCAGCACGATTGGATCTGAACCTAACTTTTTGGCAGCAGTAAAGCCTAGGACAACTGGTAAAAAGTAAAACGTTGCATCAGCTACCGCGTTCAATACCATGTACGTCCCACTCGTGACCGCCAAGACTTTGAAGCCCGTTAACGCGGCCAAGATTCCTTTTAAAATCCCTGAACCTGCCAAAATGCCAATCACCGGAATCATTGCCGCGGTCATAACACCAATGACACCACTAATGCCATTACGCACGTGGCTTAGCCAATTAACGTCACTTGATGCCTCCTGAACCGGTGGTACTGGCACTCCGTCCGCAAATTCAGGCCCTAGTTGTGCGATCACTGCATCAAAAACATCGTTGACTGCCGGACCAATCACAACTTGATACTGACCACCGGCCTTTGCAACATCAATGACGCCGTCCAAGTTCGCAATAACCGCATCGTGCGCTAGTGCTTCATCCTTCAAATAAAATCGCAACCGTGTTATGCAATGAATCACGCTATTAATATTTTGCTGCCCGCCCACATTAGCTACAATTGCCGTGGCTAATGCCGAGTAACGCGTCGTTGACTGCGGTACCGCTGCCACTACCGGTGACGCGGTTGTTGTCACTGTTATCAAGTGAGCCGTTGCGACGACTGCACCGGCCGCGACAGCTTGTGGCAGTGGGGCTAGCGTCAAGTCAGTGAGTACCCGCTGAGCGTTCGTCACGACAATGATCACCGTGGTCGGTTTGTGGGCCTGCTCGATAGCAGCTAAATCCATGTCGACTAGTAGTGTGCCAGCCGTCACCTCATCACCGACCTTCACGTGAACTTCAAACGGTGCCCCATTGAGTGCCACCGTATCGACACCCAGATGTACCAACACTTCGAGGCCAGTCGTAGTCACCATGCCAATTGCATGTTTGGTTGTTGCGACTACTGTGATTCGACCACTAACTGGTGCCAAGATGTGACCAGCTGTCGGCTGAACACCAAATCCCGGCCCTACCCTTCCCGCCGCAAAAACAGGATCCGGAACCGTTGCCAATGACAATACTTGACCAGTAACTGGTGCTAAAATGGATACTTCATCGATTTTTCCCATAATCGTCATCCCCCATGTAAAACCCTTAACCTAACCTTCAAAAATCCTTAAGACGACCGTCTCACGTCCAATCATGATCCATTAAAATTCTATCATCACAATTAGACCAATCTCCATCACTTACCATCACTTCGTTAGGGCGACTAAATATCAAAAACAAGTATTTTTCCGAATCGGAAAAATACTTGTTTATCCTAACGTTGATTAATTATTTGACGTCGCCATTAACTAGGCGGTTGCACCTAAGTGTCGCTTTTTAGGCGCTACTTTAACTGCATTTGCATCCTCATCCTTAAAACCAAACATCCAAGTTAAGGCGAAGGACACGACAATCGTGGCTGCGGATGCAATCAAGAAACCATAAAAACTAAAGTCCAAGCCCTTCGGATTAACAAAGGACGTGAAGCCAATCAGTGAACCCGTAAAGCCCCACATATTGACATTCATCAAGCCGGTCAAGAAGCCACCAACTGCCGCCCCAATACTGGCAGTCACAAAGGCCCGACCATATTTCAAGTTGATCCCGTACATGGCTGGTTCGGTAACACCACAGAAGGCTGAAATCGTTGCTGGCCAAGCAAGTTCTTGAATGTTAGCCAGCTTTGACTTTAAGGCGATTGCGAATACTGCGCCCCCCTGGGCAACCATCGTCGCTGAAACAATCGCGTTCAAGTAACTGTGACCCGTCGTTGCAATATCGTTGGCCACAATCGGAATAACCGCCCAGTGCAACCCGAAGATCACCAATACTTGATAGAAGCCACCAATGATTAAGCCAGAAATCGCAGGGCTCAAATTGTAGACCCACACAATAATATTTGCCAATCCCGTTGAAAGCACAGTAATAATTGGACCAAGGAATAATAGAATCGCACCGGAAACAATCACAACTTCAAATAATGGCACAAAAATCATTCGTAATACCGTTGGAATCACCCGTTTTAGCCATGGTTCCAACTTACTTGCTAGCCAGGCCCCCGCAATCATCGGGAAAATTGAATACGTATACGAGGCAACGTGTACCGGCAAGCCAAAGAAGTTCGCGTTGATTCCCATTCCTAAAAGCGTACTCGTCGCTTTACCACTTGCCATCGTTACAATAGCTGGATAAGTCAGCACCCCACCGATGATTCCCATAATCACCGGATCTGCCCCTAACTTTTTACCAGCCGTAAAACCGACGAAGATTGGCAGGAAGTAAAAGACCGAGTCGCCCATCGCATTAATAATCACGTACGTTGGTGCGGTCGGGCTAACTAAATTAAACGTGGTAAGTAACGCAAGAATTCCTTTTAAAATACCAGAGGCTGCTAATAATCCAATGACGGGAATCATTGAACCCGTGATAACACCAATTAAATTACTGATACCCCATTTAACTTTGCCCCACGGCGTCGTTGGCCGCTGAGCTGCTGCGGCAGTCTCAGCAACAGCTTTAGCCGTCTCCGAATCATTTGAAAATCCCGGTCCGATTTGCTTGATGATCGCATCATAGACATCCGTGACAGCAGGACCAATCACGACCTGATATTGACCGCCCGCTTTTGCTACGTCGATGACCCCTTTTAAGTCCCGCACGACGTCATCATTGGCTTTACTCTCATCTTTCAAATAAAAACGCAAGCGAGTAATGCAGTGAATCAAACTACTAACATTCTCGACACCACCAACATTAGCCACGATGTCCGCGGCTAACTGATCATATTTACCCGCTTTTGGTAATCGATTCTGCCGCTTAGCATTAAATGTGTTGGCGTTCAGACGGCCCGTAGCTGTCACGTCACCGGCAGCTTTTGCCCCCGTAACGACGTCCAACGATTCTAATTTATCACTAGTGTTAGTCACTGCTAAAATCACTGTGGTCTGACGATTAGCGGCTTGAATAGCAGCTAAATCCAGGGTGGCAATCACGTCCCCCACCTGAACATCATCGCCCGCGGCCACTTTGACCGTGAACGGGGCACCCTTTAAGTCGACCGTGTCGATTCCGAGATGCACTAATACTTCCAAATGATCATCAGGCGTTGTGAACCCAATCGCGTGTTTCGTCTCAGCCACCATCGTGACCTGACCACTGACTGGTGCAACAACTTCTCCACTTGAAGGTTGAACGCCAAAGCCCAGTCCCATCATACCGGCTGAAAAGACCGGGTCTTTAACCTTATTTAACGCAATAACGTCCCCATTGACCGGCGACAAAATTGTTACTGTTTGTGCCTTTGCCATACCCATTCCTCCATTCTTAACCTAACAACAGCGCAACCGCTTGATAGGGTTGCATCGTCAATTGTGCTGTGACATTAACATCTTGATAATTGGAAAGTAACACCTGTGCACCGACCATTTCTTCCGGAAGTGTCACCATTGTTGACTGACCATAAAAATTATTAAGCACTAATAACTTTTGTTGGTGATATGTCCGCCAATAGCCGAAGACTTGCGGATCATCTAAGCGCCACGATTGATAACCACCATCCGCGACGATCGGCATCGTTTTTCTTAGCTTAATGAGCCGTTGATAATAGTCAAAAATCTCGCCACTAGCCAATTCATGGGCCACGTTAATCGTCGCCTGATTAGTCGGTGTCAACCACGGTTTACCAGTAGTGAAACCAGCCTTGGCACTATCATCCCATTGCATCGGCGTCCGCGAGTTATCGCGCGCCTTGGTCTTAACGATCGTAAACGCATCGTGATGACTGTACCCACTACGAATTAAAGCCCGATAAGCATTTAATGCCTCAATGTCCACGTAATCAGCCATATTGTCATAGTCCGGATCAGTCATGCCGAGTTCCTCACCCATATAGATAAATGGTGTCCCACGCAAGAGGTGAATGACCGTCGCCAGCATTTCAGCGGACTTGACACGATAACGACCGGCGTCACCAAAGCGATTCAGCGCTCGTGGCTGATCATGATTATTCCAAAACAAAGCCTGCCAGCCACCACCAGCTGCCATTCCACCGGCCCAACTATCTAATAATTGCTTCAATCGTGGGAAGTCGAAGGCCATTCGGGACCACTTCCGTCCATCAACATAATCCGTCTTCAAATGATGGAAATTAAAGACCATTGAGAGTTCGTGATTAGCCGGATTAGTATAACCAACACTGTTCGCAACGGTTGTTGAAGACATCTCCCCCACTGTGACGCTATCTACATCCTGGCCGAAGCTTGCCGCGTTCAATTGCTTTAAATAATCATGAACAACGGGGGTGTCAGTATACAACGTCTTGCTAGGGACCCCCTTAGGTGCGTCCACCAACTTCTCAGCTTTACCGGTAACGTTGATGACATCGAAACGAAAACCCTGCACGCCCTTTTGCCGCCAGAAATTGACAACGGCGGCACACGCTTGTCGTACGGCCGGATTATGCCAATCCAAATCGGCCTGAGTCGGATCATATAAATGTAAATAGTACAAACCAGTATCACCAAACGGCGCCCAGGCCGGACCACCAAATTTAGATTCCCAATTGGTCGGTAGACTACCATCAGCCTTGGGAGGACGGAGATAGTAAAACTTCTGATACTTCTCATCACCCGCCAAAGCCTTTTGAAACCACTCGTGTTCAGTTGAAGTATGATTAAGAACCATATCCAACATGACCCCGATACCATTTGCCTTCAGCTTTGCAACGAGTTCTTCAAAATCAGCCATCGTGCCAAACATGGGGTCAATATGGTAGTAATCTGCAATATCGTAACCGTTATCATTTTGTGGTGAGACAAAAAACGGATTAAACCAAATCATGTCAATATTCAACTTTTTGAGGTAGTCGATCTTTTCAATAACACCTCGTAAATCACCGACGCCATCGCCATTGCTGTCGTAAAACGACTTCGGATAAATCTGATAAATCACTTGTTCTGATAATTTCATGCGCTATCCCTCTCATGCCACATCTTATTTCTTAGTTCGCCGAGCAAAATCGCGGAAACTAAAGCGGTCCGCCCGGTGTCGTGATTCCGTATACTGGAACGCTCGCGCATCCGTGAGGCTCGTCACGCTTCGAACAACTGCCACATAGGCGCCCTTACTAATAGCGAGGTGTTCGCGGTCCTCATCAGTTGCCGGCGCCATCGTAATTTCCTTCGTCGCGTAACCGATCGTCAACCCAAGCTGATTTTCAAAATACGCGTACAGTGAGTCTTCCGCCGCTTGCTTGGGAACTTTCGGAACGATCGATTTCAAAATATAATCCTTATCAATAATAGCTGGTTCGCCATCGATCACTCGGACTCGTTTGATGGCCGTCACTGGCGCTTCCGTCAATTCGGTACCAAGTGACGTAAAGTCAGCAACCGGTAACGTTGCATCCGGTTGATAGTCATAAACAATATTTTGCGTCTTAATGTGTAACTTTTCGGCTAACTCTTTATAACTCACAATGCCAGAAACTGGAAATTCATACTGTCGATGCTCAATCACAATGGACCCTTTACCACGAATTTTTTGAATATAGCCATCCTCAGCCAATGTCGCTAATGCTTTGCGCCCAGTCTCACGTGAAATCCCATATAGCTCACAAAGTTGATGTTCACTCGGCAAATAACTCCCGATCGGGTAAACCTCCGCATCAATTTTCTGGAGCAAATCTTGATAAACTAAGGCCGCTTTATTCACGGCAACCACCCCTTTGTTATCGTTTTCATTTATGAATATAGACTTGTTTAGACAAGTTGTCAATATTTAAGTAATAACCCAATTAAATTTGTAGATTATACCAGACAGATCAAGTCTAGACATGTCTAGAGTTCACAAAATTCGAGCTTATATTTCAGTATTCAATAACTGCTTCATAATAAGTGCCAACACCTATACAGTATTGGTTGAACTAGCAGGATAGTCCGCACCACAATAAAAAATCGACATTCGCAGAGCGCTAACAGCAATCTCCAACCAATGTCGATTCTATATCTGATGATTTCATTAATATTACTATTTTCGCAATAAATCTTTCGCTTTCATTGTTGCTACTTCTTTTTTCATTTTTCTCTTTCGGTTCACGAGTGCATCTATCCAGATACCATTCAGCACGGCTTCGCCAACTAACAATACGGTTACTATTGATAATAAAGAGACCTCTTTTGTAAAAACAATGTAAATAATAAAGCCTAAAAAGCCAGCTCCCGGAATTGCCCCAAACCACCTTGGTAAGTATCGATCTAACATATAGAGCACTGCAACGACCAACATACCAATCAGAATTCCTTTAAAATCACTCATGTTGTTCCTCCCTAAAGTCAGTAATAATCTGTTTTGCTACCTCTAACGATAATTTCTCATCGATTACCAATTTCATAACCTTCGTTTCAAACGTATTTGCACCGTTGTCCTCAATAAAGTTAATTTTTTGAATAATCGTGTTTAACCGCATTCGCACGGTTGGATAACTCACTTGATAAATCTTAGCGAGTTGTTTTAGAGAACCTGAGGCAATAACCAATTGTTTAACAAATTCCTGATCCTCACGTTCTAAATTCACAAACCAGTCCATAGCATCCCTCTTTTTTAATATTGTTTATTAAACTTTAACATTGTTTATTATAATGTCAATAAAAAAGCATATATTTGATAACTGATACAATCCGGAGCTATTCAAATAAAGACGAGTACTCTAATCCAAAAGAATTACAGTACTCGCCTTATTTAGAATATTAACGCTACTAGTCTCAGTAAATTTATTAGCTGACCTTTAGTGATTCAATCCAAATGCCTGATTATCACTAGCATCCGCGCTAGCTGCATCACTAGCTGCTTGTTCTTCGGCCATCAACCGAGCGCGTTCATGTTTGTTATACCAAGGTGAAACAGTGAAAGCCAAGACATCGTTCATCAGATAAACGGAACTATTAATGAACATTGCTAGTGTCGCCGAACCTTGACGGAACGAGATGAACCAGAGGACCATTTGTGCTAAACCAGAGGCAATCCACCAGAAATACTGGTTGTTGTAACGGAGGAAGCAAATAACGCCGGCCGTTAAACAAATCGCAAAACTAATGGCATCGACCCATGGCCGGGGATCATCAGTTAAGGCACCAATAAGATAGCCGGAGATGGCATAAACAACTAAAGTTGCGACAATTGCGACGATCCACGTCTTACCCGTAAACTTCCGAATCTTTGAAACCATGTTGACGTTCCAATTAGCACTTAATAGTACTGGAATATCAAGCGTTACGACGTAGGCTAATTGTTCCCCAATGCTTAAATAGTTCTTAGCTGAAAAACCAACTACGATGAAGCAAGCGGCGGAGATGACGCCTAATAATCCATTGACTGACTTAGCCGCATTAATGGCTAACACACAAAGAACACCCAAAGTGGTCCCAATAAATGTTAAAATAGACAATGCTGTAATTGGCGCACTTACTAACGTCATTACTTGACATCCTAGGCTAAAATAGAATAGATAGTAGTTCTGTTGTGGCCAACCTTTTAGTTGGTGTGATAAGAATTTAAAATAATTACTCAAAATCATGCTCCTCTTTCCGTTTTCATATGCGGTTGTAGGTATCTAGTTGGCCAACCAGTCACGTCACACTACTACATGTAGTGTTTCCGTTTAAAACAACACAATATATTGTATCATTATCTTGGCCGATGAAAAGGGTAAAATTCCAAATTTATATTGAATTGTTTACAATTAATCCAACTGCGCCCCGGCAATTTGGTATTTTTGGCGTGCTGATTTTTTTATATTTTTTTGATTTCGGCCTACTGATAGCGTTATCAATATCAGGTCAAAACAATGCGTTTTGTCGCAATACAATGCTTGCAGTATACTGGAGAGGAACAAACTTTTAGCATCACAATATAATTAATTTTTTTGGAGGAACCTCATGATTACGCTTAAATCAGATCGCGAAATCAAAGGGATGCAAGCTGCCGGTGACATCATGGTTGGCCTGTTTCACGCCCTTGAAGACTACATCAAGCCCGGAATTACGACTTGGGATGTTGACCACTTTGCCTACGAATACATCGTTGCACACGACGCTACTCCTGGCGAACTCAACTTTGAAGGTTATAAGTACTCAACTTGTGTCAGCGTCAATGACATGATTTGTCACGGCTGTCCTAGTAAAGATATCTTGGTCAAAGATGGAGACTTATTAAAAGTTGATACCGTTATTAACTACCATGGCTACCTTAGTGACTCTTGCCACGCCTTTGTTGCTGGTACACCATCACCCGAAGTTAAAAAACTCATGGAAGTGACCCATAAAGCGCTATACCTCGGTATTGACCAAGCCGTTGTTGGCAACCGAATTGGTGATATCGGCTGGGCTATTCAGAATTACGCTGAAAACGAAATGGGTTACGGCGTTGTACGCGAATACATTGGTCATGGTATTGGACCGACGATGCACGAAAAGCCTGATGTTCCACATTATGGCGAAGCTGGTCACGGCACCCGTCTAAAAGCTGGTATGACCATTACTATCGAACCAATGGTCAATATTGGTGACTGGCGTTCTGGCGAAACTGCCGATGACGGTTGGACTGTTCGCACTTTAGATGGCAGTCTTAGCTGCCAATACGAGCACACCCTTGTCGTTACCGATGACGGTCCTAAGATTTTATCATCATTCGATAATGATTTTGATGCTAAATACTTATGGAATAAGTAATATCATTTAAATTATAATCACGAACAATCCCACCCTAGTTTAGTCACTTGCTAATCAGGGTGGGATTGTTTTAGTTATTATCAACAGCACGTTCACTAGCTATTGTCAGAATAAAACTAGTTATATGTGTCTTGGAAAACGTCTTGATTATAAGACATGAAAAACTGATATTGGATAAATTTTAACATCTTTATCCTCGGTCACAATCAACTGATTCAACCACCTAATATATTTATTTTAATGACAACCGTTTGGCAAAACTAACGCTGATTCAATAACGTTCTCAGCCAATCTTCATCTCTTACCGCTTATTGCAAATCGTCATTCACCACTTGACGCGCTCAAAATCATCTTGTATAGTTAGTCCCAATCAATCCAGAGGAGGATCAGACATGACTCAATTAACAAGTAGTGCTTTGAATAACTGTTGTTGCCGAACTGCGCGCTTATCGCGATGTTCGGCCTGTTAAGCATTGACTTTTTGAGGAGTGTCATCCTAAAAATCAATGTCCAGCATGGCTGGATATTGTACTGGGCGCGAGGAATTCATTCGAATTCTCGCGCCTTTTTTGTCGCTTTTGGCACCCCACCGCAGCGATTGGAGGAATTTATATGCTCATTCAGCACGTTCAAGAACTTATCGGCCACACCCCCCTGATGGCGTTACCCATCGAGGTTCCAAATCACAGTCACATCTATGCCAAGCTTGAAATGTTCAACCCCGGCGGCAGTATTAAGGACCGGCTGGGAGCCTATCTGATTGAAGACGGCTTGCAACGGGGCCGGGTTAACGCCAAGACAACGATTATTGAACCAACTGCTGGTAACACCGGAATTGGTTTAGCCTTAGCAACTCAAGCGCACCACCTACGTACCATCTTAGTCGTCCCAGAAAAGTTCAGTATGGAAAAACAAGTTTTAATGCAAGCATTGGGTGCTGAAATTGTTCATACACCTAGCGAGGAAGGAATCAAAGGTGCCATTCGCAAAGCTGAGGCACTAGCCGCAACGATTTCCAACAGTTACGTCCCCATGCAATTCAAGAATCCGGCTAATCCCGCGGCTTATTACCACACACTGGCACCAGAAATTCTGGCGGACATGCCTGCACCTATAACCGCCTTCGTCGCTGGAGCCGGTAGCGGTGGGACATTTGCCGGAGTAGCGGCTTATCTTCAAGCCCAAGATTCAGCAACCAAAGCCGTAGTCGTTGAGCCAGAAGGTTCCATTTTAAATGGTGGACCAGCTCACGCACATCGTACCGAGGGAATCGGCGTCGAATTCATCCCACCATTTTTCGATCAGGTTCGCATCGACCAGACACTGACCATCGCGGACAATGATGCCTTTGCCCAAGTTCGACACCTAGCCCGTGACCACGGTTTACTGATTGGCAGTTCTAGCGGCGCTGCGCTAGCCGCTAGTTTACAACTTGCCACCAACCTGCCTGCCAATAGTCATATCGTGACCATCTTTCCAGACAGTAGTGAGCGTTATCTGAGCCAAAAAATCTATACGAAATGAGGACTTTAACAATGAAATTTGAAACCCAATTAATTCACGGTGGTATCAGTGAGGACGCCACTACTGGCGCGACTTCGGTACCCATCTACATGGCCTCGACCTTCCGCCAAACAAAAATCGGTCAAAATCAATACGAATATTCACGGACGGGAAATCCAACCCGGGCCGCCGTCGAAGCATTAATTGCCACCCTCGAACATGGCAGCGCTGGCTTCGCATTTGCTTCTGGCTCCGCTGCCATTAATACCGTCTTCTCACTATTCTCGGCTGGTGATCACATTATTGTGGGAAATGATGTCTACGGTGGCACCTTCCGCTTGATCGACGCCGTTTTGAAACACTTTGGCATGACTTTTACAGCCGTAGATACGCGTGACTTGGCCGCCGTTGAAGCCGCAATTACCCCCACAACTAAGGCGATTTATTTGGAAACACCGACGAACCCGTTATTACACATTACGGATATTGCTGCCATTGCGAAGCTCGCGCAAGCACACGATTTACTGAGTATCATCGACAACACCTTCGCCTCCCCATACGTCCAGAAGCCCCTGGATTTAGGCGTTGACATTGTTTTACACAGTGCTTCCAAGTATCTCGGTGGTCACAGTGATGTTATCGGTGGCTTGGTTGTCACCAAGACGCCAGCACTTGGCGAAAAAATCGGCTACTTGCAAAATGCCATCGGTAGTATTTTGGCCCCGCAAGAAAGCTGGCTATTACAACGTGGTATGAAGACTCTGGCATTGCGCATGCAAGCCCACCTGAATAATGCCGCTAAAATCTTTACTTACTTAAAGTCTCACCCAGCAGTTACTAAGATTTACTATCCAGGCGATCCTGATAATCCCGATTTTTCGATTGCCAAGCAACAGATGAATGGCTTCGGCGCAATGATCTCGTTTGAATTACAACCAGGAATGAACCCCCAGACCTTCGTTGAACATTTACAAGTCATCACGCTCGCCGAAAGTCTCGGAGCATTGGAAAGTTTAATTGAAATTCCAGCCTTAATGACTCACGGTGCCATCCCACGCACAATTCGGCTACAGAATGGCATCAAAGACGAGCTGATTCGCTTATCAGTCGGTGTTGAAGCCAGTGACGATTTGTTAGCAGACCTTGAGCGCGGGTTCGCTAGCATTCAGGCAGATTAAGCTGGTGTTTCAGACGGCTCGTGCCATTCTCAATCGTGACCCCGCCGCGATCAATTTGCGGACAGTTATGTTGACCTATCCTGGTATTCACGCGCTCGCCTGGTACCGGGTTGCCCATTATTTTGAAACACACCGTTTACCATTATTGGCCGCCTTGCTGAGCCAACATGCGGCCCGGCGTACCGGGATTCTGATTCACCCGGCCGCGCAAATTGGTCACCGGGTCTTCTTTGACCATGGTATTGGTACTGTCATTGGTGCAACGGCGGTCATTGAAGACGACGTTACAATTTTACACGGCGTCACTTTAGGCGCACGTAAAACCGAACAAGCTGGGCGCCGGCATCCCTATGTTTGTCGCGGTGCTTTCATTGGTGCCCACGCCCAACTCTTGGGCCCTATTAAGATTGGCGCCAACAGTAAAATTGGTGCTGGTGCGATTGTTTTAGACAGCGTTCCCGCCCACGTTACTGCGGTCGGTAACCCGGCCCATCTAGTTGCCACTCAATTACATGCTTATCATGAAGCAACCAGCAATCAAGCTTGATTCTTATCAAAACTGCAGCTTATAATAACCGGTTGCTGGTATCAGTTATTGTATCAACAATAAAACGTACTTATAAAATCAAAATTGATTTTATAAGTACGTTTTTACGTTACTTTGAAAATTCATTAATTTCATGTTGCTTATCAAGTGACAACCACCGTCATCAGCGAATTAGTTCTAATTGTCCGTCACTAGCCATATCCGCCAAAACCATTTCTTTAGTGAATTCGGGCGCATCATTAACTGTCGCTTGCGCTAGTATCGCCGTAGCAATTGCAAAATCCGTTGTTTTTTGTAGTGACCACCCCTCAATCAGGCCAGTAATAATGCCACTTGCAAAGGCGTCACCACTGCCGATTCTATCCAAGATCATCAATGGCCGAGCTTTGCCGACAACTAGTTGTTGGTGCTGATAACTAAAACCAGCAAACCACTTTTGCTGGCCAACTTGATAACGATAACTTCCCGCAAAATAGTCAATGTGATAATCACGCACAAATTGTTCATAGAGTGCTGCCTCGGATTCACGATTTGCAGATTGAGTGCGATCTTCATCATCGGGATAATCTAATAACGCCGTCAAGTCTCGTTTACTCCCAAATACAATATCCACATATGGCAGAATTTCCTGATATCGCGCTTTAAGCGTCTCATGGGCGACTCCCGTATTGAGCTGCTGACGATAATTGAAATCAAAACAAACGCGTTGTCCGTTCGCATGAGCCTGTTGTGCTAACCGTAGCGCGGCTTGGCGAACTGGCGCAGTCAGACTCAGCGTGATACCGCAGATATGCACAAACTGACAGCCAACCAACGCCGCCGCAATTTCCTGATCATCAGGAGGCTGCTGACAGAATGCGCTACTGAGCCGGTCCTGATAAGTGACCCGCTCCGGCCGCGACCCGTACCCAAGTTCGACGAAATAAGCACCCATATGTTGTCCACCAAAGGTAACGTAGTCATCCTGAATGCCATATCGTCGAAGTTCGCCCGCTGCTCGTTGACCAAGTGCATTGTCTGGTAGACGACTCAGTAGTCGCGTGCGATAACCGAAGTGTGTCAAACTACTTAATAGATTGACGCCAGTGCCAACGGTGCTCATTCTCAGCTCATCAGTCTGTGTCAGCATTAAATGTTCGGGCACAGTCAAGCGAAGTAACACTTCCCCAAACGCTAGGATTTTCATAAGTCACCGCCCATTAGAATTGTTTCATTATCGTCAGCAATTGGGCGACCGCTTCCGGTTGCGTCTCACCAGTAGTTGCATCGATAATCGAACTGTATACATGGGGAATAATCTGCCGTACCCCAGCGGCGACCGCAATCTGTACAATCTGTTGGAAATTAGTGAGATCCAGTCCACCGGTTGGTTCTAGACCAAATTCATTGTCAGCACACGCCGCAGCCACTGCTTTAAATTCTTCCAGGTGAGCCGTTCCTTGCATTGGAAAGTACTTCAGTGACGTCCCGCCCATATCCTTGAGCATTGTAATTGCGGTTGCAACGGGAATATTCGCTTTTGCTGACTGCGAACTAAGTGGCCCCGTTGCCACATTGACCAAACCGACTTCACCACTCGGCGCGACTAGCCCATTAATCACAGTATCGGCTTGACCTAGCAACGCCCGGCTAGTCGCCACACCAGTGAAGACTTGATTAACATGTTGTGGCTAGATTTCTGCGGCAACTCGCGCCACCATTGCACTTTGTTGCGGTGAACCAGCACCTAAACCAACCGAAACTGCATTGTTCACTGCGGCTTGGTAACGCCGCATATCAGTAATGGCAAACTCATCACTCAGATAGTTTTTCGTGAGGACACCCAACACCACGTGTCCTTCCGCAGCTGCATAACAAGCTTCCGCGTTCGTCACTGAATTAGCCAATACGTTCAAACAAATCCCATTTGGTAAATAATTAGGTGTCAGTTGCATGTGCTTTCCTCCTCAATAATGGTTCGTAATCGTTCAACAATTTGTGTCATTTCAGCACTTGTCAAAGCGCGGATATCAAATTCAATCAGTCCTTCGTTAACACGATATTCTCGTGGATAAATGGCTGGTCGACCTTTCCGTAACGCCTGACAGATTTTGGCCGCTTCAGCAATCCGCACACTCGCTCTAAAAATATCACGCCCAGCGCCGTCTTGAACCATTTCAACCTGGACATTCGGTAGCGTTTGTAATTCCGCAATAAAGGGGGCTAAGCGGGCTTTCATCGATGCGCCACTCTCGGGACCGGTTGTTAAATATTGTTCGACGGCAGCTACCAAACCAAGAATGTTTTCCTTACCGATCTTCATGGCCCTACCGATACCGTAGTTCTGTTGTCGTGCCCATTCGACGTACGTTTGACGTCCTAGAACCAGCCCAGATGCCGGCCCCGAAATTGCCTTAGCGCCACTGTAAATCACAACATCCACGCCTAATTGTAAATACCGACGAAGATCGCCTTCTGCCGCTGCATCTAACACCAGCGGTAAATGATGATCATGCGCCACCTGCAGGGCATCCGCAATCGTTAGCATGCTCTTTTGAACAGTATGGTGACTCTTAATGTAAAGGATTGCGACCGTTTGTGGCGTGATCTGCATTGCCAACTGCTCAGCCGTACATCGATTAGCATAACCGGCCAACACGGGTTGGGCTCCCGCAACCGCGAGCATCACATCAACAGGGGCCCCATAATCAACATCATGTCCAAGTGGCATGATAACCTCCCGTTGCGTGATCTGCGTTGTATATGGATGAGTCACATGATAGGCATTACCACGACCAATAATACCGGCCAGCACTTGCGCAATACCGGCCGAAACAGAATTGACGATCAACGCGTCCTCACTGCCGATTAAATCTGCCAAATAACGACCCGTCTGAACGGTCAGTTCGGCCATTTCAAAAAAGTTCTGGGCGCCCTGCTTTTGGGCGGCCGCAACTTGATCACTGACTTGAGAAACGCCTAAAATCGTCATCTTCCCATCCGCATTAATTACGGGCTTCAACCCGTATTTCTCATAAATATCCATGTATTCACTAACGTCCCCAGTGAGTAACTATCTCACCGATGGCACGGTTTCCTTTCGTCATAATTAGTTTCACTTGTCTACACCACACGTGTAGACCCTTCCGGCAATAACACTGTATGTGGGTATGACTTGGGTGGGCGCAATTCGCTCTTCTCCCGTTGAATCAACAACGATCTGGGGAGCCGTCACTGTCTGAAAGATTGTAAGATCAGCATCGTAACCCCGACAAAGCTGCCCCTTATGGGTTAATTTGAAAATACGTGCCGGATTGGTGGTAATCATAGGAATAATTTCCTCAAGCCGATATCCTAGCAATAGTAGCTTTTCCACACAAACTGCTAGACTATAAACTGGTCCATTCAGACGGTTACGATAATAAATATCTGAACTTAATGTTTGTGGAAATAGGTGTGCGGTACGGGCAAGCGCTGCTGTTCGAAAACTGAAGCTATCGGTCCCATGACCGACATCAAAAATAAGGCCCTTTTGATACGCCTTCCGAACATACTGTGCGACTTCACCCGTGGAATTCACAATACCGTTCGGCTTGCCGTTAAAACAGTGTGTTAAGACATCGCCAGGCCGCATTAACGCGATAATAGCCGCCAATTCAGGGGGATTACTACCAATATGAACCATTAACGGCAACTGAGCCGTCAGATCCGCTTGATATTGTTTCGCTACTCGGAGTGGCTCGACACCATTGTCGCCAACTACTGATTTACTGACCCGTACTTTCAGTCCTACAATAAAGTCTGGATAACGTTTAATCGCTGTTCGTAGGGCTGAAAATGAAAGCTGGTTCAAATCGGCCAGCTCATCTTGAGCCACAATGCCCGTACGCGCAATATTAAGCAAGGCATAAACATTAGTAGCCGCCCGATGCGCCTGCTGGTACAAATCAGCCACATTATCCGCACCGGTGGAGCCCGCATCAATAACGGTGGTCACACCCGTTCGATAACCGATTGCATCGGCGTCGTCATAATAAAGCGCCGCGTGCGCATTGCAGTGCGTATGATCATCAATCCAGCCAGCTGTAATATAGCATCCCTGGGCATCCAAAGTTGGACAGCCGACTGGGACAGTCAGTTCAGTCCCCACTTCCGCAATGACTCCGTCAGTGATTAAAACTGCCACGGGCGCACCGCTAACATCTCGGCCATTATGAATATATAACTCAGTCATGAGCGACCTCAAAGGAAAATTTCGCCCACGGCCCGATTGCATCCAATAATACGAGTTGGTCAGGATTGATCGTTGCCACCAGATTCTTCCGAGTATCTGTGTGTGGCTGTTGCACAATTTGTAATTCATGCTGATATTTACCGAACTGCTCATTGCCAATCACAACATCACCGCGTTGAAAAGTGTGCCGGTCATCGTTGACACGATTAAAATCATGATAGCGTTTGCGAACCTCTGTTGACCGAATCGTTATATCGTTGATATCGCCACGCCGCTCGTGCAAATTATCGAGTAAGATCTGGCGTTCTACGGGCTGGATGTCCGCACTAAGGGTCACCGCAAACGTGATTTGATAGCGGTTAAGCGCGCCGAGCTTTTGCAAATCTTCCTGCTTCGCATAGGCGTTACCAATGAGCACACTATCAATTAATCCTGTCGAAAAGAGGTGCTGTACCTGTACTTGTAGCGGCCAGTCACGGTGCATCTCTAAAGTTGGTAAGCCATCATTGATATCCCATGGACCGATTGTTGCGCCTGGCGCCGTGACAAACGCTGCCGTTTCAATTCCAGCTCGTTTGAACCGGCGTGAACACGCAACGAAAAAATCAAAGGGCAACCCCGTCCCACGTTGCGGATAAAAGTTATGGCAGCCATAAAGAAACGGTCGATTGGCACTGTATGACAAAATATTAGACAAATACTCAACGTCGTTACTCATGTTCAGTTCAAGATTAAGTCCCTGTGAGTTATACGATAACCAGGCTTCTTGATGCCCATCAAAGCCGGCGTCTAATCGGATTGCATCCGCTCCTAATGACGCAAAATAGCTTAGATCCTGATAGGACACACCTAGTTGGTCAAAAATATTCGGGGACACATCTAGGGTCGTGGTGAAGCCCAGCTGATGCGCCGACTGAATAATCCGCTGATATTTCTCCGTAACTCGTTCTTTACCGTCTTGTACTTCCAACATACTGACGAACAGTCGCGTAAACCCATAACTGGCAGCGACCTTTAAATAAGCCTGGTCGCGTTCAAAGACACTGTGATCTGGGTACAACGAAATTCCTAATGTCCGCTTCGTCATCCGCGTTTCCCCCGTTCCATTGCTTCAAAAACTTGCAGGTAGCGGTTCGCAATAATTGTTGCAAAATAAATCGTCACTACTATGGCAATCACAGCTGGTAAATGAAGCCAGCCGACTAGCCCGACCGTTACAAGGATACTCAGTAAAGCACGCCACAAAGTCTGACCCGTTCGTGCTTTGATCAAATATGCTGGCATCACCCCCCGACTCACTAACCATTCACTGCCGATTACGAATGCTGCTAACATCAATATTCCAAACATGCTATCCCTCTATTCTTTGCTAAGCTGTTGCTTCTCAAACACTTTGAAAAACGGATAATAGATAACAAGGTCAATGACAAAGTTAACACAAGAGAGTATCAGCGCCGGAACACTCCAATTTGTACTAATAAACGCACCGAGTGGTCCCGGAACAGTAAACGGTAACCTGGCCATCATCATCGGAACGACGCCGGTGATTGTCAACACGTAAGCTAAGCTTCCAGTAATTAAAGGACCAATAATAAACGGAATCCCTAGAATCGGATTCATCACGATGGGT
This sequence comes from Lactiplantibacillus sp. 3062, assembly GCF_055413545.1. Taxonomy (NCBI): domain Bacteria; kingdom Bacillati; phylum Bacillota; class Bacilli; order Lactobacillales; family Lactobacillaceae; genus Lactiplantibacillus; species Lactiplantibacillus sp. 3062. The sequence goes on from NZ_JBVAYE010000001.1 coordinate 253,673, forward strand.
GCCCCAAAAATAATCGGTTCGTTAATATTAAACAGACCGGGTAACAAGGACAACTTGCCTAGATCGCGCAAATAGGTCGATTTAGAAAACATAAACAACACAACCAACGCTAACGTCCCTCCGGCTCCACCAATCCAAATAAACCATTGCAAAAATTGTTCAGTAAAAATGGTCGACAGATTATGGGCGCTCGTGCCACTAGTGAACTCGCTCATATTTTGGGCAATCGACATTTCCCAGAACGGCCGGATAACAGGGTCCATAATCGCAGCCCCATGAATTCCTAATGTCCAAAATCCAGTAATGAGAAAAATCGTCAGTAGACCACCAAACAAACTATTGCCGACCAAAACACCTTTGAGGGGCATCAGTAGCGTGCTTAAAAATGAGGAAATATTAAAGTCCAAAAGATAGCGAATGCCCCAAAACAACACTAGGATAACGGCAGCTGGGACTAAGGCTACGAAGGAATTAGAAACTTCTGGTGGTACCCCTTCTGGCATTTTAATGGTAATATTGCGATTCTTTAAATAACGAAAAATTTCTACCGTCAATAATCCCGTAATAATCGAGCCGAACAACGACGAGGCACTCAAGTTAGCAATGTTAATGTATCGCCCACTGCTAATGACACCGCTAACATTTTTAGTCACGTGAACTGGTACTGCGGTCGACACGAGAAATGCTAAGACGGCTAAAACACCATTAGTTAATTTATCTAACTGATAACTTTCGGCAAGTGAAGATGCGATTCCAAACGTTGCGTACAAGGCCAAGATTCCAACCGTATAACGAAACGGCACGTCCAAAATTTCAGCGTAAGGCGCCAAAAAGTTAGCCACCGCTTCAATCGGCATATTATTGAGAATGGTAAAGAACGATCCGACAATCGTTAATGGCAGCGTTGAGATGATTCCTTTTCTAATCGCGGTCATATGCCGCTGCGTGCCGACTTTATTCGCTACTGGCAAAACTTTAGCATTTAACATGTTGATAAAGTTATCCATATTACACCAGTCATACAAATATGGTATGCGTAGAAGTCTTAGTGTCCTCCGCGCCAAGAAAGTTTGTACATTTCCTTTCATGAGTTTACCAATGAGTGTATTGTTAATTACGCAACATCAGCAATCCTGACCAACCAATGCTGCTACGGTCGCTGAGCTAATAATCAACATCCGTTCCACCCCATATTTACTTTCTCATGGAACAGATTCAGTGCTGGTTTCGACAAAATTCACGTATTATTTTCAGAATGGCGTTCCCTCCTTTTGGCAAACATCATAACATTATAATGTTATGATGTAAAAAATAGTGAAACCCAATCGTATTTTAAACTTGTTGGTTGGGCCAACTGATATAAACACCATTTTTATCCCTCGCCTATCTCTAAATGTCTGAACACACCTTTTAAGGTCCGCTGAAATAAGGCCATTGCCCCAACATTAACGGCAAGGCCCCAGACTTCACCCAACATATTCGGCAACTGTTATCTGCATAGCATCCGCCTGAACTTCCGACCTGATAAAAATGCGCTGACCACCACAGTGCATCAGCGCATATCAGACCGCGTATCGGTTCAATTTATAAAACGTCATAATTTATTTGATACGGGACAACATCCGTTTGATAAGTCGCAATAGAAAATTCAACTAGCCGCTGGTGACCATCATACCCCTTACGTTCGCGCCGAATCGCTAATGGCGTTTGACTTTCAAGCAACGCCCGCTCACTATCCGCCAGGGTGACAGCACTGAATTTATCTTGAAAATGTGTAATCGTCTGACCATTCTCCTGTAAAATCTTATACAGTGAACGATGCCGAAGGGCCGTTAGTTTAGTAGGAACCAAAGTATTCGGTAAATAATGATCGACAACCGCAAATGGTTTTCCATCTAATAAATAACGGCGCTTAATACGTAACATCGTCCCTTGAGACTCGCTGGGTAGCAATGCAGGGACAGCTGGCACGCGTTCAATTTTGATCAACTCTTTGGTCAACTTTCCTTGCTGGCCGACCGTTGCCGTAAACGACTGCGTCTGCGTCAACTTGTTAAATAGATCGTTACTAATAACGCGCGTGCCAATACCACTCTTCTTCTCCAAGTAGCCCTCACTGACCAAAACTTCGACCGCCTTGCGAATGGTAATCTTGCTGACTTGATAGTAACGTTCAAGTTCCCCTTCACTTGGAATTAAGCCGCCTACTTCATAGTCACCATCTAGAATCCGTCGTTTAAGATCTGCGGCAACTTTTTGATATAGAATTTTTGTTTCCATGCTATCGTTACCTTTCACGTACATAAATTATTAATATAACTCTATTACATTTCGATCTAAAACACCAGATTACAAAACTGTCAAAATCGGTTTATTAAGCGGACTTAACAATCAAGTTTGGCCGTCAGACTCTGTCAGCACTTCATAATTATTTGTATAAATAATTTTTTTGAGTGCCACGCACAAAGTCTTAATAAAAAATAAGGCCTATCAGTGGCTAAACGTGCTTTCACTGATAGACCTTATTCATAAATATTTAACGACTTATTTAGCCAATAAACTTCGCTGCAAATTCGCTGAATTGCTTACCAGCACCAGCTAAGAATGATTGGGTGCCTTCATTTGTGATATGCCCATTTTCATCAGCCAACTTATCAGTATTACCGATGTACAATTCTGGTTGTTGCATCGTTGGCATGTCTAAGAAGACCAAGGATTGACGTAAAACATGGTGTGCTAAGACGCCAGAGATACCAGAGATCGATTGGGAAGCAACCAAAGCAGGCTTGCCGCCCCAAACACTTTGACCCCATGGACGTGAAGCAACGTCCAAAGCATTCTTCAAGGCTGCTGGGATGCTACGGTTATGTTCAGGTGTGACAAAGATGAACGCATCTTGAGCCGCAACGGCCTGACGAAATTCTGTATATTCTACGGGTGAATCCGCATCGTAGTCTTGGTTATATAGTGGCAACTTAGCGATATTTAAGTACGTTACTTCAGCGTCGTCCGGTAACCCAGCAACGATGGCTTCAGCGACCCCTTTAGAATAAGAATTTTTACGAATAGAACCTACAATTACACCATATTTTGTCATATCAAACAATCCTTTCAAAACTAATTTCTTCGTTTCACTTACTAATAGTAAGTATATCAAGTTGCTGAAAAAGTGCAACCATTTTAGCCTATCAATTTTCAAAATCACTTGTTCAATCGCCAAAAAACGTTGTTAAATCAAGACTTACGCTCCAGAAAAATATTTTAGTCTATGTCTAATTACCGACAGAAAAGGTCATCGGAGTATCAATGATTCCGATGACCCTTTCTTTATTTTCAATACACGTCTAATCGTCACGCGTTTCAGCGCGATATTTGATCAACTCTTCGTTTAAACCATCAAACATCTAAGAAATCTTGATAATCATTATCAACTTGTTCAACATACGCCGTGGCCCATTTAGCCATGGCTTCATCAAACTTCGCCGAATTACCAACGTATCCCCGAATCATGGCCGCCGTTGGACTTTGCGCATGAGCCTTTGCCAAAATCATTGCGCACGTATTTGCATAGGCTTGGAATTGACCCCAGTCTAGGGTTGGAATATCGATGGATTCCTTCATATCCCGAAATTGACGGACATAAAAACTCTTATTTTCCATTTGGAAATAGCCCAGGAACGCATCCGAGGTTGCTTGTAAAATGCGTTGCGAACTGACGATCCGTTGCCCTTCCGTCAATTCCATGGCGGCCGTTAACGCTGGCCGCGACTGGCTCCCGACTTTCCGCGTTGGTAAAGCTTCCTTGATTTGTAACACCATATGGCTACCATCCGTACTCGTCAGAAGAACCAAGTAACATAGTGACCCAAAACTCCCGACGCCCACACTATGCCGAATAATATCAGTAACTTCATATTGCGACAACAGCAAAGCGACATCGGTCCGTACGTTCAATAAATACTCGCTAATTCCGGCCTTTAGCCCTTGATAAGTTTGCCGATCAATATGGACAGAACGGGGCGCGTTCTCCTTAAATTGCCGTTCACCGCGACTATTAGTGACCGTAAACTTACGCACAACTTGTTCTGAATTACGTTTTTGAGCCTTTTTAACCAAGGATGCAATTAAATCGGCCGTATCTTCGGGAGCACCACCGAAGTTCAAGACAGCCTGAACTTCGTTATCGCGATAAAAACGGTCTAACGTCGTCTGATCAAACATCCGTTTGAGTGCTTCCCGATAACTCGCACTCGCCGCCTGTATCAATTTTTCGACCTTTTTTGGTTTAAAGTTAGAATCACGAGCAGCTAGCAACACACTAACTAATAACCGACGTAAATCCCATTCCCACGGATGGACGCCAGCTTCGTCAAAGTCATTTAAGTCAAATACCAGTCGCCGTTCTGGTGACGCATAGAATCCAAAGTTACCAATATGAGCATCGCCACAAACTACGGCGGGAATTTCAGTGGACGACTGGTAATCCAAATCGTAATCCATTAACTCAACTGATCCCCGGAAGAATGCAAAAGCCGAAGCGGACATTCGTTCACGCCGCAATGGTAATAGTTCTGGTACCAGCATCTCCCGCACATGTTTCAGATAATCACTGGCGTTTCGCTTCACCGGTGTAAATGTCCCTAATTTTTCAAATGGGGTGACTTGGCGCCGCGCCTTTCCTAGCGCAATTAATTCAGCAACCGTATGATGTTGTCGAATATGAGTTAAATCAAGTGGTGGCATGAGTATCAAATCCTTTTATGATTTACTAATTTTATTATAGCGATATCTTCCAACGATAGAAAATAATTCAGCTAGTTGAGCCCGCTTCTCGCGTCCCAATTATTGACCAGCTGACGCCAATTTACAAGCAATTTTCATGATAAAACGGCGATTCTAGTTGACGTACCCCTCAAAGTCACCTACAATTTAAGTTATAAATGATACCGCTTTCAAAAAGCGAGGAGGTCACGTATTATGGCAAATTCTGAAAAAACATTGGTCCTAGTTAAACCCGATGGTGTCAGTGAAGGACACATTGGTGAGGTTATCACCCGGTTAGAACGCAAGGGTTATCAAATTGCCGCCTTAAAGGTTATTAAAGCAACCGCGGAGCAACTTCAACAACATTACAGTGAGAAGGTTGGTAAGCCTTACTTTAAGGAAATCGAGACCTACATGATGGAAGGTCCACTCGTCGCCATTATCGTAAGTGGTACTGGCATCGTCAAAGCGGTGCATCGTTTAGCTGGTAGCACCCGGCCTGCCGAAGCACAACCTGGCACAATTCGGGGGGATTTCTCTCATGAATATCCAGACGGTATTTTACGAAATATTATCCATACCTCAGATAGCCGTGAAAATGCGCATCACGAAATTGCAATTTGGTTTCCCGAATTAGCTGTCAAAGCACGAAAAGCAGACAACAAAGTAAAAGCCTAGCTTCATTTTTAACATCACGATTACTCAATTCGCAATTACTGATCAATGGTCTGAACGCCATTGCGTCCAGTAATTGCGAATTTGTATACACTGGGTGTTTTCCGTCACAACGTTAGTAAAGCTTCCAAAGATAACTCGTAAACTGGCCCCACTAACTACCAACACGCGCCGAAATTTTCGCACTAATCGTTCGCACTAGTTATGATTAAACCAATCAACTAAATGGTTTGGGGGAATCATTATGAACATAGTCGTTGGACCATATGTACGGCGGCCGCGGGCTGTCAAATCGGACCCGCGCAACACCAGTAAATTTTCGATGTTTAATTCGCTACGACGGATTGATGAATGCCTAGTCTTGATTAAACGTACTGGCACACCAGGATTAATTGATTCAACTGCAACGTTAGGTTTGAACCTAACCCACTTAATGGGATTGAATGTCATCGTAACTAGTCGTGGACGTTCCTTCACCATCATTGTTCAAGGTCGGCAGCGGTCGTTCACGCTGACTGGCTGTCTCATTGAAGACACGCTCTACAACGCCGTTCACCCAGCACAACCAGACTATCTGATTTCACTAAATCGCCAGCTCATTACCAATAGTGATGACTTAATTGAGCAACTCTATGACCACTATTAGCTGGCCAGCATCACGCACCAAAGGCTAACCCACCGTGTGGGTTAGCCTTTTAAATTGCCCCATATTAAATGATCAGTTGAACGACTTTAAGCAGTGTCGCGGATGGTTTAGCCGGAATCTTCATCTTTTGAACGGCTGGCATTGCTGTGTGAACATTTTGGGCGACCGGACCCACTTGCGAGCGTTGCCCCGAACGACTATGCGCAACCAATACGGTATTATCCGCATTCCGCGCGTATATCACACTATTAGTAGCATCTTGTAAATCATCACTATAAATCTGGGTCATTTGGTGATGATAGACCGCGCTGTGCGGATCGTCTGGCTGAATTCGCTGTCCGGCCGCAATTTTGCGGATATGTAACGGGGTTGCCTCGTTGATGACCCGAGTCCCCTTCAGGTGTAGCCAAACTTGTGCGGCTTCCACCTTAGCTGCCGGAAAATCACTAAGTTGTGGCTGACGGATTGCCTTAAACGTTGCTGCGGTACTACGCTGCAGCCGACGTTGATGATAGGTCCGACGCTGGCTTGTATGCCGTTCAAGCTGCACTTGTTCCCACACCAAACAAGCACCAAAGAGGACGATACCGACCCGTAATGCCCAAATCAATTTTTTCAATGATTAGCCCCCCACTTTACCATAATTACGCTACTTAATTTAACATGGTCTTAGCTAATTATATTGGCAAAGCCGGTAATAATTTAATTATTAATAGGGCAGTCGCACCAACTCGCCATTTCTAGTTGCGCTTCCCCTTAAACTATTAACGATTTCTAACTTGACAGCTAAACTGATTTATTGTCAAAATCACTATTTAAATATTTTATTTTATGATGGCAATACAAACATTTTGATTATCGCGATATACTTAGACGAGCATTAGCTTTTTCAATAAGGAGGCACTACTGATGAACTCATTCAAGAACCCACTTATGACAACACCCTATCTGCTAGCCATAATCGCCACACTGACGATGCTAGTTAGTCCACTGACAACGGTTGTTATATCAGTACTGATATGGTTGTCGGGAATTACGCTGGTGTGGTTACACCGCCAGCAACGATGGCTCCGCTTCTTCTACGCACCCGTGTTTTTGTACACTTTTTTACTAGAACAAAGGTATTTCTCCCCATCAACCCAGCCACTGACAGAAACGATTCTCATTAACCTCGCAATTCTTGGCATTGCCATTTTCAGCACATGGGCAGCTTATCAATTACGTCATAACGCGTAAATTACTCACCAAGAAAAATAAGTCCCCCAGATGCGGTAACCGTTTCTGGGGGACTTATTGATTGCTTCAACAGCTACCGTTAAATAACGCTCGTTAGGCAGGCTTCACTTCGGCTAGTTTTTGATCCAGATATTTCTTCAATGCTGCTTGGGGATGAAAACCAACCACCTTTTCAGCGGGCTGGCCATTCTTGAATATCACTAACGCCGGAATACTCATAATCTCAAATTGCTGCGCAATTTCCTGATGTTGATCAACGTCGAGCGAAGCAAATTTCACTTGCCCATCGTACAGTTCATCTAACGCTTCAAGCACTGGTTCCTGCATCTTGCAAGGGCCACACCAATCCGCCCAAAAGTCAACCACAGTTAACGCGGTACCATCAGCCACCGTCGCAAAAGTCGTCTTATCGACTGGTTCGATCATATCTAATCCTCATTTCCAATTAATTTCCGTTCTATCATAGCATGTTTTCCCACAAAATTATGACTTCCGGGTCTGAATCACGTACATAGGTCACAAAATCTTGGTATATCGGTGTTCTACCAATCAAAAATTCGATATAATAGCGTTATAGAAACGATATAACCTAAAGGAGGAATTTTTGTGTCCACACAAACAATCAGTCCCGAACAGGACTCCGAATTAGTCGCTTCCGTCGCCGCTGAACAACTCGGTATTAAAGCCGTGACGTTGCGCAAATATAGCACCATGGTTGAAAAACAGCTTAACGATGAAAATCGCTTCCGCCCGGCCGATAACAGTCATCGCTTATATACAGCCGCTGATTTAAAAACTTTTCAGGCGGCCATCGAACTCGCCGAACAGGGCACAACGTTAGCCACTGCGCTAGGACGGGCGTTTGGTGCTAAGGTCCCGACATCCAAACAACCGGCAGCAACGACGACTCAGTCTGAGAAACCAGCGCCTGCAACTACCACCAAGTCGCCCCTCATCACGACAACCACCGTCGATCCCAGCAAAATGGCACCAGCGGCCAAGCCAGATGGCCCGACTAATGCTGAGCTCTATAAGCAGCAAGAAATGATCATCCGGCGCTTAGATTCACTCAGTGACCGCTTAAACCAAGTCCTTGACCAACTTGATCAACAAGCCAGTCAAGCGGCCAAACCTTGGTGGCATTTCTGGGAAAAGTAGCCGTATGCTGGTCAACATACTTGCTCATTAGACTTACTTCGGTAGGGCAACAGTTAGCATTACCTACCATCCAAATTAACGTGTGCTGCCAGTCTTAAAAATAAGCTACCTACACGTTCATCGTTCCAGTTAACTCGCCCAGCGATGGCTGCTATCAAGTGGCTCTTTGTCAGGCAAGACGCAAAAGGCGCCCAGAATTAAATTTCTGGGCGCCTTTTGTAGCTAATTACCATGGCGGTTAGTAATTAGTTTTTTTATCGAACTACTTTGCTGCAGCTAAGTGCTTTTCGTACGCAGCTTTGATTTCATTAACTAAATCTTCATCTTTCAAGTCAGTTGTTTCGCGAATGACTTGTTCGATTGGTTCATCCTTCAATAATTGTTGTAACTTAACACTTTCACTATCATTAGGATAGTTGAAGAAAAACATTTCACCAACTGTATCAACTAAGGCGCTGTAATCGCGACCACGTTCCTTCAATTCCCGAATTGGGCGAATGAAACGTTCGTTGAAACCTAATTTCCGAATTGGTGTCCGGCCGACCCGTTCAATATCATCAGAGATATATGGGTTTTCAAACCGACTCAAAATCTTCTTTTGATAAGCATGGTGTACTTCAGGATCAAAGCCCCACTTTTGAATCAACAAGTCGCCGGTTTCACCTAAAACGTGCTTAGCTTGGTCAACAACACTGTCATCCTTGACCGCTTCGCCAATCGTCTTGTAGCCCTTCATGTTACCAGTATAGGCTACGGTGGCATGACCAGTATTAACGGAGAAGAGTTTCCGTTCAATGTATGGTTCCAAGTCGTCAGCATAATCAACACCCTTTAATTGAATCTTAGGGTTTTTCATCTGGGACTTGTCGATAACCCATTCCTTGAATGGTTCAACTGAAACGAACAATGGATCATCATGCTTTTGAAGCGGTACGATCCGGTCAACAGCGGCATTAGGGAAGCCCGCATTTTGGTCAGCCCAAGCTTGTTCGTCTTCATTTAATGATTCATAAACGGATTTCTTTAATGACTGACTCCCGCCAATCATGTTTTCACAAGCAATGATATCAATTGGTGTCGTATTGTTGTTAGCTTGCCGTAACTTTAACCCGTCAGCAATTAATGGCGCGATGAACTTCAAGATCTTAGGTCCAATCGCAGTCGTAACCATATCGGCTTGGGCAATTTCTTCAGCAACCGCCTTAGGATCCTTACCGTTGTTAATACCCTTAACATCGTGAACTTCAATATGTTTTTGACCTTCTGCAGCCAATTCAATGGTATAACCATTCCGTTTGTTTAATTCGTCAATCAAAGTATCATTAACATCAACGAAAGTAATCTTAAACCCGTTGTCAGCCAAGGTTTCGCCAATGAAGCCCCGACCAATATTCCCTGCGCCAAAATGTACGTCTAACATGCTAATCAACTTCCTTTAATAGATTTATGATTTCATCTTCAGATTGAGCGTCCGCTAACTTAGCAACGTTGGCAACGTCGCTGCAGTATATGGCAATCTGAGACAAGAGGTTCAAGTGTTCACCGTTCAACCCAGCGATCCCGAAGATAACCGTTACAGTCTTATCATCATCGTTATCATCTGGATTACCCCAGCTCACACCCATTGGTACTTGGACCACGGAAATCCCGGTCTTTTTAATATACTTCATGCCATCTTCAGTACCATGGGGGATGGCAATGAAATTACCCATATATACGGAGACATCCTGATTACGAGCCTGCATTGCATCAATGTATTCTGGTTCGACACAACCGCCATCGACCAATAGTTGACCGGCTAAGCGGATGCCTTCTTCTTGCGTAGCCACTTGCTGGTTCAACGCAATCATTTTCTTATCTAAAGCTTCCATTGTTTTCACCTACGCTATTTCGTTAGTTCGTTCAAAAATGCTTTACTAATTAATTGATAAAGTTGCTGGCGATCGCCAGTCATAAACGTCTGCGTATTGGCCTGACTTTCAATGACTAGTGCGCTTAACTTACCCATCAACCGATTTTCAAAATCGCTGATATTGGCGGGCCCGAGCATTAGGACGATTCGCTGCAACCGAATCGATTGGTTGTCCATACTCTTAAATGGTAATGGCTGGTCAAGTTCGAAAATCGCACAATATGGTGCGGTGACTTCCTGACTTAACGTATGCACCAACGCCAAGTTCGTATTGGGAATACCGACCGGCGCCAGTCCTAAGCGGTGTAACAACCGGCCCGCAACTTCTAGCGGATCATGAATCAAGTTCGAATCAATATGCCGCGTGATCTTAACCAGCATCTCGGCCACCGTCTCATCATCGTTGCGAATCGGCGTGATAGTGAAACGGTCTAAGATCTGTTTAGCAATCGTCATCTGTTGGTAAACGGTGTCAAAATCCAAGTTGATTTTCGTCGGCTCATCAACCGGTGAATCGATCACTTTGGTGCTTGGAAAATACTGATGAATATATTCCCGTAAGGCAGTGACTTCGTTTTCTAGTAACAGTGGGCTGACAACGCGGTAATTCAACTTAAATCCCGGTAACGTTGTCGTGGATAAAATCATGTCAAAGTCTTGTAAATTAACTTGGCCTAAATTACCAATCCGCGCAACCTCGATAGCCGTGATTTCAGGTACTAACCGCATCAGTCGCGTTTTCAAAATTCGCGCCGTCGTCATCCCATTCGGGCACAGGACCAAAACCTTGAGTGCTTGGTGACTCAACTGTTGCTCATACGTACTAGCAAAGTGAATCAACAAGTACGTCAACTCATCAGTTGTAAAATCCTGGTCTTTAAAAATCGTTGCGAAGCCGCGCACCACCGCCGAATACAGCTTAGGATACTGTTCACGGACCTCTTGTAACTCAGTGGTTGGCGGCACGGGACCATTAACACCGTTACGTTGTAGGGCAATTTGCATATGTGCCGTCAAGTTATTCAACAAGCGGTCATCCGTCCCAAACGACCAGTTAAAGTTAGTCGCAACCGCGTCAATAAACTTTTTGACCCGATACGTTAGTTGCAAATCATAATTCGATAGCGACGCGTCTTGATCGATTCGAAACGTCAAGCCCTTAATTTGCTGGGCGAGAAAATCAATTTCAGCTCCCGTCACCACCGTCTTAATCTCAGCGGGTAGTTGGGTCATAATTGCCAGAGCAATCCGTTGATATTTCAAGAAATCATCCCGATTGATCCCGCGCAAATATGTGACCCGACGTTCATGCTGTAACCGCATTACTCCCGTCGTCAACGTGATGATCAACTGTTGTAGCTGACCATCCGGCACCGAAGAAAAGTACTTTTTCTTCAAACTTCGCACTGCTTGATAACAGATAATCAACGTTTGGGCGTCCAGTAAGTTCAAAAAATACGATTGCTCATCACTTGCTGATATTGCTAAGCCTTGGTTCAACTTCCCGATTGTTTTAAAAAACTCGTAGTCGTTGATTTCATTATTCAAAATGGTGGCAAACAGATTGCGAATACTACCCTCAGTCCCCGCCACCTGAATCCCCCGGGACTTCAACCGTTCAATTGATAAGTCGTAGTCGGCGAATGGCGTTGCTAATGCCGTCAAATCGTTTGAAATCGTTGCAACGCTCACATCAAAGTCAAGCGCAAGTTCTTTTAATTTTACGGAATGGCCCGTCATCAGTAACCGACAAGCTAGGGCGTTTTGCCGCGTTTGTGAGTCAAACGCCGGTGCAATCTTCCGCTCTGCTGTCAATTGGCTTTGAAACTTGGCCAGGGCCGTCTGTGATCCACTTAGTTGAAAGTGATGCTTCTCATTAACAATTTTCAAATCAGCATTGGCTAATACCAATTCCAAATTACTGAACTCGCGATAAATTGTTCGGCGACTACTATTGAGACCGGTTTCAATCTGACTCATTGAAAGGCCGGCGGGATTCGCTAGTAGCAGCTGTAGCAACTCATCTTGACGTTGTGTAAACTTAACCATGATGCCACCTCATACGATAATGGTAATAATATCATTTTATTTCAATTCTGATACCATCTTATCATATTTAGGTGAACTCAATAGATCGTCAGTAATTAATACTTGGACCTGCGTGTAACGGGTCTTTAAGTTTTTAGCTGCTTCTGCACTTGAAACAACTAATAAACTATTATTATCAGCCAATTCGTCAATTCCTAAGTTCTTAACACTCACATGCTTGTTGGCTTTCTTGACCCGATCCTTCATCAAGGACGTTGCCATTGTGGCTGTTCCTAAATGACCATCGTGGTGAACAAAGACAATTTCATCAACAACACTCAAATCTAAGTTAGCTGGTAGGTCGTCGGGTGCAGCCGTCGTTGCTTGTGGTGCTGCGGATGCAGGTGCAGCATCGCTAACTTGATCACGAGCCTTTAAGTTAACCACAACTTGGTCATACTTTGGACTGCTCAAGAAGTTGTCAACGGCTAACCGTAAGGCGTGTGGTGCTTTTTGAGCCGCCCGATCAGCTAATTCGTTTTGCGTAATCACTAATAAACCAGGTTCGTCTTTCAAATTGCTAATCGCCGTGTTGGTGACGGACATGCTAATGCCAGCCTTCTTGACTTTATCCCGTAATAAGGAAGCCCCCATTGCGGATGATCCCATTCCGGCATCACAGGCAAAGATAATATGGTCAACATCTTTGTATGAAGCAATCACATCAGCTGGTTCAGCGTCAGTCGCACTAGCAGCTTCAGCATTGCCACTCTTCATATCGCTCATTTTACCTTGAGCAGCGGCTAAGTCATCATCACTGGTCGACTTGTCACGTTTCAAGACAATTGCGGCAACGATAAATGATGCTAAGGTTGCTAACGTTACCCCGATAATTAAACCAATGTAGTTAGAAATACTCTTTGGTGACATTAATAGTAATGAAATAATGGAACCAGGTGAAGGTGTTGAACGTAAACCAACGTTTAGTAAACTGAATGTGGCTGTCCCAGTAACCCCACCAGCGATAACAGCTAGGAACAATGCTGGCTTCATTAATACGTATGGGAAATAAATTTCATGAATCCCACCAAGAAAATGAATAATAATCGCACTGGGTGCAGAAGCCTTAGCAGTCCCTTTACCAAACAAGGCAAAGGCTAATAAGACCCCAAGACCTGGACCTGGATCTGGTTCGAGCAAGAACAGAATTGACTTACCCGCACTAGATGCAGCCTGAATCCCAAGCGGTGTTAAGATACCTTGGTTAATCGCATTGTTTAAGAATAAAATCTTGGCTGGTTCAATGAAGACGTTGGCTAATGGCAATAGCTTCATCTTAATGATCCAGTCAACACCGGCAGCCATAGCAGCACTTGCACCAGCAACCAATGGGCCGATTGCAAAGTAACCCAGGATTGCTAGTAACATCCCGATAATCCCAGCGGAGAAGTTGTTAACCAACATTTCAAACCCGCTCTTAATCTTATCGGAAATGGCGTCATCCCACTTCTTAATGCACCAACCGCCTAAAGGCCCCATAATCATGGCACCGATAAACATTGGGATTGAAGAACCAACGATGACCCCCATAGTGGCAATCGCACCAACGACCCCACCACGATGACCGGCAAACAAAGTCCCACCAGTAAACGCTATCAATAATGGCAATAAATAATGGACCATTGGTTGAATCATCTTAGCTAATCCAGCATTAGGCCACCAACCACCAGCCATAAAGATGGCGGTAATTAAGCCCCAAGCAATGAAGGCGCCGATGTTCGGCATAACCATATTACTTAGTGCACTCCCAAATTTTTGAACGCGTGCCTTAACGCCCAGTTTCTTTTTCGCAACAGGAGCGCTTTGGGTTGCATTCGTATTTACATTTTCACTCATTAGGTAAAGCTCCTTCCTTTTTCTTAACAACTTAATCATATCCATCGGGGTAAGCGGTTTCAAGAACTTCTAGTTAGACCCGTGGCACAGGAAACTGTGCCACAATTAAACTCACTAATTCACAAAGTTAAAATTTGGCACAGTATCGATAAAAACTTTTATATCGGCAATACCAGCAGACTAATTAAACTTTTTTCGTCAGCTATGATTTAATTTTCACAATCAAATTCAACATTTTATGCAGAAAACACCTGGCAATTCTCTCATCATTTTATTATTTAAATGATTACGAATACGATTTAACGTTGAAATCCCCCCGCAAGCTCCTATACTTATAATTAACTAAGGAGTGACCTATGTAATGAAAAAAGACACTGATTGTACCGAAATATTGGTTGGGAAAGCTGCTAGCATGGATGGTTCGACCATCGTTGCCCGCAACGAAGATGGCTACGGCCCAATTAATCCGATTAAGTTTATTGTGCACGAAGCCCACGACCAAACTAACGCCAGCTACACTTCCGTAACTACCGGCGTCACCGTTCCGCTGCCTGACCATGCCTACCGCTACACCGCAACCCCCCAAGCCGATCAAAGCGATGGGCAGTACGAAGAAGCTGGGATCAACGAATTAAATGTCGGGATGAGCGCAACTGAAACCACTGCCACCAATGCCCGCGTACTCGGTTACGATCCGCTCGTCCATGATGGCGTAGATGAAGAAGCCATGGTCACCCTCGTTTTACCCTACATTAAAAGTGCTAAGGAAGGTGTCCAACGCTTAGGTGCCCTAATTGAAAAATACGGAACTGGTGAAAGCAACAGTATCGCCTTTAACGATCACGACGATATCTGGTTGTTCGAAACCGCTGGTGGTCACCATTGGGGGGCAGTTCGGATGCCCGAAGACACCTACGCAATTGTTCCCAACCAAACCGTGGTGCAAGAGATGGATCTCAACGATACCGACAATTTCCTAGGTGCCAGTGATTTAATGGACTTCGTTGAAAAGTATCACCTCAACCCAACACCCGGTCACTTTAATTTCCGTGAAATCTTCGGTACCCAAAGTGAGGCGGATGCTTATTACAACACTCCGCGAACATGGTATGGTCAAAAACTATTTAATCCCGAAATCGAACAGAATCCCACTGATCAAAACATGCCGCTATTCCGACAACCAAGCAAAAAATTGGCTATTGAAGACGTCCAGTTCTTCTTATCTTCACACTATAACGGGACGCCTTACGATCCATTTGGCACTTTCGCTTCTGGTAACGCCCGTGAACAAACACGTTACCGGTCTATCGCGATGGATCGCAATCAGTGCTCATCTATTCTGCAAATCCGGAATGACGTGCCTGCTAAGCAAGCCGCCATTCAATGGATCGCACTAGGTTTCTTCGCTTACGCCCCATACGTGCCCTTCTTTACCAACATCAATGACACGCCGATTGATTATCGCAATACAACTAGCACGGTCAGCGTTGATAACGTCTACTGGTTATCAAAAACGCTCTCCGTCTTGATTGAACCACACTGGCATGAATTTTCTGAAACGGTCAATGCCTATCGCGACGGGTGCCAATCATATGCCCGTGGCCGGGTTGCCGCAACCGACGCAGCCATTACCGGCAATCCGACCGATTTCTTGACCAAAGCCAATAGCGAAACCGCCGCCGAAATTTCCAACCGGACCCATGCGTTGTTTGATACTTTAGTTAAGCAAGGGCTGTTGTTATCGAAAACGACTTGGGAAAAAGGACAAAATCTATAAAAAAATCATCAACGACGTGCTACTGGAACATTTCAGTAGCACGCCGTTTTGTATTTTTAATTATCATTGATATGCTGATGTGCTAACCGATACCCATGCTGCTCACGATAATCATTGGGAGTTATCGCCACTTCGCGTTTGAACGCAGTAAAGAAACTACTATTATTTTTATAGCCTAATTCAGCTGCAATTTGTTCAATTCGCTTATTAGAAAATGCCAGCATTCGTTTGGCCAGTTCAATACGAATAAATGTTAATTGTTCCGAAAAGCTCTTGTTGAACAGTCGTCGACACAGCCTTGAAAAATAATTTTTGTCATATCCAAAGTAACATGCCGTTTCTTTTAACGTCGCATCTGCGTTATGTGCGACTAAATACGTAAAAATCATCCCTGATTGCGTATCAGCATTAACATGTCGAATATTTTTACCAGGAAAATAAGAATCCGTAATCGAGATGCGTTCCTCATGATGCCGCAATAGTTCCGTCATTAACAATCCCACCGTCATCTCTCGTTGATAATCAATAAAAACATCTTGCAAATCTTGCCGTTCTAACTCCGTCAACAAATCAAAGTACCGTTGGGTTATCTGATTTCGCAATTGGCGATAAACAATAAACCGCAATGTCCGCTCACCCGCATTCATTAAATCATGAACCATTGGGTTATCACCGACAACCACCAAGTTTAATGGCGTGGGCGCATGCAGACGTTCCGAAAAAACACTTAACTTTACTGGTGCCCCCCTATTAATAATATTAATTGGCTGCGCAGATGAAACCATTACAATATCATCTGGGGACAGTGCCACGTACTTTCCGGCTAATGTTAATTCAGCGAAATCGTGGCTCACGATAAAGCGAATGTGAAACTCTGAACTGCAATTTGGTGAACTTGAAAGATCATTACGGCGTAGACCAATAAAATCGCTTTCTTTCAATTGATAATTGCTATTTACCGTCTTTATAGAAGCCATCACTATCACCTGTCAATCCCTTAAAAGATATATAAACATATTAATAAGGATATTATACACTATCAACTTGTGCATATTTTAGCTTTATACTAACTTTGTAAATTCGAATAAGGGAGTGCAACTATTATGACTAATCAAACAATTGATACTGATGTCCTCATTGCAGGCACAGGTGGTACAGGACTAGCCGCTGCGTACGCAGCCGTGACCCATGGACTTAAAGTCACCGTTATTGAAAAGCAATCACAAATTGGCGGTAACACAAAAATCTCAAGTGGATTTTTCGCCATTAATAGCCGTGAACAACGGAAAGCCGGTATGCACCTAACAACTCAGGAGGCCATTGCACAATTAGCCGACTACAATCACTATTTGTCCAATGGTACCCTACTTGCGCGGATCGTTAACCGCTCGGCAGATACCTTAGCCTGGTTGGAAAAAATGGGAATGGAAATCAAACTCAACCCAACTGCCAATACGACTCAGTTTGCGCATCGTAATAATGATTATCGTGGGGGTTCCTACCATATGTACCAACATAAAGACGAGAGCTATCAGCGCATCCAACAAACATTAACGACTGCCGGTGTCGATTTTCACTTTAATACGACCTTTACTGACCTGGTAATCACCAACGGAGCAGTCACTGGTGCAACAGCCATGACCGCTTCAGGTGACCAGCTAACAATCACCGCCCACGCAGTCGTTGTGGCAACCGGTGGGTACGGTGGTGATCGTGAAAAAGTTGCTCGAACCATGCACACCACGCATCTAAGAACCTTAGGTGTTCCAAATAACGGTGAAGGTCTGGCTGCTATGGTTAAAGCTGGCGGTACTGACATCGACAGCCATGCGCTCATTCATGCTGCGCAACTAGCTAAATCCCAAGTCACTCAAAAGGCTTCTCAGCAACACCTTGCTGGTTTTTCCGGTAATCCATTAACCCAATTATTATTAACCCCTCAACTATGGGTCAACATGCAGGGACAACGATTCACCAACGAAGATGTGGTCTACGATACCGTTGAATGGGCGAACGCTGCTTGGTCTCAGGGTGGTCAATATCTCTTTATCGTGGATCAGGCCACGCTCAATACATTCACCACCAACCGCAATCGCGAAGAAGTTTCTCAAGCAGGACCGGGCGCAGCGACTGGCAGTGGTGACTTTACCGCATTAGCTGAAGAAGCTGTCACTGGTAAAACAGCTTTTAAGGGGAACACACTCACTGAGCTAGCCACTAATGCTGGTATGGATCCTTCAACATTGAGCCAGACCGTCGCTACTTATAATCAAGCTGTCGCATCTAAAAACGACAGTGAATTTAGTAAGCGCTTGCAGTCTTTGGATTATTCAATTAGTGATGGTCCCTTCTACGCCTTCATCTGCCAAGCCGCTTATCTTGGTACGGTCGGTGGTGTTCGGGTCAATCGAAATCTCGCCGTTTTAGATGACGATTTCAAACCTATTCCCGGTCTTTATACTGGTGGCGCCAATGCTGGCGGTTACTATGAGGGACACAGCTATCCTGCATTTGAAGGACTTGCCTCTGGCTTTACTTGGACGTCGGGCCGAATTGCAGGAACAAGTGCCGCGGCTTACGTCAAAGCAAAGTTCGCCACTGTCAACTAAATCATAAATCCAATATTGATTCTTTTATTTAAGGGGATGTCCAGCATGGAAACAACAAAATCGATATCGGGACCAAGTAAAAGCTACGTTTCTAAGACCCGGATTGGGGTTCTTGCAGTCAGTTCAATGGGTATGGCGGCACTCGCAATTACCCCATCCTATGCAGCAATCGCATCCAATTTTTCACTCAGTAATACGAGTGTCCAGATGCTAACATCATTGCCTAATCTATTTATGATGTTAGCAGGGTTGATTATTGGCAAACTAACGGCAACCAAGCTCAATCTCAAAACATTAACCCTTAGTGCGGCAATCTTAGTAATTATCGGTGGTTTTCTACCATTAGCCTTTCACACAAACTTTATGTTTTTGTTATTTTGCTCGTGCTTAGTCGGTCTAGGTCAAGGCGCCTGCACCAATTTATCACAAGTCTTAATTTCTCAAATGCTACCAGAAACCGAACGCCAGTCCACTATGGGTTTAACAACCACCTTCACCAATCTCGGTGGTATTGTCTTCATCATGGGTGGCGGCCAGCTAGCTGCAACGAACGGTTGGGTAAATAATTATTGGATTTACTTATTCTCAGCACTTATTTTGATTGTGATCTTAACATTAGTGCCGATGCATCCGGCAGCAGTCAATGCAGCCAACGATCAGGACACCGGTGAACAGATTAAGCTCAACAAATACGTCTTTTACTGTGCCTTCTGGGGATTCTGCACGTTACTCTTAAATAATGTTTTGAACAACAACATTTCACTATTTGTTGCTGAAGAAGAACTTGGCGCAACCTCACAAGCCGCTCTGACGTCAACCGTTTCATTAATTGGGGGGATGCTATGCGGCTTGATTGTTGGCGTTATCGGCAAGCGGTTCAAATACTCATCCATCACAATCTCGTTTATCTTATACGGCCTGTCCTACCTGTTAATCGGTCTTGGACATTCGCTATGGTTAGCCTTTGTAGGTAGCTTCATCGTGGGTGCCGCAATGAGTATCGCCATGGGACAATTTCCATATTTGATCTCAATTTCAGTTGGCAAAAACAGTGTTTCGATGGCCCTAGGTGTGTACGTCGCGATTTACTCAATCGGGGGTGTGGTCAGTCCTTTCATCGTTAATCCATTGACTAAATTAGTTGCTGGTATGGGTATTAACGTCTTCGTAGTCAGCGGCGTTATTGCGCTGATCCTAGGTGTACTATGTATGGGATTTCAGTTCCAGAAAAAATTAGTAACGGCGGCACAATAACCGACTTGACCGACACAATTAAAAAGCCGTGCTTCACAACGCAATCGTTATGAAGCACGGCTTTCAGTTCATTTTTAACTTAATTAAAATTAATACTTCTTGCTTAACTTGCTAGCAGCCGCTTCGTCAATGATAACGGTAACGTCTGGATGGTTTTGCAAGATACTTGCTGGTAATTCAGGGGTATCTGGGCCTTCAATCATACCCTTGACCGCATCAGCCTTGTTTTCGCCGAATGCTTCGAGCAATAAGTGCTTGCTCTTCATGATGGAAGCTAAGCCCATTGAGAAGGCTTGCTTAGGAACATCATTTTCGCTGGCGAAGAACCGCGCGTTAGCTTCAATCGTTGATTCAGTTAAATCAACCACGTGCGTCGTAATATCGCGAGGAGTACCTGGTTCGTTAAAACCAATGTGACCATTACGGCCAATCCCTAAGATTTGTAAGTCAATTGGGTGTTCGTCAATCACTTTGTCGTAACGCTTAACTTCAGCTTCTGGATCTGAAGCTAAACCGTTTGGCAAGAATGATTCCTTAAATGGCTTGTCATTGAATAAATGAGTTTGCATGAAGTATTTATAACTTTGGTCGTTGTCTGGTGCAATCCCAACGTATTCATCCAAGTTAACGGATGTGCAGTCACTGAAATCTAAGTCACTATTAACGATTTCTTTGTAAGTTGTAACGGGTGTCGAACCAGTTGCCAACCCAAATACTTTCGCACCATTGTCTAAAGCATTCTTAAATACTTTGAAACCTTCTTTTCCGCCGGCAGCTTGATCCTTTACTACGATAACTTTCATAATTAACTGACTCCCTCTTTGTTTGGTATAGTCCAATTGTATATTGGTCTAGACTAAAATTCAAGAGGTTTGTCTGAAATATTTCACTTTTATTTTTTGCAATCGTTATCATTGTTAAACTGTCAAGCCAAACTCCTTTAATAAATTAATTGTATTTTTCGATAATTTTGCCTATACTTAACATGTTCGTAACTCCGTGGAACGTGAGAAATTCCACGACTAGCCAAGGCTGCAAAGTCATTGGCTATTTTTTTGCGCTCATACCTCTACGCCAACCATTTATTTGTTCACATTTCAATCAAACTATCCAACATTTACATTGCAATTGGTAACTGCTAAAATTAGCTTTGTATGGAAGATATATATTACATAAAGGGAGATGTTAACCGCGAATCATGTCAAGCAATACCGGTTAATGGCCGGATTCTCACAAAAAGAACTCGCCAGCAAGACTGGCATCACCCGTCAAACCCTGAGTTTGATTGAAAAGGGCACCTATAACCCATCACTGAAACTCTGCCTCAACCTCTGTCACGCACTCAACCAAACACTCGATACTGTCTTTTGGGTCGAACCCAGTTAGGAGATCCCTGCCATGAAAAAGATTCGTGACGAACGTTTAATTTTACAAAATTTCAAGAACATCCGTACCACGTTGTTAATTGAAAATAGTGCTATCTTACTGATTTTATTTTGGCAAGGCTGGCAAAAAAACAATCTTCAGAAAGCCTTTACGTACGACAATCCGTTGTATATTGTCCTGATGATTGCCGTTTTTACCATGATCATTTTGTCTGTTAATGTCAGCACCCCAATAGAAGACAAACCCAAACGGTTATGGCGCTACCTTGGCCTGTGGGCACTCATTGAACTAATCGGTTTCACCGCCCTATTCTACTTCCTGATTGCGATAAATCAGCCGTTCATTAGTCTGATCGCTGGTATCGCCCTGACCACCGTCACTAGCGGTATCATGCTGTATAGCAACCACCTGCGCGATCGTGATTAACATCAGATATCACCTAGACGGTACCATTCTAATCACATTTGCGGTAAACTATTCCCAGAAATTCAACGGACACGAGGTTTTTGCTATGGAACCAACTTTTAACAAAATGACTGCGACTGGTTACCATGCCATCGAACAGGAAATTGAAGACTTAAAGCAACAACGGCCCGAGCGAATCAGAATTCTGGCTGCGGCTGCGGCACTAGGTGACCGTTCTGAGAATGCCGAATATAGTAGTGCCAAACGGGACTTAGGTCGCTTAGAAAGCCGCCTGCGTTATCTCAACAAGCAGTTGCAATACGCCCAAATCGTTCAACCAGCTGACAACAATCAACTCGATATCGGTAAATTCGTGACCATCGAATTTCTGGATGATCATGACCAAATCACCTATCAATTAGTTGGAAAACAGGAAGCCAATCTCGAACAACAAAAAATCTCATTCACATCTCCCATCGGTCAAGCGCTCGCTAATCATACTGTTGACGATGTGGTCACTGTGAACGCACCGAACGGGGCTTATCAAGTTAAGGTAATCGCGGTTAAGCGCGCGTAATAAAATAGTTATGCCAATCGATCGGAAGCTTATCTTTATTTTTTTGAATCAAAAATACACTTTCTGAAGCGTATACGTGCTAAAATAAAGGCAGTAAAAAAGCCGGTACGTTAATACCGACTTGAATCAAGGCCCGCTCTAAGAGCAGTTGGCTTTAAATTTAGATAATCAAAGAACAGTCACCCAATACCGGCCAAAGTTTTGGGGTGGCTATTTTTTGTTTCTGGAGTTCCATACCTGATACATCGCTAGTGCGATGCTCAAAATGATTTGCAAGAAAGCAAACCGAACAGGTAGAGTGACCACGGCTGAAAACCTTTCCTAGTGTGGGAAACGTATTTGTCATACTACCACGACCTTTCAAGATGAAAACAGCCAATCGCTACTGCACCATGTATTGCGATTACGCTGATATCACAAACCAATCATCAACAAGCAGTTGCCCATAAAAAGATAGCGACGAGTTATCATCACAACGTCGCTATCTTTTTATATCATTCAAATTAAAATTCTTGGTACACTGCTGGATCTTGATTATTCAAGCGACCATCCACTTGGCTCAAACCATTAATTGTTGCCATATCAGCTGCACTGATTTCAAAATCAAACACGTCCATATTACCTGCTTGACGGCTCGGCGTTGACGACTTTGGAATCGGCAAGGTCCCTAACTGTAGTTCCCACCGTAAAATCAACTGACCAACATTTTTATGGTAGTGCACTGCAATCTCTTTGAGCGTCTCATTTTGAAGCATCTCACTGGCCCGGCCAAGGGGACTCCAATCTTGCGTCAAAATACCGTGTGCTTGATCATAATCCCGTTGTGCCTGCTGGTTAAAGTACGGATGTAATTCGACCTGATTAATGACGGGTAAAACACCCGTTTCTTTGTTTAATCGTTCTAAATGTTCTGGTAAGAAATTTGAGACCCCAATCGAACGAATCAAGCCTAACTTCTGGGCATCAATCAGTGCCTGCCAAGCTTCAACATAATGATCTTCCTTAGGGTTAGGCCAATGAATTAGATATAAATCATAATAATCCAGGCCAGCTCGATATAATGATTCTTGAATCGTATTGATAGCTTCCGTGTAGGTGTGGTGGCGACCAGGAAGTTTTGATGAAATCAAGAGTTCCGAACGCGGTACTGACGAACGCCGAACCGCTTCACCAACAGCACCTTCATTTTCATAGTTAAAGGCCGTATCTAATAATCGGTAGCCGCGATCAATCGCTGAGTCGATCACTTGCACACCATGAGCACCATTCAGTTTATATGTTCCAAAGCCAATTTTAGGTACTGTTAAACCATCACGTAACGTATAAGTTTCCAACTTAAGCCACTTCTTTCTTTTAAATTAAACGATCATTGTTAAATTTATCGTTAATCTTCTGAACGATCAGCCAAGGCATCACGAATCGCTGCTTCAAATGTTGCCGGCCGTGTCGTTGGGGCATAGCGTTCGAGCACACGGCCATCACGACCAATCAGGAATTTTGTGAAATTCCACTTGATTCGACCATGTCCCGCCGCCTGTTTGAGGTAAGTAAATAACGGATCAGCGTCATCACCATTAACCATCACCCGTTTGGTCATGGGAAACGTTACCCCGTAGTGCCGTTGACAATAGTCATGGGTCTCATCGTCATCCGCCTTTTCTTGATGAAATTGATTGGATGGCAATCCCAAGACCACTAGGCCCTCCTGCTGATACTTCTGATAAAGTTCTTCTAATCCTTTAAACTGTGGCGCCAGGCCACAGTTGCTAGCCGTATTCACGATTAGCAAGACCTGACCGCGATATTGTGACAAGTCAAGTGGCGCACCACTCATCTCAGTTTCTGTAAAATCATACACTGATTCTGCCATCGAGATCCCTCCTAAGAATATTAACCAAATACATTGCTTTATCCATAGTAAACCACAAAATTGTGACTTTTCATCATACTTTGCTTTAGTTTCCGGAAAATTGATTGCACTGAATGTCATTATCCGTTACACTAAACGTATCATTCATAGCAACTGGGGTGCCATCACGGCTGAGATAATACCCATTGAACCTGAATCTGGACAATGCCAGCGCAGGGAGCAATGCTTTTATTTGGGGAACCATCAATTCAGACTTAGCCGCCTGCCACCGATAATCGTGGTAGGCGTTTTTTGTCGCTTGGATGCGTGAATGACAAACTACTTTTGGGAGGATTTAACAATGAAATGGGTTAAATCATGGTACTTGAACGATATTATTTTACTGGCACTAATTGGTATTTTCTTTGGTGCCATCTTTATGGGGACTAATTTTGTTTATAACATTTTAAGTGCGGCCCTGACACCATTTGGTCTAAGCGGTCTGGCTAATGAACTACTACTTGGCTTATGGTGCATGCCCGGCATGTTAGCTGGCTACCTCATTCGACTAAAGGGTTCGGCAACGCTAGGTGAGCTCCTCGCAGCAACCGTCGAAATGTTTTTCGGTGGTCAATGGGGAATCACCACATTGATTTCTGGTGTCGTGCAAGGATTTGGGGCCGAACTAGGTTATATCGTCACTGGCTACAAACACTATGACTGGTTAGGCTTAACGGCTGCGGCCGCAACAACTACTGTGGTCACCTTTGGCTGGGACCTTGCCCGTAATGGTTACTATAAATTACAGCTATGGCTCTTGATTTTATACGTGGTCGTTCGCTTTATTTCGATGTTTGTTTTCGGGGGTCTGTTAACTAAAACCATCACGGACCTACTTGATCGCAGTCATGTTTTAAAATCAACGCATTAATACACTTTATAAAATGGAGGCTTTCTCGAATGGCTAGTATCGCGCTGAATAATTTAACTTACACCTATCCACAGGCGTCGACACCCATTCTGGATCGCGTTAACCTAACACTACCACGGCAAAGCTTCATCCTATTGACAGGGCCATCGGGAACAGGTAAGTCGACGCTCCTAAAGCTGATTGCAGGCTTACTACCCCTGACTCCAGATTACGGCACCATTACCTTTGATGGTCAGTCATTAACTGCTAGCACCGCTAATCAGCGCGCTCAGCACGTTGCCATGATGTTTCAGAATCCTAATCAGCAGTTTGCCATGGATACCGTTGAAAATGAACTAATTTTCGCACTTGAGAACTTACAAGTGCCCCGTGACCAAATACCGGCCCGCTTACTTAGTGCGCTTGACTTTGTTGGTATCCGAAATTTACAGTCACGACTATTAAATCATTTATCCGGTGGCGAGAAACAGAAAGTGGCCCTTGCAATCATTGTCGCTATGGATAGCGATGTCATCCTACTAGATGAGCCCTTTGCCAGTGTCGATCCGACCGCACGAGCCGTCTTGTTAGACCGACTCGTGGAACTACGCAATCAACATGGGAAGACAATCATCTTGGCGGATCATGACCTAACAGGTTACGAACAGCTCGTCGATCAAGTCGTCCAAATCAAGGACCAGCACTTACAGCTCATTGATCGCACCACCTGGTCTGAGTTATTTGCAGCCTTTACTGAGCAGCCACAACGGTCATGGTCAGCACCGCAACGCGTTGAACGCCCTTGTTTTCAACTTGATCACGTCACTTTACAGGCAGGTGATCGTCAACTATTAGTACCGACAACGCGTCAATTGTTAGCACAACACAATACGCTGATCACGGGTCCTAACGGTAGCGGTAAATCCACGTTATTTGAAGCCCTCGTCCGTCTGCACCCTTATACTGGCGAAATTCGTTACGAAGGGACACCTATCGACAAGCTAAAACGCAAACGCTATGCTCGCCACGTCGCCTTGCTTTTTCAGGACGCTGAGACCCAGTTTTTAAACATCACGGTCGCTGAAGAACTGGCTCAAAGTAAACGCTATGCGTATGGCGACTACTTTACCGCAGACCGTATTCAAACGGCCTTAGTGCAACTCAACTTATCCGGTCGTGATGAACAAGTCATCTATACTTTGAGTGAGGGACAGAAAAAGAAACTACAAATTCTGCTCATGTTAATCATGCAGTCACCAGTTCTACTCATGGATGAACCCTTAAAAGGGCTAGATTTGCATTCGATCAATGCCCTGGTCGCGTTATTACAGACCACCCAAGCGGCAACTAAGCAGACGCTGATTATTATTAGTCACCAGTTAACCGGCCTGATGCCATTGATTGACTATCAGCTACACTTTGAAAATCACCATTTAGATTGGGTGGTGCGATCATGAATCCTAGCATGAAATTATTATTACTACTCATCATTGCGCTAGAAATTTCATTCACGACAATTGTAAGTTTGAACGTGGCACTGATTATTCTGGCACTGATTTACCTGCTCGGTCACCGAACTCGGCTTCGAACATTAGGGTGGTTGCTACTCATTCCGTTGCTACCAGCAATTGGACTTTGGAGTACCCAGTACATTAACGGTAGCGGTGACAAGACTTTGATGGCCTGGGTCCTGTTCACACGAATCTATGCGTTTGTTTTTACGGGCGCTACTTTTACGCTCACGACTGACGTCTTACAATTAACCGATTCGCTTGAGCAAAACTGGCATTTACCCGCCAAATTTTCATATGGCGTCCTCGCCGCGTATAACTTGGTACCACGGATTCAGCACGAAGTTCAAGTGATTCGGGCTGCTGGTCTGATGCGTGGGCAGGTCCTGTCCTTCTGGTCGCCACAGCTCTACTTTAAAGCAATTTTGGTCTCTATCAATTGGTCGCAGAACCTTGCCCGGGCCATGCGCTCCCATGGCTTTGTCGAAGATGCACCCCGCACTCACTATCGTCAGATTCCACTGACTAAGTTGGATTGGACCATTGTGATTAGCGGCGTCTTGCTTTTACAAGTCGGCGCCTTCGTCATTCCGTGGCGCTAGTGGTCTCATTCACTGAATAAACACTAAATTAAAACAGGTTTTCTCAATTATGAGAAAACCTGTTTTTGGGTAATATTCCCCACTTAGGTCGGGACACAACAATAACAAGTTGACCTTAATTCATGCTTTCAGCCGATCAATTTGTTGCCGTAACGCCTGAATAGCAGCTGTAGAAGACGTCGGGTCTGCCATTAATTGATCATACTTGAACTGAAGTACTGCTAAGTCAGCTTCTACCGGTTGCGGCGCTTTAACAACTTTGTCAGGATCAACTAATTGGTGCGTCTCGAATTGCAACACCCGAGTAGCAACGGCCTGGCGAAACGGTTCATCATGTGAAACAAAAATTACGGTTCCAGGATAATTTTGTAAGTAATCGGCCAACGCATCCAGCGCGTCCACATCCAAATAATTGGTTGGTTCATCTAACATTAAAACGTTATATTGACCGACTAAAATACAAATTAGCTGTAATTTAACTAGTTCACCACCACTTAACGCCGATACTAGTTGCGGATAAAATCGTGCTGGCAGGCCCAACGCGCCCATGACGTTACGGATCGTTTGATCCGGTAGCTGACTGACTTGCCGCACCGTTTGCCACACTGACTGTTTACCGTCGAGCACTGTCATATCTTGGTTGAATACTCCGACTCGTGCCGCCGGAGCCAATCGTAATCCTGACACCCGGCCACCTAAAATTGCACGCAGTAATGTGGTCTTACCGCTACCGTTGGGCCCCACGATAGCGACCCGATCATGTGGCCTGATTTGAAAGTCAGCGTGTGCTAACAACGTTTTTCCATATTCAGCCAATGTGACATTAAGACCAGTTACCACGGTCTTACCTGTAAACGTCGGAAAATCTGTCGCGACTAACTTAAAGCCTGAAGTCGTAAAGGGCTTAGCAACTTGCGGTTCCCGTTGTCCTCGGGCGACCATGCGTTTAGCCGTTCGTTCCATCTTGGCCGCAGTAGCTTCCCTAGTCGTTTTCGTCTTGGCACGCTCTACTTGCGACATTCGCCGATTGCCTTTTCGAATCCGCTGGGCTTTTTCATTACGTTGACGCTGCGCTGCTAGTAACTCACGCTGATGAGTGTTTTGGCGCTGATACGCGGCTTCCTGAGTTGCGAGTTGCTGCGCTTTTACCGTCTGATAATATGCGTAATTGCCTGCATATGCGGTGAATTTTTGGTGTTCAACCGCCCAAGTCTGTGTCGTCACAGCATTTAATAATTGCCGATCATGTGAAATCAACAACAGCAACCCACGAAAACGTTGTAACTGATTAATAAGCCATTGCTGATGTGTTTCATCCAAATTAGATGACGGTTCATCTAGAATTAAAATTGTTGGCCGGGCGCTCAAAGCCTGCCGAATTCTGGTTAGCATAGCTTGACCACCACTTTGGTCAAAAGTCGGTGCGATTTGGGCGACATAGCTGACTGGCTCGTCCACCATAATTTGCCCCGTATAATCACGATCAGTACCCGTCAGTAAATGGGCCAGTGTTGATTTACCAGCACCGTTCCGGCCAACCACGCTGATTTTATCCCCGGCATTGGCGACTAACCGGTCAATTGTAAATAGTGGCCGTCCCGCCATATCTTTTTGAATATTTTTTAAATTAATCATTGTCATTAATAAGCATCCCCTTAGTTGCAGGGACTAATTTATGGCACAAAAAAGCGTCCTCAAAATGAGAACGCTGGCAATTGATTCCACCAGCACCCTAATTAATCCCAAAACGGACAGTCCACCCCTATGCTAGGCATGGCTCTGTTCAGTTACTAGAATTAATTAGTTGCGCATTGGCTGAATACCTCGTGTTTTATAAGTTACTTTGTAGATTAGCATGTTTAATTTCAATTTGCAAGAACCATTGTTTTTTAAAAGTTTTTTCAGTAAACTAAAATTACTTTCAGAAAGCAGGTGTCAGCTTGAAAAAGATCATTGCAATTACCGGCTTCGCAATGCTAGGTGGTGGTCTCCGGGAGGGGCTTAGTTTGCTCGTCACTTGGCCACAGCATTTCTGGATAACGTGTCTGATTAATATTGTGGGAGCATTTGTTCTTAGCCTGATTACTAACTTGTTACCAGCGCGGTTACCCGTCTCTGAAGATATTGTTATCGGTATGAGTGTCGGGTTCGTTGGTAGCTTTACTACTTTTTCCACCTTCACTTTTGAAACGCTACAATCGTTTCAAAGTGGTCATAGCGTTTTAGCTTTAAGTTATGTCGCTGCTAGCTTAGGGTTGGGTTTGCTAGCGGGGCTAGCTGGAAACTTCCTTAGCACCTATTGGCTACCAAAGGAGGAATTTTAATGTTAGTCCTAGTCGGATTGGCCGGTGCCGGCGCAGCTGTAGGGGCCTTAAGTCGTTACGGCATCATGCGCTTAGCACTACCTCTCAATCGATGGCCGTTACCAATTGCCACGTTATTTATCAATCTAACCGGCGCTTTATTGCTCGGTTGGATTTTAACCAGCTCATTACCGCCCAATTGGCAGATTTTTCTAGGAACTGGGATTATGGGTGGCTATACGACTTTTTCAACAATGATCAACGAACTCGTGTTGCTCGGCCGTAACCACCATCAACGGGTCGCCTTGGAATACTTTGGCTTGAGTCTCGTCGGTGGCCTAGTCATGGTTTATCTCGGAACTTTAATCTAACTCAAAAAACAGGAAGTCTCACAAAACTAACTGAGATTTCCTGTTTTTGTTCAATGACTATTTAGTTCCAACAAGCCGCCTTTACGGCTAGCGTGCCGATGACACTAGTTTTAACAACGCTCATCTTTATCTTTCAAATTACGTGGTGGCATTTCCGAATAATGCAACGCCGGCAATCGCCACGACGATCAGGCCTAACCATAATGCGATTTTAAATAAAAACAACCCAATCACAATCATGAACACCCAACCGATAATTTTAAAACCAATTTTAAAGATAACTTTGAGCAACCATAAACCAATTACTAAAGCAATCAATAAACCGATCATCTATGCGCTCTGCGAAGAGAGCTTCCCTCCTTACAAGTCCCATCATGGGTACCTTGCCAGTTAGTATAGCACGCGCTATGCAGCGGCAGACTGATTGCAGTCGTAAATTAAGAGAAGCTTAATTTTGCAACGCCGCAACTTGTCGCACCATCGCTAATTCTTCGTTAGTTGGGATCAACATCACTTTAATCTTGGAATCTGCGCCACTGATGAGTCCTTCTTGACCCGCTTCATTTAATTTCGGATCCAGGGTCACACCAAAGATGCTCAGTTCATCAATAATTTGCTGGCGCAAGGTCGCATTATGCTCGCCAATGCCGCCCGCAAAAATCAGCGCATCCGCCCGTTTTAATTCTGTCAAATAGCTACCGGCATACTTAACAATCCGATTGACAAAAATTTCAACAGCTAGTTGGGCTTGGGGATTCGTGGCTTCTTGCGCACGGATTTCACGCATATCTGGTGAAATTCCTGAGATTCCTAACAACCCAGACTGATTGTTAAGCATCATCATGATTTCATTCGGATCATCGATCTTTAAAGCTTTCATGAGAAATGGCAATACGGCCGGATCAACGTCACCCGCGCGCGTTCCCATTGTGACACCCGTTAATGGCGTAAAGCCCATCGATGTGTCGAAGGCCCGGCCATTTTTTACGGCAGCTAATGACGCACCACTACCTAAGTGTAACGTCACCAGGTTGAGGTCATCTTTCGGCTTAGCCAGCAGTTCTGCAGCCCGACCGGTTAAGTAACCATGCGAGATACCATGTTCACCGTAACGGCGAATATGGTATTTTTGGGTCAATTCATATGGCAAACTGTAAATTGCATTCATTTCTGGTAAATCGGTAAAGAATTGACTATCAAATACCGCGTACTGTTTAACGGTCGGTAAAGCCTGAGCCATCGTCTCAATACCACGTGCCTCCATCGGATTATGCAATGGTGCAAAGTCACTAAGCCCCTTAATGGCCTCGAGTACCGCTGGCGTCACTTCAACTGCTTGCTTGAACGTTTCGCCACCCGCAACGACTCGGTGAGCAACTGCCGTAATTTCCGTTAATGAGTCAATAATTGCTAATCGCTGTAATTCAGCCAATAACATCTGCGCCGCATGATTTTGATCTAAATTATCGACTGTCGTTTCAAACTTTTGATGGTCACCATACTTGATGGTGAAAATTGAACCGGGCATACTAATCCGTTCAACGAGACCACTAGCAACCACCGTTTCAGCAGGCATAGCAAATAATTGCCATTTCAATGATGAACTACCTGCGTTAATAATTAATGTTTTTTGCATTTCTCAATCAACTCCCATGTAATAGAATACCGAACTTTTCTGAAAATTGCTCAACTTTTTTCAATCGTGTCATTTGACATCTTAATTCATTCGCTAGTCCCAATCTTCCACTGTTAACTAACCAGAACATGTTATTATTAAGACGTTAACTTTTACAGATTAGAGGAACCCATTAATGACGACCACAACCGATGTCGACCTAGTCCAAACTGGATTAGCGCACTTAATTCACCACACGCGTAAACAAATCGAATCATTAACTAAAGCATTAGACCACCTGCCTGATGTCAGTGATTTACAACTCAAGGGCACGTTATTGAAGACGTATGCTAGCCAGATTGAGGGGCACCATCATTTCGTCGAATTGCCCGACTATCAAGGCCACCAACTCAGTATTAAACTCGATATTAAAAAATCAATTATTGAAAATGCCGAGGATTATTTTCATCGTTATCACAAAAGCAAACGCGGTCAAGCGACCGTTCAACAAAATTTGGCGACGGCCAAGACCGAACTATACCAGCAATTAGCAACTCAAGCAGCTTTCGACCCTAATGATCCACAAGCGGTCGCCGCGCTTAAGCAAACACTGATTGCTGCGGGCGCGATTCATACCCACGTTTTACACTCATCTAAGGCCCCAACACCCGCCCATCCCCGCCGCTTTTACACGCACGACCACGTGCTGGTTGAAGTTGGTAAAAATAGTCTTCAAAACGACCACCTAACATTGACGGCCCGTAAAGATTACTACTGGATGCACGCGGGTGGTGAAATTCCCGGTTCACACGTGGTTATTCACAGTAATCATCCGAGTGAACAAACCTTGCAGGAAGCGGCCGTACTGACGGCCTATTACAGTAAGGGTCGTCAGATGAACCGCGTACCTGTTGATGTGCTCACCGTTGGCCAGATGCGTAAACCCAAGGGTGCTAAGGCTGGGCTTGTCACCTTTAGTGGTCCTGCACGCACGATCACCGTTGTCCCTGATGCTACTTTAGCCGCTGAATTACGTGACCAGGAAGATATTCACCATGACGCCGATTGAGGCCTATATTGCTAACACACCACAAGCCTATCAATCGCAATTAATAGCCTTACAGCAAACCATTGCAACGGTCTTACCAGAGGCGCAAGAGCAGTGAAAGTACCAGATGCCGACCTTCTATTGGCACGAAAACGTCATCCATTTTGCTTTATTCAAACATCACTTTGGCTTGTACCCAACGTCAAGTGCAATTGAGACTTTTCATGATCAATTAATCACCTATAAAACAAGCAAAGGGGCCATCCAGTTTCCGCTGGATCAGCCCCTACCACTTGAATTGATTACTGCTATTACCGAATTCCGTCGTCACGAAATCATAGCGAAATACGACCTTTAGGATTACCGCTGCCACCAAGACTGTTTAAGAAAATCAATGGCGGTTACGTCACTCAACGCAATCGGCTTAACGACTCCCGCTTGTTGATTCAAAAAAAGCTGCTGGTCGTCCACAGCCGCAATTAAGCCACTCGGCTGATGACCATCACTTAAAGTTAACCGAACCACGCAGTTTAACTCATAAGCTTGCAATAACGACGCTTCAATTGGTTTCAGCTGTTCCATTAGATCACCTCATCGAAATAGTAGCTCCATCATAGCACATTTTTAGAACGTACGTTCGATAAAAACTATTACATTTTGATGACGTTGATAAACCGGTCACTTGTACCAATCAGTAATTTCACCAGCTAACTAATTATGCCGTTAACTACCGAGGTTACCGAACATTCGCCCAAATTATTTTAAAATTGCCCGGATTCGGTCAGTTGAAGTTAGCGCACGGCTATGGCTCAGTTCAAAACATGACCGTCATTAAATTCAAAAGCCGCCAGCTTAGAATAAGTCTCGTATTTGAGACTGGGCGGGTTCGGGCTCAAATCGATGTCGGTTTACGTTCCAGCAATTGTCGCTCCGCCCCGGAGGTCGGAAATAGGGCGATTATTGCTGAAGAACAGGAGTCTACCTAACGAGCCTAAGAGTGAGCTATTTTTGACCTTAATAAACAGGACGCGCTAATAAAAAGGCCACTCCCCGGCATATTGGGGGAGTGGCCTTTAATGCAATTTACTTTAGAATCGCGGTAATAGCTTTTACTTCATCATCACTAAAGGTTAAATTGTGCGTTGCTTCAAGATTAGCGTGCAAGTGGTCGACATTGGTCGTACCAATGATGACGCTCGTGACGACCTGTGACCGTAGTAGCCAAGCCAAAGCCATTTGGGCCAAGGTTTGTCCCCGTTGCTCAGCGATTCTGTTCAGGGCATTCAACTGATTGACAACGGCTGCAGTCCCCTGATCAAATAAATATTTATTCGTTCGATGAATCGGAAAATCGGCTGGAATTCCTTGTAAGTAGCGCTGCGTCAATAATCCTTCAGCTAATGGACCATATGCCACCAAGCCCGCATTATGCTGGCCGAGATAGTCAATCAGGCCCGTTGTTTGAGCCTGTTGATTCAACATGTTATATGAGTACTGATTAACCGTAAACGGCGTGTGCATCTCATTAAAATACTTAACCATCGTTGCTGTTTGGTCGCGGTCATAATTTGAAATTCCGACATACAACGCCTTCCCCTGACGAACCAACTGGTCAAGGGCCGCGGCAGTTTCATACAAATCGATGTTAGGGTCTGGACGATGTGAGTAGAAAATGTCGACGTAATCTAAATGCATTTGCTTAAGACTACGATCCAATGAACTGATCAACGTTTTGCGTGAGCCGAAAGCCCCATACGGCCCTGACCAGGCCGGATATCCGGCTTTAGTCGTGATGACGAGCTCATCACGATACGGCTTTAAATCTCGTTGCATAATTTGTCCGAACGTCCGCTCTGCCGATCCCTTCGATGGTCCATAATTATTTGCTAAATCAAAGCTAAAAACGCCATGATCAAAGGCATCTAGAACCACTTTTCGTGAATTGGCAAACGGCGCTTCATCCCCAAAATTTCGCCATAGCCCTAACGAGACAACGGGTAACTGTAGCCCCGTCTTACCCACGCGTCGAATCGGTAATTCGTCATAGCGCGTTGATGCTGCTGAATATGTCATCATTACTCACCTCATCTAATTTTTGAATACTATTTATATTATACCGCGCCTGTAATATTGGTACTGATCAAACGCTTAAGCGGATACAAAAAGGCGATCCTCGCCAAATGCTAGGACCACCTCACTTAGGAGTTTATATGTGATGTCTGCTGTTGCTGCCTAATTAGACTTTGATTTGAAATAAGGTTCAACAGTGCGTGGCTATTTCAAACCACCATCTATTGTAGCCCGGAATCGCCCGTTCGTTAAGTCATTGCGCGTCAGAATTGAGGTAGGCGGTTATAATATGCTAAATATTGGCGACCATGGACAGCATCCACCATTACTTTAGTGACGCTCGTATTAGCTGGTTCCGGTAAGCTCATCGGATCGGTCGGCTTTAGTATCGCTAAGGCCATGGCTTTGACGGTAAAGCCATGGGTCACGACAATGATCTGCTCGTCTGGATGGGCTTGTGCTGTTGTCTTCAAAAATGCTGCTACCCGTTGTTGCACGTGCTCAAAAGTCTCGCCATCCGTCGCAACCTCCACGTAGCTTGGCAAAACGTCCTGTAAAAGTGGATCAAAGTACTGCGGATAGGCCGCTAGCAACTGATCATTATCCTGTCCATCCCACTGGCCGTATGAAATTTCCAATAACCGCTCGTCCTGGCTAACAGGTAGTTGCCGGCCTTGATTCAAAATCGCCGCCGTGGCCTGGGTCCGGTCAAGCGGGCTACAAATCAACCGATCCGCGAAGCTAATGTCAAACGTATCGTGCAACGTTTGCGCTTGCTGCTTGCCAACCGAATTCAAATGCGTGACGGCTGTATTAATCGTGCCTTGTTTTAAATTTTGGGCGTTGGCCACTGTTTGTCCATGTCGTACCACGTAAAAGGTTGTCATCGTGCGCCTCCAAGATTAAATTATTATTAATAATACTAATTGTGCCACAGTCTTTTCTCATTATCTAGCTTGACAAATAGTTACGTGCTTGCTAAATTAATACCAACGCAATTAACTGACTGGTGCCAACACCAGTTTAACGAAGGAGTGTCCAACTGATGGTTCTAACTAATCCTATCAATCATCATATCAGTTCCTCCTGGTCTACACACCCATCTGTGTCGGCCTAATTTTGCGTACGCAAATCAGCCTGAGCACGGATGCTAAGACATTCGCTACCAGGTGGAATTGCTTAATCTCGTTATTATCCGTCCTGGTAGTCGAAACCGACTGCGAGGACTTTTTTATTACCTTGATTAAACTACTGAAAGCGAGGATTTTTCATGCCAATTTATAATTTTTCTGCTGGGCCAGCCGTTCTACCACAACCAGTCATCACTCAAATTCAAGCGGAGCTACCATCATTTCGAGACTCCGGCATGAGCATTTTAGAGATCTCGCATCGCTCCGATTTATTTGCGCAAGTCCTTCAAGATGCCGAACAAGATCTTCGCGATTTAATGGCCATTCCTGACAACTATCACGTGCTCTTCTTTCAAGGCGGGGGCACGCTACAGTTCACAGCTGCGCCACTAAATCTGGCGCCTCATCATCGTATCGGGTTGCTTGACAGCGGTCACTGGGCACAACGCGCCGCCGATGAAGCTAAACGGGTCGGTACTAAAGTCACGATACTGGGGAGTAGCGCTGCCAACCATTTTAACCAACTGCCAACGGTCGTCCAGCCCATCGATCAATCCCTCGATTATATTCATCTTACAACTAATAATACTATTGAAGGAACCATGATGACGCGCCTGCCAGTTACGGGTCAAGTACCACTGGTAGCCGACATGTCATCAAACTTTTTAGGTGAACCTTACCAAGTCAGCGATTTTGGGCTCATCTTTGCTGGTGCTCAGAAGAATCTGGGTCCCGCTGGTTTGACAATCGTCATTGTCCGTGATGATTTAATTGGTCAAGTCGCCAACCTGCCAAGCATGCTGGATTACCAGCTATTCGCGGCTAAAGATTCGATGTTCAACACGCCGCCTGTTTTTGCTATTTACGCCGCGGGTCTCGTACTCAAGTGGCTAAAGGCCCAAGGCGGGCTCAGCACAATGACTGCTCGCAATCACGCTAAAGCCGCCTTACTCTATGATTTCTTAGACCAGTCACAACTATTTACTAATCCAGTCAAGACCAGCGACCGTTCGACCATGAACGTTCCATTCGTCACAGGTCAGGCCGACCTCGATGCCGCAGTCATTCAAGGCGCCCGTGAGCACGGGTTATTAAACCTAAAGGGTCACCGCTTAGTTGGCGGTATGCGTGCCAGCCTCTATAACGCCATGCCGTTAGCCGGTGTTCAGGCATTAGTTGACTATCTAGCCGCTTTTGAAGCACACCATCGTTAATCAAGGAGGATATTTATGTATCAAGTTAAAACCTATAACGCCATCGCCCCAGCCGGCCTCAACACGTTTACTGCTGATTACACGCTCAATCAATCTGAGCATCCGGATGCTTACTTAATTCGCTCGGTCAACCTACATACCGAGACATTACCGTCATCGTTGAAAGTCATTGTGCGCGCTGGTGCCGGCGTTAACAACATTCCTATCGATCAGGCAACCGCCAACGGGACTGCAGTTTTCAACACCCCGGGAAGTAACGCTAATGCCGTTAAGGAACTCATCATCGGCCTGCTCATTATGGCATCCCGTAATCTAATAGCTGCAACGACCTATTCGGCCCAGCATACAGAAGCTGATATTTCTCAACGCACAGAACACGACAAGACGCAATTTAATGGTATTGAATTAACGGGTAAGACCTTGGCCGTCATCGGACTCGGCCATGTTGGCGCTCTCGTTGCCAATGCAGCATTGAGTCTAGGCATGAATGTAATTGGTTACGACCCCTATCTATCTGCAGATGCCGCTTGGAACATTGCCAAACAAGTCCAGCGAGCGGCCACGCTGCCAGATGCAGTCAAACAAGCTGATTTTGTCACCGTCCACGTTCCTAAAAATGCCGACACACTTCATCTGATTAATAAAGATGCGTTAGCCGCCATGCCAACAGGCGTTCAATTATTTAATTATTCACGGCTGGGCATCGTTGACAATACTGCCGTCATGAATGCGTTAGCCACGGGACAAGTTGCCCACTACTACACCGATTTTGGCGAACCCCAGCTTGCCAACCAATCCGCGGTTACCGTGACACCCCATATCGGCGGCTCGACTATCGAGGCTGAAATCAACGGTGCCACACAAGCTGCGCGCACTATCATGACTTATTTGGAAACCGGTAACGTTCATGCGGCCAGCAATCTGCCAGACTTAAACGTCCCGTTCAACGCGGCTTACCGCTTTACAGTCATTCACGAAAATGTGCCTAACATGGTGAGTCAAATCACGGCCAAACTAGCAGCGGCCAACCTCAACATCACTACCATGGCTAACGCCGCTAAGCACCAGATTGCTTACACCATCATTGACGTCGACGACCTACAGCAGCCACAACAAGCCGACCTAATAGCTGAACTGTCTAAAATTCCGGCAGTGAGTCGCGTTCGACTATTAAAACGGGGTAGCGTCGAATGAAGATTGAACACTTACAACACCCGACAACTCACCAACTCGATCAGTTAATGACAATCTGGTTAAGTGGTAATTTAACGGCCCATGACTTTGTCAGTGCCGACTACTGGCGTCAACAAGCCCCCTTAGTACGTGAAGCATTACAATCAGCCGAACTCATCGTCGGACTGACCGACGGACCTGAAGCTTATATTCTGGGCTTTATAGGCTTACAAAACGATTACATTGCCGGAATTTTCATTTGCAATGATGCTCAACATCAAGGTCTGGGGACGGCGCTATTGGCGACTGCCCAAGCTGACCATCATCAATTACAATTAAACGTCTATGTTGCTAATCGCCCAGCCATTGCCTTTTATCACTATCACGGTTTCCGTGTCATTGATCAGGCTAGTGACCAAGCAACCCAGCAACCAGAATATACGATGCAATGGCAACGTTAGTTTTCTTAATTAAGCCAGTACGATTCTTAACGAGTCGTACTGGCTTTATTTGCTTAATAATATTAATGATTAAAAAAATAATATTGTATTTAATCTAATTTTAATGTATTCTCATCTACATATCATAATCATTTGAAGCAGGGGGTACATATATGCAATGGAAATTATTTGCCACAGTTGCCACGTTAACGGCAACGACCGGCGTTTTACTCGTCGGCTGTGGTCAGTCCTCATCCAGTTCAAGCAATGCCGGCAACACAACGGCCAAAATGGCCAAGACTCAAGTCCTCAATTGGTCGGAAAACGGCCAGGATTTGACCACCCTTGACCCGTCCTTAGCCACTGATGTTATCAGCGGGACGATGATCAGTAATTCGCAAGAAGGTTTGTATCGATTAGGTAAAAACAGTAAGGTCACACCAGGTATTGCCACTAAAACGACCGTGTCCAAAGATAAAAAGACTTATACTTTTACCCTGCGTAAAAATGCCAAATGGAGTAATGGCGATCAAGTGACCGCACAAGACTTTGTGTATGGCTGGCGTCGTACAGTTAATCCGAAGACGGCTTCCCAATACGCCTACTTATATTCCGGTATCAAAAATGCTGACAAAATCGTCAGCGGCAAAGCCAAGACTAGTACCTTGGGCATCAAGGCCGATGGTAAGTATAAGCTGACCGTCAAACTTGAAAAGCCCATGCAGTATTTCAAATTATTGATGGGTTTCGTGGTCTTCTTCCCGCAAAACCAGCACGCGGTGGAAAAATACGGAAAGGACTACGGGACCAGTTCCAGCAAGATGGTTTACAACGGGCCATTCAAGATGACTGGTTGGAAAGGGACCAACTCAACCTGGACACTTAAGCGCAATCCTAATTACTGGGATAAAAAACACGTTTACTTAACTAAGATCAAAGACCAAGTCGTGAAGTCGACGACGACAGCCTTTAACCTCTTCCAGAGTAATAAGCTCGACATGGCAACGTTATCTGGACAACAAGTCAAGAACGAAAAGAATAATAACAAACTGGTCATCCGTAAGTCTTCACGTCTAAATTACTTGGAATTCAATCAAAAGAAGGTGAAGTTACTCGCCAATAAGAAGATTCGTCAAGCAATGTCACTGACTTTGAATCGTAAGCAGTTGGTCAACGATGTCCTCGGCGATGGTTCCGTCACTCCAAAGGGCTTTGTTACGACCGGACTT
This sequence comes from Lactiplantibacillus sp. 3062, assembly GCF_055413545.1. NCBI lineage: Bacteria > Bacillati > Bacillota > Bacilli > Lactobacillales > Lactobacillaceae > Lactiplantibacillus > Lactiplantibacillus sp. 3062. The sequence continues at coordinate 293,461 of NZ_JBVAYE010000001.1, forward strand.
GCTACTGATCCAACGACTGGTAAGGACTTTGCCACCGAAAATACGGTTAAATCAGCTGTTACTCAGGACACCACCAAAGCTAAAAAGCTCTGGAAACAAGGACTAAAAGAAACCGGCAAGAAGTCGGTTACCTTAACGTTAACTCATGACGATACAGATCAGATGAAGGCCCTCGCTGAATACGTTCAGGGACAATTGGAAAAGGAGTTACCGGGACTTAAAGTGCAAAGTGTCACCGTTCCTTATAAGACGAGAATTTCCCGAGAAATTGCGGGTAATTTCCAGCTGGTCATCTCCGCATGGCAAGCCGACTTTGCTGATCCAGTTTCAGACCTCGGTATCATGACATCAACTAACGATTACAACTTTGGTAAGTGGACCAACAAGACTTTCGATAGTGCTATCAACACAGCAAATAGTACAACCAGTACAACGAAGCGTTGGCAAGCTCTCGCAACCGCTGAAAAGACGATGGCGACGGATCAAGGGGTCGCACCGCTCTCACAAAACGTCATCGCACAAATGGTCAACCCTAAGCTGAAAGGCCTAGTCTACAACACGGCGGGCATTAACTATAACTTCAAGAGTGCCTATATGGCCAAATAAGGTGACCTAACTAGCATCGCCTCACGTCAAACTACCCTTAAATCGCACAATAAAAGGTATCGTAGCAACAAACTACGGTACTTTTTTTGTGTTCCTTGACACATTTTGCGGCTGTTAATTACTTTAATTATTAGAATCAAAACATTGATTTTGATCTTGCTTTAATGTATTCTCGTGACCATTCAAGTTGGGGGGAAGTTTTACTATGAAATGGAAAGTAATGTTGACAACTGCTACTGCGGCCGCATCGACCGGCCTTTTGTTAGCTGCCTGTAGTCAAGGTCAGTCCAAGTCAGATAATGCGGGGAACTTACGCGCGGGAATGGCACAAAAGCAAGTCTTGAACTGGTCAGAAAATGGCTCCGAACTAACGACTTTGGATACTTCGCTAGTCACCGATTCGATCAGTGCCAATATGATCAATAACACGATGGAGGGCCTCTACCGTATTGGCAATAATAATAAAATCACACCGGGCATTGCGACCCATACTGTCATTTCCAAAGATAAAAAAACTTATACGTTCACATTGCGCAAAGACGCCAAGTGGAGCAACGGCGATCCCGTAACCGCTCAAGATTTCGTTTATAGTTGGCGGCGAACCATCGATCCCAAGACCGCTTCGCAATATGCTTATCTTTATTCTGGTATCAAGAATGCCGACCAAATCACCAATGGTAAAGCTAAAGCCAATAGTTTAGGAATTAAAGCTGACGGTAAATACAAGCTAACCGTGACACTTGATAAACCCATGGCTTATTTTAAACTCCTAATGGGCTTTGCCATCTTCTTCCCGCAGAACCAACACGCCGTACAGAAATACGGCAAGGACTATGGGACAACGGCCACCAAGATGGTCTACGATGGGCCGTTTACCATGAAGGGCTGGAAAGGCACTAATACGACATGGTCCCTGAACCGCAATCCTAAATATTGGGATAAAAAACACGTTTACTTAGAAAAGATCAATGACCAAGTCGTTAAGTCAACCACGACCGGATTCAACTTATTCCAGAGCAACAAACTCGACATGGCCACCCTGAGCGGCGAACAAGTCAAAAACGAAAAGAATAATCCCAAGTTAGTGCTCCGTAAGACATCCCGTCTGAACTACCTCGAGTTTAATCAGAAAAAGGTGCCCGCGCTAGCTAATGCCAAGCTCCGGCAAGCGATGTCCTTAACTATTGACCGGCACCAACTTGTCACGGACGTACTAGCGGATGGCTCAGCAGTTCCAAAGGGCTTTGTCACCACCGGGCTCGCAACCGATCCAACGACTGGTGAAGATTTCGCTACTGAAAATGCAGTTAGTGCGGCGATAACTCAAGACACCGCTAAGGCCAAGAAACTGTGGGCAGAAGGATTAAAAGAAACCGGCAAAAAGTCATTAACCTTAACGCTTACGCACGATAATATTGACCAAACCAAAGAGACGGCCGAATATGTTCAGGGACAGCTAGAAAAGGAACTACCCGGTTTGAAGATTACCGATATTACCTTGCCATTCAAAAACCGACTTGCACGTGAAACATCGGGTAATTTCCAACTCGCTATTTCTGGCTGGCAAGCTGACTTCGCCGACCCCATCTCTGACCTAGGCATTCTCACTTCCACGAATGATTACAACTTTGGTAAGTGGAAAAATGCTGATTATGACGCTGCTGTCAAGCAGGCCGAGCAATCAACTGATCCGACAGTACGCTGGACTGCTCTAGGCAAAGCTGAAAAAATTATTGGGACGGATGAAGGCGTTGCACCATTAACTCAAACAACGCTGGCACAGATGGTCAACCCTAAGTTAAAGGGCCTGATTTATAACACTTCTGGTACCAACTATAACTTCAAAGACGCCTATATGGCAAAATAAACCATCAGATAACTCACAGACGCTCACTAGCAAAGACTAGCGAGCGTTTTTTATATAGTCAAGATATATTTTTAGAATATGCAAGATTATGTTTAAATATTGACAAAATTATATAAAAAGTTTTTAATTAGGGTAAATGAAAGCTGTTTCAATTATGACTTAAATATGTAAAGGAAGCGTTGATGGTATGAACATTGAGCTTTTCATCGCCCGCCGCAAAGCCCTAGGACTTTCACAAAAGGCCCTAGCAGATGGTATTTGTACTCAGGCGACACTAAGTAAGTTCGAGAACAATGGCAAAGCACCTGCCATACGAATCGTTGCCCAACTTTGTCAGCGACTCAACCTACAATTGGAAGATGTCTTTCCAACCGAACGCGTCGCTGATGCCGCTGTTTTGAAGATTTTGGAACAGGTCGAGTTCGACCTCATTACAACTGAATATCAAGATGCCGAAGTACAACTTGAAAAGGCTGCGGATATGCCGCGACATGACCGCGAAACCAAATTACAATATTGTTATCTAAAAGGCTATGTTGCTGCCCTTAACCACCACCCGATCAGTGATGTCATCTTTAATTTTGACCAAATCATCACCGATTTGGACGAGGCTCACATCACAATCTATACACAGCTGGCCTACTGTGGTATCGGGATTGCTTATCAGCAGAACCAGGATAACGATAAAGCCCAGTACTATTTTGAAAAAGTACGCCACGCCCTACCGAACCTACCGCTAGAAACGACCGCTAGTGTTTGGCGCGTGATTAACTTAGCTTATTACACGGGGGCTTTTTACGCTAACATTAATGATACACCGCGGAGTTTGCAGTTATTAAACTACGGGATTGAGATTTGTGCGCGATTCCACGTTACCTATTACGCAGCGCGGATCAAATTCTTACAGGCTCAATTATCCGATGAACCGGATCAAATTCATGAATATTTAAATGATGCGGCCGCCCTTGCCAGAATGAACAATAACCGGCAATTACTTAAGAATATTTCAAGTTATTCAGATTCTCACTAATTTACGGTTAAATAATTGATTTTTGTTAATAAGTCGCCTAAACTGCAAGTATTAAAAGACGAGTTTTTACAACTATTGAGGAGGTCTTGCCCATGTTATTAGCAGGTTTATTGGCCGCAGCCGGACTAGCTGCCGTTGCCGGCGTCGTGGCTGGCGCCCGTGTTCCCGCTGCCCAACCAGTCAGAATTAAGCATGACCAACGCACATCTCAAAATCGTCGATAATGTGGCGACACTTATCTATGATATAAATAAAGGCTACTGGAAGCGAAATTCCAGTAGCCTTTTTGTTTAATTAAATCGCCGTTGACGACTAACAACTGTTAGCCCTAGCAAGAACCAGCCCAAAATCATTAGCCAATCCATTGATTGTTCACTAGTCTGTGGCAATTGTTGCGCCGACTTGCGATTAGTTGCTTTTGTAACTTTAACAACTGGTTTAGAAGTTGCTACTAATTTTATTGGCTGTCCTAACAATTTCGTTGGCCGAGTCGTGGTTACTAAATTAGTTTGCTTGACTAACTTAGCTGTCTCAGTCTTCGTTGTGACAACCTGATCTGAATCACTATCCTCGTCAGCGTGTCCTGGTAGCACCGGTTCACTTGGTTCACTCGGTTCACTTGGTTCGCTTGGTTCGCTCGGTTCGCTTGGTTCACTCGGATCACTTGGTTCACTTGGTTCGCTCGGTTCACTTGGCTCACTCGGTTCACTTGGTTCACTTGGTTCACTCGGCTCACTCGGTCCACTTGGTTCACTTGGTTCGCTCGGTTCGCTTGGTTCACTTGGTTCGCTTGGTTCACTTGGTTCACTCGGTTCACTTGGTTCACTTGGTTCGCTTGGTTCACTTGGTTCGCTTGGTTCACTTGGTTCACTCGGTTCACTTGGTTCACTTGGTTCGCTCGGTTCGCTCGGTTCACTTGGTTCACTTGGTTCACTCGGTTCGCTTGGTTCGCTTGGTTCGCTCGGCTCGCTTGGTTCGCTCGGTTCACTTGGTTCGACCTCATCGGCAAAAACTAATTGGCCTTGATAAGCGCTTTGCTCATTCAACACAAGCACTTGCGCCTGTGTATTGATCAAGTAACCGTCCGGTGCTTGAATTTCGCTAACCGTATAAGCGCCTTGCGTTAGACCTGTAAGCTGTGCTTGACCAGTCGCATCAGTTGTCAACTGAGCAACCAGCGTTCCGGCAGCATTTTTCACGGCAAAAACCGCCCCGGCCAAGCGATTGGCGCCACTCGAATCCGTCTTAATCACCGTCAATTTCCCGGTTTGATACGTATTCGTTAATGTCACCGTCTCACCACTAGTTGTTTGACTACTGATATAGCCAGCAATGGCCGTTTCAATCACCGTATAAGTGTACGCATTGCCATAAACATCCGTCACATCCAAATCACTGAAAGTGCCCGTATAGCCATTTGCTGACGTTAATTGCAAGGTCTGATAAGCTTGACCATTGCGTTGCAACGTCACTTCAACGGTCGGCGTTTGCACTCCAGCTGGCACGTCAGCCCAAACTTTGTTAACAGTCAGCGCCGTCTTAGCAATTCGTTTGTCAACCACACTACCTGTGACCACGTTAGCCGTTGCTTGCGCTGCGGATACCGTGAAGACGTGCTTGGCCGTGTCGATTTGGTAGCCACTCGGAGCCGCCGTCTCAACCAGCATGTACGTCCCAGCCGACAAGTTACCGATGCGTAACTGTCCAACTGAATCAGTCACCAAATCGGTCCGAAGTACCGTACCCGTACTATCCTCTAACTGATAAGTGGCACCAGCAACTGACTGGCCGTCACCATCAGTTTTATTAATGAACAAACTGTAACTCTGAATGTCATCACTAGCGGTTCCGGAACCACCAAATCTAACGGCCACGTTCGATTGTTCACTCTTTGGTTCGCCTGTCGAACTGCCCTCATTTGGATCAGTCACATCTCCAATGACAGGTGCATACGTTACACCCGCATTATTGGTGTACGTATGTCCTACTGTCAGACCAACTTCATAAAATATATTGACCGCTACATCTAATTGGTCAATATTAATTGTCATCTGCTGACCCACAACCGTCACGGTTACTTGTGGTGTTGATACCCCATCAGCGTAGGTAAACTGCTGCGTTGCAAAATCATAAGTGCCCAGTGCCGCGTCTTTAACAAAGGCACCGTCAGTATAATGACCAGTTTCCAACGTCATGGTACCTTCGTGCGTTTGATAAAGGCCTAGCTGATCAACAATCGCAACTTGCTGCCACTTTTCACTATTAATGTTTGCGACAACTTGCCAGATCATTTTGGTGGGATTACCATCAGCATCTAAACTATTACTGTCGGCCCAGCCAACCTTATTAATCCCAGTCGTACTACTGCCAGTGGTTGCGCTAGTCCCAGTAACATAAAACGTTAAGTCTCCTTGACGATTATAACGATCACTAGTCGCATAATAATCATTAAAAGTTAGTGTTCCGGTTTGACTACCGGTCTCGGCCGTAAAAGTCCCGACGACCGTTCCATCTGATTTTTGGACATCAATATGCTGCGTACCATTGGTAAAGACAACATTCTCGGGTAAGGTCACCGTTGCTGTACTGCCAGCAGCTACGCTAACATCATCAGCTATTGACCAATGATACTTCGCGATATAGTTCGCATACAGACTCAATACATCCGTAGCGCTATACGTGACACCATCATCGTCAGTCACCGTTGCGTCAGTAGCATCGAGCCCCTGAACCGCAACCGTTGCCCGTTGTGCTAAACTGCGAAGACTGGCCCGGCTCATTCTGGACAGTGTCGCGACAGATGCAGTTGCTTGATCCGTCGTAGTTGCCGTTCTCGCCGAGTCTTTTTGACTGGTAACGACACCACTGTACATATTAGTCGTTTGTTGCTGATTCTGGGTCGTTGCTTGCTCGTTGTTCGCCTTCGCACTAGCCGCTCGTTGATCCGCCTTGGCATTAGCCGTCGCCCGGGACGTCGCTGTCGTATCAGTACTGTCCGTTGTTGCTTGAGCGGCTGTCACACCTGAAGTCGTTTGGCTAGTAGCCGTTGTGCTAGATGATTGGTTTGATGACTCAGACGCGGTGACCGCTTTGCTAGTCGCCGTTTCGGTCGCAGCACCAGTTGCCGATGCTTTCGTGCTACTGCTACTGCTACTGCTACTGCTACTGCTACTGCTACTGCTACTGCTACTGCTACTGCTCGTAGTTTGTCGCAACACCACTTGATTAGCAAGTGTACTCGAGCCAGAAGTCTGCGTCGTTTCAGTGGCAGTGGTAGCCGTGTCCGCCGCACTCACTGTTTGATTTGTCACAATCAATGTCAACATGGCGGCCGTTCCCATTATCCAAGTTTTGAAATCGATTAATCGCATGATATCCCCCCTTTCTTATATAAGTTAAAACTTTTAAACCGATTACACGCCTTAATTATAAACCACATTCCGCAAATTTGAAGACACTTTTTGTCAAAATTCGTCGCTCACAGATAGCAGTTACATACCAGCAATATTTGTTCAAAAGGCTCATTACGTCTATATAATTTTTATTTATGTACACTTAATTAATTTACCGATATATCAACATTTTAAAGACATTAATCATAATTAGTATTATAATATTTTATACAAAAGTTGTATGCCATCAATTTTGACGAGTTCGTGACAGTTGTTAGCTAATTAAAATAATTTATGCTGATTAATATAGATTTAACTAATTGCAATCAGTAAAAATGATGTCATTCGTTTCATTTATAATTTAAACCCATTAACTGCTTTAGTTGCTTGTCAACTAATTACGTCGAAAAACGGGGCAGACTGGCGCTACCGATGGCACGTAGACCAATTATTGATTTATCGAGCGATATATAACAGCACCTTAACTGATAAGTATTTTTTATAGCTTTATTACTAATAGTTTGCCATTAACTTGTATGCTTCTTAATCTGCATAATGTTTACTTATCGCTTTAACACTTTAACCTTTATTTCTAACGACTCCCACTTAAGCAATGCAACTTTTTTTCCGGTGATTAATCAGACTAACCGACACGTCATGATAATCAAAACGATGCGGCAGCCCTTTAACTGATAAAATTATATAATGACTCAAAACTTAATTTACCAACAACACTACATCTGTACCAATCAGCACTAACATTCTTATTAATAATCATTATAGTTTAAGTGCGTTAACTATTTTGTAAATTAATTTTCACTAATTATCCTGACACTATTCGTTATAACAATGGTATGATTAACATGACGTATAATAACCAGCTTTAATCAATCAGTCGGAGCCTGCTTACCTGCGACTATTAATTGCGCAACCAACATTAATATTTTATGGAGGCTACATTTTTCATGAACATTAAAGACTTGTATTACTTCCAACGCTTAATCAGCACTCAGAGTTATACGCAAACGGCTGCTGATTTTCACGTTAGCCAACCCACAATCTCCCAAGCAATTAAACGACTAGAACGTCATTTCCAAGTGACACTGTTCTTTCGCCAAGCAAAGACCAAGGCGCTGGTGTTAACACCTAGTGGCCAGCAACTATTGCTCGCAGCCAACGACATTATCAACAACTGGCAGCATGTCAATGAATCAATCAGTCATTTGCGTCAACATACACTGCGGTTTGGTATCGAACCATCCGTCAGTGAACATTATTTACCGGCATTAACAAAACCAATCATCGAGCAAGATTTGCTTAGTAGCGTCCACACGGTTGAAATGGGGGCTAATCAACTCGTCAAACAGGTTTTAGCCGGCCAACTCGACTTAGCCATCAGTGGTAACTTGGATCAAACATTGGATGAACGGCTAGCAGTAACGCCATTACGGCCTTTTAAATTTCGCATTCTCGCTAATGTTGCGCACCCCTTAGCAAAGGCTGAGCATCCGACTTTTGCAGAAGCGCTAAAATCGCCTTTTGTACTGCTTAATGCAACTTACTTAAATAAACTAGTCTTCCGGCAACTTGCTGAACAACTTTCGATTGAACCCCAAGTTCTCTTCGAATCTGATAGCAGCACCTTGATCAAGGGATTAAGGGATTAGTTAAAGAGAACCTGGCACTAGGCTTCATTTCCGACATCACGACCCCCAACGATGGTGAAGACGATGGTCTCGTTGAGATTCCGTTCGACGACGTTCAGGTTCCTAGCGTGCATATCAACTTGATTCGTCGGGCCCACCAATTTCCAATTGGCTTGGTCAAACAAGTTATCGACATTATTGAAAAAACATTTGCGGCTGACAATGCCGAACAAAAATCTTAACCACAAACTTGATCATAATCATACATGCGCTCCAATAAAAATACCCAACTTATCTAGAATGATAGGTTGGGCGTTCTTATTGGGGCGCATTTTTGGTTAAGTCATCACGATTAAATTTACACGACCAACTCGTGCTCGTAATCACACAACCGCCGTTAAAAATCACATTCACGACTCCAGCAGCGAAGCTAATTGTGACCTAAAACTGGTAAACTTTCGCTTCGTACGCTCGTAATACGTCTTGATGATCTTCATCGTAGTTACTGATCAACAGATGCGCATCAGCGGGTAATTCTGCAAAGTGTCGCGTCTGGGTTGCCGCAGTAAAGTTACAAATTACTAGCAGGTGCTGCGACCCCATATGCCGCATATAGGCATAAACGGCCGCATCATCAGGTGATAATAGGTGATAAGTTCCCGTCGTTATGACTGGTAAATGGTGCCGGAGCTTAATCAGCCGCTGATAATAGCTCAGAACTGAACCGGGCGTTCGTTGCGCGAGTTGCGCGTTGATCCGCGGATAATTGGCATTAACCGCTAGCCACGGTGTTGCCGTTGAAAACCCAGCATTCTGACTATCATCCCACTGCATCGGTGTACGCGCATTATCCCGCGACATATGGGCGAGATAACCTAACATCTGTTCAGGTTGAACGACCTGTTCGTCATCAACAAAGTGATGATACGCATTCAGTGATTCCAAGTCTTGATAGTCGGTTAACTTGGTAAAATGGGCATTCGTCATGCCTAGCTCCTCACCTTCGTAGATGTAGGGTGTCCCTTGAAGAAAGTGCAATAGGGTCGCTAGCATTTTGGCTGAACGTTCCCGATAAGCTGGCCGTTCATCCCCGAATCGTGACACAATTCGCGGTTGGTCATGATTATTCCAATAGAGACTATTCCAGGCTGTCCCTTGTAAGCCTATTTGCCACTTAGACAAGCTCTGCTTTAGGTCAACCAGTCGGACGGGCTGGTCATTCCACTTACCTAGCGCCGGATCTGGATTACCATCCAGGCCCATGTGTTCAAATTCAAACACCATGTTTAATTCCTGACCTTGGCTGCTTGCCAGTTGCTTAGCATCAGCAACCGTAGCCCCAGGCGTTTCGCCGACCGTCATCAGTTGATGGCCTGCAAACACTTGCTGATTCATTTCTTGTAAGTATTCATGGAGATGCGGACCATTGGCAATAATTCCACCGATTGCCGCGTATGGTTCCCCAGCTTCTGGCTGCCCGTCTGCAAAGCTATCAGGCTTGGAAATCAAGTTAATGACATCCAAGCGGAAACCGTCCACGCCCTTATTGACCCAGAAATTCATCATGTCATAGACTGCTTGCCGTAGTTGCGGATTATCCCAGTTCAAATCTGGCTGTTCAACCGCAAATGAATGTAAGTAATACTGATCACGGCTGGCAACATATTTCCAAGCAGAGCCACCGAAAAAGCCACCCCAGTTGTTAGGTTCATGCCCATCAACAGGATCACGCCAAATATAATAGTCCGCGTACGGATTATCCTTACTTTGCGCACTCGTAGTAAACCACTTATTTTGATCAGATGAATGGTTGACAACAATGTCCATCATGATTTTTAACCCTTTCGCATGGGCCGTTGTTAATAATTGATCAAAATCAGCCATCGTCCCGAATTCTGGATTAATATCGTAATAATCACTAATATCATAGCCATTATCGACACCGGGTGAACGGTAAATTGGGTTGAGCCAAATCACATCCGCGCCGAGCTGTTTAATATAATCTAACCGTTGTGTAATTCCTGGCAAATCACCGATTCCATCACCATTTGAATCCTGAAACGACCGTGGATAAACCTGATAAACAACCGCTGATTGCCACCATTGATTAGCCATATATGATTATCCCCCTAAAAAAGTTTGCTTTAAAAAACTTGTCACGGTCAACCATAAAAGGTACCGCTTACAACACTAACCATTCTACCATTGTCGGTCATTTGAGCGTACCCACTAATCGCTATTTATTTGTTAGCCTAACACGTTTCTAGCCATATCTTAGTTGACGAATCAAAAACGCCATGCTATTATCGCTTATATTCAAATAACGAACGATAATCTTACTTTCAAGTAGCGAATTAACTGTGCGTCAGGAAGTCGGTGGGTGCTGCGAACCGATCAGGTTAATCTCGATGAAATACGGTAGGAGAGGTCCGGGTACGCCCGGCGGATAACAACTAGAGCCGTTAACTGCTAGTGAGTGGAGTCATATTGTGGCTCAAGCTGGGTGGTACCACGGTCTAATCAATCGTCCCTGTTGCATTATTATGCAACAGGGACGATTTTTTATATTCACCCACTATTATCGGCGTACAACCGCTGTTGAAGCAGTCCGTGTCGGGCTATTCACTGCTGGTTTAACGACCTCAAAGGAGTTAATTATTATGCCTAATTCAAAGAAATGGCGTTCAGTTCAGTTACCAGAAGCCCTACTCGTTTTACTCATTATGCTTGCAATTATGGGACTTGGCGTTATTAAGTTCGGCCTGTCACCACAGACCCCCGTTATTCTCGTTATCGCCCTCATCATTTTATGGGCCCGAATTCGCGGTGCCCACTGGGATGACATTCACGGTGGCATCATCGATGGTATTAAAACTGGGATTATCCCAATTTTTATTTTTCTACTCATCGGGGCACTCATCAGCGTTTGGATTGCAGCTGGCATCATTCCTTCAATGATGGTCTTTGGGTTTCATCTGATCTCTGCGCAGTGGTTCGTTCCATCCGTTTTTCTCGTTTGTGCAATTATTGGAACTTCCATCGGGAGTGCCTTCACGATTATCTCAACGATTGGGATTGCCCTCTTTGGAATCGGGACAACGATGGGCATCAACCCAGCTTTGATTGCCGGAGCTATCATCTCAGGAGCCATTTTTGGAGATAAGACTTCACCGTTGTCAGATTCGACCAACCTGGCCGCAGCCATTGCCGAAGCAGATTTATTCGACCACATTCGTAATCTGATGTGGTCTACGATTCCTGCTTTTGTCGTATCACTAGTACTCTACGCCGTTTTAGGTGCCGGAGCCGCAACACAAAGCCATTTGGGCAAGATTCAAACGACGTTGACCGTCCTCAATAATAACTTTACCATCAGCTGGTGGGCGGCCTTGCCACTCGTCGTCATGTTTGCCTGTGCCCTACTTAAAATTCCAGCCATTGCAACCTTGTTGATGAATATCGGTCTTGCCATCGTCATGATTTTTATCGAGCAACCTCATATTGCCTTAACTAAGATCGCCACGATGATCGAAACCGGCTTTGTAGCCAAAACTGGCAACGCCGGGGTGGACGCCTTACTCTCACGTGGCGGTATCAGTGCCATGATGAGCACGGTCTCCTTAATCCTATTAACCCTGTCGTTAGGCGGTTTACTAATGAAATTCAACCTCATTCAGACAGCAATGGTGCCGCTAACCAAGCGATTGAAAGGTGCCGGGGCAACTGTTACGGCTGCGATTTTAGCGGGAATCGGTGTCAACATCTTTGTAGGTGAACAGTACCTTTCCGTTATCTTGCCTGGTAAAGCGTTCAAAACGACCTTCAATCAGCGAGGATTGGCTAACTTAGCCCTCAGTCGAGTCCTTGAAGACGGTGGAACTGTCATCAATTACCTGATTCCGTGGGGCGTTGCCGGGGCCTTTGCCGCTAACACGCTCGGGGTATCAACCTTAGCTTACCTGCCATTTTGTTTCTTCAGCTTACTATCACCGGTATTCTCAATTATCAGTGGTTTCACTGGCTGGGGCCTGAAGCATCAGCCAGCCAACGAAGCCGGTTAATTTAAAACTAGGTTGTTTAATTTAATCGGTGACCGAACCAATCCCGGAATATAATTGTTACTGCTTGTGATTCGCCCCCACTGCTGGCTACAATTAGACAAGAGCATGTTTTGGATCAATCTAACAATTCGTCAATTGATACTGCATGATTTATTTACTAATAAGTCACATCCCGGCACCACGTCAACTAACGAACTTAGATATGAGGAGGGGGATTACAATGCTTGCATACGGGTATCAAAAATTTGGGGGACCTACCGTATTTGAAGAACTACCACAATCACAGCTGATTCCAACAGATAATCAATTATTAATCAAAACTTTAGCCGTTAACCTAACCGAGGAAGACCGCTTAGAACGGCTAGGTACTATCCAAAGCGTCGCACTACCGCATATTCCTGGGCATGATGTCATTGGGAAAATCATTCAAGTTGGCGCCGCTGTCACTGACTTGGACGTTGGGACAGTGGTGGCTGCCCGCACGAACCATACTTACGCGGACCAGGTTTGTTTAGATAGCGATCTAGCGGTGACCATGCCAACTAATCTTGATCCGGTCACCGCCGTCAGCTTAGTCACTCCAGGGATTGTCGCTTACAAAACGGTGCGCTACTTTGCGGACATCCAAGCCGACCAAACGGTGATTGTCAAAGGCGCTGGCAGCCCAGTCGGCTTGTTAATTATTCAGTTAGCCAAACGATTAGGTGCCCACGTTATCGCGATTGCTAGTGACCGTTATGCTAACTTGATTGCGACACTGGGAGTCGACCAATTCGTCGACTATCAGCATCAAAATCCAGTTCACGTGTTAGCCGACCGCGGTGACGTCGTAATCAATGTCGCTATCGATGGCGTTGGTGGCAAAGATGACTTAGCAATGGCCAAATTTGATGCGACCATCGCTTCGTTTGCCCGTCACTTGCCAGCCACCAGTAAATCAATTCGTTTCCAAGCAATCCAACCGACCGAAGTGATTTCTGATCAGGCCGCCTTACAATTGCTATTCAAGTTGCTAGATACTGGTCAATTGACCACGACGATCAATGAACAACTACCGTTTAACCTCACGGGCTTCATTCAAGGTCACCAACGACTAGATGAGCCTCACGTGGGTCAAGTGGTCGTCGCGCGCTAAAAAAACTGCTTTCAAAAGTTATCCTTTTGAAAGCAGTTTTTTAGTCAGGTGGTCGCTTATTAAGACCATCGCAGAATTTTAAGCAACCCAATTCACACTAATCGTAACGATTGGGTATATTTCAAAGACCGCCTCAATTAGCCAAGTCCTGGATACCTATGCGAGTTGGTAGACCCAAGCCTCATAAGGCCGTAATTTATTTGGCTGCTGCTCGCCATAATTACTAATCAAGCATTTGGCCGTGGGCGTCAGATATTGATCCAGTGGTCGGGACAGTGTCTCGGCTGTGAAATTGCAACAAACTAGCCAGGTTCGCCCTTCCCATTGCCGTGCATATAAGAATACCTGCGGATCATCAGCCCACAAGAGCTCAAACGAACCTAACGTCACTAAGGGGTATTGATGTCGTAATTGAATCAAGTGCTGGTAATAGTACCACACTGAATCCGGATCAGCCAAAGCTGCGGCAGCATTGATTTGACGATAGTTGGGATTGACCGTGAGCCATGGCGCCGCGTCACTAAAACCCGCGTTAACCTCCGTGTCCCATTGCATCGGCGTTCGCGAGTTGTCCCGAGAACGCGCCGCTAATCGGGCCATCATATCTGCCGGTGATAGTAGTTGGCGCTCAGTCACTAAATCACGATAGGCATTGAGCGATTCAATATCCCGGTAACTGGTTAATTCAGTAAAATGAGCGTCAGTCATCCCCAGTTCTTCACCTTGATAAATATACGGGGTTCCCTGCAAGATGTGTAAACACGTTGCGAGCATTTTAGCCGAACGTACCCGATATGCTGGTCGGTCATCACCAAAACGTGAGACCGCTCGTGGCGTATCATGATTGTTCCAAAACAGGCTGTTCCAAGCCCGCCCTTCAAGTCCGACTTGCCAGTCACTAATGACTTTCTTTAGCGCCACTAACGGTGTCTTACGCGTACTCCACTTACCAAGACCATGCTGACTATTATCAAGTCGCAGATGTTGAAATTCAAAGACCATATCTAATTCGTGCCGATCAGCGCCCGCATACTTCAGCGCATCCGCTGGTGTCACCCCGTGGGTCTCACCAACCGTCATGATATCAAACTGTGACAACACTTCTTGGTTCATTTCTTGCAAGAATTCATGAACTCGCGGTCCGTTCGTTACTCGAGCATCGCCAAACTGACTGTGCGGTTTCAGTGGACCATTTGGTAACCCGGGTAACTTAGAGATTTGGTTAATGACGTCCATTCGAAAACCGTCAACACCCTTGTTCAGCCACCAGGTCATCATCGTATAAACTGACTCTCGTAAGGTCGGATTCTCCCAGTTTAAATCAGGTTGTTTTGTTGAAAACGTGTGTAAATAATACTGCTGGGTCTGCTCATCATATTGCCATGCTGAACCACCAAAAGCCGCATCCCAATTATTGGGCGCCTTTTTGCCGTTACCTGAGCGCCAAAAGTAGAAATCACGATATTGATTGGTGCGGTCCTGGCGACTGCGTTTGAACCATGGATGCTCATCAGAGGTATGGTTAACAACCAAGTCCATGATGAGCTTTAAGCCCCGGTCATGGGCGGCTTGCAATAATTCATCAAAATCAGCCATAGTGCCAAAGTCGGCCGCAATTTGTTGATAATCACTAATATCATAACCATTATCATCGTTGGGTGAACGATAAATGGGATTGAGCCAAATGACGTCGATTCCTAATTGCTTTAAGTAGTCTAGGTGGGCCGTGATCCCCTTTAAGCCACCAATACCATCATGATTGGTATCTTGAAAACTCCGTGGATAGACCTGATAG
Organism: Lactiplantibacillus sp. 3062; assembly: GCF_055413545.1. Lineage (NCBI taxonomy): Bacteria > Bacillati > Bacillota > Bacilli > Lactobacillales > Lactobacillaceae > Lactiplantibacillus > Lactiplantibacillus sp. 3062. The sequence goes on from NZ_JBVAYE010000001.1 coordinate 308,993, forward strand.
ACAACGGCTTGTTGCCACCACTTGATTGTTGCTGCCATAATTACGATTAACTCCTTAGTTACGCGGTAAGGCCCTTGATGAGCTTAACTGGTAACGTATATTTTGATTCCAGTGTACAATTCGCATCCTCAATCCGCTGCAATAGTAGAGAAACCAGTAACGTGCTAATATCCGCTAACGGTTGTTCTACTGTTGTTAATTCAGAATGATAATCACGTATGAGCGCCGTGCCATCATAACCAACAACGCGTAATTGCTCAGGAACCGTTAATGACAGTTGTCGCGCGACGTTGAGCACTAGTAAAGCGGTCAAATCATCACTACAAAAAATACCATCATACTGATGTTGTGTCATAATCGTCTTAATTTCCATCATCTTCAGCGCGGGGGTCAATTCAAACGGTAATTCGTGGACATGGGGTGTTAGCTGTTGGGCAGTCAAGTAGGCTTCATATCCTTCACGGCGACCATTCGTTGGCGAACCAGCGTGTGACTTACCAGTAAAAATAGCCACGTTAGTCGCCCCCGCCTGATGCAATGTCTGGGTTGCTAGCCAGCCCCCCTGGTAATTATCCGAACTAACGATGGGAATATTGTCGGATAAGTACCGGTCAAATGAAATAATCGGAAGGCCGTATTGTTGATATTCTTCAATACCTAAATTGTGGGCACCAGCAATAATCCCATCGACCTGATTAGCCATCAACATTTGTAGGTAGTCGCGTTCTTTTTGCGGATCATCCGCACTATTACATAAAATCACCTTATAATTTTTAGCAAATAAGATTTTTTCAATCCGGGACACCAGTTCACCAAAGAACGGATTACTAATATCTGAAAAGATGACGCCAATTAAGCGCGTATTCTTTCCTTGCAGTGAGCGTGCCATATTATTCGGCTGATAATGCAGTTCTCGCATCGCCGCGAAAACTTTTTCTTTAGTCTGACTACTCAGGTAGCCATGGTTATTAATAACCCGAGAAACGGTTGTCGCTGAGACCCCCGCTAGCTTCGCAACATCATTTAATTTTGGTTTCATTGTTATCGACTCCAGTATGCTCTGATTGGCGCCATTCCCAGACTTTACCGGTAACTGCCGTAGTGTCACCTTGAACGTTAAGGCGACTCGGGGTAGCGTTTAAGAAGAAACGGCCGGTCATCACGGAATAGCCATTATCAATATAGCATTCAAAGACTGACACATCTATGATTAGCCGGATTTTTATCGTCTTATGGGCCGTTAACTCAACTTGACGAGTCTGACCATAATCTTCAGCAAACGAATTCCCCGTATGCCGCCGATCAATCATAACCTGACCATGGTTGGCATCAACAGTCACCTGCAGCTGGCCACTTTCCTGCTGATCAGCAATGTTAACCGTGACCGTTTTATCAGCGGGAACCGTCAGTAAGAGTTCAAAGCTGCCATTCAAAGCGGCCACCGTCGCCCGTTGTTGCTCAAAGACTAGGTCATGCGCCGTCGTCCGCAAATCATCCACCGCTGCCACTGGATTTTGATAGAGGTGCCCATCTTTAAGCGTTAGTTCCTTAACTAAGCTCAAACAATGGGCCCAATTTTCACGATCAGTTGGATAGGAAATTTCAGGTAACCCAATCCAGCTGACGGCTAACGCGCGGCCATCCGGCGCATTGATTGCCTGCGTGGCATACACGTCAAAGCCGTCATCCAATTGCGTCAGGGCGTGGGGTTCAGTGAATTGTGCCTGAGCCAGATCCAATTGATCGGCAACTAGGTACATGTTCGGATAAATATTCTGATACGGGGTCGTTGTTTGTGATAACCCTTGGGGACAGAACAATAAGACGGGCTGTTGATCGATCCAGACCAGATTTGGACACTCAATCATATAACCCCGCGCATTTGCGGGAACGTTCAACTCGCCTTGACACGTCCAGGTGGTCAGATCCTTTGAGAAATAAACCAAGATAGCACCGATCTCAGTAGTCGTCTGCGCACCGATTAGCGCGTAGTAGCCGTGGTCAGTCCGGATCAAGTCCGGATCACGAAACGAACTCGTGTACCCAGCCGGAGCATGCGCAATTAGTGGCCGGGACAGCTTTTTAATGTGATTATCCGTGTCCATCCAGGCACCTAATTGATACGATTCACGTTGCCAGTCGGCAGTACGGACATTACCCGTATACATAATAAATAACTGATCATCAATTGGTAGTGCTGTACCCGTGTACGCGCCGTGTGAGTCGTACGGCGTATCTGGTCGAATCGCTAAGCCCTCATCATGCCAATCCACCAAGTTCTTAGAGGTCACGTGTTGCCATGACTTCAGTCCGTGTACCGGACCGAACGGAAAGACTTGGTAGAACAGGTGCCACTGACCATCAAAGTATGAAAAGCCATTGGGGTCATTTAACAAACCTGATGTAGGCTGAATATGATGTTGCATCCGCCACTTAGACTGGCGTGCCTGGGCAACGAGCTGTGGTAGCTTAGTTGCTGGCCACTGTTCATAAGGGGTATAACGGGTTTTACGATTCCATATCATGACGATAAGCTCCTTTTTAACGTTCGACTTAATTGTCACTATTATAAAACCGCTTACACTGATATGTCAATCGTTTGACATTTTTATATTATATTTTCATGTTAGCGTTTCAAATTCGGCTTTTTAACAAGATTATCAAGCAATCCAATTTTGTATCAAACGCTTGACATATTTTCCAAACTTGTTATTATTGGGTCTGTAAAGCGCTTGCATTATTAAATTAAAAATAATTTTAGACTCAGGGAGTGAATTATTATGAATCATCAAGAAGTTGCCGACCGCGTACTTAATGCAATTGGTAAAAACAACATTCAAGCCGCCGCCCACTGTGCGACACGCCTCCGTTTGGTCATCAAGGATGAATCCAAGATTGATCAACAAGCCTTAGATGACGACGTGGACGTTAAGGGGACCTTCGAAACTAACGGCCAATACCAAATCATTATTGGCCCTGGCGATGTCGATAAAGTCTATGACGCCTTAATCGCCAAAACAGGTCTTAAAGAAGCGACCCCCGATGACATCAAGGCAGTTGCCGCTGCGGGTCAAAAGAAAAATCCATTAATGGACTTCCTCAAAGTCTTATCTGATATTTTTATTCCAATCGTCCCTGCACTAGTTGCTGGGGGTCTATTAATGGCACTAAACAACGTTTTGACTGCCGAGCATCTTTTTATGGCGAAGTCAGTTGTTGAAGTTTACCCCGGTCTCAAAGGTATCGCCGAAATGATTAACGCGATGGCTAGTGCCCCGTTCACTTTCTTGCCAATTCTCTTAGGATTTTCAGCAACGAAGCGCTTCGGCGGCAACCCCTATCTGGGTGCTACGATGGGCATGATCATGGTCTTACCATCACTTGTTAACGGCTATAGCGTTGCAACGACCATGGCCGCCGGCAAGATGGTTTACTGGAACGTCTTTGGTTTACACGTTGCACAAGCAGGCTATCAAGGCCAAGTGCTCCCTGTTTTGGCCGTTGCTTATATTTTGGCTACTTTGGAGAAGTTCTTCCACAAACATATCAAGGGTGCATTTGACTTTACGTTCACGCCAATGTTTGCAATTGTCATCACTGGCTTTCTAACTTTCACAATCGTCGGTCCTGTCTTACGAACGGTGAGCGACGCATTAACTAACGGTTTAGTAGGCTTATATAACACGACTGGTTGGATTGGCATGGGCATCTTTGGCCTTCTCTACTCGGCCATTGTCATTACTGGGCTCCACCAAACCTTCCCGGCTATTGAAACCCAGTTATTGGCTAACGTCGCCAAAACGGGAGGTTCTTTTATCTTCCCAGTCGCCTCGATGGCCAACATTGGGCAAGGTGCCGCCACTTTAGCTATTTTCTTTGCCACTAAGAGCCAAAAGCAAAAAGCCCTGACTTCTTCAGCCGGGGTCTCAGCGTTACTCGGAATTACGGAACCTGCTATTTTCGGGGTCAACCTCAAGATGAAATTTCCATTTGTCTTTGCAGCGATTGCCTCAGGAATTGCTTCAGCTTTCTTAGGACTATTCCACGTTCTGTCCGTGGCGATGGGTCCCGCATCAGTCATCGGGTTCATTTCGATTGCTTCAAAGTCGATTCCAGCATTCATGCTCAGTGCTGTCATCTCGTTCGTCGTCGCATTTATTCCAACTTTTATCTATGCCAAACGAACACTCGGTGACGATCGTGATCAAGTAAAATCACCAGCACCAACGAGTACCGTCATCAATGTTAATGATGAGATTATCAGTGCACCAGTAACGGGGACTAGCGAAAGTCTCAAACAAGTTAACGACCAAGTTTTCTCAGCCGAAATCATGGGTAAAGGCGCCGCAATCGTGCCAAGCGCTGATCAGGTCGTCGCACCAGCTGACGGGGTCATCACTGTCACTTATGATAGCCATCATGCTTATGGCATCAAAACAACTGCTGGTGCCGAAATTCTGATTCACTTAGGATTAGATACGGTCAATTTAAATGGTGAACACTTCACTACTAACGTTCAGAAGGGCGATACCGTTCATCAAGGTGATCTACTCGGAACGTTTGACGTCGCTGCCTTAAAAGCCGCTAACTATGATCCAACCGTCATGCTAGTCGTCACAAATACGGCCAATTACGCTAATGTTGAACGACTCAAAGTCACGAATGTCCAAGCTGGTGAACAGCTCGTTGCGTTGACTGAACCGGCAGCTAGCTCAGTTGCTGCTACAACTGTCTAAACTTTATTAGGAGGACGTCATGCCTGTTGAATATGACCCCAAAACCGGCTTAATCAATCTTCATAATGACCAAATTAGCTATGTTATTCAAATTTTAGCCCATCGTTACCCAGTGCATCGATATTTTGGACGTTACTTTTCAAAACAACCGTACTTTGAGCCGATGCCATCCGGTAGCCATGCTTTTGCTAATGACCCAACAGAACGCTTTCCATATTCCGTGACTTCACTGCCACTCGAATATTCCACTATTGGCAGTGGTGACTATCGCCAGCCAGCTTACGTTATTAAGGATGCTAACAATCAATTACTGCCAATTTTAGAATATACCGGTTTTTCTGTGAATGATCAGCCAATCAACTCGCGCCAATTGCCACCCACCGTTAACAAACACACGCCTGTAACAACCCTAGTCATTCATTTGGCCGATTCAGTGACCAAGTTACAGATGGATCTTAACTACACTATTTTTGAAAATCAGCCGCTTATCTTGCGAAGCACAACTCTGCGCCATCACGGCACTACTAATTTGCAAGTAACAGCCCTATCCAGCGCTCAACTAGATCTACCAACTGACCAATATACTGCGCTGACATTAAGCGGTACCCATGCACATGAAGCTAATCCATCGTTTAACCGTTTACACCCAGGGTTACAAACGGTTCGCAGTCTGCGCGGCACTAGTGGACCACAACACCAACCGTTCATGGCTCTAGCAGAACCTAACACGACAGAATTAGCTGGGACTGTTATTGGTTGTGCACTAGCATGGAGTGGTAACTTCGACAGTACTGTCGAAGTTGACCAATATCAACATAGCCGCCTAACAATCGGTCTTGAACCAGATACATTCGAATGGCAGCTCAAACCAAATAGCAGTTTTCAGACTCCTGAAGCCGTGCTAACTTGGACAAATACTGGTTTTAACGGCATGTCACAAGTATTTCACGACTTTAGCCATCAGCTGATGCCCTCCCAGACTAACATTCCAAGTGTGCTTAACACTTGGGAAACACTGACATTTGCCGTTTCAGAGTCTAAAGTTCAACACTTAATCGAACACGCCCACCAGTTAGGCTTACAAATGCTTGTCTTAGACGACGGCTGGTTTGTCAACCGTAACGGTGAAAATGGGCAATTAGGTGACTGGTATGTTGACCCCATTAAGTTTCCTAATGGTCTGAAACCCCTTGCCCAACAAGCCCATCATCATCGAATGAAATTCGGTCTCTGGGTGGAACCAGAAATGATCACCACTAACAGCCAGCTTTACCAACAACATCCTGACTGGGTATTACAATATGTTGATCGGACACCCATCACAGCTCGCCACCAGCTAGTCTTAGATCTTTCGCAGGCTGCTGTCCGTGACCACTTAGTCACTACTCTGACGAACTTGGTTCAAAATAACCAACTCGATTATTTTAAATGGGATATGAATCGCCATCTTACACAGGTTGGCAGCACACGCTTACCGGCTGCACAACAGGGGGAACTGTATTATCGCTACGTCTGTGGACTTTATGATATTCTCACACGCTTGAAGCGCGCCTGCCCCAAGCTGATTATCGAAAATTGTTCAGCTGGTGGTGGCCGGTTTGATTTTGGTATGCTACCATACACCAATCAGACGTGGATAAGCGATTTGACTGATCCAGTCGACCGAGCAACCATCGAGAACGGATTTAGTTATCTATTTCCACCACGGATATTCAGCAACCATATAACCGCATCACCCAATGCGCAAAATGGCCGAATAACACCATTTGAAACTCGATTACAATTAGCCTGCATCGGGCAACTAGGATTGGAACTTAATCCTAAACAACTTGCTCCTAGTGAACAGCAACTTCTTCGAGGAGCCTTGATTAAATATCAGCAACTGAAATCTACTTTTATCAAGGCCCACTTTTATCGTCTACCGACAACAAGACACGTTGTTGCGTGGTTGTTAGTAACGGCAGATAAAAAGCAGGCAATTTGCTGTTACTTAAATGGGCTTAATTCTGCTGTCAAAACTCAGCACCCATTACCATTACACTATCTCGATGCTGAATTAACTTATAGCGATTCATCAGGTAATAGCTATACGGGGCATCAGTTAAACACGATGGGAATTCCACTTAAACCCACCAACGCTGATTTCACTAGTCAGCTAATTTATTTACGTCAAAGTTAATGTAATCGTTAACAAAATTTCTGATTAAGAGTATACTATTAATAAATAAGACTACATTTTTAACTACAGGAGGCACACTATGCTTTTAGGTGCAATTGAAGCTGGTGGTACAAAATTTGTTTGTGCCACGGGCGCTGAAAACGGGCAAGTTAGCGACCGAATTTCGATCCCCACGACAACCCCCGCTGAAACCATGACTGCGGTAGACGACTATTTTACGACTCATCCCGTTGACGCGATTGGTATCGGTTCATTTGGCCCCATCGGCGTTAATCCCGATGATCCGAAATATGGTTACATTACCACGACTCCCAAACCCGGCTGGGGTGACTTCGATTTTTTAGGCCATCTTAAAAGTCGCTTCAACATCCCACTCTACTGGACCACTGATGTTAACGAAGCCGCTTATGGCGAATCAATGATTGGAATCGCTAAGGACGTCCCTAACAGCATCTACATGACGATTGGTACCGGTGTTGGCGCTGGCGTCATTAGTCAGAACCACATTTTTAATGGTCGCACTCATACTGAACTTGGTCACATGCGACTCAACCGGTTACCTGGGGACGATTTCAAGTCCAACTGCCCCTACCATGACATCTGTTTAGAAGGTTTAGCTGCTGGGCCAGCAGTGGGAAAACGAACGGGGAAAGCTGGGAAAGATATTCCCGTCGACGATCCGGTCTGGCCAATCATCGCTGACTACATCGCACAGGCATGTGTCAACCTCACCGTCGCCTTCGCACCTGATAAAATTATTCTTAATGGTGGTGTTATGAATCAACGGCAGCTCTTTCCCATGATTCGTGAAAAGTTTGCCGCCTATCTAAATGGCTACGAAGAAGTCCCACCACTGGATGACTATATCGTTCCCGCTGGACTGGGTAACAATTCTGGCATTGCCGGTGGCCTATTGTTAGCTCAGGCTGCTTTAAAGAACGCTTAACACCTTGCAAAAAAGTCCGCCGATACGCGTTTAAACGTATCAGCGGACTTTTAGTTTACAGTCAATTTGTCATTCGGTTAATGAATATATACGGTTAAAACAGTGATAAATCCAAAAATCACCCCGGGAACATTTGAAATAATAACGGGCCAATCCTTATAAGTCTTGAACCAGCCGTAACCAGTCCATAGTATCCCATTAATCATTGCCACGAGTGGTTGTAGCGGCGATACTGGGTCACCTGAGAAATTCGAAATGATTTGCGGAATATATGACACGTACATCGCAATACACGTAAATGTCGCTAACTTACTAATCAATTTCAGATATTTAACTCGCTTGGGATCCACAGCGTCCTTACCACTGGGATATTCACCATTATCAACTTTATACTTAATAAATAATCACCTTCCTAGCTAGTTATTATACTACATACCATTCATCACGCAAAAATTCGCGTTCATTAAATTGTATCGGCACCGCAACAATCCTCAATTATTCGCACGTTGCGCGCAAGTTGAAACCCAGCATTCTCCTTACATCAAAATTGATTGACCCTATCAATTAGTTTAATTTGTGGAAGAATTCCCTTAATTTAGCTATACTCATCTGTCACCGAAACCGATATCATACATACCAGCAATATATAGAGATTTGTATTTCACGCGTTGTGCTAGCTAATTTGTCATGAGTCATGATTAAAGTAGGCAAAATAATTAACGTCAAAAGCAGTCGGCTTAGGCTCGCTGGAAAGAGTTCAGGTTAGCGTAAATATGCTTAGTTCACCCTACACCGACCTCCAGGCATTTCTGCCAATTGCCAGAGCGCGGTGGTCAAAAATCTAAGTCGAGGCCACGTTTTAATTACGATTCATGCAATCAGCGCTCACATAACGCGGATATGTCAATTTTGCTTAGTTCACAGGAGGATATCGCTATGAGACATGGACAATATCGCTACATTGTTGGCACACTAGCTTTGATAACGACTGCTGTAGGTTTAGTAGCTTGTTCGAAACAGTCAGCTAATCAGCAGATCAGTTACCGTCAAACGGCTGAGGCCACCCTTGATAAGGGGATGGATAATCAACCCGAAGCACCGTACTGGTTTCCAAAACAACTGCTGAAATGGCAGTTGAGCAAGGATAAAGCAGCCAAGTACAACACCGCCTCGGTTCCACTAGCCAAACGGATCGATAAATGGCAACTGCCGACGGTTAACAAGACCCAGGACCCAAAGATGAAGGTCGTCGCGTTATCCATTATGAATAGTTCAACTAGTGGCAACGCGCCTCGCGGGATTAATACGTTCGATGCGAATGTCTTCTCCAACTGGCAGTATATTGACCAACTCGTCTACTGGGGCGGTTCGGCAGGCGAAGGTTTGATTGTGCCACCGACCGCAGATGTCATCGATTCTGCTCATAAAAACGGCGTGCCCGTTCTTGGAACCGTTTTCTTTCCACAAGTGGTTAGTGGTGGGAAGTTAAAGTGGCTCAATGACTTCTTAAAACAAGATGCTGACGGACATTTTCCGATGGCTGATAAACTAGTCGCGGTTGCGAAAGCTTACGGGTTTGACGGCTGGTTCATCAACCAAGAGACCGACCCCGAAGTTAAAAGTTTTGATTCGGCTTCCACCGGAAAGACCGCAACCAGCTCAACTAGTAATGGGCTGAGCAAAAAGCACGCCCAACTAATGCAACAGTTAATCAAAGAATACAAACAAAAGGCCGGCTCCAAGCTAGACCTGATGTGGTATGACTCGATGACGAAGGATGGTAAAATGGATTGGCAAAACGCATTGACCAAAGAAAACCAATCTTATCTAGTCGATGCCAATATGAAACCAGTTGCTGACTCGATGTTTCTTAACTTCTGGTGGACGAAGAAGCGTCTCGCCAGTCAAGAATTACTCAAAAAGTCACACGAACGCGCCGAAAAGCTTGGGATTAGTCCTTACAACCTCTTTGCAGGAATCGATGTTCAAGCTGACGGAACCGCTACCCCCGTTCGTTGGAATCTATTCGCTAATAAACAACATGTGCCATACACGTCGCTAGGATTGTACGCACCGGACTGGACACACGCTTCTTCCGATACGGTTGACGAATTTCAAGCCAAAGAAGGTGCTCTGTGGGTCAATGATCAAAATGATCCGTCCCGTAGCATTCCGTCAACTACTTCAACACATTGGCCGGGTGTTTCAACATACGCGGTTGAACAAAGTGCCATTACGAAACAGCCCTTTGTCACTAATTTCAGCTTAGGCAATGGCTATAACTACTTCATTAAGGGGAAAAATGTTTCGCTACGTGATTGGAACAATCGCTCACTGCAAGCAGTCAATCCGACTTACCGCTGGTTAATCAATAATGGCAATGGTAATGCGTTAAAGGCCAGCTTTGACTACACTGACGCCTACGAAGGTGGCAATGATATCAAGTTAGCCGGCAAAATGCGTAAGGACACCGCTAGCACAATCAAACTCTACACCACGGACCTAGACGTCACTGCCGATACCCAGGTTAGTTTAACCGCTAAGGCATCTGGTAAATCTACAGCTAAACTAGTGGTGACCTTAAAGGACGGCCGCACTAAGACCATCGCGGGTGACCGGACACTCAGCAAGCACTGGACGACCGTTAGCTATGACGTTAGTCAGTTAACAAAAAAAACAATCAAAGGCCTTAGCCTCAAAATCAGTGCCGTCGAGACTGATGCTAGCTACAGCGTTCAATTAGGTCGCCTCGCAATTATCGGCAAGCAGCAGGCCGCGCCGAAAAAGGTCAACCAGGTCACCATTGATAATCGGACCTTCGACGAAGAAGGCAAGTACGCCGGTGTCAACCTGAGTTGGCAAGCCACCACTAAAAATAAGCTGGATCATTACGAAATTTATCAGGTTAACAATGACGGTTCTCGCTCATTTCTGGGGGCTACTAACACGACTAATTTCTATTTAAACGCGTTGAAACGGAATGGGCAGCACAACGAGACCAATCTGATGGTCGTTCCAGTTGATATTTGGAACCAACGTGGCGATGCTTCTGACCAAGTTACCTTAAAATGGCCGGATAATCGTAAACCTAAAGCGGCATTTACGGTTAACCGCACCCTGGCAGCTCCCGGTAACACGATCAAGTTTACAAATGCCTCATCCAAAAACGCAACCAGCTATAAATGGGAATTTGACGGTGCCACAAAGACGACCAGCACCGCCAAAAACCCCACGGTCACTTACCGTAAGGCTGGCACTTATAACGTCACATTAACCGCTAAAAATAAGGATGGCCAACGGCACGTTACAATGAAAAAGCTCATTACGATTACACCGAAAGCTCAAGGCGCTTTAACCTTACTATCCAAGAACGCCAAGACCAGTGCCTCCGGATACACGAATAGTAGTGAAGCACCTAAAATGGCGGTGGATGGGAAACTCGATACTAAATGGTGTGCAACCGGTAAGGCACCGCATACCTTGACGCTGGATTTAGGCCGTCAAACGACTGTGAGTGCGGTTAAATTAGCGCATGCCAAAGCTGGTGGCGAAGGTGCTGATATGAACACCCGCGCTTGGACCATTCAGGTCAGCACTGATGGCAAACGCTACACGGACGTTGCCCGGACCTACAATAACACGCAAGCCACTAGTCTCAATACTTTCGCGGCTACTTCGGCGCGCTACGTCCGGTTAGTCGTCGATAAACCAACCCAAGTTGCTGACACCGCCGTTCGGATTTACGAAATGGACGTGCTAGGATTGACGCAAACACTCAAATAACCCTACCGATGCTATTTGAATAGAACAGCCGAGCCCCTCACTTGGAAATCGATATTTCCAAGTGAGGGACTCTTTTATGTCCAGACACTAAAAAGGCCCGTATCAGCTGATACGGACCGATTTAGAAGTTAGGTTGGAATGAATTGAGCTCATTCTTAGGTTGGAAACTTGATTGTGGCCAGGTACGGTCAGACCACAATCAAGCGTTCATATTTACTTAGTTGTTACGGTGCTAGCGACCTCGATAGCTTGCCCATTAAGTTCGATAGTCAGTGGTTCCCCACTAACCAGTTCAACGGTCGTACCCTGTTGATCGACATCCACTTTAATCAAGCGACCGCGGAAGTTAACGTGGAATTGATAATGGGTCCACGCTTTAGGCACAAACGGTGCAAAGGCTAAGGTATCATCCTTAACTCGCATACCAGCAAAGCCTTGAACGATTGCGAGCCATGAACCGGTCATCGACGTAATATGCAAGCCGTCGACCGTATCATTATTATAATTATCAAGATCAAGACGGGCTGTCCGTTCATACATTTCCACGGCCTTATCCTCATAATGCAAGTCCGCTGCTAGAATGGCATGGACGGCTGGTGAAAGACTGGATTCATGGACGGTCAACGGTTCATAGAAATCAAAGTTACGTTTCTTCTGTTCCGCCGTGAATTTATCCATGAAGTAATAGATTCCTTGCAAGACATCCGCCTGCTTGATATACGGTGACCGTAGAATATGATCCCATGACCAGTGTTGATTGATTGGCCGTTGATCAGCAGGAATACTTGAAACTGGCTTGACGTCCTTATCAAGGAAGCCATCTTGTTGAACGAAGATTCCCAATTTTTCATCATACGGGAAGTACATCCGGTCAACAATATCTTGCCACTTTGCAAGCTCAGCATCCGTGATTTGAAGTGCTGCACGCTTAGCGGCATCCACTTTCTTCAAACTCGCTAACGTGTATTCTAACGTCCAGCGCGCCATAAAGTTCGTATACCAATTGTTATTCACGTTGTTTTCATACTCATTAGGACCAGTGACACCGTGAATCATATACTGTTGTTTCCGTTCTGAGAAGTGGACCCGATCAGCCCAAAAACGTGAAATCCCCGTCAAAACGTCGATTCCTTTAGTCTTCAAGTAGATCTCATCACCGGTATAACGTGTGTAATTGAAGATGGCATACGCAATAGACCCATTTCGATGAATCTCTTCGAACGTAATCTCCCATTCGTTATGGCACTCAATTCCGTTGAAGGTCACCATCGGGTACAAGGCACCAGCCAAGCCCTGCATTTTAGCATTATGGAAAGCTCCAGCAAGCTGATTATACCGGTATTCCAGTAAGTTCTCCGTTACTTCTGGTTTCGCCAATGAAAGGTAGAACGGTACTCCGAACGCTTCGGTATCCCAATACGTCGCACCACCATACTTTTCACCAGTAAAGCCTTTTGGCCCCAGGTTCAGGCGCTTATCTTCGCCATAGTAGGTCGAGAATAACTGGAATAAGTTGAAGCGAATGCCTTGTTGTGCCGCATCGTCACCGTCAATCAACACGTCAGATAACTGCCAGCGTTTAGCCCAACCATCAACATGGGCCTGCCGTAAGTCCTCATATGACTGTGTGCTGACCGTTTCACTTAATTCGGCTAAGCCAGTCCGCATCGCCGCCATATCCGCGTAATCCCGTGAAGTCACCACGAGGACTCGTTTTTCAAAATTCTTGGTTTCATCCGGTGCTAACGTTCCCCGGAAGATATTTGTAACTGCCTTTTCGGTTTCTGGGGCGTTAATACCTCGAAAAGCCGTTTCATGAAGCATCTGCATGCCGAGCGTAAAGCGCGGTGTTCCGAAGTTATTCGGCTTCGTTTCTGCAAACATGCTGCCACCAGTAATCGCATGACTCTTGTCTAGCACTTGCCAGAACTGCTCATCATAGTTCGCATCTTCATTGAAGACGTCCGCATCAATTTGCGAAATAAATCCAATTTGGACCGGTTCCGCACCCAAATTGTGAACACTATAGTGCACATCAAATAACTCTTTTTGTGCAACGCTGACGAACCGATCAATCATGAATTGGACGCGCTTTTCACCCTTGGTAATAATAAATGAACGCCGTAAAATTCCCGTATGCATATCAAGATCCAACGTAAAGTCACTGACTGTGTCCTTCGCCAAATCAACTTGATCACCATCAATCGTGATATTGACTTTGATGAAATTGACCGAATTGATCACCTTACCGAAATAATCGGGATAACCGTTCTTCCACCAGCCGACCCGGGTTTTATCGGGATACCAGACCCCACCGATATAAATCCCTTTGAGGGTATCGTTAGAATAGTGCTCTTCAAACATTCCCCGCATACCCATGTAGCCGTTACCAATACTGGTCATGCTTTCCTGCAATCGCTTATCCGTCGGTACGAGTTCATGACTAATGACGTGCCACGGATCTACTTCAAAAATACGTTTCATTGTTGTTGCTCCTCCGTCGTTCGAAATTACCGAATAACATCTTTAGTTTCAGAATCAAAGAAGTGGGCCTTCGACATTTCAAAAGCAACTTCCACATTCTCACCCGGGTTATGATAATCACGTGCATCCACTTGGGCAGTAAATTTAGATTTGCCAGCTGTACAATATAACATGCTTTCGGCACCTAAGAATTCAGAAACGACGACCTTCGTCTTAACAATTGAATCTGACATCGCTTCAAGCGCAATTTGCTCAGCATGAATGTCCTCTGGTCGGATACCCACAATCATCTTTTTCTGGTCATAGCCTTGAGCCTTTAAAACTTTCAATTGACCTTCCGGGACAGCTACGTCGAGTCCCTCACCATCAGTTACCCGACCATCATGTAAGGTGGCATTGAAGAAGTTCATTGAAGGTGATCCCATGAAGCCAGCCACAAATTGATTAACCGGTTCGTTATACAATTCGTGCGGTGTCCCAACTTGCATGATCTTACCGTCATTCATAATGACGATCCGATCAGCCATCGTCATCGCTTCAATTTGATCATGGGTGACATAGATCATGTTGGTCTTCAAGCGTTGATGCATTTGAGCAATCGTAGTCCGCATATCGACCCGTAGCTTAGCATCCAAGTTAGATAACGGTTCGTCCAATAGGAACGTCCCCGCGTCCCGGACGATGGCCCGTCCTAAAGCAACCCGTTGCCGTTGACCACCAGATAAATTGGCTGGTTTCCGTTGTAGATAATCGGTTAAGCCCAATTGCTCAGCAGCGTTATCCACTCGCTTTTTGATTTCAGTATTACTGTAAGTTTTCCGAATCTTCAATCCAAAGGCCATATTGTCAAAGACTGACATGTTCGGGTATAGTGCATAAGTTTGGAAAACCATCGCGATATCACGATTTTTTGGTTCCACGTCATTCATGACTTGACCGTTCATCTTGAAGTCACCCTTAGTGATGTCTTCCAAGCCAGCAATCATCCGTAATGTCGTTGACTTACCACAGCCAGATGGGCCAATGAAGAAGATGAACTCCCCATCTTTAATATCAAGATTCATATCGGTAACTGAATATTTATCGTTACCCTCATATTTTTTGTAAATGTGATCGAGATTCATTTCAACCATCGAAATCCACTCCCTTGTTTTCTCACTTCTAAACTACTATTACACGTGCAATCGCCCGCAAACGGTTGCTTTTTGATCGATTACTCAAAGCTATTAATCAGCTAATTGGACTGGTCAGCAACTTTAGTTACCGCCGTATTAGTGGCATATTTAATTAATACTGGTTGACCATCAACTGTCAGCTTGCCATCCACAACTTCAGTAGGACCATCTGTTAACAGATTTTGATAGCTACCAGCTGCTAGCTTAGTCGCAACTGCTGTGACCTGACCTTTTAACGGAATCCAGGCTGTTAACGCTTCGCCAGCCGCACGGTAAGTAATCTTAACGATACCTTCTTCTACGACTGCCAATTGGTAGTCCGCAGCACGCAGTAATGGTAGTTGCTTAATAGTCACTAGCTTTTGAATCAGTGATGTCACGTCCCCATGACGATCTGCAACCATGGTGTCCCGATCGAACAATGATGGTTGGTGTTCGGCCAAAAATTCTTGCCCGTTATAGATTAACGGAATACCACGTTGCATGAAGATCCAGGTCAAGTTATTAACGGCTTCAGCTTTGCTGTGCATCAAGCTCATCATGCGTGCATTATCATGATTTTCCAAGAAGCGCATCTTGACATAATTACTAGGGAAAGTGGCATCTTGGCGTTGTAACAAGTCAACATACCGTTCGACCGTACTGCGTCCTTGCCAGTAATCTTTAAAATCACCGAAGACGTCGTAATCGTATGTCATATCAAAAGCTTGATAAAGTTCACTGTCAGACAGACCCGTGTAGCCTTGTGACCGCAGTTCCTCAATAAAACCACTGCCGGCTGACTCCGCTAACCATAACGTTTCCGGGTACTTCGCATTAACCTGTTTCCGCGCTTCAAGCCAGAAATCAAGTGGCACTAATGGCGCAACATCACAACGGTAACCGTCCACAAACTGGCTCCAATACAAGAGTGTGTCGATTTGATACTGCCACAACTCATGGTGACCATAGTCTAAGTCTTTAACGTCACTCCAGTCGCCGACCTTATTCGTCAACTGACCATCCGCGTCGTGATAAAACCACTCTGGATGTTCGGTTGCTAAGACTGAATCAGGCGAAGTGTGATTATAGACAATGTCTAACATCACTTTCATTCCTAATTCATGCGCCCTATCCGTGAGTGCTTTAAAGTCAGCTAAAGTCCCGTATTCCGGATTGATCCCACGGTAGTCCTTGATTGCATATGGCGAACCAAGTGTCCCCTTACGGTTGACCTCACCGATCGGATTGATTGGCAGTAGCCACAAAATATCGGTTCCTAAATCCTTAATTCGTTGTAAGTCAGCAGTTACGCCAGCAAAATTACCAGCTTCTGAGTAGTTTCTAACAAAGACTGAGTAAATCATCTCATTGCGTAATTGCGTTTGCGTATCGCGTGCCATTAATCTTCCTCATTTCTATGCTTACTAATTGACCTAAAGCAACATGGTTTGGTCAACTTCCGGATCTTTGAATTTTGTTTTCAGATATACCCACAACACAACGAAGGCCAAGCTGAGGGACTGCACGGTCAATTCGATAGTGACATCAAAATGAATTAAGCCAATCACCATCGCTAACAGACTCCCAATCC
The DNA here is from genome assembly GCF_055413545.1 of Lactiplantibacillus sp. 3062. Taxonomy (NCBI): domain Bacteria; kingdom Bacillati; phylum Bacillota; class Bacilli; order Lactobacillales; family Lactobacillaceae; genus Lactiplantibacillus; species Lactiplantibacillus sp. 3062. The sequence goes on from NZ_JBVAYE010000001.1 coordinate 325,869, forward strand.
CCATCATCATCAACGTTAAGTTAACGCCTTCGCGGAAATTCCGAATATGCGTGATCTTATTATGTCGTGACAAGAATAAGAAGAACGCCGCCCCATTTACGAGGATCAGGTTGACCCCCACAATAATTAATCCAAGTGCCATGAGCATAAATAGACCAATCATCACTTTATTGCTTTGATACCAAGAATTAACCAGAAACGCATGAGCGTTTGTCTTTAAGTTATGGCCTGGCACATACTTGGCTTTAAATTCACTACCGACCGATTTCACTTGAAACGTACTAGCATGTAAATTAATGACATTCTTGCGTCCTGCCATATCATCGTTCGTGAGATCGAAGCCTGCAACATTATCCTTAGTTTTAATAATGATTTGATGTTTGACATCCTTGAACCGCTGATCACGGTAGTTCGCAGTTTTCATTGCCGTTTGCATCTGATCACTGGCCATCATTTTATCAATGTGTGGTAAAAATGGTGACAGATTAAAATTCGTTTGGTGATTATAGTAAAACGGAATCGGCATGACCATTACCGCGGTCAAAAAGATAAATAAAACAATAATCTGTAACCAATTAAACTGATCACGGTTGGCAAACATTCTTCGAGGTGAGAAAAGGCTGCCAAAAAACCGGACCGGAAAGGCGGTTGTTTTGTTTTTCGTACTCTGCATCTAATTTCACCCCTACTAATATTTGAGTTAACCCTTGCTGCCACCAGCGAGCAATCCTGAAACGAAGAACCGCTGTAAGTAGAAGAACAAGGCAGCAATTGGTAACGCGACTAAGATTGCCCCCGCTGAGAAGAGCACAACTTGTTGATTTTGAGCGTTATTAATGAATGTCTGGAGCCCTACGGCAACCGTATAATGTGATTCAGACGTCAATAAGAACTTCGCCATCAGGTAATCTTGAACTGGTGACATGAAGGCCCATAACGCTTGAACCGCAATCATTGGTTTAACTAATGGTAAGACAATTGACCAGAAAATCTTGAAATTACCAGCACCATCCAACTTAGCTGATTCATCCAAATCATACGGAACATTGTCAAAGTAACCTTTCATCAGCCAAGTGTTCTGTGGGATCCCACCACCAATGTAAATTGCGGTCAAGAACCAGTAATGGTCCAAAGCGTTCAACATGTTAGCTAAGACGTAGTAAGCAGTCAAAGCGGCCATGGTTGGTACCATTTGAATTACGATGAAAAACGTTAGACTGAACTTTTTACCAGCAAAACGGTAACGACTATAAACATAGCCGGCTAACGTCACAACGATGACTTGAATGACCATACATGAGACTGAAATAATCATGGTATTCAAATACCAGCTACCATACAGGGTTTGCGTAAATAAGTTCTTAAAGTTAACCAACGTCCACTTACCACCAAAATCAAGGACGAAGGCTTGCACGTTAGCATCCTTAAACGCCGTGATGAATGTGATCAAAACGGGATAAATAATAATAATTCCGAGAATGACCATATACAGATACGTAAAGAATTCTTTCCAGAAACGGTGCCGACGCGCGCTATTTTGCTTTGAATTGGCATTCTTAGGTGCCACTGCTTGTGCATTATCCATAACACTAGTCCCCCATTTCAAACGCGTGGGTCTTCTTGAAGACAATCAATGAGATCCCGATAACTAAGACGGAAATAATCAACGTAACGGCCGCGGCCAATGAATACTGTGGTGACGTCCCCGTTGTTAACTTGTAGATCCATGAGATCAGGATATCCGTCCCACCGGCGTTAGCACCGACATCACCAGGGCCACCTTGGTTAAACAGATAGATCATCGAGAAGTTATTGAAGTTAAACGTATACTGCGTCACAAAGATTGGCGCTGCAATAGCAAAAATCGTTGGCAACGTAATCTTGTTGAACTTTTGCATTACTGTCGCACCATCTAGCGTTGCGGCTTCGTAGAGATCTTCTGGAATCGCTTGCAGTATACCAGTAATCATAACGTAAATGTACGGGAATCCTAACCAACCTTGAATCATAATAATAGCAACTTTAGTCCAGAACGTATCCGTCATCCAGTGGATCGGCGCAATGTGAGCAAATGGAACTAACGTATTCCATAAGCCGATGACCTGCACATTGATCGCACCAGCTGAATCATTAAAAATGTTTGAAAAACTCATAATTGATACAAACGCTGGAATCGCCCAAGGAAGCAAGAAAATCACTCCGAAGAAGCGCTTACCTTTGATGAAGTTTTGATTAGCAATTACTGCGGTGGCAATCCCAATAATAATTTGTAACGTGGTTGCACATACGGTCCAAATAACGGTCCAACCAAAAACAGCGTTGAAGGTTGCCCGGTAACTACTCAAGAAGAACATTGATGTGAAGTTTTTGAACCCAATCCAATCCAATAACATAGCTGGTGGAATATGCGCAAAATCATAGTTCGTAAAAGCCATCAGTAGTGTAACCAATACTGGGAACACAATCGTAAAAACCATTAAAATATAGGCCGGTGTGGTTAATAAATAAGCAAAGCCACCATCTACTAAACTCGCACCTAACTCTTTAAACGTATGGGAGACCTTTTTACCATTATTAATTAACTGTGCAACGTGTTTCGCATCGTAAAGGTTTGCAATATAAAATACGATAAACACAATTGTCAATAGAATCTGCAACGTCCCATAGATCATCATGAACAAAGAGTTGTCTTCCATTGAGACTGAACCCAATGTGACTAAATTGGCAAATGCGCTAAAGCCCCCGAAGATGAACTCAGCAATAAATGCCAATAGAATAATAATGAAGCCAACACCTTTTATGGTCTGACCGTTATACAGCTGACCGAGCCCGGGAATAATTGACAGGCGTTGCGCTTTCTTTACATCCTTGACTTGCATGTCGCCCGCACCCCTTTCCTAAATAAATTCTAAATATCGTGCATTTTTCCTTTTAAAAAGGCTGAGACAAAACGAATTTTGTTTCAGCCCCCTTAAATTACAATTTTAATTACTTATCATACTTTTGTGAGATATTAGTTAAGATCGTCTTTTGCGCTTTATTAGCAGCTTGCTTTGGTGTCATCTTGCCGCTAGCAGCATTGGTAACCATCGTTTGTGCTGGTGTCCAAACTTCTGACATTTGTGGTAAGTTGATCAAAGGAACATCCTTGTCGTATTGCTTTGAAACGGCCGTAGCCATGTCATCGCCAGTACTTACAGCTTCCTTACGAGCAGCTGTGTTTGCTGGAATTTCACTAGCAGACTTGTAAAGCTTGTTTTGGTTAGTCTTGTTAGAGATGAAGTCTAACCAAGCTTGTGCAGCAGTCTTATGCTTAGAGTAGTTTGAGATTGCCCAAGCTTTACCACCGGCAAACGCTTGATAATCTTTGCCGTTATTCAACTTAGGTAAAACAGCAACACCATAATCGATATTAGACTTCTTGTAAGTTGCAGCCATCCAAGGGCCATCAATAACAGCAGCAGTCTTATTAGACGTAAATTGTGAGGTCACAAAGTTTTCGTTAGAAGTGACATTTTGCATCCCACTTGGCCAGTACTTCGTAAACCACTTCGTCATGTAAGTTAAACCTTCAACGGCGCCAGAATTGTTCAAGCCCATCTTCTTGGCGTTCGTATTGCCATCAGCAAAGACGTAACCACCATAACCTTTGATGACACCAAAGGCATTGTAGAAGTTTGTCCATTGAGTCAAGAAGGCAACTGACTTAGTCTTATCATTAGCGTAAGCATACTTCTTGTCAGAAGCTAACTTTTCAAGTTCCTTGAAGTTCTTAGGTGCAGTCTTGATTAGCTTCTTGTTGTAGTACAGAACGTCAGATTCGATCGTTACAGGCGCTGCATAAACCTTATTCTTATAAGTAACAGATTTCTTCCCCGTTGCGTTGTAACGACCACTGGTCAACTTGACTGTTGATAGTTGACCTTGTGACGCCATTTGACCAACCCGGTCGTATGGTGCCATTAAAACATCAGGACCCTTGCCGGAAGGACCATCCAGCTTCAAAGCATCGTCTTCATCAAGCATGGCCTTGTATGAAACCTTAACCTTAACGTTGTACTTCTTTTCAAACTTTGGAATCACCGATTTCATGTATGACTTATATGAAGGATCCGCTGAAACCTTTAACGTCTTGTCCATCTTTGAACTACTAGATGAAGATTTACTATTACCACAACCTACGAGCGTGAGTGCTAAACCAGTGGCTAGGACACCCATCCCCAACTTTTTCCAAGTACTCATAGTGCTTCCTCCTTGCGAAGTATCTTAATTCATTTACCATAATTTATTATGCAACTGTGCAAACGCTTTCGCAAGCGTTTTCGTAATGTTAACGTTAACAGAATCATACCAAAAATAAATCCTAACGCTTAAAAACGTTAGGATTTATTGGTCCATCAACCTTTATACCAATTTATATAAAGATTGATAAGTTAATTAAAATACATCACATGATTTATATATACCAATTTTAGGATAATCATGCACTCACATTGCTTATGCCGATTTAACGACTAAGCTACTCCAAGCTGGTAACGTCACTTGGCGTCCCCTATATGTTGCACCACCCTGTACAAGCAACACTTTACCACCAACAAACGGCAACAGATACGTTTGCGCTTGCGCACTTAAATTACAAACTATCGCTGCTTGTTTTTGACCATCATCAATGAGGTAGGTAAAGAGTTGTTCAGCACTTCCGAGCATAATGAACTGACCATTAGTAAAGGGTGCGCACTGCTTTAGCTGCAGCAACTGTTGATAATAGTGATAAATACTGTCGGGGTCAGCGATTTCTGCTTGCGCATTCATGTCATCAGTATCACCATGTTTCCATGGTAAGTGGTCAGAGAAACCATGATAAACCGTATTGTCCCATTGCATGGGGCCGCGCCCCGCCATTTTATGAGTTTGATTCAACATCCGCATGATTTCCACCTTAGACTTACCAGCGGCTTGAGCGCTCGCAACAAAGGTGGGTACCGTCTGGTCTTCAAAGTCCGCAATATCATGATAACGGATATTTGTTAATCCTAATTCTTCCCCATAATAAATAATGGGAATGCCACGCTGCAAATACAGGGCCGTCGCTAACGCCTTGGCACTTGCTTGCGGATAATCAGGATCACCGTAACGCGTGGCGACCCGAGCCATATCATGATTATTCCAGTAAAGTGTTGGTAGACTGGTGTCTGCTAAAGCCGCTTGAATACCGACCGTATTTTGCTTATAGGCCGTCACATCCATCGGTCGGGGCTGAAATGTGTCGGAGAAGCTCGGATCATCCTGGGTATTGTCGTCCGCAAAAGTTCTGAACGTAATCACTTGATTACACTCATCCGTACCTGGTGTCGTATAGTCGACCATCAAATGGGGGTCAGCGGATGACGCTTCACCGACGACGTACGTATCCGGGTGCTTAGCTTTGATTGCGGCGACAAAGTCGTGTAAGTACTGATGCACTTTCGGTAAGTGGGCATAAAACATATCGCTAATGATGGGTGTCGAATCACCAGTCCGATTTGGATAAGTTTGGCGAAAATCTGCTTTAGCCAGATGAATAAACGCATCTAACCGGAGACCATCAATCCCCTTTTCAACCCAAAACTCAGCAACATCACGCATCGCCTGTTGCACTGCCGGATTCTTCCAATTGAGGTCCGGCATCCGTTTATCAAACAAGTGGAAATAATACTGTGAGCCGCCTGCCGGATCCTTCGCCCAAACACTGCCACCGAAAAACGAACCCCAGTTGTTTGGGCGCCCACCATCGGCTGCGGGATCTTGCCATAAGTAGTAGTCCCGATACTTACTCTGTGGATCAGCGAGAGCTTGCTTGAACCATGGATGCTGATCTGAAGTATGATTCAAGACAAAGTCAAAGATAAGATACATGCCGTGCTCATGAACTGTTTTAATGAGCGTCTCAACGTCCATCATGGTCCCTAAGCTCGAATCAACTTGGTAGTAATCCGAAACATCGTAGCCATTATCAACCTGGGGTGACTGATAAATTGGGTTTAACCATATCGTGGTAATCCCAAGTTGCTTCAAATAGGGAATCTTCGCGGTAATTCCCGGAATATCACCAATGCCATCGTGATTACTATCGTTAAAACTCTTAGGATATATTTGATAAATCGTTTGTTGATCATACCAATGCTTGCTCATCTATCCAGACTCCTCTTTAACGGGTCGATTCAGCCACCGACAACCGTGAATTAATGATGATTTTTTCTTGATCATGCCGCCCGCGAGAACGATCAGTATGGTTGATATTAGCCAATAATAGCCGTGCAGCAGCTCGTCCCATTGCTTCAAGCGGTTGCTTCATCGTTGTCAACCGTTTGGCTGCAATCTGATTTAATAACACGCCATCAAAACCGATAATGCCATATTCTATGGGAACGCGACCACCTTGATTAATAATTGCCGTTTCAACGCCGATCGCCAACCGATCACTTGCACAAATAAACGCCGTATTACGTGGAAAACCAGACCAATGGCTCTTCACATACGCAGTTGCAACGTGTGAATGATTGGCTAATCGAATAATCTGAGCGCTAATATGATGTGTCGTGACGTACTCTCGAAAACCTCGTTCACGATCTAGCTCAAACGGTTCGGCAATAGCGATACCAATAAAGACAAGATGCGTATAGCCCTGTTCCGCGGCATAACGTGTACTTTCCCAGACCGCCTGATAATTATTAGTATCAACGTAGTCGTATCCCTGACGATTGCTACCAACAAAGACGACTGGCTGATTAAGACGTTCGACCCATGCGTAATCGGCTTGCCGAATACCAGTCAAAATATAGCCATCACATTCGCCAACCTCATAGCTATTGCGCGTCGCAATCTGCAAGGCGTATTGATGTTGATTCAATTCATTCGCAATCCCCGCGAGCAACATCATGTAATAGGGTTCCGTCGTGTCCATGTCTTCAAAAATCGTTAATTTTACAACCCGGGTTCTCCGCCCTACTAGCGCTCGCGCTGCCGCATTCGGATGATAGTCTAGCTGTGTCATCACATTTAAAATCATCTCTCGAAGCTCAGGACGAACCTGTTCCGGATGATTAATGACTCGTGAAACTGTCATTTTTGAGACATTAGCTTTTTTCGCGACATCGTTTAGCGTTATCATAATCAAAATACCCCCCTAACTTACTACTGTAAGGACTTGATTTGGTGGACGGAATGGCGTTTAACAATTTGATGAGGCACAATTACTGCCGTTGATAATTCATCAGCAGGATGGTCAGCCATCGCAATCTTGGCCGCTTCTTCACCTAAACGCTGTGGAAAGACCGCAATCGATGTCAGCATCGGGTGCGCTAAATCAGAAAAAATGGAGTTATTAAAACCAATCAGTGAGAATTGTTTAACTTTCCAGTTCGGATCATTATGGAGAACCTGTTGTAATTTCAACGCCAACATATCATCTACGGCCACAAACCCGGTAACATCTGGATACTGTTCAAAAAACTTATGTAGTGTTTTAACACCCGCCGCATGAGTCTCAAACCGTTCTTCCAACATAATATTTGGTAACTGATTTTGCATCATTACACGTTGATAGCCAAGCATCCGATCACTTTGCACCATCCGTGATAAATCCGAATACAAAAACCCAATGCGCCGGTGTCCATGATCAATTAGATATTGGGCTGCATCCGTTCCGGCTTGGATATTATCATTATCAACATACGATGTTTTATTGACGTCTTGGTAAGGTTTACCAATCACAACGTATTGGACATCAAATTGCTTCAAGCGCTCAACAACTGGGTCATTTTTTTCAGAATACAGTAAAATAAAAGTTTTGATATGGCCTTGTGCAATCATGACATCAATATCATGCACCAGTTCATCACTTGAAATCCCCGTTGCTAGCGTTGTCATTGCGCCATTCTTACTACAAACTTCATTGATACCCCGAATCATCTCTAAGAAAAATGGGTTAGAAAAGATTTCGTGATGATCTACTGGTAGTACCACCCCGATTGTATTACTAGCCTTAGTTGCTAAATTCTGCGCATTAAAATCCGGCGCGTAATTTAACTCCCGCGCCGCTTTAATGACCTTGTCACGTGTTGGCTTACTGATAATCTTGCTACCATGCATTGCACGTGACGCTGTTGAAGGCGAAACACCTGCGCGCTGGGCAACATCTTTGATCGTTGCCATCATGATCCCCCCGATCTATTTGAATCCATCTCATTAAATATAAAACGTTTTCATCGTTATTGCAAGCGATTGCATAAACTTGCATTATTTATTTAATTATACTTTATAACAAAAAACTGTGCCCAACAAAATCGGCACAGTTGTGAGTATTTAACTAATAATTGTTTCCAGACCAGCTGCCAAAATACCACCAAGCAATGGACCAAACATTGGAACCCAGGCATAACCCCAATTAGCCAACCCTTTATTAGGAACCGGGAGAATCGTGTAGGCTAATCGTGGTGCCCAATCACGCGCCGGATTAATCGCAAAGCCTGTGGTTCCACCCAAGGTCTGACCAACGACAACAATGAGCAGCCCCACCATCAATGGCTTTAATCCCTGGGTAAAGTTACCGAGATTCAACAACACGAAGATAAAGAAGAAGGTCGCAATCGTTTCGCTTAGAAAATTAAATACCGGGTTACTGATGGCTGGACCAGTTGCAAAAATGCCAACTTGATTGCCATCTGCCGCCGTTTTGGCAGCTTGAAAGTGTGGGTAGTACTGAATAATAACGATTACCGCGCCGATAAAGGCCCCTAAGAACTGGCCTAATAAGTACGGCCAAACGTTAGCCATTGGCAAATAACCGAATAACGCAAAACCAACTGTCACCGCTGGATTTAGATGACCATCCGAACCAAATTGTCCGGCAACATAGACCCCAAACGTAACGGCTAGGCCCCACGCCAAGCAAATAAACGTCCAATTCTGATGGCGTGCATAATTACCCTTTAAATTCATGGCGGCACCACTACCAACCCCAAATACAATTAACACCATGGTACCTAAAAATTCACCTAAAAAACCGTGCATGTTTCGTCACCATCCTACTTGATTTTTAATGGCGCTAATTGAGCTTCGACATCCGCAAGTGGCACAGCCGCCTGTAATAGCGATGCGGCCGTGTAGGCACTCTCAATGAGTGCCGTATCATATAAATGGACCGTTTTATCACTCATTTCAATGGCCATTTCCAGATTCATTTTGGCACTACCAAGATCATAAAAGGCCAAGAGTTCATCCGCATGATTTGCATCAAACGCTTGTGTAATTTTGGTCAGGCTGGTTCCGACTTGATTGTCATCCGTACCACCAGCAATCGTAATCGAAACGTCCTGGGCAACTTGCCCTAACAAACGCTGAATACCTGCGGCAATTTCTGGGACGTGTGAAACAACTACAATTCCTAAACTCATAAGATTCCCTCCGTATCCAGTAACGTTGTAAATAAATAACCACTCGAGACAGCACCTGGATCAAGGTGTCCCACTGAACGTTCACCTAGATAGGATGCTCGCCCTTTTTTAGCCACCATCGGTTCGGTGCTAGCAACTGCATCATCGATAACATCCTGCGTCAATTCGCCCGCTTGGACCGCCTGAACAACCGGCGCCCACACATCAATCAGCGTCTTATCGCCGGTTGTCGCGCCACCCCGCTTTTCAATCCCAGCTAATGCAGCGGCCAACAATCCACCTAAATCGCTATCAATCTTACTTTGCTTTGCCATTTCTAAGAAAGCTGTTCCGTACAATGGTCCAGAAGCACCACCGACTTTGCTAATCAATGCCATCGCCGTTGCTTGAAATAGTTTAGTTATGTCTGCTGGTTGCGTGGCAAGTGCTGCCTTAACTGCTGCTAGGCCCCGAGCCATATTACCCCCATGGTCACCATCGCCAATCGGCGTATCTAATTCACTTAGGTAACTTTGGTGTTGTTCAATCTGGTCAGCAAACTTATTCAGCCATACTGTTGTGTTCTCAATTGTTAACATTCTCAATTCCTCCTTATGACCACGCGATTGTTTTGACCGGGTACTGTAAGTAATCTAGCCATTGAGATTCAGCAACATCGAATATCGTCAGTGAAATACCGGCCATATCAATCGAAGTCATATAATTACCAACCTTCATAAAGGCCGGTTGAATGTGCCGTGTTGCCAGTTCATCCAACAAGTCATGGCAAAAGACATACTGATCCATCAATGGCGTCGCTCCCATACCATTAACCAAGAACGCATACTGATGATCTGACTGTAGGTGTAATTCATCATCTAATTTACCTAGCAATTCCTGAACAAGTTGTTTGGATGGCTTGATTTTTTCGCGCCGATAACCTGGTTCGCTATGGATTCCGACGCCAAACTCGATTTCATCATCTGCCAATTCAAAGCCAGGTTTGCCGACTTCCGGCACCGTCGCTGCGGATAATGCGACCGCAATCGTTTTAATCCGTGGTAAAACATGCGTTGCTAAACTTTCTAAATCATCCAAATCAGCGCCTTGATCCGCGGCCGCCCCAAGTATCTTATGCATAAAGATAGTGCCGGCAACCCCGCGACGACCCTGAGTATATAAACTATCCTTAACAGCAATGTCATCATCAACGACAATCGATTTAACTTGAATATCATCTAATTCAGCCATATCTTTCGCCATATCGAAATTCATGACATCACCAGAATAATTCTTCACGACTAAGAAAACGCCCTTACCTTGATCGACAGCCTTAATTGCCGCATAAATTTGGTCTGGCGTCGGTGAGGTGAAAACCTGTCCTGCCACGGCAGCGCTGAGCATGCCAGGACCAACAAAGCCGGCGTGGGCGGGCTCATGACCACTCCCGCCACCACTAACAATTCCAACTTTTCCCCGCATTGAATCTTGATCACTACGAACCATTGCTTCGGTATCCGGTAATTTAGTTAAATATTGAGGATAGGCACGTACTAACCCATCAACCATTTCGTCGACGACATTCTTGGGATCATTAATTATTTTTTTCATTTTTGTTGTCCTTCCTTTCTCGAATTAACAAGTTAATTGTAAATGAATCCGCTTTCAAAAATAATGGACAGTTTTGTTATTTTGTCCGCCAGCTTCCGACAAGCATAGTCATTCGAATGCGTTATAATAAAATCAAACTAACAATATAAGAAGGTGTTCCCATGCAAATCATTAATGAACCTCAAAATGCCCTGAGTCAAGCAACTCAGGGCATTCAATGGGCCTATCCAAATTTAACATGGGTACCAAATACATTCGGATGTTACGACAGCAACTTTCAAGATGATCAGATTCCGTTAATTGCTGGTGGGGGCAGCGGTCACGATCCGGCACACTGGGGTTATGTTGGGCCTGGTATGTTAACTGCCGCAATCATGGGAACGGTTTTTCAACCCCCTACATCTCAAGAAATCGTTAAAGTCACAAAACAGGTGACATGCCAGCGTCGCGTTTTTTTCATTGTTAAAAATTTTCCAGCAGATGTTAGTGCGTTTACGGCTGCTCAACAACAACTGCAAAAGGAACATTGGCAAACTGGTCTATGTATTGTGGCAGACGATATTTCCGTGGATCATGAATCTTTAAAACAGCGCCGACGAGGAGTTGCTGGCACGATTTTAGTGCATAAAATTCTTGGTGCCGCTGCAGCTCAGGGGGCCTCTATCGCTGAATTGACCCACATCGCTGCCGCCCTAGTGCCAAACATTCACACGATTGGGGTTGCTGCTAGCGGTGCCCGCATTCCAGGACAGTCAACGGCATCGTTTAACTTGAATCCTGGTGAAATTTATTACGGTATCGGTATTCACGGGGAACCCGGTTATCGGCGTGAACCTTTTCAATCGTCAGAACGACTCGCACAGGAATTAATTAGTAAATTACGTCTCAACTTTAAGTGGCATGCTGACGACCATTACGCCGTTTTCGTTAACTCCCTCGGTGGGACAACGCCCATGGAACTCATGGTGTTCAATAATGATGTTCACGAATTACTCACCTTAGCCGCACTAACAATCGACTTCAACAAAGTGGGAACTTTTTTAACTGCTAACGGGATGCATGGGTTGTCATTAACCTTACTCAGCCTAGCCGACCCTGACTGGTTAACTGCTCTAAACCGACCCGTCAAAACTGCTGCTTGGCCTAACTAGTTCAAAATTTCGAGTGTCATTTCGATGGCCGCAATAGCGTGCTGAGAAAGCACCTCATAATCTTCAGGATGATTCGCAACGATATTATGCGTTAACGATTGTGCGATTCCCAAGCACAGCAACCAAATTAGGGCCGACGTTTCTGTTGTATTGGCGTGCGTTAGTTCAGTCAATAACGTGGCTAAGTGGTTACCGACAAGTGCCGTCACGTCAATTTCATGCTGCGTGTTAATACATTCTGCATAAAATTGACGATTCGCATCTAACTCGTAACAAACTAGTTTAATAATGTCGATCCAAGGCAAATAATTCAGATTATGTTCAACCGTTTCAGTCAGGGTGTCATCAATAAACCAGGTTAATAATTCATATTTATCTTGAAAATAATCATAAAATGTTTGCCGTCTAAAATCGGCGGTGCTCATAATTGCCGTCACGGAAGTTCGGCTAAAGCCCCTCACTAGGACGACGTCATGAAAGGCTTGTGCAATTTTCTTTTTTGTAATGTATGCCATTCAAACGCCTCCATACTGCCTTTTATCAACATTGTAGCGATAACTGCAACCCATGTCCAACGGAAGCCATATTCCGGATTAATTGACCACTAGGAGAAACGCTACATAACGTCATAGCGTTTCTCCTAGTGATATTTTTATATTACTTATAACCAATAATTTCAGGTCTAGTAATTCTCAACAAATTCCCCTAAAATACATTCACACACTTAGGGGGGCTTCAATTATTATGACATCATCACTCACGGTTCGGCGTATCCCGTTACTCGGTGCTTTAATTGCCATGCAACTTATCTTAGGAAGTTTACTGTCAATTCAACTATTGCTAACCAAGATATCCTTCGCGTTTATTATTATTGGTTTAACGGCCCGTTTATTTTCACCACTAGTTACAGCCGGCAGTAGCGCGATTTCCTCCCTACTCGGAATGCTGCTCTTCCCAAAGTTCACCTTTTTTCCTGGTTTTATCCTAACCGCTTTTCTGACCGGGTTAGTCTTTGGATACGCCTTTCAACATCAAACTTCACTGACACGCGTTCTCGTCGCTAACTTTATCGTCGTCTTTATTCTCAATTTGTTTCTAAACAGCCTCTGGCTTCATCTCATGTACTTAACACCATGGTCCGTTTTGCTAACAACGCGCATGATACAAGAAGTCATAACCTACGTCTGCTACTCAGTTATCTTGATCGCCCTATTTAAGATTCCGATTCTGAACCAGCTCACCGCACGCTTTAAGTGACGGTGGTCATTAATTATTTCGTTAATTAAGTAATGACTGGTGGTACTTAATTTAAAGCTAAGTAAAAAACCAAGGGCCACAGTACATTGCTGTGACCCTTAGTTTTTGTGCAAACAATTGATTGTCATACGACCCCGTCAGACCTACCAACAGTGCCGAACTCGACTTCGTATTAATTTAATGCTGCCACCATTCCGGCCAAAAATTCAGCGGCATCGCCCACGAAAATTTGTTGTGAATGCTTGAAGATTGGCGCTTGTTCATCCGTATTCACAGAAAGAACGTGTTGCGCACCAGCCATGCCAGCCAAGTAATCATCATCACCAGCGACGCCAATGTTGATCAAGACTTCTGGTGCAACCGTCACTGCTGAGGCACCAATTTGTTGCTCAATGCTAAATTGTTCCATAGCCGTTAGCGGCTGGGTAACAGCCAATGCTGCACCAATCCACTTGGCCAATTGTTGGGCTTGAAGCAATACTGCCGGTTCCATCGCGCCTCGACCTAATGCCACGACGCGTTTCGCCGTAGCAATACTGCCGACATTGACTGGCACATCCCTAGTCAAATTCAAGCGTTTTACGACCCGATGTAGGTCGGCCACGACTAGGTGCTCAGGAGCTGTGTGGGGTCCCGTTGTCGGGACATCGGCCACTTCGTCATTCAGGCTCGTCGTGGCAAAAGTCAACGCCAATTGCGTATCCGTGCCAACAATCAACGGTAGTGTCGCCACGTCATTTTGCAAGGCACTTAACGGCGAGTGTTGCGTATAGGCTAGATCACCGATCAATGGCATCAAAATTTTAAACGGCGCCAAGGCATTTTGGCTGGCAAACATTGCCGCCAATTGCGCTGCGTCTGTAAATGGGCGCTCATCATCGGCCTGTTGGGCCGCATTGTAGACACTAGTCTGTAAGGCGGCCGTAATCGCCATTGCTGGCGCCAAGGCAGTTAACGGCGGCTGTTCTGTCAGCGCTAACTGTCGTGCCTGGTCTGTGGCATGTTGCCATATTCCCGCTGTAATCGCCCCGGCAAATAATTGCCCCAAGCTTTGCGCCCGTTGCATCACTCGTTGTCCTTGTCCCAATTGACCGATTTGATCAGCGGCCGTAACCGGGACATCGGTGAGTTGAACATCCGCGATGGTCAATCCGTGTAACCCTAAAGGGGTTATTGGTTGGCTGACCGTGACGCCTGGCTGATCAGCACTAATAACAAAGGCCCCTGTAGCATTCGGTGGTGTCTGTGCGAGAACTAAATACTCAGTTGCCTGTGTAACATTCAATACCGTTTTAACCGCACCGGACAGTTGCCAGCCAGCTGTTACCGGCGTTGCTTTGACGGTACTACTAGCCATGACTTGTTCCGGTAATGCCGCGAGTCCAAAAACACCTGATTGTGCACAATACCGTTGGCGTTGTTGCGGGGTTCCAAACGTTAATATTGCATCCTCAACTTGCCAACTACTGGCAAAACTCATAGCGAGCCCAGCTGAACTTTGCGCCAGCGCTAATGTACTCAAAACCCGTTGGCTCAGGCGGTCATCTGGTAGTGGATCGTCCAAAGCCAATTGCTGGGCAAGCGTTGTCAGTGTCGGTCGATCGACTTTCCCAGTCGACTCCATCTGCATGGCGAGTCCCATCAATTGC
The DNA here is from genome assembly GCF_055413545.1 of Lactiplantibacillus sp. 3062. Lineage (NCBI taxonomy): Bacteria > Bacillati > Bacillota > Bacilli > Lactobacillales > Lactobacillaceae > Lactiplantibacillus > Lactiplantibacillus sp. 3062. The sequence goes on from NZ_JBVAYE010000001.1 coordinate 340,950, forward strand.
TCACGTGCCAGTGCCATCAACCGTTGCCACAATCCCGTCTGTCGTGCCGTTAAATGTAATTCCATTCCGATCCCTCACTTCATCCGTCATCTATTAAGTCTAACTTACCACATTTTTAGCCTGCTAACGAAAAAAGCGAATAAACATTATCACTATTAAACGCTGCCGAATCCACCGGTCGAAAAACAGTCGTCCGGATTAAACATCCGTCGACTGTCTAAGATACGTATTATTACTGCTGGTCATCTAAATCCGCCGCCATAAACCCATGTTCTAAAATCCCCATGTAGGTTTTTGCGCGACTGACCACCCATTCGATATCGGCCATCGATTCAACTTGATGATTCTCACGCATATAGGTCTGAAATTCCATAAAAATCTGATTGTAAACACCCATAATCAAAGCAATCGTTGCATCACGATCAACATCCGCACGCAGCGTCATTTTATCCAGCACCTGACTGATCATTTCCCGGGAAATAGTCATCGACTTAGTATACAGGATCTTCATTTGTGCCTGTATCTTTACCGGCAAGCGCTCCAGCGCGCCATAGGCGTCAATCAAGACCTTCATTTCATCCGGGTGGTCTTTACCAAACGCCGCCTTGTAACGCGCACTCCGCACCATCAACGTGACTAGGTCATCTGGAACATCAAAAACTTGTTGATTAATGGTGGCAATAATCGTGTCAGTAGCAAGCTGAACAGTGGCCAAATACAAGCGCTGTTTGCTACCGTAATAATGAAATAATAGGCCCTTAGACACCGTTGCCGCGGACGCAATCACATCCGTTTTAGCATCTCGATAGCCACTGACGGCAAAGGTGTGCATGGCCGCGTGCATAATACGCTCGACCTTCGCCGGGTCTTTAGGAACAGGTTGTTTTACTGCCATGTCACGCACTCCTTTCGTTTACTGAGCTAGATCACGCCGCCGATAACTTAGTGCTGCTACTACTAATATTAGCACAGTTAATAATAGGCACCAGCTACTTGTCGTTCCATCTAAGGGCTTGATTGGTACCTTGTTAACAAAGCCAAGGGGCGTTAAACGGCGTGCCCATTTTGGCAAATCAATCAAATTACCAAGATACAATGAGAAGAAGGCGTAAAATACCCAGATCCACGCAGCATACCGCCATTTAGGTCGCCAGCCCGCTAAGGCACTCGTCACCGCTACCATCACTAACATCGCCGGTGCATAGGCCGCAAACACGTGCCAATAGGTCACCCAACTGATGGGCTTGACCATACTCGTCAGGCCCATCAAATACATACCACTTAGACCGGCAAGTAAAACGAGCAGTCCCGTTACGATTGCCCAGCCGGTATAGCTTGCCCACACGTGCCACCGTGATGTGGCCGTCGCATAAACTTGATGTAGATAGCCTTTTTGTTCATCATTGACCAGTTTGAGCATTAACTGTACTGCTGGAACCAGTGCAACGATCACCATGACGATAGCCAACACAGCAATGAAATTTTTGACGATCAAGCGATTCGCTGCTGCTAAAGCTGACGCACCTAGCAGTTGTTTGATCATTGGATTGCTCTTTGCCAGATCGCCAATCGTATTAAAGACGGACGCATACGCGGCACCTAAGATAAAGTTCCCTAGTAGCCATGCAATAATCAGACCATGTGCCTGCCGCCATAATAGGGTCACGGGACCCCGCAATAAACCGCTAGCCTGTCGCCGACCGCGCCGTGGTTCGACTAAGCCCGCGCCCAAGTCCCGATAAGCATTAAGAGCTGCAGCCAAACTTAAACAACCAAGACCCAGTAATACATACAGACCGATTGGTAACCAATCATTGGTTTGATACGCATCTAATTTTTCAATCCAACCAAAGGGGATCCACCAAGTCAGGTCTGGACGGTTAACATCCGTGCCCATTCGTGCAACGTACATGACGCCCAGTAGCAAATAGCTCAGCATCGTCGTACCACTCGCACTAGTCATTACCTGTGCAAGTAACAGCGTCAACATTCCAAAAGCCCAGCCTAAGCCCCCTAAGCCCAGACCAATTAACCAATTACCTGGCGTCGTCGCTCCCGGAAGCTTGGCGACGGTCAGCCCGAGGGCAAAAAGAAAACCAATCAAACCATTTAGCGCCGTTAACTCAGCTGCCCCGGCGAATAGTGGTGCTAACCGACCGACCGCGTGGGCACGCACTAGCTCTAGCAGGCCATCATCTTCATCCCCGCGCGTCGTAACCACGGCCACCATGATATTCATCACAATCATGACGATGGCCATAAAAACCACCATTTCAGTTGCAAACACCTTGGCCGTCGTATATGGCGATTTGGCCGAAAACGCACCAAATAAGGAAATCATCGCGGGCGTTTTAAGCGTTTTGACAATTTCATTCAGTGCCATCTGAGTGCCATAAATACCATCAAACTTCGCGGCGATGGCCGTGAATAGCCCCGTCAACACGACGACCCAAATGAGCAACTTTTTCCAATCTCGTCGTAAGTTGAACCGTATCAGTAATCCGGTACGAGCAAATAGTTGTGTTGCCATCAGCATCACTCCCCCTTCACCGGTTGTTGTTCGGTCGTGTAATAGCGCATGAATAAATCTTCTAACGTTGGTGGGGTCGTTGTTAAGCTGATCAGTTTCCGACTCACCAAGTACTGCACTACCGGCGTCAACTGGTCAGCATCGACGGCTAGACTGACGTGGTTATCTCCGTGGCGCGCTGTGACCCCGTGAACACCAGCTAGGGTGGTCAAGTCAGTCAAAGGCAGTCGTGTTTGCACATCGACCGTGGTTCGGGTTAAGTGCCGCATCTCAGCTAACGACCCCGTTTCAACAATCTGTCCCTCACGGATAATACCGATGCGATCACACATTTTTTCCACTTCTGACAGAATATGGCTAGATAACAGGACGCTCTTCTCTCGCCGTTTTAAAGCCAATACTTCATTTTGAAACGTCTGCTCATTTAGCGGATCCAGTCCGGACGTTGGTTCGTCAAAAATATATAGATCAGCATCCGTTGAGAGTGCCGCAATCAAGGCCACCTTTTGCCGATTACCTTTAGAATAAGTGCGCGCTTTTTTACGCGGATCCAGTTCGAATTGTTTAATTAGCGCGTCCGTCTTAGCCGTATGCTGACCACCGTTTAGTTTAAGAAACAAGTCAATAATTTCCCCACCACTTAGATTAGGCCATAAATAAACATCGCCTGGCACATAAGCAATTCGCTTATGAATCGCCACACTATCCTGCCAGACATCGCGACCAAAAATCGTCGCCTGCCCACCACTAGCTTTTAAAATTCCAAGTAGTACCCGAATAGTGGTTGATTTACCAGCACCATTCGGACCGATAAAGCCAAAAACTTCCCCCGCGTTGATTTCAAAATTAATATCCTTGAGAGCCTGAAACTTCCCGAAATGCTCTTGCAAGTGACTAATCCTTAATAACGGTTCTTTATCCATATGACTCACTCCCATCCTTCAAATTCGAGCATCTTATTGTTGATGCTGCAATCATAGGCGCCGTTGACTAATAAGTCAATGACTAGCCAGTCAATCAGTTAAAAATTTCATTTTAAACATCTACTCCGCTTGAAACTGGCTTCTTAGGCTAGTCAAGTCAACAAAAAAACTGTTTTGGCGATAAACTTTACTCGCTAAAACAGTTTTGTGACATCTGAATTTCGATGGCAGAACCAGAAAGATATATCGTCTTCATTAGCCACTAGAAGATAGTTGGGACTAACCCACCATCCGCCCGCAATGCTTCACCCGAAAAACTGCTAGCAAACGGACTAGCGACAAACACTGCTAACCGACCAATTTCTTCCGGCCGAATCAAACGCTGAATTTGTGATAGTGGTCGATGATTAATCATAAAGTCATGCTCCCACTGATCCTTTGGCAAATCTGAATCAGCATACATATCATCTAACATTTTCTGAACACCTTCTGTTAATGTCGAGCCGGGCATAACCGTGTTAACCGTTACGTGGCTACCAACTGTTAACTTCGACAGACTCTTCGCTAAAGAAAGGTTCATCGATTTAGTCATCGAATATTGGGGCATTTCCCCCGAAGGCATAACTGCTTCTTCACTCGCAATAAAGATAATGCGTCCAAAATCTTGGGCTAACATTGCAGGTAAATAATGTTTTGCCAACCGATTGCCAGACAACACGTTCACTTTAAAGAAGCGTTCCCAAGTTGCATCGTCAATCTCATCGTAAGCCATTGGCCCAAAGATTCCCATATTGTTGACCAATACGTCAACCGTTGGAATTTGTTGAAACATTTTGTCAGCTTGCTGCGGATCACTAATATCATACGGTGCCGCCACTGGATGAGTTGTTGGGTATGCCGCTGCGAGTTCATCCACAACCGCTGCCACCGTATCTGTGCGGCGACCATTAATGACCACATCCGCGCCTTCCTTGGCAAATGCTACCGCAATTGCCCGTCCGATTCCCTTAGTCGAACCAGTGACCAAGACCCGTTTCCCTGCTAATCCCATTTCCATGCTCAAAGTTCCTCCGTTCTAATTTAAATTGCTCGTTAAGTCTAACTAGTTTGATCAATAAACACAAATAATCGGTCCTCACGGGTATTAATCTAACTCGTTTATTTCCCGGGTAATAATCGCAAAAAAAGCACACCAGTCTCCTGGCATGCTAATTATGTACGCATCTTAATCCGCGCTTGATTTCGCATATTCTTCTAACACTGGCATAACGTAGCGTTGCTCTGCTTGCTTACGTGCCATGATGGCATCATCCATATCAGCAAACTGCTGATTCAAAACTAAGCGGCCCCGATACATTAACCGTGCGACCCACTTCTGTGAGCATCGGTCAAAGGAAACACCAATGACCCCGCTCCGATTCCGGCTATTCGGTTTCAATCGATCGACCGAAGTTCCTTGATAAAGCGGTAAGTTATCACTACGTCCCATATTTTTACGGGTTTGCGGATTTTCAAAAATATTCTTTCGACTAACATCTGCCCGTAAACAGCCACAGCTCTTCGTAATCCCTTTCCGTAACCGATAACTATCGACAACTACTTGTCGTCCACATGAACACTGACACAACCACCGTGCATTACCATTCGGCGCACTTTCAGCCCGTTCGATAACGGTCAAACGGCTGAAAGTCTCACCAGTTAAATCCTTAAGTCGCATCAAAATCACCTCACTAAGCTTTCTGTGTAATCAGCTCAATTGTCTTCAACACAATCGAGCTTGTACTATTTAAGTTAACCCGATTATATGAAATATTTGTGACGAATAAAAAAACTTTTATAGTAAAATTCGCGCAATATCCATTAATTTCCAGCTGATTAACTAACACTCAACCTATTCCAGCTTTGTCTTTTATTTAGAATACTACTATTATGATTATATGTCACTTTTTATCATTTATACTATCATCAGACCGGTAAACACAAAAAAAAACGTTAGTCTCAGAATAGTCTAACGTTTTATATGTTAATTGTACAAACAATTATTGCCAATCACACAAACCAGCCCAGTGGCGCGAGCCCTAACCAGCTCAGAACGTTGACGTTAGTGTCAGTCGCAATGAACGGTCGTAAAGTCTGTTTGATTTCTGCCGCGTTGGCTAGCGTTTGTAGATCATACCAATACTGGCCCTTTTTACTATGACCAACTAAGGTCCACCGACCTAACGACTTTAATGCCGGTTCCTCGGTGTCAAGATCAGCAGTCAATGCGCTCACAAAAACGTGCATCGTCGGCATCCAGGCCCCGTCGTACTGTTCAGTGTCACGCCGTAACTGGCTGATTTGATTCTGCAAACGATGTGCCGTCCGATACAGTCCTAATACCGCGAGAAGTCCTACTAACAGCATTAGCATCCAGACGCCTATTAAATCTGTATCACCCTGATGAAGGACCAGTATCAAAAACAATCCCCATACCACAACCCCTGCATAAAGACTGAGGTTGATCGTATTCATCGCCTGATCACGTAACTGCAAAGCTACTTCCAAACGAACCTTAGGATCAGTTGGTGCCATTGTCGTTTGCTGTAATGCTGGTTGGTCGCTGCCGGTATACACAATCTTAACATCTGGTTGCTGTACTTGCACTTGGGCGAGAACTTGAAACGCGCTGTTACTGTTGCTCATGTCAGCCGCGATTGCTTGCGGCACATACTCACTAAAGACCCGATAAATCGTCGGCACTTTTTTAAACTGATACCAATTTCCATGAATAGCCATCAATAAATAGCGTCGCTGCGCTTGCGCATTCAGCCATGCCAACTCCTGTTCAGAACCTTTGATCAAAAATCGATGCCGCCACATACCTACCACTTCCATTTTAAAAGTTTAAACAAATCCAATTGGTGCCAATCCCAGCCAGCTTACAATCGATACAGAAACGCTATCTCCCACAATTAGCTGTAGCGATTGCTTGATTTCCGCAGCACTTGCCAGCGTCTTCAAGTCATACCAGTACATCCCGTGATGATCTTGACCGACGTAAGCCCACGCCCCTAGACCTGCCACTTTTTCTGTATCCAGCTCAGTGGACATGTTTTTCAAGAAAACGTGCATCGTTGGCCGCCAAGCATCATCATATTGTTGCGTAATGACTCGCAGCGCATTCGCCTGTTTATGCAGCCGACTTGCTTGCCATGCAGGATAGAAGGTAAATAGCAACCATGCTAGCATTCCCCAACTGGCCACGTTATCACTCACATTCAGGCTAATCACGATCACGGCCAGTATCAGACCAACCACTAACCTAATATTCATGACATTTAACAAGTGTCCCCGTTGCGCCAGTGCAATTTTCAACTGCAACGGTGCGTCCTGACGATCCACTCGCGCCCCCTGCAACTCAGTCTGAGCCGTGCCCGTATAAATCACCTGTACGGCTGGTTTCGTCAATTGTAGCCGTGCTAACAATTTGAACGGTGTGTGCTGGTCGTCGATTTCAGTTGCAATATTACCGCTCACATATTCACTAAAGACTTGATACCGAGTTGCTGTTTTTTGAAATTGATACCAGTTCCCCCTGATACGCCGCAGTAATTGCCCGCGTTGTGCCTGCTGATTGAGCCACCGCAATTCCTGCTCTGAGCCTTTGACCGCCATTTGATAACGCCACATATACTCACTTCCCCGTTAAATTAACCCGTTACAATCCCGCCTGCTCACAAATCTGATTCAATAATTGCAGTCGTTTTCGTTCAGCCGCCAAAACCGATTCACCACTCCCCGTGATTTCATAGGTATGCACGTCATTTTCGTCGACTCGTTCCGTCATTAAATAATCCTTCGTCATGGCATGCAAATTCGTAAATAAGGTTCCTAATCCTAGCTGTAGTTGATTATTGGTCATTTCAGCGATTTTTGCCGGAATCGCTTCACTGGTAATCGGCTGGCGAACACTGACTAACACTAAGAACGCTGCTTCCGTCATTGGTTCATACTTATCAATTAATCGTTGATAAAAGTTAGCTGGCATATTTTCATCCCCCTTAATCAGATTATTGAAGCGCTTTCTTTTTCAATCAATTTAATTATGGGCCACCGTTTTCTTGAATGCAACTCTCCAGAATAATTTCCACAAAAAATCGGTAGCCACTGATTAACGCGGTTACCGATTGCTTTAATGAATTTGAACATCCGCTACGACCGTACTTGTCTCGTATGGGAAATGTGATTCGGAGACTTCAAAGGGTTGACCATCATCCATGTAACTAATCTGATTAATGACCAACACGGGATCATTCAGAGTCGCGCCCATTGCGGCAACGTCATCAGCCGTCACTCGGGCTGCCGAGATAATACGGTGTGAACCCGCGATTTTCTTGCCACTATGTTGCTCTAAGTAACCGTAGACCGAGCCTTCGAGGACTTGCTTCGTCAACGTCACGATACTCGTTGGCATAATCGTATGCTCATACGCCCACACCTTACCATCAACGTAGCGGGTCCGCCGAATAACGTACACCGGATCCATCTCATCGATTAACAATTGTTCCGCTTCCCGCTTAGTAGGCAAGCGAGCTTGTAATTCCAACACCTTACTCGTCACCTTTTTACCGGCATTCGTTTGCGTTGTTCCCAGGGGCTTGTCTACCAGTGTTTCTTGGCGCCGTTCAGTCAAGCCAAAGTCCTTGCGAACAAAGGTCCCCGCGCCACGCTTGGAGTAAACCATCCCTTCAATAATCAGTAATTGAATGGCCTTGTGAATCGTAATTCGTGTCGTATCAAAAGTTTCAGCTAATTTATTCTGGTCGGGCATCAATTCGCCCGGCGTATATTTACCGGATTTTATGTCTTGTCGCAGACTATCCGCAATCGTTTCATACTTATAAGCCAAACTACTCACATTCCCTTCATCATTTGGTCTTGTCAACTAGTTTACCCCTTTTAGTAGCTAATTGAAATCATTTGTATATACTTTTATTGGCTTTGTTTAATTAACGACCAATCCAACTAATCATCAGCATCCGTCACTGACCGTATAGCCGAATGAATCAGCGCATTTGACCACCATTTAATTAGCTGTTCCCGATTTTCCCGTTCAATCTCGATGTAACCGGCTACATCCGTTCGGTTTTACTTGCACCCCCACAGACTTTGGCGTATGCTTTAATAGTTAAATTCAGATTAGAAAAAGCTGTGACAAGATGAGTAAGCTAATTCTCGTGCTTAGAGAGTCGTATTTTTGGTGCAAAACGATGACGTGGTTAGTTGAAGATGGTCTTGAAGAAGCTACTGGGGCCATCTCAGTCGGAGCGATCCGTTACGATCATGATAAGTCCCTGTGGGAAAATCTCGGTGGTAACACGCAAACGCGTCCTAGAAAGCATTCGCTTTTAGGCGCGTTTTTTTATGACCATAACTGATCTAAAATTAACGCCTGTTCGCTTTTATTAATGGTTATTAGAACTTATTCATTCTCAATACTTAAGGAGTGTTACACTATGCAAAACAAGCAATCCAATTCAATTCGTACCGTCGTGGCTACCGGGATTGGCGCCGCCGTTATTTTTGTTCTCATGAAATTTGTCGCCATTCCAACGGGTGTGCCGAATACCCAGGTTAACGTCGCGATGGGGTTTTTAGCCTTACTAGGAGCCATCTTTGGTCCCGTTGCAGCTGGTTTAGCCGTGTTCATCGGTCACGCCTTAAACGACTTCGTAACTTATGGTTCGCCTTGGTGGACTTGGGTCATCGTTGATGGTCTGATTGGAGTTGCCTTCGGACTAGCTAAAAATCGGCTCAAGATTGAAAATGGCGTACTAGGAACGGCAAAATTAGTCTGGTTTAACATTTACCAAATCATCGTCAACTTTATTGGTTGGGTGCTTTTAGCACCAACTGGTGATATTATTATTTATCATGAACCGGCCAACAAAGTTTACCTTCAAGGTGTCATTACTTGGATCGCCGATTCCATCTCAGTTGCCATCATTGGGACCATCCTACTAGTCTTGTACGCCCGGACGCGGACCCAACGTGGGAGCTTAACAAAGGAACGTTAATAACATGAGCGCACCCATCATTAGCTTTAAAAATTTCTCTTTTCAATATAATAGCCAAACGGAACCAACTTTACGTGATATTAATCTGGATATTTATCCCGGTGAAAAAGTGTTGATTGCTGGACCTTCTGGCTCCGGTAAATCTACATTAGGCCGGTGTTTGAACGGCTTGATTCCACAATCCTATCCAGGAACAGTGACGGGCCAAGCAAGGATTGCTGGTCAAACCATTACTGAGAGCTCCATTTTTGCATTATCCCAAGACGTCGGTACGGTACTGCAAGATCCTGATAGTCAGTTCGTCGGTTTGACTGTCGTCGAAGATATGGCTTTCTCATTGGAAAATGATCAGCAGACCCAACCGGCCATGCGACAAGCAACTGAACAGTGGGCCCAAACTTTAAACCTCCAAGACTTATTGACTCACCGCCCGCAGGAATTATCTGGTGGGCAAAAGCAACGGGTCGCCATGGCTGGTGTTCTGATCGACAATAGTAAAATCCTATTATTTGATGAACCGCTAGCGAGTCTTGATCCGGCATCGGGTAAAGCCTCGATGGCACTCATTGATCAACTGACTCATACGCAGGACCTGACCGTCATCATTATCGAGCACCGCATCGAGGACGTGTTACAGCAACCAATCGACCGGCTGATTGTCATGCAAGACGGCGCGATCGTCGCTAACGACCGGCCGGAAACGATTTTGCGGCAATCACTCATGACTCAACTCGGGCTGCGCGAACCATTATACCTTTCAGCGCTCAAACTAGCCGGTGTTGATCTAGCAACTTGCCAACACTTGGATAACCTCCAAGCCTTACAAGTACCCGACCTCACCGCGACGTTGCAAAACTGGACCGCCGGCGTACAACTACAGTCGCCCACCGTTCATGACCAACCGTTACTCGCAATTGAGCACCTGACATTCGGGTACGATCCCGCCAAACCAATCATCAACGATATCACCGTCACGCTTCATCAGGGTGAAATGATTAGTCTAGTGGGTCAAAACGGGACTGGTAAGTCAACATTGAGCAATCTGATTACTGGGTTTTTGATGCCACAGTCCGGCAAAATGCGATTTAACGGTCATTCCCTAGCTGACCAATCAGTCAAAGAACGTGCCGATCAAATTGGTTATATCCTTCAGGACCCCAATCAAATGATCTCTAAAACGATGATTTTTGATGAAGTTGCTGCCGGTTTGGTCCTCCGAGGTGTCGCTGACGATGAAGTAAAGCGCCGTGTCCAGGCCGTTCTGAAGGTCTGTGGTCTCTATGAGTTTCGCCACTGGCCTATTTCTGCGCTCAGTTTCGGTCAAAAGAAACGGGTCACGATTGCGGCCATCCTCGTATTAGAACCAGCCATGCTAATTCTTGATGAGCCTACTGCGGGCCAAGACTTGCAACACTATACTGAAATGATGACCTTCTTAACTAAGATCAATCAGGAACAACACATGACGATTATGTTGATCACGCATGATATGCACCTAATGCTAGAATACACGGATCGCACGATTGTGTTGGGCCACGGCAACATTTTGATGGATGCTCGCCCAGCCGATGTGTTGACCAACGCATCCATTATTCAGCAAGCTTCCTTAGCCAAGACAAGTTTATACACCCTGGCGGAAGCGCACCATTTAAACCCGACAGAATTCGTCGCAAAATTTGTTCAGGCTGAACGGGAGGCGCGCTAAAATGCAACATGAATTATTGATCGGGTACAACGACCGTCATACTTTTTTAAACCGGCTTAGCGGTAGCACTAAACTACTCTGCTTTGTTGGCTTATCAGTTATCGGGATGATGACTTACGACACGCGTTACTTAATCGGGGTGATGATTTTTTCACTGATTCTATTCCGCTTTTCAAAAATTCATTACCGCGATATCGCGTTCGTGCTTAACGTTATTATTGGTTTTTCCGTTTTAAACTTAGTGATGGTGTACGTCTTTGCGCCTCATTACGGCGTCTCGATTTATGGTACCGAACACTTACTACTGGGATCTGCTGATCACTATTTTAACTTGACAGCCGAACAACTTTTTTATGAATTTAATTTGTTATTAAAGTACACGTTTGCCGTGCCACTCGCCCTGATTTTTCTCATGACGACTAATCCCAGCGAATTTGCTGCGAGTCTCAATAAGATTGGTATTTCCTATCGTATCAGCTATTCCGTAGCGATTGCACTACGTTACATTCCAGACGTTCAAGCTGATTACCGTACTATCAGTCTGGCACAACAGGCTCGGGGGTTTGAAATGTCGAAAAAAGCGCATTTTATGACCCGTATTCGTGGCGGCATCCAAATTCTGCTTCCATTGATTTTTTCAAGCTTAGATCGAATCGAAACCATTAGTCAGGCGATGGAATTGCGGCGCTTCGGTAAGGGAAAACGGCGCACATGGTACATGGCCCAACGCTTTAAACATAACGACTATCTGGCGTTAACGTTAGTTGCTCTGCTGATCATCCTCGGCATCGCCCTCTTTAAGGTCAACGGTGGCCGTTTCTGGAATCCGTTTAAGGCATAACGTTGCATCATAATTTTCCAAAAAACTTCGTCGACCATGCTTATCGATGAAGTTTTTTGTTTGCATCTACCTATCAAGCCTCACCTGACTTAACAACAGCAACAATCCCCTTATTCCACACGCACCATCCTGTTATGCCAATATTAACTAAAACCAGCGACTTTAAAATTGAAAAAACAAATTTCAACCGCTAAACTGAAACTAGATCTTACAAAAAGTAAGCAAAACTAGCTTGAAAGGATGTTTTATTGTGACTAGTTTTAACGAACCACTCAAATTCAAATCTGGCGTTACACTACGCAACCGCCTAATGATGTCGCCCATGACGACGACTCAAAGCTTTTACAATGGTAGTATCACCCATGACGAAATCGACTACTACACACAACGAGCTACTGGCTTAGGTGCCGTGATTACGGGTGCTGCCAACGTCGAAGATCTCGGTAAGGGTTGGCATGGCGAGCTTAGTATCGCGCATGACACGATGCTGCCCGGTCTAAGTGCACTTGCTCATGGCATTCAAAGTCAAGGTGCCAAAGCTATCGTTCAAATCTTCCACGCCGGTCGAATGACGCATCGAGCCGTCTTAAATGGCGAACAGATTGTCTCTGCCAGTGCCGTTGCAGCCCTTCGTGACGATGCGGAGACCCCACGCGCAATGTCGATTGACGAGATCCACGCAACGATTGCGGTATTCGGTGAAGCAACTCGGCGCGCGATTCAAGCCGGCTTTGATGGGATTGAATTACACGGTGCCAATACCTATTTGATCCAACAGTTCTTCTCACCACATAGTAATCGCCGCACCGATGAATACGGTGGTCGCACGCCGCAAGAACGGTTCCGCTTTATTGATGAATTATTAAAGGCCGTCTTTGCAGCTGTTGACCAATATGCGGACCGGCCCTTCATCGTTGGGTATCGTTTCTCACCAGAAGAATTCGAAGAACCAGGTATTCGGTTTGAAGATACCCTTTGGTTACTCTCACAACTACGGGAAAGTCGATTAGATTACGTTCATGTCTCACTCAACAACTATGACCGTGTTTCACGAGACTCGCAGTATCAAGATAAATCCATCATGACCTACGTGCACGAAGCGTTACAAGGTAAATTGCCACTAGTTGGTGTTGGTGGCGTCCGGACCCGCGACGATGTCAAGACTGTGTTACAAACTGCCGAACTAGTCGCAGTGGGCCAACAATTACTTTATGATCCAACTTGGGCCGTCAAACTCGCTAAAAACGCTGACAACACCATGGTTACGGCACCATTTGAAGAAGCCGTTGAGGTCACACCACTCAACCGGCCGCTGTATGAATTTGCAGCCTCGCGCTATCACAGCGTCATTAATAGTTAACCTGTCAGCCGAATTAAAAACGTCCACTGAAAAGATCAGTGGGCGTTTTTATGTTTCACGTGAAACATTTAGACTTTCAATAACCAATTCAGTTGTTGTAACGCATGCTGATGGTCACCTTGATATTGACGCGCAATATAGTAATAGGCTAACGTTTCATGGGCCGTTGCTTGCCGGTCGACGGGCAATTGATACTGTTGGTCAAAGACCTGTTCAAATGCTTCTAATGTCGGCGCAGCTGACTGTTCACGCAAACAAAACTGTCGTAATTCCGATCTAGTCATCCGGTCACGGGCAATCGGTTGGCGGTCTTCATGCGCAGCTAAACGTTGCTGTAGTGCTGCTTGCATACCGGCATCCGCATTGTCCGCAAGCCACTGTTGAGTTTGTGGCATCGTCGTTTGCATGGCTAATTGTTCAAACCAAGCCAGCGACAATAATTGGCCCCACCGGGTCATCAATAAGTGCTCCCAATCCGCACGTTGGGTCGCCTGCTGATGATACTGCCAGCCCCAACAACTATTGAAGACATCGTCATAAAAACGCGTCGTTTGTTGTTCATCTAGCTGTTGAGTCACCTGATTAAGTGCGGCAACGAACTGATGATCAAGCATGGCTAGGCGCCGAACTTGAATCTTCCCAGTCTGTCGGTATTCAGTCACCATTTGCCCGAATTGATAAGAGTTCACCAAAGGGCGTTCGGTCACTGGTGGCGTGATTTTTTCAAACTGTTGCTTCGCCATCGGTCGCTCCGGACGCATCACGATAATGGCCGCCAGCTGCTGTAAATAACGTTGATAGGCGTGACTCTGGCGCAAGGTTTGCTCGGCCTTCACAGCACTTTGCTGCGCTTGTGCCTGGCGTTGTTGTTGATTGGTCACAATTGCTTGACGGGCCGCCCGCTCAGCCGCTTCGATCACCGCTTGTTCATCATGGACTAACCGCTGATAGGTTTGTTCAGCGGGCTTTAGTTCCTGTAATGGTAGTTGCTTGGTACGACGTTTTAGGTACGTCGTGACGGTTTGCGTCGTTGTTTGTCGCAACTTGCGTGCTTGGGGGGCTTGCTCAGCCGGTAATTGTGGTAGCCATGGCTGGGCAAACATGATCGTTGGCACTGTTGGTACAGCGGTAGTCAGCGTCTGATACTGGGCCACCGCATAAAAGTTATCTTCAGTTGTAATCACCATCAAGTAACGTGTTTCGGCGTTCATGAACTTTTTGACGCATTCAGAACCGACAATCAACTCACGATGATTATGCTTGTTTTGAACATGGTACTCATAACGAACCGGCTTATGACACAATTCGCAATGATGCCATGCTTGTCGGCTTTCATTCGGATTAACAACGTACGGCAAGCTCGCCAAAAGTTGCCACTCATGACTACAGTCAGTCAGCCATTGGCCATGATCTTGTAAGATCAAATTACGCACAGTCGGTTTCAAGAAATCACTGTCAGCCTTTACCGTTACGTGTGCGCGTAATAACGCACTAATTTGTTGGAGCGTGGTCCGCCGTCGAGCTCGTTCACTTAACAGAAAGAAACGATTTTCAGCGGGGGTTATTAAAGTTGTTGCTGCCGGCAATGCCGCCCACCCCTTTCAGTAAAAATACCGTTCTAGCATACCATAACTTTCCCATTCAGTGCGAACGTTAGTTCTAAAATCTCGCTCACTCTCATTAACCCAACGGTTACTCCCACCGCGGTTCGTTTGTTATCAAGCCTTTATTGATTGCATTCAAATTCACCCACTTTTTGATAATTTTATTGATATTACGATTGTTGCAAAGCAGTCAAGGTGCTAAACTATCTTCGAATCAAAAAAAGATTCACTTTAAGGGGGATTTTGAAATGAAAAAATTAACATCAGTCGTTGCAACACTTGCTTTGGCATTACCATTGGCTGCCAGCCCGTTTGCCATGACTACCACGGCTAATGCCGCCACGGTAACCCCAAAAGCCACTACCCATGCACTTACTAAAGCGACCCACTTTCCCGCCATCACAATGCACGCGAAGGCCGCCACGACTTTGAATACAATTCACTTTGCCGCCGATCGGGCAATCGCCTTTGTTAGCCCGGCCAAAGCGAAACTCAGTACTAAAAAGACTTACACGGTAACTAAGACGATTACTTTAGCAACCGGCAAGCATACGTCGGCCACATATTATCTCATTAGTGAACACGGTAAGGCCCTCGGCTGGGCTAAAGCCACCACGATGATTAAAGGGAACGCCCCGACCGCTAAATTAAAAGCGACCAAGAAAACCCCGAAGACTAAGTTGACAATTGCTAAGAAGACCACCAAGCAGGCTGGACCTAAAGCCACCAGTACTAAGAAAGCAACGCCTAAAATCAAAGCCTCTAAAAAGGTAATCAAATTGGCAAAGCAGACGACCACCAAAGCAAAATCAACGAAGCTAACGATCAAGCACCCTAAGGCAAGTATCAAACCAACTAAAAAGGTAACGACTCTCGCCACTAAAAAAACGTTAGCCCAACCAACGAAAACTAAGAAAATGGCACCAAAATTAATCAAAAAGACCGCCAAGCAAAACGCTAAAAAGGCGCCCAAACTTGCAACCAAAAAGCATCTCACGGTCAAAGTCACTACTAAACACACACCGTCTAAATTAACACCTAAAGCAGCTGCTAAAATTTGATCAACCACTAAATTGCTTAGCAACCTGATCCTGTTAATGACGGCGTCTCGACGAGCCGTTACTACTGATCGTGATGCACACTAAAACGCTCCCTATGAAAGTCATCTTTCATGGGGAGCGTTTTTAAATCATGCCATCATCAGCATTAACCACTGACAGGCCAGCATTTAATTAATCAAACATCTTCTTAGTTGCCTTGAGCAAGGTCTTTGGATCCTTATCGTACCGTGGTGTCTTGACCAAGTTATCCATTGGGACCCCAGCAAAGTGATAAGCGGCAATCTCACCAGAGCGGACCGCACTCTGTTCCGTGAAGATCATCTGGTATGGTTGTTCCGCAAATTCACCCGTAAAGGCTAGGTTCGTTGAGTGCTTTGGTAAGACTTCTGGCCGATCAGACTTAGCCCGGTTATTAAAGAGTGCGGAAGCATATGGCATGTATACCGGAATATTGTTCACGATACTGTCCAAAATTTCCTTTTCCTTGTCCTTAATATTGCCTGGACCCGGATCTACTTTGGAAAGTTGACCAATTAATTCTTGAGCCATTTCCTTACCCGTCATCTTGATATACGGCTTGTTAACAAACTCACCTTGACGCCGTGGATACAAGAAGTAGCCCCACAGAACTGTTTCGTTTGGTTGCTGTGTCGTAAAGTGTGGTTGGTGGTGCACCACGATCGACATATTAACATCCTTTTGGTTCAACGGCGTAATTGGCGTAGTTGATAAGAAGGAGTTCAACGCATTCCCGGGTTCCTGGGTGGTGATCCGAACGATTTCATTTAAGAATAAATGATTCTTAGTCGTCAACGTGAAGCTGACCCATTCGCTAGCATTCCGATCGTTGAAGAACTTATCTGGCGTCCCTAAGTTATAGAACCGCTCAGTAGCCTTCTTCCACAAACTAGCACTAACACCATAATCCATATTTTCAGGAGCAGGCGTGTTGTAATCACCCATCGTTGCAGAATCGGTAATTGAACCGTTAGTGAAGATCACCGCTGTGTCCTCATCAACTTCAACTTCTTCCGTTTCGCCAGTCTGCGCATCCTCAATGACTAAGCCAGTCACCGTAATTTCGTCTTGCATTGGCGTGTCTTTAAATTGCCAATCCTTAACAATCTTATTATCAATGAAAGTCACACCTTGCCCTTGCAAGTACTTAATTAATGGCAAAATCATGCTTTCGAATTGATTGTAACGCGTCCGGTTGACACCAACTAAGTGTTCAATTTGTGTAAATTCATAAATCATTTGATGCATGTAACGCCGCAGTTCTTGAGCAGAGCTTTGCGTTCTAAAGGCAAAGGTTGTTTCCCACATATACCAGAAATTCGTTTGGAACATATGCGGATCATCCTTGAAGTACTCAGCAATCGAAACGTTGTCGAGCTTCGTTTCTTCACTATCTGGCATCATGATCAACTTAGTCAGCAAAGTCCGATCCTTATTATTGAATCCTAACTTACCAGCATTAATAATGCCTTTACCACCCTGCATCAAGCGGGCAATATCATACGTCCGATGTTTCGCATCAAAATCACGCGTATCTTCAGCCGCCGTCATCCCCGGTTCAGTTACCGATGGAATCCGGTCCAATAAATCCATTAAGTCAACGTACGTCCGGTAATTCAGCATCCGACCACCCCGGGCAACATACCCAGTCGTGTTAGCCATCGGATGATTCTTATTCCAATACTCATTGGTAAAATCAGTCGTGGCACCACCATCATTGGCACCGTGCATATCAACACCATAGAATGTGATGTCCTTACCATCCCAATGACCATCTTGAATCAAGTAGACCGCCGCAGCCATATTTGATAGCCCGGCACCAATCATAATTGCTTTACTTTTAACCATAAATAACGCCCCCAAAATAGGTAATTAGGTTCTGATAACGCTTACAAGTACATTATACAACTTGGATAGTGATTGTCTAGTTTGAACTGAACTTTTTTGTTTTCTTGCCGCTTTCTTAATATTTGCGCTAGTCAACCAATTTCTGCCCATAGCGTAACACCATTTGATGACTTTTCTCCAATTAAACACATTGCCTTTAACAAATATTACATTTTTTCAAGCGGCTCATTCCCACCACAAGTTCTGCCATTTATGTATGCAAAAAGCGAGCCTTGACAAATGCAGACGGCTCGCTTTTTATTTTGACTAACCGTTCAAATTAACGAATAGTTCCTGTATATTGAAAATCATCGGCAGTGGGATCTTGTAGAAAAGCCTTCAAATCAGTCATGTTCTCAATAACCGCTTTGCCGGACTTAGCCAGCATCACATTAAACGTGCCATCAGCTAACGTTTCACCATAGTAAGCAACGGGGATATCTAAACCATATGCTGTTCCAGTTTCCCAAATAGTTCCCGTGTCAAAGCCATCAACCACGGCGACAACTAACTTGGCCCGTTTTAAATGGTCCACATTGTCCGTAAATACCGCGTTTCGATCAGCTTCGGTCGCATCCGGCGTCAAATCGATGCCGTCTAGCCGTGGACTGTAATAAGTCAATTCTAACTCGTCCATTAATTTTTCGATCTTAGCTAGCCGTTCTGGTTGGCCCTCAGTAAACCAAGGTCCTGCTAAATAAATTGTTGGCTCATCACTCATCAAACGCGTACTCATTTGCTCAATCCTCTTTCTCATTCAATGTTTATTCATTTTAACCGTCAACCCCATGAATTTCAAGCGTCGTTTAGCTCGTTTTAGGCAAACAAAAAGGTCGGGAATTCCCGACCTAAATACTCATTTAACAC
Source organism: Lactiplantibacillus sp. 3062 (assembly GCF_055413545.1). NCBI lineage: Bacteria > Bacillati > Bacillota > Bacilli > Lactobacillales > Lactobacillaceae > Lactiplantibacillus > Lactiplantibacillus sp. 3062. The sequence continues at coordinate 359,805 of NZ_JBVAYE010000001.1, forward strand.
TTAATTGACTTAATCCATTAAAATCGGCCGTTGTTAAATCAACGTTGGCGGCTGCCACATTGTCCCGTAAATGCTCAATAGAACTTGTTCCTGGAATCGGTATGATATTATCAGACCGCTTCAATAGCCAAGCCAAGGCAATTTGCGCTGGGCTCACCTGATACTTTTGGGCCATCGTGCTGAGGACACTCCCAGCCTGAGCCAGTTCACCCGTTGCTAATGGGAACCATGGCAGAAAAGCCATCTTTTGTGAGGCCGCGTAGTCAACAACGTCATCATCACCGTGATTGGCGACATTATAGAGATTCTCAATGGCATCAATCTTAGCGACTTGCTGCGCTTCCTTGATTTGATCAACAGTTACTTGACTCAGACCGATATGCTTGATTTTACCTTCATCCTGAAGCTTTTTGAGTTCACCAACTTGATCCGCAATCGAGTAATGAGGGTCAATTCGATGTAAGAATACTAGGTCTTCATGGTCAATCCCCAGTGTCATCATTGAAACTTCTACTTGCTGACGCAGATACCGTGGCTCACCAAGTGGCGTCCACACATTCGGTCCTTGCCGCGTTTGACCGACCTTATCAGAAATGAAGATCTGATCACGATTAGCGGCATCCTTCAAGCCCGCCGCTAAGTACCGGTCAGCAAACCATGGACCGTATGAATCAGCCGTATCAAAGAAATTAACGCCATATTCCAGTGCTTTCTTAACTACCTTGACCCCATTTTCAGGATCAGCGTATGGTCCCCATGTCCCAGGACCCGTTAACTGCATGACGCCATAACCCATCCGGTTAACTTTGAATTGATCATCAAACGCGTAAGTACCCGCGTTAGCTGCATTAATCGTTGTCATCAAATCGCTCCTTATCGTTTATTAATTATGTTCAGTTTACTCCTATCGACCCAAGTGCGGTCAAACATTTTGTTCGTTAACCTTGGGTTGGGTTGTGCATGTATGAACCAGCCGCATCTGGCAAGTCGTTTAAGGCTTGCATATCGGCCACACTAATTGCGAAGTCCAATTGCGTATTCGCCTCAATATGGGCTGGATTAACAGCCTTGGGCAATGGCAAGACCCCATTTTGCAAAACGAAGCGTAACGCTAACTGCGCCACACTGACGCCGTATTTATCGGCATAGGCCTGTACTTGCGGATTATCGAGGACCCCGCCCGTCGCTAACGGCGAGTATGCTTCTACAAGCATGGCATGTTCCTCAGAAAACTTGGTGATCTTAGGTTCCGTGAAGCCCAAGTAATATTGAATTTGATTGACCATTGGTGGTATCGTCGCCTGGTTAAGAATATTCTTCAAATCCCGAACAGCAAAGTTAGAGACACCAATCGCTTTCGCCCGGCCACTTTGATAAATAGCTTCCATTGCCTGCCAAACATCGAGGTTAGCTTCATCGTAAACTCGACCGACTTGCCCCCATGGCCAAGGTGCGTGTACCAAATAGAGATCCACGTAGTCTAAACCCAAATTTTTCAGTGAGCGATCGAAATCATTTAGTGCACCTTGATATGACTTCGTTTCGGCCGGTAATTTAGTCGTCACAAAGATTTGCTCACGTGGAATGCCAGAATCACGAATTGCCTGGCCAACGCTAGCTTCATTTTGATAGGCCAGTGCAGTATCAATATGCCGGTATCCCGCTGCTAAGGCCGCACGAACGGCTTGATACGTTGCCTCACCACCAGGTATCTGCCAAGTTCCGAATGCGACTTTGGGAATGTTGACACCATTTGCTAGTTGATACATCGTTGTTAACACTGTCATCTTATTTTTGCTCCTTTACTGGTTTTGACTGTCGTTGCTGAGTGGGATCACCTACAAGGCTTGCCCCGATGATCGCCACGCCGACGACCGTTAGAATTTGAATAACCGCCATATTACTGTGGCCTCCTTAATTGAATAGAGATTAGTGTAATCCCTTAGAGTAACTCTAAGGCAAAGATAAAGTTTCAAAAAAAGAACGAAATTGACTTGGGCCAATCTCGTTCTGCATTATTGTGATATTAATTACTCATAAATCGTTGCATGCTGGAAAATGATGCTGCCGGATAATGCTAGTAACGCGGAAAGAATGATAGCTAACCAGAGTACTGGTCCCCAGCCTAATTGACCGCCTAACCAGCCGAATAGTACGGGCCCCACTGCAGCTAACAAATAGCCCGCGGATTGGGCCATACCAGATAAGTCAGCCGTTTCAAACCCATTGGTCGTTTTTTGCGTAAAGAAGACGACTGCCAAACTGAAGGCTGCTCCAGAGCCTAATCCTAGTAAGACGCAGGACAGTGCTGCCACCCAAAAATTCGTTCCGGAAAGTAAGATACCACCAATTCCCGCAATAAAACCGACACCTACCACCATAATCATTGCCCAAACGCCGCGCCGATGACCAGAAGTCGCTGGCACTAAATATGACATCGGTAGGCCGCTCAATTGCATGACCGTAACTAAATTGCCAGCCACAATCAAGGAGAAGCCGTGGGCAACAAATACCGTTGGTAACCAAGTCAGTAATGAATAGTAGACTAGTGCTTGCAAGCCGAAAAAGGCCGTAACGACCCACGCTAACGGCCGCCGCCAAACACTCCCGTGAGTTGCCGTTGACTGCCCATCACTCGCGGTCATCGCAACTGTTGGTGCGCGATGATTGTATTTCAAGTTTGGCAACCAGACAACCAAATTAATTAGTCCAATCACCGATAGCACCGCCATCGTTAGTGGTAACGACCAGTGTGCCGCCAACACTCCCGAAAGTCCCGTTCCCAGTGAACCGACTAATAGCATTGAGAGCGTGTATTGACTAGTTGCGACTGGAATCTTCGTCGGAAAATTATCTTTAATAATCGCTGGAATCAAGACATTGCCACCGTCCGCGCCAATCCCGACTAGTAACGTCCCAATGAAAAGGGCAGCAATCGTTGGGATGACCCGCAGATAACTCCCAACGGCTAGAAAGATCAACATTACATAAATTGTCAGTTCGTTGCCAAATCGCCGCCCCCAATGTGCAATCAATGGGGACATAATGGCAAACGTCAATAATGGGATCGTGGTCAGTAATCCCGCCATCGAGCTCGGCAAACCCAGTGTCCGTTTCAAAGAACTGATTAATCCCGGCATCATTGTAATTGGTAAACGCATATTCGTTGCCGCTAACATCATTCCAAGTGTTAAATAGCGGCTATGTTGATGTGTTGTGGTCATAAGTAGTTGACATCTTCTTTCCAAGATTTTAGTTCGATAATTGTCGAACTAAAAAGCAAAAAAACTAAAGCGTTGCTAAGAACCCCGGTAAAAACCGGTCAAAGGTCGCTAATTGTAAGGATAGATACTTCGTCTGTGCCTTTCGTCGCGTATTGGTGAGACCCACTAACCGCAAGGTCTTAAAGTGATAAGAGACGGTTGACTTGCTGATATTTAATTGCGCCCCCACTTCGCTGCAAGTCATTTCCCGTTGTGCTTGATAGAGCACCCGGATAATCCGTAATCGGTTAGCATCGGCCAGTGCTTTGAAAATCGCCACTCGTTGCTGATCAGCCTGATCTTGTTTGCTTATTTCGATATTCATGAAACTAACAATACACTGAATTAACATCATGTTCAAGGACAAGTAACAAAAAAGGCAGCTAGCCAATTTAATAGACTAACTACCAAACACCTAGGAAACTGCCCGTTTGCCGTTCTTCCAAATATCAGGAACTAACCACAAAATTAAACCTAGGTTAATTAACAAAAGTAACGCCGTCATAATGAATACCGCGTTGTAATTGAACCAACCAGCCACCAAACCACCGAGCAAGGCGCCGAACATATTGCCAATAGCTTGAAAAGATTGATTATAGCTAAAAATCGTTGAGGTAAGATGTACTGGCGTATTCTTAGTCAAAACCGTTTGAATCTCTGGATATAGTGCGCCATCGGAAATCCCAATGGCAAACCGCAAAATACCGAGGGCCACGACGCTCGTAACAATGCCTTGTGGGAAATACATAATCACCGCAAAAATATAGCCAAATAACAATACCTTACCAGAACCGTGCTGATCACCATAACGTCCAAGGCGCGGTGCTGAAAAGATGTTTGAAATACCCGGTAAAGCTGCGATAATTCCGGCCACAACCGTAATCGGGCCACGGTAATGCATCAATTCACGAACGTATAAACTAATGATTGGTGCAATCGAGGCGTTTCCAAATTGGACGATGGCCGTCGAACATAACATCACAATAATCAAGCGCGGATTTTGAAACGCTGCTAAAGGATTGCGACTGTCACCTGGTTCACGATGATGTGCGACTGGTTTGAAGTGTTCCTGTACAAAGAACAGACTCAACAAAAACGCCACCATTAATAATCCGGCCGTAATAAAAAACGTGTTTCGAATCGAAAACAATTGGGCTAGCAAGCCCCCAATCACTGGGCCAAACAATTGACCACTAACGGCACCAGTGATCAAAGTGCTCAACGCCCGTCCACTATATTTACGTGGCGTTTGGGACGCGACTAAGGCTTGGGCATTAGAAATAAAGCCCGCAAACACACCTTGTAGCGCGCGCAAGGCAACTAGTTGCCAGACATTCGTTACAAAACCCATTAACCCCATCGCAACTGCCATCCCTAGGGACGCGCGCAATAGCATGATCTTACGACCTTTTTTATCAGCAATGATGCCCCACAGTGGTGCCGAAATTGCTGAAATCGCGTAATCAGCTGCAAAAGCTAACCCGCTATAAAATGTAATCTGGGCCTTCGTGAAATCACCCAGCTGACTAACAAATAATGAAAGAAATGGCATAATTTCGCTAAATGCCATTCCCGCAACGAACGTACAAAACCATAAAACAATCAAATTACGATGCCATGGTCCGCGTTCACGTTCTGCGTCATCCACGCTCGTCATCTCCATATCTAATTGACACTAATTTTCAGTAAGTATTATACCGTTAATTAGCTTATCATATTTAGCGACCACCAGTGACAATTATTTCCCGGGAAATTTTTTGCCATATTTCCTGACCAGTTAGCCCGTTTAGTTGACCAAGTAACAATAAGCACTAGTGTCAAGCCGCATTTTCACTACAATAAGCTTATCAAAATCGCTATTTAAGGGGGAATCAACAAGGCACGTCCAGTTAACCATCTCTGAAACGATTCATCAGGTCTTCGTGACTATTCACGGCCCGCAGTTAACTCCGGCAATCAAAGAACTACAACGGAATATTGAAGCATTGACTAATCAGCAATTCATCAATGTTTTTCAAGATCGCTCGCTCATTAAGCTGCCACTTCAATCGGTGTCACGTTTTTACACTGCCAATAAACGACTTTATTGTGAAACAACCACCGGTGCTTACCTCGTTCACAGCCACTTACACACTTTAATGGACCAACTGCCACCCCACCAATTTCTACGTATTTCTAGTAGTGAAATTGTGCGAATCGCCTGTGTTAAAAATTTTACCTTAACCAAATGGGGTAGCTTTCAAGTCAACCTAACAACCGGCACAACAACATACGCATCACGACGCTATACCCAACAAATTAGAAAGGCGGCACAATTATGAAAAGACTTTGGCACACCCTTTTGATTGGCGCCATCGGAGGCATCGTTATCGGCTACTTAATGGCCTTGGGGTTCTCAACCTTCTTTAATACCACCTATTTATTTCCTTCTAATCCCACTTTTGTCAGCCACTGGTCCTCGCCCTTAGCCGCCACCCAGCTTTCGACATTATTGTGGATTCTGATTGGTGAAGTTTGGGCATTCAGTAGCTGGCTATTCGAAATTGAAACGTGGTCGATTACGAAACAAACCATTGCTCATTGTCTGTGTTCTTTCCTAGGGATGACCCCACTTGCGATTCTCTGTGGCTGGTTTCCATTAAACGTTCGCTGGTTTGGCTTCTATACCTTGGTTTACACCGGAGCCTATATCGGTCTATGGTTAATTGAAATGGCACTCGCCCGCATCAAAGTCATCCAGCTAAACCAACAGCTTACCAACCAGCGGTCATAATTCATACCGATTGTTGATGTCAAAAGCGGCCCACCGATTTGATTATCGGTGGGCCGCTCACTTGTTACTGATGATTTAATGATTTAATTATTGAATTTCGATTTGACCGTCATTCGCGCTCGGCTGGGTCTTAGGTAACGTAATCGTTAAGACACCGTCAGCTTGGGATGCCGTAATTTTATTCGCCGCAACGTTTGGTAACATATACTGCCGTTGCAAGGTGCCAGTATGACGCTCATTCATCACAATGTTTTGGTCTTGATCTTCATGATCCACAAAGCTATCTTTTTGAACCTTGATAGACAACACATTGTCACGATAATCCAACTTCACATCTTGCTTATCAATACCAGGGACATCAACCTTCACTTGATACTGATCATCAGTTTCGTTAATGTCGGTCTTCAATACTTGATCCATGTTTTCTAATGGTGCCCAGAAGGAGCGTGCCATCCGTTCAAACGGATCCAACATGCCGAAATCGTTCCGATTCATTAAAGTATTAGCCATACTAACAATCCCCTTTCAAAATTTCACTTGGCTATTAATACTGGTCAGTAATTCAAATCCTTGTTTGACCTTTCCTGACCTTCGATATATATACTAACACCATTTTGTGGGAATGCAACAATTTAGCACTCGTTTAACTCGAGTGCTAAATTTTAATTTCACGAATCCGTCGCATTAGGCTAACAAATCGTCTCAGTTCCGCGTCAGAATAGTCATCAGCAATGGCTTGTGCTTTAGCAGCAATGGTCGCGTCCAGTTGCGTGTGTAAATCAGCGACTGCTTCGCCCAGCGTCGTCAATCGCACGAGAATTTCTTTGTTATTGGTCAAATCCCGATATTTCGTGGCCAATTTCAATCGGGATAATTTAGTCAGACCGCGAGAAATCGTCGCCTGTGAAAGTTCCGTTGGTGCCGGTAGCGACTTAGCTCGACTGGCACCACGCCGTCCCAGATACGCCATAATTTTAATATCCGTCGTCGATAGTTGTTTTAATGCCGCTTGTAATTGCGGATCAGTCGTTTGTTGCATGGCCCAGCGTTTTTCTTGATCATCAACGCTATCCTGCGTCAAAAATTGATTTAGTTCCGTCATCAACTGACTAACTAATGGTGTTGTCATTTAAAAATCTCCTTTTAATTCACGTGAATAGATACTTGCATACTAATATTATTAAGTCTATACTATCATTTTGTATTCATTAGAATCAATAAAAATATCTGGAGGCCTCACTATGTTTAAAATTGCAATCATCTTAGGGAGTACCCGGTCACAGGCTAACGGCCGCGCTTTATTAAATCATTTAAAATTAATCATTGACCAATTACCGACTCATTCTCCGATTCACTACCAATTTTTAGATTTGGCCAACTATCAACTTCCCTTTTTCGATGAACCCGAGTCACCGATGGCGAACCCGCACCGCGAGCTACCTGCTAACCAGCAGCAATGGCTCACCGATATGGCTAGTGCGGACGGTTACATTATCCTGACACCCGAATACAATCACGCAATGCCAGCTGGATTGAAAAACGCCTTCGATTTTTTGGCATTCGAAGGCGCCCGTAAACCGGCTAAGATTATCTCATATTCTGACAATATGCGCGGCGGTCAATTTGGGGCGGCCGCACTAGTTCCAGTTCTCCAACGATTAGGAATAGTCGTCCTCCCTAAACCAACGCCCATTGGTAACGTACCACAAACCCTTCAAAGTAACGGTCACTTTATCGATAACGCGCCCCTGAGCAAACGCTACGATCATACACTTCACCAAGCTTTGACTGAAATCACCTACTATACCACGGTTCTTACCACTACGCCGTTTCCAACCGATTAAATTAGTAGCGTTATTGAATCAAACCTGCTACATTATAGTTAGCATTATTAAGGGGGAATTAACTTATGAAGATCGATATTCATCGTTCCGCAACGGACCGGGTGATTGCCGGTGTCATTGGTGGAATTGCCGAACATTTTAACTGGAATACTAACGTTACCCGGCTATTATTTGTTGTTTTAGCAATTACACCCATGTTCCCTGGTATCATCGCTTACCTGATTCTCTGGTTATTAATGAAGGACCCCATCAAAGATTAGCCACTATTAACGAACAGTCATCGACTGCTCGTTTTTTATTCGCTAATATGCGGCCAAACTTTCCACAGCTAGTTCAATGGCAGCAAGAACACCGCCCGCACCCCAATGTCGCGGATCATAGTGCTCTAGTTGTGCTAAGGTATCTGCCGTATATAGTAATTGTCCAAAGGAAACTTGCCGAAACGCCGAACAGGCAGCTAAGGCCGAACATTCCATTTCTACGACTTGACAACCCTGCTGACGAGCAGCTTTGACTTTAGACACAGTCTCACGGAAGAAAGCATCCGTTGTCCACGTTTTGACCATCTGCCATGGCAGGCAAGCCTTCGTCAATGTTGTCCCGAGTACCTGTATAACCTTTGGATCGAGTGGCACCCAATCAGCTGCTGCTAAATAATGAAAGGACGTCCCTTCATCACGCAAAGCCACCGTTGGGATTAATAATTGTTCCTCTGGTAGTGCTGTTAATGCGCCGCAACTACCAACTGCTATGACGGTACGAGCACCAAAATCAATCAACATCTCTAAATACATTGTCGCAGCTGGGGAACCAAGGGGCGCTTGCGCTACTGCCAATTTTTGACCACGATAACCGATTTGATAAACCCAGCTAACTTTAGTAATGGTATTAAATTGGCCTAAACGGTGACCATGATACCGAGTGACGAATTGTTGAAAATAATCATCACCAGAAAATATGTAGAGTAGCTTAGCTGGAACAGTAAAGCGGCCATCCACGTCTGGCCCTACCATAGCCGTTGGATTTGGATCATATTGCAATAACGTTAACTTATCTGTCATCTTAAGTTCTCCCTATTTAATTTACCCAACAATTCGAGGAAAACCAGTCATTTTCAGCGACAAACTAGCCAAAATCTGATATATTATTGCAACTAACGCAATAATTTGTCATGAATTTGTCAAATATTTTAATGGCGTTCACCTAGATTGTTCGTATATAATATTATTTATAATAACGCTAATTAAGAAAGGATGTGGCGAAATTGGCCTATTTAACACGCAATAAACGTCGTGATTTTACAGAACCTCACCGGTAATAACTTTATTTTTAAGGAGCGAATTGAATGATAAAAGATGACAATCAGTCGTTAACCTCTAATGAAGAGCAAAACGACACCCAGAACCCTCCCGATGCGGATAACTTATGGCAGCTTGATGAATCAGCCTTAGCCGCAAAGTACACCACCGATCCTGAGAATGGATTGAGCACTGCTGAAGCTGCCGAACGTTTACAACATAACGGTCGCAACGAACTGGAGACCAAGCGTACGTCTCGGTTCGTCCAATTCATCAAGCAGTTTAATAACAGTATTATCTACATTTTAGCCGCAGCAGCGGTCTTAACGTTCTTCATGCACCACTATTCCGATTCTATCGTTATTGGACTGGTTATTATTGCCAATGCCATCATTGGTTATGTCCAAGAACGCCAAGCTGGCAACGCGCTAGAACGGATTCGTGAAATGCTGATTTCCAAGAATTTCGTCATCCGTGATGGGAAAAAACTGGAAATTGACGCCCGCGAATTAGTCGTTGGTGACTTAGTCAACTTAGAAGCCGGTGACGCGGTTCCTGCCGATATGCGCTTGATTTCAGCGGACAACTTTAACGTCCAAGAATCCGTGCTGACAGGGGAGACTAATCCCGTGGAGAAACAAGAAGAACCGATGACAGAGACCACGCTGGCTTTGGCTGACCGTAAGAATATGGTTTACGCGTCAACCGCGGTGACTAGCGGTTCGGCCGTCGGAATCGTAACGGCTACCGCCGAAGATACCGAAATCGGTCATATCCAGCAGTCTGTTAGTGACGTCAAACAAACCACTACCCCACTGATGCGTAATCTGAACTCACTGGGGGTCGGCTTATCCATCGCCATCGTGGTGGCGGCCGTCCTATTATTCCTATTAGGGATGGTCATGGATACCTATAGTTTGCCGACTTTACTAATTGCGGTTATTACGATGGTCGTTGGTTCTATGCCAGAAGGACTACCCGCTAGCACCTCGGTGGTTTTAGCCATGGGAACCCGGCAGATGACGAAGAAAAACGTCATTGTCAAGTCACTACCCGCCGTGGAAACTTTAGGTGCCGTAGATATCGTTAACACCGATAAGACTGGGACGTTGACGAAAAATGAAATGACGGTCACTAAGGTCGTGACGCCTGAGCATACGTTTGATGTGACGGGGGTCGGTTATGATGACAATGGTGGCGTGAACTTCGATGGCCATCTCAAGCTCAATGGCAACAAAGTCGACTGGCACCAAGATAACGCGATGGAATGGCTCGTTAAGATTGCCGGCCAAACGACCGACGCCGAGCTACACTTCGAAAACAATCGCTGGGAACTGACTGGTGAACCAACCGATGGTGCCTTGACGACGCTGTATCGTAAAATGACTGGTCATGATCCTGAGGTTGAAGAAGTCGACTCGCTACCATTCGATTCAGCCTTCCGTTTTTCTGCTCGCCTGGCCGACTTAGATGGTCAACGCTTACTAATGGTCAAGGGCTCACCCGCGACTGTCCTGCGTTTAACTGACCAAGCTAACCAAACGGCATACTGGGATGACGCCATGGACGACTTAACCGCCGATGGTTTGCGCGTGGTGGCGCTGGCTTACCAAGAAGTCGATGATGACGTGACTACCATTGATGCACAAGCCATTGGTGGGCTGCATTTAGCTGGCTTAGTCGGAATCATTGACCCGCCTCGTGAAGAAGCGGCTACCGCGATCGCCGAATTACGGCAAGCGGGCGTGCAAGTTAAAATGATTACGGGGGACCACCCTGATACGGCGATGGCAATTGCTAACAAGTTGAACTTGGCCGCCAATGTCAAAGCGATTACTGGTCCTGAAATCGACGCGATGGACGATCAGCAGTTACAAGCACACATCGATGATTATAACGTCTTCGCACGGGCAACACCGAATAACAAATTACGGATTGTTCGTGCCCAACAGGCCAATAATCACGTCGTTTCGATGACTGGTGATGGGGTCAACGACGCCCCGGCCCTCAAGCAAGCCGATATTGGGGTTGCTATGGGAATCAAGGGGACCGAAGTTGCTAAGGAATCCGCCGATATGGTCCTGGCCGATGATGACTTTGCTGATATCGTCGCCGCCGTTCGTGAAGGGCGCCACGTCTTCGATAACATTCGTAAGACGATTCGCTTCTTACTCCCAACTAGTTTCGCGGAAGGCCTCGTTGTCATCATTAGTATTTTAATGGGCCACGAACTTCCGCTGTACCCGACGCAATTACTGTGGATCAATATGGTGTCCGCGCTGACCATCCAGTTTGCGTTCATCTTTGAGCCACCCGAGGCCGGCATCATGGCCCGGGGTCCCCGGAATGTTAAGTCTGGGTTGTTGTCAAAATTAGATTATTTTGAAATCGGCTATGTCTCCTTCCTAATTTCTGGATTGGGGATCTTCGCCTACAACTACTTGACCGCACTTGGATTACCAAATGTCGTCGGTAGTACCATGTCACTGAACATCATCATCTTTGGTAAGATTTTCTACCTCTTCAACTTGCGGAATGACCACCCCGTCATTTCCAAGTACTTCTTCCAAAATAAGATGGCGTTCTACATCATTGGTATCCTGATTCTCTTACAACTAGGAATCATCTACCTACCATTCATGCAATCCGTCTTCCATACGACTAGCATCAACTTCTGGTATGGTTGGGGCATCCCGATTATCTGTGGGATCGTCGTCTTGATTGTGACCGAGGTCGGGAAGTTTATTCGGTTCCGATGGATGGGAAAAGATGGCGTGATTGATTAGTAATTAGTCAATAAATAGAAATGGCTCACCAACCTGTTTTAGTTGGTGAGCCATTTTTTAGTATCGTGAAACTGTTTTTGATGTGGCCGCTATTCAAGACAAACGTTCTATGCTTCGTTTCCTCAGCATCGTTCTAAACCTGTTTGATATGACTACTATTCAAGACCGTGTCTTGTTCCTTGTTGTACTCCATACCGTTCTAAACCTGTTTGATATGACTACTATTCAAGACGGGAGTGATAGACGTTGAGCGACACTGTACGTTCTAAACCTGTTTGATATGACTACTATTCAAGACGGACGCTCGCAAACAACGCTGCACTCAATAGTTCTAAACCTGTTTGATATGACTACTATTCAAGACAACTTGTTGGTGCCCCAGAAGAGTCATCAAGTTCTAAACCTGTTTGATATGACTACTATTCAAGACTAATCGGCGTGGTGAAGATTTCGCCGACGTGTTCTAAACCTGTTTGATATGACTACTATTCAAGACATCGACACGGTAAGACCGTTAACGGTGTTTGTTCTAAACCTGTTTGATATGACTACTATTCAAGACAGCCAATGAATGACTACGCTAAAGACGTTTGTTCTAAACCTGTTTGATATGACTACTATTCAAGACATCAATAACTGGGCGTCAGCATTAATTCGAGTTCTAAACCTGTTTGATATGACTACTATTCAAGACAACTGAGGCAACCCCAGCAGGAGTCTGTTGGTTCTAAACCTGTTTGATATGACTACTATTCAAGACCAGCATTTTAACATCATTTACTCATTAATTCATATCACGCCAGTCTACTAAATCCTCGTCAACATAATAATAACAACTATTTTTGAACTTTTCCATTCGATTTATTTCTGAGTATTCGATAACAATGACAGTTGCGCCCAAATCATGCACTAGTTGCTCAAAGCTCGCCCATTGTTTTTGATTTAAGTAATGGCTGACATTAGTCAACACCAGCTTCTGTTTCAAACCCAGTTCAACATGCGTCTGAACGAGTGCCTCCAGTATTGCCCTTGGGTCATTCATAAGCTCCGTTGGAAAATGAACACCGGTAAATTTCAATATTTGTTCTAGGCTAGGCGATTCGTCAACATCTAGCGGTAAGTCTAGTAAGAAGCTGGCTTCCATTACTTGCGAAACTACTTTACGATTTTCATCTAAGACCGCTACTTGCCGATCATCAGCCATTAACTTGATAATTTGGGTCTGCACTTTCTTTAGAAAAAGGCGGTTCAAATCGACTGATAACATCAAGTCACCATACCAGTTGCATTGGCTACTGATCGTCTGTAATTCAAGGTCGTCATTGCTTATACGTACGCTGTCGATTCGATCTCGAAAGCCTTGGCACACTTCGGCATACATGTTACTATTTCCCAAATCGAGAACGTTGACCTTACCAGCATCGATCTTGAATGGTGGAAATGGATAATATGTTATATTCATATAACAATCGTCCTTTCAGCTGAATTCAAAATATCATTGCTAGGTGTACCTTGAATATAGTGCATTGCCTGATACTGCTTCTCAGTCACTGTCATCGTTTGCACTTTTCCACCTTTGGGTGCCAGTGGCGCAATCCGCTTTTCCACGAATTCGGCCGCTTTCTTATTTACACAAACCCGGACGTAAGTTGAGTATTGCATCATCAAAAAGCCCTCACGCACTAAAGCTTTGTGAAAGTGCCGATATGCACGGCGTTCTTCCGACGTATCCATGGGAACATCAAACATGACTATTAATCGCATCACTCGATACCTCATTTGGTAATTTCACCTCAATCTTTAATTCTTCCGTTTCACCGCTAAGATAGTGTAAGCACGCGGCAACATACTCTGTAATCGCGTGGCTCACAATTGTTTGGTGCCCATTAAACCCAATCTCTAGGTCTAATAACGACACTAGTCCAATCTTAATATCCGGTGTGAAGTCCTTAAACCGTTGTTGACTGACCCATTGATCAACAATCGGCCGAAAAGGCTCCATTAAATCTGAGCCGAGGTTAAATTCGTTTTCATTGTTCTCATGATGAATACCAATGCAGGTCAGATAGCCATTTAAAACAATCTCTCGATTCACCATGGATAACAGCACGGCGTATCCGTAGTTGAGTGCAGCGTTAATTGGGCTAAAATCTCGACGGTAGAACTGGGCACCAAATAACAATGAAAAATATTTATTAGCCACAACTGCCTCCCGATTAGTCACATCATTCAGTTCTAACTTATCCAACTCATCAACAAGTGTCTGGGTATCGCCACCGACAAAGTCAATGACTTGAATCTGGTTCAAAATCTTACTACCAACATTTTTCGTCCATAGCGTTGCAATTCGTGCTTCGGGCCAAGTCACCTGTTGTCGTACCAAATCAGCTGTTCGCCGTGTCGGATAATAATCGTTGGTCTCACTGATTGGCTCCCCCTGATGATCTGTAAAAATAACTTTGACATGAGCTTCCGCCAGCGCACAAAGCGCTGCGCTAGTAATCACAGCCTGAGTTGTTCCGACTAACAGCAATTGAATATCACTGATTGGAACCGCATATTTATCAGAACTCGTCTGAACTAATATCCGATTCATTGAATAAGAAACTTTAGCATGTTGAGTAATAATCACGTTTCGCCATCCCATAATAACAGCTCCTTGATTAATTATATTTTTCGTGCTACTATTCACTTGTATCAAGTTCTAAACCTTCTTGATATGACTACTAGCGTCAAGATCAAACAAGGCATTTATTGCCAAGTTTCACCTTTTGAGTCCGTATTCGGACCACTACATATGTACCAAGATGTCATCCTTATCGGGATGACATCTTTTTTTCGCTATAAATCTTTTAATGAAATTTTTCGCTCGAACAAACCAGTTGGTGATTGATATATAATTTCAGCGTCACCCGTTAACTTAATGCCACCAGGAACCTGTAACTTACCAAAATCTGTTTTCACACCTAGCACCTTTAAATCACCATACGAGGCATTCGCATGTAAGCCAATAAACATATTGGTCAAAATTCCTTGCTTCCCTAAAACCAGCTTATTCTTAACAAATTGATTTTTCGCTTCCAGCAGCTCAATCTGATCACGAGCAGAATTAAGTATCTTCTTGAACTTGTTCATCTCGTAAAGTGGAAAGTATCGGTTAACCTGGGCAAGCGTTGCGTCAAAAACAGTCAGTAAATTCTGATTTAATTGCACTTCAGACTCATTCTGCTTACCTAAAAATGCGCGCTGTAAAGTTAATGGTAAATACAGCTCTTGAATGTTGTGATAATACGTATCAGTACCAAGTGCGAAGCGGTGCGTTTGACCTTTAATTCTATCTCGAACCACCTGTTCAAACCGTACCTTCGGCAATAACACTTCATACGTCAGCATCTTCTTGTTGTTGGCAGCAATGAGCGGTTCAATTACTTTCGTCACCGCTTGCTTGTTTGTCATTCCTTGTTGTTCCAACTGCTCAATTTGTGTCACCATAGTTGTAGGTACACCTACAACTTGGTACTGGACATCCTTTTTAGTCGATACTTTCACGATAGCCATGTAAGCCAGCGTTTTTCCCGTATAACCACCATAAATAGCTGTATCGAAGGATTGTTTTTTCCGAATTAATCGCTTGCCATTATCACTTGCCTTCAAGAGAGTTTGATCAAACATTGCCCCATAGTTTTCGGATACCTCACGCGTCACCAATAATCGCTTGTAATCATAAAGCGTCTCAAAATATTTAATATCGGTTAACTTATCCCACAAAACTTCACCAGTATCGATATCCGTAATTGGGGTATCAGTCTTAGCTAGTTTTCGGATAACATTGAAACGTGTTAGGTTAACCGGCTGTTTAGCGAACTTACCGTAGACGAAGAATCGTTCCAGCTTCGGATATCGCTTCAACAAATAGGTGCCAATGAAAGCAGTTAAGGCTGCGTCAAATGCATGATGGTAGTCATTGACCTCACGAATCTTCGGAAAATCAAACGTTTGTCGAAATTGATGTGTCAAGTTCGCTTTAACCGACACAATAGCGGTGGATGGATATTCTGCATTAATCAGCTCTTCAACTAGTTTGATAACCTGACGTGTCTCAACCAACTGCCGATTAATAAAACCAGTCGCGTACTTGCTGATTTCATCAGGACGCATCAGTAAGTGGTCAAGCTTCCGTTTGGTCATCAGCCCCATTCGGTGCATCTCTTTCCACTTAGCACCCATCTTTTTCCCAAACTTTTCACTAGCAAACGTATCATTTTTCTCACGATTGATTCGTGCATTTGTCAGTACTCGATTATCTAATGAGTCATCTTTCACCAGAGATTGTGGCAAGATGTGGTCGATATCATATTCTGACAATCGATCGATATTAATCGCATCACCGGTATACAAATCGCGGCCATTTTGTAGGAAATAAAGTACGAGCCGCGTATTGAAATTAGCTTTGTTCTTGATTTTCTCTTTTAATTCACGTTGGACTTGATCACTGACAATGGCCTGAGCTGTTCCCTGATAGGCTGCAACAATTTGTTTTGACCGTGATTGTGTCCGCCGACCAGCAACGCCACCACCACGAGCCGCTTCCACAAATATCCAGTTAGGTGTTTGACCATGCATCGCATCTTTAATGTCAGCTAACACCACCATCACTTCGCGAATAGCCTTCTTATTTTGCGGTGACGTATATAATTCATTGATGGTATCTTGAAGATCCGCCGTTGTTAGGTTGGCCTGGTTTGCCGATTTAATTTGATTCTCAATGGCAGGTTGGCTTCGTAATTGCATGAAATTAGCGTTTGTCTCCCACAAGCCGTCCATGATTGAACGATTATTATCATCTTTGAGACCTGTTAATAATTTTCGTGATAATTGTCCCCAGCCACGATATCGTAATTGACCTAGTTGCTTAAGTTGGGCCGCTGTCAGCCAGGAAATCTCTGTCAGTTTTTGCTTAAAAATCGTACTATCTTCAAAAATAGTTGACCATAAAATGATTTTTTCAATATCAGCTTGCTTACGCACGTCTGACATAGCTTCAGGCAACACCTGTTTCAAATCATGATACGTGGATAACGAACTATTGAATACTTTCGGATCCGCAAGCCCCGTAATTCGTGGCGCAGTGGGAAACTCTCCCGCTGCAACTAAATTGTCTTGAATATTCTTAGCTGTTACTCGTTTGTGTTTCTTAAACACTTGGTTGTATAGTCGTTGTTTTTGCCGGGGTGTTAATTGCCCATCATCAACTCGAATATTATTCAGCTCATTGAGCACCATAAAGCGTTGGTAAATCAAGCTTCGTGCGGGTAGTACTTCCTCACCAATCAAATACGTATCCGTCGTCTGCATCCGCTGAATGAAAGCAGTCGCCGAGGCCACCCGATCGACCTTATCATCAAAATTCCATGGCGTGATTGGCCCATCAGCCTTACGTACCATCCATGCAAAACCTGCATTGGCAGTTGCTGCCTGCATTTCTTTAGTAATCAGCGGTCCAACATAATAAGGCACCCGGAAACCGACAAGCTCATCAAGTTTGTATGGAAACTTACCGCGTCGCTTGATGACCGGATTTTCTTCACCCAACCACGGGTAGTATTCCTTCTGATTACTAATAATTTGATCTAGCTCATTTTGTTGAACCTGATAAGGAATGGCTCCATTCTGCTTTATCCGTAATTTAGGCATGAATTGTTCAGAGTCAATAGCTTGCTTAATTTGAGCTGCCCAACTATTCAAATCTACATCGGCGTCAACAAATTTTCCCAAGGCCTTTTGAAACGCTTCTTGCGTCACCTGTTTACTTTTCACACCATCAATATATTGATCGTAGGTTGCCCGAATGGCCCGCCCGCGCTTGGCGTCTGACTGAGAGCGAATATACGCTTTCAATAACTTCAAATCTTCGCCATGGCGTTTATACTTCTCAACCATACTCTGTGAGAACCGTTTACCTTCTGGAATAAGCTGTGCAAGGTTGACGCTGGCGTATAACCGAATTACCTCATCAATAATTTGTTGGCCCACTTCGCTAAAACGGTCTTCAATGCCAGGAAGTTTGTCTTGATTTTCCTCTAAACTAAAGGCCCAATCCTTTGCTTCAGTAGCGTCGATGTCCGTTAGAGTCAGCACATCAATCTTGGTTTTATTTCCAACGAGGGCTTTCGCAAATTCTGTTACCACTGCCTTTTGGCGCTTCTTTTCCGCAGTAGTCGCGCCAGTTAAAACTGCTAATAGTGGCATAATTAATTTTTGGCGGTCACTACGCGAGATATCAGTTCGTACCAATGTTTGTTTGATGCTGTCAAGCAACGCTACATCGGTTGTCAGGTTCAAGTTCAGCTCCAGATCAGCCTGACTAAACAAATGATTCAAAGTTTCAAAGTGCTGCTGTAAATCAAGTGTCCCACTTCGATACGCTGTCGCTGCATCATTACGCAAAAAATTGCCGCGATATTTGACAATATGGTGAATCGCTAGGTAAATTTCACGCACATCAAACTTGCGGTGCTGAGTCATCAGCGCCTCACGTAAATGATAAATCGTTGGATAATCATGATAGAAATCCTGATCACTCCGATCATTAAACAACGTTTTTTCAAGACCGTTATAATTAGGATCACGAGGTGAAATATCCGAATATTTGCGCCGCGCAAAGAAATTGATATCCACCTTGCTGATTGGTTGGTCAAAGAATTCGCGTAGTAATCGTAACCGCCATTTCACCCGTTTCAACCGACGACGCGTTGTTCGAAATCCCCGCCGGTCTGCTGCGGCTGCCCCTTCTTTAAATAACCGTACACCAATCCCAGTCTGCCCCTTAATTTTTCTGACATGACCACTTGCATCCACAACCGTCCAGCCAACCGAGTTCGTACCAATATCCAAGCCTACACCGTATGGTTCTTTCATTTATACATCCTCCGATAAATTTTAGATTATGCACTCATTATCGCGCAGTTGGATAATCATTTGCAACAAGCAAAAGTTAATCCTAGCAACGATTGTAAGCGCAGTCTTAATTATTTTCTTTAATATTAATGTATTAAATATATAATCTTTGTCGTGTCGCCAAAATTAGCGACCTATTACTATAGACAAAAATACGGTGATGACACAAAGAATGTTATCACCACCGTACTTTGAAATAACTATAATTTTAAAAATAATAATGCATCAAGGAAACTCACTGACCACGACCTAGCACGTCGCCAAAAATTCCAACAACGCCTTATTAAATGCCACCGACTGTTCCGCCATCACGATATGACCAGCTTCCGGAATGACAACACTCTGTCCTCGTAGTGCCATTTGAGCAGTCACTGCCGCAAAGTCGGGATTGAAGAACGGTGACTTGGCGCCCGCAATGATCAAGAACGGTACGGTCAATTGGCGGATCACATCCCGCCAATCCTGAACCGCGTGGTTAACCAACAATGGAAACATTAATTTCGCATCGAACGGTGCCTGCGCTTCTACTGCCTTGACGCGCGCATACGTCGCATCATCGATGTGCTTAAACGTCGAGTGTCCCAGCGGCATTCTAAAATAGTCCGGAATATCCTGCCATTGAACCTGTTTGAACCCATATTGCCAGTGCGGTGTATTGATCATCCGCGGCGTTTGATCCACGTCGATCAGGGCCTTAATTCCTGTATCACCATACAATGACACGTACGCAAACCAAGTCGCGGCTCCCATCGAATTACCGAGTAAAATTGGTTGTTTGAGTTGTAATTTTTCAATCAATTCATGCGCATCCACCGCGCGACGACTCATACGTAAGCCTTTCGCCGTGTGCTCGGATAAACCTTGGCACCGCCCATCTAAATTAATGACCCGGTAGCCCGCCTGAATCAGTACCGGGATTTGAGCGCGCCAAATATCCTTAGCGCCACCAAATCCCGTCAAAATAACGATTGGCTGCCCCTGGCCTTCATCCGTATAATCTAACTGAACGTGATCTGACGTGATAAAACGCATTTCACCATCCCCCTTTTTGACTATTCATTCAACATGGTCGTTAAAATCTTGTGGCGTTAGCTTCTTTAATTTTTCTAGCCATTGGCGCGTTTTGTCATCCAGCCCAGCTTTGGAAAGTGTATTCTGGGCAATTACTGTCAAATCAAGCAACTGAGCAACCTTTTCCCAATCAATCCCCGTCGCTGTTTGAATACTGGTTTGTAGCTGTCGTACTTGCTCAGTCGTTATTTGGCCCAATTGTCGTGAATCACCAGTTAATGCTAATAGGGCATTGATTGCTAATTGCTCTGATAGGCAGGCCTGCCACGTCGCTGGGGACAGTGCCTCAGTTAACGTAATCCGCTCACTTAACGGCACAGCTGGCACTTCCTTGTTCAGAAAAGCCGTCCAGCGCGCCATTTCCTGGTCAACTAAGGCATACCCCTGCCACGGTAACTGCCGATTAAAGGTCTGTAACGTTTGCTTCGTCAATGCCACTACTGACCACGTTGTCTGACCATTGTCGCTCAATTCTGCTTGCCCTGCGGCTAACCACTGTGCCATAAAACGTTGCATCATCTGTCGCATCGCCGGCCGCTGTTTTGCCGCTTGCGTCAGGTGGTAACGCACTTGCAAAAATTCGCTAACCATTTCTGGCATAATCGCCCGCTTCTCCTGGGCCTGACGTCGTTGCTTTAATTGTCGTAACCGTTTCTGTTTACTGACTTTTGCATAATGTCCTTGCTTGACCATCGTGCCACCACTTTTCCTGATATTGATATTGATATTGATATTGATATTGATACCTAATTTTAACGCAATAAAAGCCCAAAATAAAAGCACTTACCATTTACTGGCAAGTGCTCTTAATTACAACGTTTCTTCCTTGTTACCGGCGTATTTACGGAAATAAATCAATGTCATGATGACCAGAAATACAACACCGACTAAAATTGAGTAGCGCGTTTCCGGATTAATAAACATGAAGACCAGTGTTAACGCGAGGAAGGCCAACGTTAAATAATTTGAATAGGGTGATAATGGCATTTTAAAAGGATGGTTCGCCATCTTGGCTGCGTTTTGCTTACGGAACGCAATTTGACTCACTAGAATAACAAACCACGGTACCATACCGGGCAAGACACTCGAACTGTAAACCATCACGAAAATCTCGCTAGCGTCCTTGAAAAACATTGGTAATACAACATTCAAGACGACTCCAATTAGAATCCCGGTCGCAATCGCAATAACGGAATAAAATGGTACTCCATGACGATTTAATAAAGTCATCTTCCTTGGTAACTGGTGACTTTCCGCCAACGTGTAAGTCATTCGACTCGCACTATAAATTCCAGAATTTGTTCCCGATAAGGAAGCCGTAATAACCACGAAGTTGATAATCGAAGCCGCAGCGGTAATCCCAATTTTGGCAAATGTCTGTACAAACGGTGAACCGATCTGGCTTAACTTATCCCAGGGGTAAATGCTGACAATTACGAAGATGGCCCCCACGTAAAAGATTAAAATCCGGGCAACCGTTGAACGAATCGCTTTAACGATCGTGCTTTGTGGATTTTCAGCTTCACCAGCTGTGACTCCAATCAATTCAATCCCTTGATACGACGCCAACACAATTGCTAGTGCGAAGACAAAGCCCTTCACCCCACCAGTGAAGAAACCACCATGGGTCCACAGGTTACTGATTCCAATTGGATGACCGCCGTTACCAATACCAAAAATAATCAGACCTAAACCGGCAATAATCATCAGAATAATCGTCACCACTTTAATAAGTGAGAACCAGGTTTCCAGCGTCCCAAACATTTTAACCGAGATAAGGTTGGCCGCGCATAAGAATACAATGGCAATTAGGCCCGGAATCCAATCTGGCAAGTTCGGCCACCAATACCGGCAGTAGCCGCCTAGTGCAATCATCTCACTCATCCCAACAACGACGAACTGAAAAATGTTGCTCCAAGCCGTCAAGTATCCAAAAACGGGGTGAATATATTCAGAAGCAAACTTGGCAAACGAACCGGTATTCGGATCGACATACAGCATCTCACCTAGTGCCCGCATAATCAGGTATAGAAAGGCCCCTGATACGATGTACGCAATTAGCACTGACGGCCCGGTCCACTTGATCGTTGAGCTGGATCCCATAAATAGGCCCACTCCGATCGTGCCGCCCAGTGCAATCATTTGCATCTGGCCTGTACTTAATTTTCTCTGCATAAATTACTCTCTTTTCATAAAATCAAAGAACTCACACTATCACGGCTGACAGTATATAGCTTTTATCTTAGCTAAAAAAGTGCACCGACGCAAACGGATTTAGTGACACATAGTCAGTATGTACTTGCTCTAACGCGGTTCGAGCATGCTTCGTATAAATTTATCAACAAACAGCTTTCAGTCAGAATTATCGGTATAATAAGGGTAATTAAACTAGAAACGAGGTTTCATCATGGCAAATTACATTAAAGAAATTCGGGCTTTGGTTGGTCACAAACCAATCATTTTGAATACGGCCGCTGGTATTTTAGTCAACGATCAGCAACAAGTCTTGCTGAACCTTCGTACCGATACGCATAACTGGAGTTTACCCGGTGGCTATCTAGAATACGGTGAGACGTATGCCACGGCCTGCGTGCGGGAATATAAGGAAGATAGTGGCATTGATGTCGAAGTTGTTGATCGCATCGGCATCTTTGATAAAGGCGAGACGGCCTATCCTAACGGCGATGTAGCTCAAACAATCAGTGCACTCTTTCTTGTAAAACCCATTGGCGGCCACGTTCTGACCCAAGCCACTGATGAAACACTCAAACTCGACTACTTTGACTTCGACAACTTGCCGCCATTGTTAAATCAACAAAATGCAGATATGATTCACGCCGCCCAGGAATATTTACAGACCCATTCGGCAACCAAATAACCTAACCAAAAATCCCACTGAGTTTAAAGCCTCAGCGGGATTTTTTATCGAATTCAATCTGGCTTGTATCACGAATACTTATAAGTCGTAAACAAATTAATTTTTGACTGTTCGTTCAAAAATCGTCATTCCACCCATGTAAAAATATGCGTAACCAATCCGGACTTTCCGTCTCCGGTGTTGTCTGGGGATGCTCCGGATCGGCAATAATCGCGATACGAGCAATTGCCGTCAGCGGCACCTGTTGGATTTCAAATGTTTCGTAATTGTAAAGCGCTAAGCAACCCACTAATTGCGCATCATCCTCATCCTTAGTCGTGGTGCTAAATAATTGAATCGGATAAATAACCTGGTCGACCATCCCTACAGTCGGCTGGTAGTAGTGCATGGTCGTCAACTCATGATACGTGACTGCATGAATCAACGCCTGTAACAAGGTCTCGTTGACACCTTCCGTACTACCCGCAACTAGCTGAACATGACGCTGATAATTCGCCAGCGCATGATACGTCTGATCACCTAACGTCTGCCGCAATTTTTCTACCGTTATCGCTGTCACACTTGGTTCTAAGCGTTGACCACCCTGATAATTTGGTAATGCGGAGACTAACAAGGCTGCCAACTCTTGCTGCGTAAACGTCGCGTTGGTGCGACTAGGTGTTACTGGATGGTAAGGAACTAGCGGTTGTGAGGAGAAGTGCAATGCTAATTTCAGTGCTGGTTGTACGCGCGGATCACCAAACGGCGCCCAGCTGACCATGAAGCCGGCCTGCATATGTGCACTAACCTGGCCAACTCGGTAAATAACCGCGGGTTGCGCAGCATCATCGACCAAGTTATCATTCAGCCCCGTCTTGGTTTGAGCACTGATAACAACCACATAAAAGCTACTAGCGTTCGTTAAGACCGCTGCTGAAATGTGTTCATTTTGCCACCGCTGAACCACGTCGGCCTTCGCCGTCACTTGACAAGTAATGAGGCTGTCCGGCGGCACTTGTGACCAATCAGGCGTTAATAGATAACGTTTGGTGACGTGTAATTCATCAGCGGGCGTCAACCATGGCGATAACGGAACCTGCTGATACTTAATCGGGTGACCATTGCACATCATGACAATTGTTCCTAACGGTGTCTGTAACGAATGCGTTGGCACCGCCCCTAAATTTGTCCTCGGCTTAGCCAATCGTTGGCGGATTTGCAACGCCTCAATCGGACTTGGGACTGCAGTAGTCCGCCATAGCATCAATTCAAGATGCTGTTTTTGTTGATCTAATACCGTCACGATGCCGTACAATCGTTGTCCCTGATCCATCAGTGCCGCGTACGGCTGATTCTGATACCGGGCAATGTAGCCTAACTTAGCATGTTGCAACGTCCACACTGAGATGGCATTATCATCGTATTGATTGCCACTTTCTCGCTGGAGCAACACCGCCATACCCACTCTGAGCGTCGTTAACGTTGCCACAATATCATCGACATACCGTTCGCCAACGACCGTGACTGTATCCAATGCGACGGCTGCATCGCCTGTTGAATTTTGTTCAGTTACTTGAACAACTGTGGTCACTGGAATTATTTCAATGTCAGCTGTTTCTGGTTCGTGGGCGCGAACTAACAGTTCTTGCCCCTGATTAATCACAGCGATAACCCGATAGGTCTGCTTCTTCAACGTCATTACGCTCATGCCAGCTTCAATTCGTTCCATAGCGGTCACCCCCTTAACAATAACTTTATTCCATTATACGAAAGCGTTGCCAGTATTAACAGCTTTACGAATTGTTTTACACGTCAGCTTACAATATCTTGGATTAGTTATCTAGTTGCCAACACCATTTCAGATGTTTCACGCGAAACATTCATTAGTTTTGCGGCTGCACATTAAAAACGTGGTTATCCTACAATTCAGAATAACCACGCCCAATTTTATCAATTTGCTAGTCAATGCTATCTACGCCACACAAGCCCGCATAAACGCCGCAAACAACCGCGCCTGCACGGAGTTTACTTGTTGCATCATTTCTGGATGCCACTGGACACCCAACTGTAGACCACCAGCTGTCGCCTCAATTGCTTCAACAACCTGATCCGCACTTTGGGCCACCACCTGAAAGCCCGTTGCCACTTGTTTCACGGCCTGATGATGAAATGAATTGACCGTGATTGCGTCACTAGTGGTGCCTAAATATTCAGCCAAGGTCGTACCTGGTACGACCTTCACGTGATGCATGCCGTAAGCGGCCAATTGTCCTTGCATATGTTTTAAGGTACCCTGACCAGCTGGTAGTTCACTCATATCCTGATAAAGATTGCCACCATAGCACACGTTTAAGATTTGTAAGCCCCGACAGATACCGAGCACCGGTTTACCAACGGCGTGGGTGGCACGAATCAGCGCAATTTCATACTGATCCCGTTCCGGATCTACCCCACCCAATTTAGGCTGGGGTTCCTCCCCATACGTCAATGGGGCCACATCTGCACCACCACAAAGTAGTAGACCATCGATCATTCCAACGTATCGTTCAATCGTCGTTGCGTCGGTCGTTACCGGTAATACCAATGGCACACCGCCATTATCCGTTACTGATTTCAAATAATCACGATTCACATAATCACGGACCCGCCCCGGGAACATCTGGCTGTTCACTGTCACAACGCCTGGTGCGATTCCAATTATCGGTTTAACCATTCTGTCGCCCTCTCTCAAAAAAATCCCACGGTAACATGCGTATTACCAATGGGATTATCATTTACTTTTTACATCTAATTGTCAATGACTAAGCTCGCGATATTCGAGCTCGGTTGGTTTGACGATAATTCCCGTCAACCAGACGGCGATGCTCAGCCCAACCAATACTAATAGCGTCGTGCCACCAATGAAATCAATGGCCTGTAACTGATAATAGGCGACAATCCCCACAACCCACCAGCAAAAGTTCAACCAGTATGGTAACGTAGCGTGCCGCACAAAGTACGTGACGAAGATAATAGCATATAGCGGTGTGAAGACCGAACCAATCAAATACAGGAAGTTCTGATAATACGTCATGGCAACCGTCAGCGCAATCAATAGCCCAACTACCGTCACACCAACGGCTAATCGATTAACATAGCGGCTATCGGTCAGATTAGCCAAACTCGTGGCGGCCGAATAAGTATCTAAAAATGTCGTCGTCACCGTTGAGAAAACAATAATCAGCAATGCAACCAATCCTAAACCGGACCGCGTCAGCAATGCCGTGATATCAGTTTGCCCTGTCCGTAACACAACTAATAGCCCCGTCACAAACATCACTAAACTGCCTAACATATAGCCACCCGCGCTGACTAGTGCGACTGGTAAAGGACGATCAACACGCTGGGTATAATCACCAATTAGTGGCAACCATGAGAGTGCCATCGTAACGTTCAATTCCACTGCTTGCCCAAACGTCATACTAGTCGTTGATACCGACTGACTAGTTGTCGGTGCCATAAATACCATTACGAGCATTAACACCGTCCCGAGCACCAACAAGCCCACAACGGCATTGTTGATTTTGAACAGTAACTGACTACCCATGAGCAACCACGCAATAATCAAAATCGCCACGATGGTTGCCATTAATAGCGGACTTCGAAAGCCAAATAGCTTTCCACTAATACTGTTCATGGCTAACTGAGCATTGACGATCATCACCGCCGTCCAGCCAACGAGTTGCAAGGCGTTGAGTCCTGACGCTAGTAACACCCCGCCGCGACCAAAAGCCAGTTGGGCTGACGCTAACGCGGACTGGTGTAATTTAGCCCCCAAATAGCCGGCTGGAACCAAGAACAGGCCACAGCCGATCAAGTGCCCCAATACAATCGCAGCCAATCCGCGTGTCAGCCCCAGTGGTGCCATCAGCGTACCTGTTAAGATTTCGGCAATTGAGATAGCCGCACCGAGCCACAGTAAAAATTGGCTCCGAAAAATCCCGTCATGTTTCATCAGTGACCCTCCGTAGCCGTTAGCATCGCCTTGACCGTGGCAGCCATATCGGGACTACGCGTTAACATTGAGATCACCGCAGCGCCAGCCGCACCAGTAGCCGCAATAGCTGGCAATTGCGCGACAGTAATTCCGCCAATGGCGACAACGGGACAGGTTGCAGTCACGACTAATTGTCGCAAGCCCGTCAGACCGACTACTGGATCCGCATCGGCCTTAGATGTCGTTGGAAAGATGGGACCACTACCAAGATAGGCAATGCCTTCCAATTGGTTAGCAATCTGCACTTCAGCTAAGGTTGAACAAGACAAACCGACAAACATTTGATTAGCGACCCGTTGAATAACTTGTGTCACCCGGTCGTCCTTTTGACCAACGTGAATCCCATCTGCTTGCAGTGCGAGTGCCAGCTCGACATCATCATCGACGATAAAGGGAACATGCGCTTGCGCACAGCGTTCCCGCAGCTGCTGCCCCAATGCAAAACGCTCAGCCGTAGTCAACTGGCTATTGCCTTTATCTCGGTATTGAAATGCCGTGATGCCTGCATCCAAGGCCGTTTGGACGACCACATTCAGATCCTGTCCCGGCACGTCTTGTGTCCCGCACACAAAATAAGCACGTAATTGTGTGGGTTCAAATTTAAGCGTCATGAACGATCACCTGCTCACTTGGGGTTGCCCAATGATTCAACGGGCCATGACCATGCCCGACCTGGATACCATCCTGAATCGTCCCAGCAACGTACGCCTTAGCCGTTTTAATGGCCGCAGCCATTGACCGTCCTTTTGCTAATTCGGCGGTAATACATGCCGATAGAGTATCTCCCGTGCCGTGGGTCCGCACCGTATCAATCCGTGGAGCCGAAAGCCAAAAGGCGGTCCCGTCAGCCAACAATACGAAGTCATTAGCTAAATCAGGATTATCACCATGCCCACCTTTAATAATGACATTGTCAGCACCTAACCCCTGTAGCGCATGTCCAGCTGTAACCATCGCTTGATTACTAGTGATTGCCTGACCGGTTAATCGTTCTGCTTCCGGTAAATTCGGTGTCACAACAGTCGCTAACGGGATCAGTTCGTCGCGAACCGTTTTAATCGCATCCGCGGCTAATAACGCCGCCCCGCCTTTCGCAATCATGACTGGATCAACTGTCAGCGGCCCAAAATCAACTCGTTTCAAGTTCTCAACGACGGCATGGACATGTTCAGCATCTGCAAGCATCCCCGTTTTACAAGCGCGAATGTCTAAGTCAGCTGCTAACGAAGCAAATTGTTCGTCAATGAGCTTCGTCGGCATTGCCATAAAATCTTGGACCCCCAATGTATTTTGAGCTGTCACGGCAACGACTACCGCGGTACCAAAAACGTGACGTGCCTGCATCGTTTTTAAATCGGCCATGACACCGGCACCGCCACCACTGTCCGTACCAGCAATCGTTGCCACTTGTGGAAATTCATTCATTAAATCTCGCGACCCTTCATTATATTTAATCAACTTTAGCAATTGTTTGAATTTCTGACACTGTCACTAAGCTCAGCCGGTCAATCAAATCAATGGCAAATGTGGCGGGACGATCGGCCGTCAGCTGACTGGCGACAAGTTCCCCCGCTCCCGCTAAGACTAAGCAAGCCATTTGCGCCGCCTGGTAAATATCGGTTGGACTAACGGCTGTAAAAGCCGCGACGATACTAGAAAGTAAATCGCCCGAGCCCACGTGACGTTGGAAAAGCGGGGTACCATTAGCGACTTTAACAACGCGCCGACCATCCGTAATAACATCAGTAGATCCCGACAATATGACACAGCATTGAAATTGCTGTGCACAAGCTTGAGCAATTTCAACCAGGTCGCCCTGACCGCTCCCCGCATCAATGCCTTTCGCTTGCCAATCCATGCCAGCCAATGCCGCAATTTCACCAGCATTGCCCCGAATAACATCGACTTGAAAATCAGATAGTAATGCTAGCGCGACTTCTTTTCGATAAGGGACCGCCCCGACGGCCACCGGATCAAGAACGACTGGCTTATGATACTGATTAGCAAGCTTACCAACCACTCGCATTTGATCAATCTGGGTGGTGGTCAAGGTTCCTAAATTAATGCAAACTGCCCCGGCAATTTGGACCATCGTCTCTGCTTCTTGGACTTCAGCTGACATAATTGGCGAGGCCCCTAACGCGTTTAGCCCATTGGCAACGTCTTGAACCGTAACAAAATTGGCAATGTTAAAAACAATCGGATTGTGATCCCGTAAAGTATTCAATAATTGTAATTCCATAGCAATTCTCCTCCTCATTGACCGTCACACCAATCAAAAACGACCACCAATCAACATGCATTGATCCAGTGGCCGCTAACATTAGCTGTGACACTTTCCTACGCAAGTTTGAGCTTACAGGTTCAGAGGGATCGGCACTTACAGCACCATCTCAGCCCATTTTTGGACACCCCTAGTGTTTAAAAATATTCAATTACTAACCTTAGTCTAACGATTGTAACCGCTAACGTCAATCTTTCCGTTAGCCGAATCACCCTCATTGCTACTTAATTAATTAGGCATTAAAGTTTAAATTCACCGCCGCGACCGGTTATAATAAAAAGCAAATATGCCTTTAAGAAAAGAGTGATTGAAGATGCAAGCACTTGTTGTGCCAGATCCATCCGCTCAAACTATGAAACAGCTTCAATGGCAAGAACGGCCCATGCCCAACCTCGGGCCAACTGAGGTGTTGATCAAGACCCAAGCAGTCGGGCTCAATCCGGTAGATTTTAAATTAGTTACGGCGGGTAACGCCGCCTGGCAATATCCACACACACTAGGACTAGACACAGCTGGAATCGTGGAAGCGGTTGGCGCTGAGGTCACTAATTTTCGGCCTGGCGAACGAGTTTGTGGGCACGCTAATCTCGCCAATAATGGGACGTTTGCCGAATACGTGAGTTTACCAGCAGCCGTGCTAGCTAAGATTCCAACGACTGTGAGCTTTGAAGCAGCCGCCGCTAGTCTCTGCGCTGGATTGACGGCTTATCAGGCCCTCCTGCGCAAAGCCAATTTAAA
Organism: Lactiplantibacillus sp. 3062; assembly: GCF_055413545.1. Classification (NCBI taxonomy): domain Bacteria; kingdom Bacillati; phylum Bacillota; class Bacilli; order Lactobacillales; family Lactobacillaceae; genus Lactiplantibacillus; species Lactiplantibacillus sp. 3062. The sequence continues at coordinate 389,712 of NZ_JBVAYE010000001.1, forward strand.
TGCCGCGCAAACTGTGCTGATCCATGCAGGTGCGGGCGGTGTAGGCAGTATGGCTATTCAACTCGCTAAGGCTGCTGGCAAGACCGTCTTCACGACCGTTTCACAGGCCAAGCAAGCCTTCGTGGCACCGCTGCATCCCGATGCCCAAATCGATTACCATCATGAAGATGTGACCACATGCATTCAAGACCTAACGCAGCAGCACGGTGTTGATCTGATCATTAATACCATTGGTCATGCTGATGCGGACTTACCGCGCTTAGCTTACAATGGCCAGCTTGTCTGTGTATTAGCAACTCCGGACCACTTTCCAAGTAATCAAGTTGTAACTATCAGTAAATTGGACCTCGGTGGTGCCCACCGTAGCGGTAACCCAGCGCAAGTTGCCGATCTTGGGCAAATGACCGCCGCCTTATTAGCTTTGGTCCAAACTGGCAAGGTCGACCCACTAATTACTCAGGTCTTGCACCGTGACCAACTTGTAAGTGGTTTACAACAACTCCAAGCTGGTCAAGTCGTTGGTAAACTCGTCGTGACTTTTGACGCCTGTTGATCTAAAAATGAAGATACGAAAAACGCAGCTCAAGGGCGGCCTTGAACTGCGCTTTTTGGGGTGTCAGGCGATAATCGCAACATGTGCGTATCGGCTGGGGTTACGATTATCATCGGGTGGGCGAATGAACCATGATCACCGCCGTTCAGCCGCCCATCTCCGATTAATCCCGACACCACTATCATTAATTTGATTAGGCCTAGGCGAAAGTGGCCAATTGTGCCTTGGTCAACGTATCATTCATCCGACCACTACGGAAGCCACCTAAATCAAGGGTAACGTAGCGGAATCCAAGTGATTGTAATTGACGGTTAACGCGGTCGTTAAAGACTAAGAAATCACCAATTCGTGCTTCTGGTAATTCGATCCGCGCAATATCATTGTGGAAACGAACCCGGACCGTTGGAAAACCTAAACTACGCAAATATTTTTCGGCGGCCATTACTTGAGCAATATTGTCATGTGTCAACGTCGTCCCGTATGGGAACCGTGAAGATACAGAGCATGACGCCACTTTATTCCAGTTCGTCAAACCGAGTTCTTGTGCCAAGGCCCGAACGTCAGTCTTGAAGAAATCAGCTTCTTGTAACAAGCTCCGGGCCCCCGCTTCACTACGGGCCTTCAAACCAGGACGATAATCATTTTCATCATTCTTGATCATACCGTCTAAGACAGCGGCACTACCGTTATTAGCCGCAATGTCATTCAACCGGCTGTAGAACATCTTCTTCGCATAGTACCAGCTATCAGGCGTGTTGTTCTTGATGTGGTCATCGCTCAAGTAGTCTAGCGTAGTTCCTTGAACGTTAGCACCTAGTTCTTCGGCTAAACTCATCGCTTTATCGAATTCTTCATCCGTAAATAATTCAGAGTTCGCAACCACAGCGGTCACATTGTCACGGCCTAAAACATCGAGGGCCATCTTCAAAACTAAGGTACTGTCGATCCCACCAGAAAAGGCCACGGTGACCCGTTGTAAATCCTTTAATGCTGCTACTAACGTTGCTTTTTTTGTTGCTAATGTTGCCATAATAAAACCCTTCTTCTATTTAATTTAATTAATTCCAAAAAAGCCATGCATAAACCAAGCGGCAATTGCTGCCCCGACAAAGGGCGCAATTCCTGGCACAATGATACCGTATTGCCAATCACTATCGGCTTTATTGGCAATTGGTAAGATGGCGTGGGCAATCCGGGGCCCCATATCTCGAGCTAAGTTCATTGCGAACCCAGTTGGACCACCAAGTCCCATCCCAATGGCCCATACAAGTAGGCCAACGCCAATTGGCACGATTCCCGGCGTTTTAATCTCAGAAATCGCTAAAATACCCGAAATAAAAATAAATGTATCAAATAATTCCACAAAGAAATTCCGCGGTAAGTTACGAACGGCTGGTGCCGTACAGAATAAGTTCCGAATTGTAATGGGTGAAATCTCATCTGTTGAGGCTTTAAAATGATCAGCATACATGATCCAAACGATCACTGAGCCCACGACCCCACCAAGCACTTCCGCAACGGAATACGGAATAAATAAAGACCATGCGATATTTCCTAATAGACACTGCGCCAAAACCATTGCCGGGTTAATGCAAACATTGCCAAAAATGAATAAGGCAACGCTAATCCCAAAACCCCAAGTTGTAATGGCAAAAATATGACCGGAACCCCGATACTTGGTTCCCTTTAATACGGAACTACAATGAACACCCACCCCAAAAATAATCATTAGGGCTGTGCCCATAAATTCAGCAATCAACTGATGTACCAAAAAATTACGCCTCCTCATCTAATTGATCTACCGCCACTAAGGCTGCCTGGTAGACCGTTCTAAACGGAATATGAAATTGCTGCGCCAGCTGGGCACAATCCGCATATTCCGGCATCTTCTTCTCAATATCTTGATATGTCGCCACTTTAACTTGAACGTCACCGTACGGCGTTGCGACCGTCAGGAAGTGCCGTTGCATAATAGTACGTTGCCACGTCTGGTAACGTACACCAATCGTCGTCGTTTCTTGTAAAATCAACTTAGTCAGTAAGTCCTTATCGTTAACGTTTCCCAAAACCGTTAACTTTGTCGCCGGCCGATCTTTCTTCATCTGAATGGGCGTGAAAAACACATCGTATGCGCCCGCCGTTAATAACTGGTTCATCACGTACCCCAGTCCTTCACCCGTCTGATCATCCAGATTAGCTTCAATCATTAAGACAGCATCAGCCGTCCGGTTAACGATTTGCTGACTTAGTTTTTTTTTTCGAATAATACGGCTCGCAGTGCATTGAAACCACCCGTGTCCCGTTTACCAAACCCATAACCAACTCTAGTTGGCACGGCATTTTCCGGTAACGGTCCGAATTCACGTACGAGCGTCTTGACCAAGCCCATCCCAGTGGGGGTAATCAATTCAGTATGCACATCCAACCGTTGTTGAATCGGAATGGCACTACCAACTCGCATCTGCATCACGGCTGGTACGGGAACTGGCATCTGACCATGGGCAACGTTAATAAAACCACTACCATCACTTAACGGTGAAGCCATGATGGTATCAATCTGCATCAATTCCAACCCAATACAGCAGCCCACAATATCAACAATCGAATCCAACGCGCCCACTTCATGGAAATGAACTTCAGCTAGTGGCATGTGATGAACCGCTGCTTCCGCTTGCGCAATTTCCATAAAGATCGCTTTCGCGTGGTGTTTCACGGTATCTGATAAGTCACTGCCGTCAATTAACGCCTCAATATCAGCTAAATGACGCGCTTCATGATCATGATGATGCCCAGCTTCATGCTGATGATGGTGATGTTCCACAAAACCATGGTCCTTACCACCCGCAACCTGAACATCAAAGCTCGTGCCATAGATGCTACTCTGGGCTTCCCGTTGCTGCGTTAATTCATAACCGTGCACGTGTAACTTAGCCAATTCGGTTTTTAATTGCTCAAAATCAAGTCCTAAATCGAGTAACGCGCCCAGAAACATATCACCGCTAATCCCCGAAAAAGCGTCTAAATAAAGTGTTTGCATTTATCTTCTCCTTGTTCAGTTAACTGAATCTTACATTTGATTGATCATACTAGCTGAGTAGGCGGCACCAAAGCCGTTATCAATGTTGACAACGGTAATCCCCGACGCACAGCTATTGAGCATGGTCAATAGCGCGGTCATACCTTGAAAACTAGTACCATAACCAACGCTGGTCGGCACTGCAATCACGGGCTTATCAACTAGTCCACCAACGACACTGGCCAGCGCACCTTCCATGCCCGCAATCACAATGACCACCCGGGCACCACGAATCACATCCAACTTGGCAAACAGTCGGTGGATTCCCGCAACACCCACGTCATAGACTCGTTCAACACGATTGCCAAAAGTTTCCGCGGTTACTGCTGCTTCTTCAGCAACCGGTTGATCGGAGGTCCCCGCCGTCACCACAGCAATGTACCCTGGTGTTTTCGGTGCGGGTTGTTCCCCGACCGTCATACACTGCGCAGTGGCATGATAGACAGCCGTTGGTAACGCTGGTTGGAGTGCCGCGAATTTTTCTGCGGATAACCGGGTCGTTAAAATCGGCAACGTCTGTTGGGACAAGGCTTGCACGATACCCACAATTTGGGTTGCCGTCTTACCAGCACCGTAGATGACCTCAGGAAAGCCATTGCGGCGTTGACGATCTAAATCGACATTGGCAAAACCTAATGCCGCTGTTTTGCCCGCTTCTAACTGTTGGGCAGCCGCCGTCGGACTTAATTGCCCTGCCGCCACTTGTTGTAATATTTCTGCTGTGGTTGCCATACTACTTCACAATAACGCCTAAACCATCAGGAATAACCGTCACTTTAGCGGCTTGACCCTCGCGCGCATAGGCCTTTTCCATGGCTTCATCTAACGTCTTGGCCAGTTCCATATGCATATTCGTAATCAAATCAGGATCAACGAGGTCTGACACAAAAATCACGTGATGATGAACTAAGATTCGAGCAAAGATTTGGGCCGTCCATTGGTCAGGAATAGTTTTAAGCCGTGGCGTGTTGATTGCTTGGTCCAGGAATTCCTTAGGATCATCAACGTCAGCTAAGTTGTGATAAAACCCTTCACCACCGTGACCATCACGAGCACCGGCAACCATAATAATCGTGCCGCCTTCTTTGTTTGTTGCTTCAGCAGCGGTCATTCCTTTAACGGCCTGATAAATATTTTGATCAAGCGGATAACCACCATTCGTCGAAATCGCAATGTCACAATCAATGGCTGGTACACTAGAAAGTTCTTTGACAAAGTCACAGCCCACTTTATGGGCGGCTTCCATGTCACCGGCAAATGACCCAATGATTTTTTTATCTTCGTCTAAAACAACATTGATAATAAAGGCAAGTTTAGCGGTCCGAGCAGCGTACACCATATCCTTATGAATCGGATTATGCATTAAATTACCGGTCCGGGCCTTCGGTGAGTTAATAAATTCGCCGGAATGGTTCGCCATAATCGTCTTGTATGAAGCAATCCCAGGTAAAACGGACTTCCGACCACCTGAAAAACCAGCAAAGAAATGTGATTCGATAAAGCCTTCGGAGATTAGCAAATCTGCTTCAGCAGCGACCTTATTAATAATGCAATCGCCGCCAGATGGTAATTGGCCAATCTTGACCATACTACTGTCATCGGTTGAGACATGCATCACGATTTCTTCGTTATTGACGATGTCTTCACCATACTTATTCACCAATTCTTCGTGGGTTGATGGCCGATGGAAACCAGTAGCTACGAGGATCCGAATCCGTGCATCGGGCGCCACTGACCGTAACCGCCGCAATAGGATCGGGGTGATAATATGTGAAGGAACTGGGCGCGTGTGATCGGAACTAATAATCACAATATTGTGCTTCCCACGAGCAAGTTCCTCCAGCTTATCGGAGCCGATTGGATTATCCAGCGACTTCTCGACCGTTTCCTGTTCTGATAATTTGTTATGATATGTTGCAGCTTGCGACACTAACTTACCGGCGTAATTTTCATCATCAATCTGAGCCGTAATTGTGCGCTTGTCATATGGTAAATCAATTGCAACCATGACTTTTAGCCATCCTCTTTCTCTAAAAACTAATTTTTACATGCACGTTTTGTTATACTAGAAGACGGATAACTTGTCCGTTACATTTTAAGTTTTCAAAAATAGTTAACAAATGTATACTTTAAATGCGATTGTCACAATCATGAAAACCGCTATGCTTAAGTAGCGTTATCGTCGTGATTACTGTTGAGAATCGCTATTTTTACTGACCTCAACCTTAAAAATTATTCACGAAAGAACTGAAAAACTAAGATGGTATTAACTGATATTGAATATTTACTAAGTTATTTGGAAGCCCATCACGTGCCGACAATCAAAAAAAAGCGGCATACTTACCTGACCTATCATGGTTTAGCCGAACACTATACGTACGTCTTAAAGGACGGCATCATCAAAAACAGCATTATTTTACAAGACGGTCGCGAATATAATTTATCTTATATTGCCAAGCCCGACGTGATCTCCCTGCTGCGTGATGAAGTTTCTCGTTCTACGGATCAACCGTTTAACGTCCGTATTGAGTCCGAATACGCCACTTTTTATCAGGTCAACCGGGTCGCTTTTTGGAAGTACGTCAACAGCACGCCTGAACTGCAAAACTACGTTAAAAATTATTACCGTAAAAAGTTGTCCGAAAACATTCTTCGACTGCAACGGATGGTCATGAACGGTAAAAAAGGGGCCATTTGTGCCTTTATCTATAGTCTTGTTGATTTGTTCGGACGAAAAGTTAACGAAGGGATTCTGATTGACTTTGTGGTCACCAATGACGACATTGCCGGTTTCTGTGGTATCAGCTCCCGGAGCAGTGTCAACCGGATGCTCAAGGAATTACGAACAGACGGCGTCATTACGGTCAAAAATCACAAATTTATTATTCAAGATGTTAGTTACCTCTTAGATCAAATTGCAAATTAGTGAGGTGCTCATCCGTGCATATTCCGGATAATTATTTAAGTCCCGCAACTTGCGGAACGTTGGTCACCGCGATGGCTCCCGTCTGGACCGTCGCCGTTTTAAAAGTTAAAGTTCAAATCAAAAAACATCATGAAACCCTGCCAATGCTCGGCATCGCCGCTTCATTGGCTTTTTTAATTATGATGTTCAACTTGCCGATTCCAGGTGGGACCACGGCTCACGCTGTCGGGGGAACCCTGTTAGCTGTCTTGATTGGCCCATGGGCGGCGTGTCTTGCGCTGACCGTGACGTTACTACTACAAGCCTTATTATTCGGTGATGGCGGTATCCTAGCCTTTGGCGCTAACGCGTTGAATATGGCGGTCATTATGCCGTTTGTCGGCTACGCCTGCTATCGCCTAGGTCAAAAATGGCACCATGAAAAGTTGGGGCTCGCAATTGGTGCTTACTTAGGCATTAATATGGCGGCGCTAGTTGCTGGTATCGAGCTCGGGTTACAACCCATACTGGCTCATACGGCAAGTGGTGCGCCGCTCTACTGCCCATACGGCCTCAACATTACGATACCCGCAATGTTGACGGCTCACTTATTAGTCGCCGGCTGGGTCGAAGTCGTCTTCACACTGCTTGTCTTTCAATTTGTAAAACGAGTCGCACCGACTAACCTCTATCAGACACCCACTCGGCGCAATCAGCGGCCGTGGATCGCACTGCTACTCGGATTAGCGGTGTTATCACCATTAGGCTTGTTGGCTAGCAATACGGCTTGGGGCGAATGGAGCCCCCAAGAATTACAGCAACGGCTAGCGCAACAACATATCAGTACTCACGCGCCTCAAGGAATGGTCCACGGGTTCCATTTTCAGGCCCTGTTCAGTGATTACGCCATCGCGGGCTTACCGGTCAGTGTGGGTTATATTTTATCGGCCATTACCGCTGTTTTGATTTTCTTACTTTTGATTCGAGGTCTTCAACATGAAACCGACACGTCCCAACACTGATATTCCAGCTTGGCTGCAAACTACGACCACCACGCCAACACCTGCTATTAAAGCGAAATTTTGGCAACGTAATCAGCGTCACCTACGCCAATTACTCAGTCGACTAGCACAGCCAGCGCCAGTCACGGCAACGTCTCATTGGCGCGTTGCACCGCAATTCAAATTAATTCAGCTCCTGTTGCTCGTCATTTTAATTGCTTTAAGTAATAATCTCATTCTGTTATGGGGCCTAGCACTATTAGTTGGGTGCCAATTATTATGGTTACCTCCACGCCAACTGCGCCGTTTTATGGGAAGCTGGCTAATCAGTGTTGGGATGGCCATGCTGTTCGTATTACCGAGCTACTGGTTAGCCGGTCCCACCACGTTATTATTCTTTGGCCTTAAAACCAGTCTAATGCTGGCAAACGCTCAATATTACCGTCTAACCACGCCGTTTCAAGATTTATTGGCTGGCTTGAAGGCACTCCATTGCCCTGATCTATTAATTATGACTTTGGCCATTGCCATCACGTACTTACGAATGCTCGGCCAACATCTATTGCTGACGATGGAAGCACTAGAATTGCGGACGGTCGCCCCAACGGCTCATCCATACCGTTTAATCGGCGCATTATTTGGTAATTTATATCTTAAAAGTTACACTTATGCGCTAGAACTATACGCTGCCATGGAAGCACGCGGGTTCAATGGTCATTACGCGCGCTCAACCGGGCGTCGTACCCATTGGCGCGATTATCTTGCCCTGAGCCCAGCGATTATTGTCTGGATATTATTTATTTTTTGGAGGCATTAACGTGGTATTGATTAAATTGGTGAATATTTGCTATGATTATCCTGATACGTGTGGCTTGAAGGACCTCAGCTTAACGGTCAACTCAGGCGACTTTGTCTGTCTAATGGGGCCCAATGGATCTGGTAAATCGACCCTTTTACGACTATTGAGTGGATTAGCTAGTCCAACTAGTGGCACTTATCAGTTTCACGATCAGCCGATTACGACCACTTATCTCGCTGATGCCCAAAATCGACAACAACTTCATCAGCAAATCGGCATGGTCTTTCAAAATACTGATGTTCAACTATTCAACACGTCGGTCACTGAGGAAGTCGCTTTCGGTCCCCGACAACTCGGTTTATCAGCAGCCATGGTTGCGCAACGCGTCGCCGACTGCTTACAATTAACGGACTGTGCTAACTTAGCAGACCGGGTCCCTTACCAACTTTCAGGTGGTGAAAAGAAGCGCGTGGCACTAGCCAGCGTTCTCGCCTTGAACCCTGAAATTTTATTGTTAGATGAACCGCTGAACGGCTTAACAATTGCCGCTCAGCAGCAAATGCTAACCCTACTGCAACGGCTACAAGCTGCCGGCAAAACTATCATCATGGCAAGCCATAACTACCAGCAAGTCCAAGCCGTTGGTGAACGTTTCATTATTTTTAACAGTACCCACCAAGTCGACGCTGACCTAACGCGCGCTGATCTTGATCAGCAACCCGCTCGGCAAGCGCAATTGATGACTTTATAATTAAGAGGAGTTGAGAAGAGATGCTTAATCCAAATACTGAGATCCATCGTGGTTGGAACCGGCGCGTTGTGACCGGTAAGACTTTAGCTGAATGTGATGAACGTTTAGTGAAGTATTTAAACGACCAAGATTATGGTTCTGGTGAATTCGTTGTTTTACACGAAAATGACGGTAGCAACGAAAACACTGGCTATGATTTACCTGATGGCGATAACTGCTACATTAGTTTCTTGATTTATAACAGCCGACTTTAAGTTGGTGGTGACAAAAATGCTTACTGGTGGATGATCGCCAGTAAGCATTTTTTGTTAAACTCACAAACTATTCTGATTTTAAGCCCAACTCGGCTAACATGATTCGTGCAAACGCCACTAAGTTTGGACGTGACCATCGTATAACCTGTTCGTCCTGTTGACCAGCATAGGCTGCTAACGCCTGCCTGATCAACGGATACCACTGTGTTGGCAGCTGTTGTAACCCCCATTCACCCCCGGCCTGCTTAGAAATAATTAACTGATCTTGCTGGTAAGCGCGAACTCGACAAAGGTTTAATACCGTATACATTGGTAACTGAACGATCGCCGTTTCAGCATTCGCGATATCAGACTTGATACTGTCCCAGTAGGCCACCGCAGGAATGGGGCCAAAGACCGTTGTAATGGCTGGTCCAAGCAAGACTTGTCCCGCTGCTTGGAGAATTGTTAAGTGGGCAGTAAGATCAGGATCAGTACCGTGCATCGTCTTTAGGTAGGCCAGCGGTGCCTGTTGATAATGCTCATAATGGTATTTTGAAAAATGAAAATCGAATGGGCAAGGATGCGCAAAATGCTGAGTTGCACTCAGTAACAGCACGTGAAACTCCAATCCCTTGTGTGGCGCTAATGGCCACAATTGCGTTATGGTAGCTGTCATTAACTGCCGTTTTTCAGCTAATGTTAACGGACGCCGAGCAACGATCAGATAGTCTAAATCGCTCACCTGTTCGTTATATGAGCCTAAAACATAGGATCCATGCAGGTAAATACCAACAAGGTTTGTTTTTAAAATTGCGGTGGTCGTTTGTTGAATGGCTTGTAATAACCGTGGTGTCGATGTCATCATCAAACCACTCCCCCTCTAAGTCTTGAGCTTAGCGATAGCCACGAAGATGCTTAATCAACCACGCTTCGTCGAAAAGTTTTTCCCAATCACGTTCGATAGAAATATTGCCAGTTTGTTTGATAAATGAGCGATGCTGATAAGTTTCTAATAACATATTTTCTCCCGTGAAGATGTGTTACGGTTCGTGCGTATCATATCATACAACGCACTAAAGAAAATAACGGACTGCCAAGTGCCAGTTGTTTCACGTGAAACATCCTACTTCAAATAAACACGAGTCAGCGCTTCGCACAATTTTTCATTACACTCTTGAGCGTTATGAATGGTCTGCAAAACTTGCTGCTCGTCACCTTGTGGTTGTGTTAACACCACCCACACGTCAACGTTCGCTTGATGAACATCATCACTCAAATGTGTCGGCAAAGCCGTTGAACTTTGCGGTGTGGGTAGATTAATTTGTTGTAACGTTAAACCAAGTTGATCAATTGCCTTAATTAGCGCCGCCACTGGTGCTTGCATTGGTTCTGCCAACGTCTCACTTAACTGTCGAAAGCCACCGCTATCTCCTAGTGCCCAGTTGCCACTAAAGCCAACCGCGTCGATAGGGTCATCCGTCCGACGATAAGTCACATATCGAACCGGCATCGGTCCCTGAGCCAAAAGTCCGGGCATCGCTTCCAAGTTCGCATTGATCTCAGCTAAAGGTAATTCCCGGAAATCATGGCCGACTAGTTCGTAACGACCACCAACCAATTGATAATCAACTAGTCCCATCGCCTTAATCAGGCCAGCTTGCACTTTGAAACCATCGTAACCAACTTTTAACGCATCGAACACATCAATCGCTTGCGCGTCGGTTCGAAAACCAAAGTTTGGCCCCGCCCCTTCTGGATAAACGAGATTACATTGATACTGAAACGACATGCCGATTACACCTAAGTCTTGATTGGCCCGCTTCGCTTCATCACTAAATTCACCGAAATAACCGGCTACAACTCTAAAGCTCATGTTTAGCCCTCCTTAATCTTGTCACCGCAATATTGAACCCGTTTACATTATTGATGTCATTATAATTTTTATTCGCGCATAATGAAAGTAATTAATGCTTGCAGCCGTTATTAAAAACCACGCAATCAATGCCACTCGACACTATATTAATCCTCGGTTTATTTACGAACATCGTTTTCTGTTTGACTAAATTTATAGTTGAACAATATTTTTCCAGCTCTTGACAACTGATTTTCAAAAGCGGTATACTCACTTCAACAAAATATCGTCCTTATAAACCAATGAGGTGGAGATCAAGATTATCGTGCCCGCACAGAGAGTCATCGTTGCTGAGAGTATGGCCGAACGCAGGTAATTAAATGGACCACCGAGGGCTTTGCCGAAATTAACGTCAGTTGAGAGTACGGAAAGACGTGCGACATACGTCAGTTGTCAGGGAAATGTTAGTTTCCTATGGAGTAGGAGTGTACGCGTGATTTAATCACTAAATTGGCGAACACTCAATTAAGGTGGCACCGCGGTTATCAAATCGTCCTTAACACAGCATTGGCTGGATAAGGACGGTTTTTTTGACGATAAAAACGGGGTGAAATAAATGGTCACGAAACGATGGCAAAACTCATGGATCAAACTAACCAAATACAATTATACTTTTGGAGGATTTAATTATGAGTTTATCCGGAACACACAAATTAATTTTAACAATCGGCAGCGTGGCCATTATTGGCGGCATCGGCTTTACCGTCAACGCCCACTCACACCCAGCTACGACTAAACAATCACAAGTTATCAACCTATCAGCTGGCTCAGAAATTATGAGCTTAGATCCCGCTAAAATGACGGACAGCGTTTCTAATAGCCAAGTCACCCAAGTTGACGAGGGGCTCTATCGGCTGAACAGTCAGAGCCAACCCGTCAACGCTTTGGCTACTAAGACAACTGTTACCAATGGTGGTCATACCTATATCATTCAATTACGCCACGATGCGCGCTGGAGTAACGGTAACAGGGTGACCGCTCACGATTTTGTCTATTCATGGAGACGAACTCTTGATCCAAAAAGTAAATCTGAATTCACCTATGTCTTCACGAACATTAAAAATGCTGACGCCATTGCAGCCGGCAAGAAAAAGCCATCAACCCTTGGTGTCAAAGCTAATGGTGACTATCAATTAACAATCACGTTAAGCAAACCTGTCGCCTACTTTAAAAAGATTTTAGCTGTTTCGACCTTTTATCCGGTCAATCAACCTGCTGTTAACAAATACGGGAAGAAGTACGGGACTTCGGCCGCGACGACCGTCTACAACGGGCCATTTACGCTTACTGGCTGGACCGGGACTAATAATACGTGGACCTTAAAGAAAAATCCAGCTTATTACGATCACAAACTGGTGAAACTGCACCAAATCAATTATCAGGTTATTAAGTCCAATACGACTGCCTATAATTTATATCAATCTAATAAGTTAGATAGTGTGACACTTAATGGCGAGCAGAGTGTCCAGAATAAAAATAATCAAGAACTCAAAACACTTGCGGGTGGTCAAATCAGCTTTATTCAATACAATCACCATAACCATGTAGCAGCCAACCGTGAACTCCGCACCGCTTTATCCTTAGCAATCAACCGGTCGCAACTGACCAACAAAGTTCTAGAAAATGGTTCGCTTCCAGCCAAAAGCTTTGGTGTGCGCAATATGGCTAAGAATCCTAAAACTGGTACCGATTTTGTCAATGATGCGACCGTTGATGGTACTGTTAATTATAATCTCAACCAGGCTCGAGCCGCCTATCATAAAGCACAACGACAATTGGGCAAAAAATCGCTAACGTTAACGATTACTTGTGGTGATGATGACAACTCACATCAGGTCGCTGAATTCATCCAGGGACAATTAACCAGTCACCTCCCCGGACTAAAGGTAACAATCAAGGCAATGCCATTTACCGCAATGCTAGGTAAAGTTTCCAAGGGAGCCTTCCAGCTTAATTTAACTAGCTGGAGTATGGATTTTGCCGACCCTTCACAATCATTAACAATTTTGACTGGCGACAGCAACTCCAACATGGGCCACTATCAAAGCAAGGCTTACGACCAGGCAATGCAAGCCGCTGATGGTCCAGATGCTTTGAACGCGACCAAGCGCTATCAAGACTTAGTTCAAGCCGCTAAAACGGCGCTAACTGATCAGGCCGTGACCCCACTCTACGAAGGCCGTTCCCATCTGCTCGTTAAGTCGCACTTAAAGGGCGTCATCTATAATAATTTCAGCGGTGCCGCCAATTATCGGACCGCATATGTGAAATAACGCCTCATATGTTGCTCCTAAAATTACCCGACCAAAAAGCGTTTCAAGACCGTAGCTTAACCTAAGCCGGCCTTGAAACGCTTTTAGTATAGGAATCCAGTGTTAATTAAAAGTCAGTGTTTGCTTCTCGCCACCAACACCCGCGTCAACAAAAAGATCAGTTAGTTTTAATTCAAAAACAACGAGTGTCGATCCAATAGCATCCCAGACTTGTTGATAATTCGGAACTGTTTCTAAATATTGGGGTAGCAAGTCAGTCATCGTCTTAGTTGACCGTTGTAACTTAACGTGTTGGGCTCGTAGATATGGATTGCCCGCTGTTCCATCATTAGGAATCGTAATGAATGCAATATCCGGATTCTGGTCATAAACCTTCAAAGCGGGACTTGTCTTAACTGATGAGAAGTATAGCGTATCTGGTTGTGCTTCGTACCAGACAAAGTTAACAATTTTAACATCTGCTTCATTATTGACGGCCGTGCTGAGGGCAATCTTATTAGTTGATTGAACCACTTGTTTTAATAGTGAAATATCCATACCGACAAACTCCTTTTACTCAATTAGTATCATAATTTCATTATACCGCAATTGATAGTTTTAGGAACGTACGTTTGTCTAATGTGCTATCATATTTCTATAGCTTAGTTTTTGCTTTAAATGCTATCAACATTATTTATAAACTGAACGCTTCGAAAGTAGTGACCTTATGAAAATCATCATTGCACCTGCGAAAAAAATGATTATCGACCAAGATGCCTTTCCAGCCCTAACTGAACCAATCTATCTTGATCAGACGCAACAATTACTGGCTCAACTGCAACACCTCACCTATCCTGAGGCCAAGACCTTATGGCATTGCAGTGACAAACTAGCCCAACCTAATTATGATTGGCTTCAAAAAATTGACCTGACCCGCAATCTGACTCCCGCTATTCTCAGTTACAGCGGTATTCAGTACCGTTACATGGCCCCGGACGTCTTTACCCAACCAGCCCTTGACTATATTCAGGCAAACTTACGAATCTTGTCAGGCTTTTATGGCATTCTCCGACCGTTTGATGGTATCGTTCCTTATCGGTTAGAAATGCAAGCACGGTTGGCTGTTGGTCAAGCCAAGAACCTCTATGCGTTTTGGGGCGACCGCCTCTATCAGGCACTGACTCCGCGGCCAGAACCAATTATCAATCTTGCTTCTCAAGAATATGCTAAGACCATTGCACCTTATCTGGCTCCGCATCAATCAATGATTGATATTGTCTTTGCAAGCCTTATCGACGGCAAACTCAAGACTAAAGCCACATTAGCTAAGATGGCACGTGGGGCCATGGTCCGTTTTTTGGCTGAACATCAAATCGATGATGTGACGGCCATTCGCACATTTGACCATCCCGATTATCAATTTGACGAGAAGCGCTCGACGGCCAATCGATTCGTCTTTATCTATCAACATTAAACATCATCACAGCAATCACCAAAGCGCCCGCAGAAGGCTAACTTCCACAGGCGCTTTGGTCTACTTTAAACCTTTTAATAATCATTATAGTGACAGCCAAACAAAATCAGATCACGCCGATAAACTTCTCAATCTAGCTATTCAGCAAATTATTTCCCGGGAAATGATTACGCTCATTTCTCTAATCATGGGCTGCTAGCCAGTGACGCAATCGCGTCATATAGGTCGTGTTTTCATCGATAAACGCCATGTGACGGCTACGGGGAAATAACGTCCAAGTCGCATGAGGTAACTGGCCGACCATGGTCTTAGCGACTAATGGCGTACACAAATCATCCGTTCCACTGGTGACTAAAGTTGGCATCTGCAAATACTGTAATCGGTCGGTATACTCATAATCCGCCAACGTACCAGTCGGATTATATTCATTGGGACCCCACGCTACATTATAAGCCGTGGTCCCCACCCGTTTTGATCGCCGTAGGAATTCAGGATCATCAGCAGTAATCGGGCCCGACGCATGTTGCGTCATAAAATGTTGATTAGCAGTCAGGTAGGCAGCACCTGTGAAATCCTGTAACCGTTCTGCTGTCGCAATAGCCGACTGATCCGCTGGGGACATTAACCGAATCATCCGATGCTGTTCCTGAGCCCACAGTCGGGCTGAAGACAAGGTACTGGCTAAAATCAAACTTTTAATCCCCTGTGGTCGATAGTCACAACCATAAATAATAGCTAGCATACCACCCCAGGACTGCCCTAGTAAGTGAATCTCGGGTAAGTCTAAATACGTACGTAACGCCTGTAACTCTGCCACCCACGTTGCGGCTTGCCATAATTGATCGTCATCAGGTATCGATGAACGCCCACAGCCTAATTGATCATACATGACGATTGGTCGTCCCGTTTGAACGGCCAGGTCATCAAATCCTTCAAAGTAATTATGCGTTGATCCTGGACCACCATGTAGCAAAACTAACGGTGTCTTATTTGATTGCCGATCCCCTACGATTCGATAATACGTCTGATAACCATTAAATGGCATGTATCCTTCTTGCACGTCCAAAATATCACTCACTTTCGTTACTAATTTTTTACTTGTTACGCGTTATGCGTTATGCGTTATGCTAGCCGCTATTTAGCATTAGCCTTGATTAAAACGTGCCAAACAGATGGATTCCTGTTCGTCAGCAATGCGCGTCCGATTCCGACCTCCGGGGCTGGGTGACAATTGCTGGAACGTAAGCCGACGTCGATTAGAGCCCGTGCACAACCCGCCCAGTCTCAAATACGAGTCTTATTCTAAGCCGGAAGCAACCCACTTCCGACTAAGAATAATTTGGCTACTGAGCATTGTCACCCAGCTCCTCCAGTCGGTAAGCCGCTCGAATGGCTGATGAACAGCCACTTAACTTGGTACAATTGGTCGCTGACTATTTTGATGATGGAACCTTAAAAGAAACGTTAGGGTTACATTAACCACTTTGTTGAGACGTTCGATTATTACTATGGCGATTCCGAAATAGTGAGCTATCACAATGTCATTTTCTACCTGACAGCTGCTCGACAAAATTGCTGTTTATGAAGAACAATGATGAGTCCAACAAAAGTTAGGTCCCTTACTGTCTGCCATTCGAATACTGTCCCGACTGGAAGGCGTTTCTGACAATGCCCAGTGGTGAAATTTCACTTAGCAAGCGTCCTGTGCTTGGTTAGTGAAAGGCCAGTATTTGAGACGTGGGTTTTCGGCTCAAATCTGTGCCCACCACGTTCCGGCAATTGGCAGAAATGCCTGGAGGTCGGTGTAGGACGCGCACTCTAAGCAAGTTTACGCTAACTCGAACTGTTCCCAGCGAACCTAAGCTGGCTGCTTTTGAATTTAAAAAATGGCACGTTTTAATCATAATCGATGACAAATTAACTCGCACAATGCGTACTTATTCCATCCCAATACTAATGTCCACCTGAAAAAGTGAAAAACTTAATTCCATTCTAATACAACTCAAATGACAATGGTGATGTAAGCGCTACAATAGAAGTGCAGAAATAATCAGAAACGGGTGAATAATGATGGTATTAAGTATTATTACAGTATTAGGAATGGGATTAATTGCAGCCACTGGTGTGCACTTTATCAATGGCGCACAAGCGATGCACGCAGGAACGGTCGGCCATCATGTTGGTCAGATGCCGGCTAACCTTCACCAAATCGACTTACGTTAATCTCTTAAAAATTCACGTTAATTTTTAGCATTGCCGCTGAAACACTGGGCAATGCTTTTTTTGTCGTTCCTTTAGCTGACCGTCCTTATCAGTTTGGTGCATTGAGCAGCTTGACAGTCAAGCGTATCATTAACTTATATTATCTTTCTGTTCGTCTAGTCACGCTTCGACCGACCGTTCAGAGAAGGAGTGACTTATTTTTATGAATGATTTATTTGAGAAGGCCCCGATTCCCAAAGCGTATTTCCATTTAGCCTTTCCTGTGGTTCTTGGCATGGTTGCCAGCATGATTTATAACTTAGCAGATACATTTTTTGTTGCTCAAACTGGTAATGCTGATTTAGTTGCTGGTATTGCCCTCGGCAGTCCGCTATTTTCGTTTATGTTAGCAGTTGGTGATATTTTTGGCCTCGGTGGGAGTGCCGTTATTTCAAGAGTCCTTGGCCGTCATGATTATCACCAAAGTGCACGTATCAGTAGCTTTTGTTTTTACATTGCGATCGCGCTTAGCTTAGTACTGACAGCCTTATTATTACTATTCGAACAACCAATTTTAGGCTTGCTAGGTGCTACTGCAGCTACCCGTCCCTACATTGCGGACTTCTATCGTATATTGGTATTAGGATCAACCTTTATCATCGTTTCACTGGTTCCCGGTAACATTATCCGAACGGAGGGCCTGGCACAACTTTCCATGATTGCGACCATCAGTGGGACGGTTCTGACCATTATTCTCGATCCCTTATTCTTATTTGGCTTTCACTGGGGTGCTTCGGGCGTTGCTTTTGCCAACGTTTTGGGGTACGCGGTCAACACCAGTCTGTTAGTCTTTTTTATGCGCCGAGCCAAAACGCTTTCCTTAGCACCAAAGTTAGCCCATATCTCGCGACCGACCCTTAAAGCCGTTGTCGCAGTTGGAATCCCAGCCTCACTGACTAACCTAACCCAGAGTTTTGGCATGATGATCTTAAACAGCTACTTAGCCGCATACGGCGCCCAAGCCGTGGCGGCCATGGGAATCGTTCAAAAAGTTTACATGGTCGTTATGATGGTCATGGTCGGCTTTGCTTTTGGGGCCCAGCCTTTAGTTGGTTACACGTACGGTGCTAAAAATTGGCAAAGACTACGGGCAACGTTGCGCTTCGATTTAAAAGTCGAGGGTGGCTACGCAACCATTTGTGCGATTATTCTAATGATTTTTGCGCCTCAACTTATTAAACTATTTATGAATCAACCAGCCATTGTCACTATGGGTACACAGATGTTGCGAGCGATGTTGATTACGACACCATTAGTGGGTTTCATCCTCGTGTTCACGACCGTCTTTCAATCAGTCGGTGCGGGTTTGAGTGCCCTAGCCATGGCTCTTTCGCGGCAAGCAATCTTACTAGGTATCGCCATCGTTATTCTGGCACAGTTCTTTGGACTAACTGGTATTATTTGGGCTCAAGCGGTCGCTGATGTCTTAACGTGCTTACTTGGCTGGTTACTTTATCGGCACACCTTCAAAGATATTCAAGTGCCATCCTCAAATTAATAATAACGATATCATGTCGTTAGCTCACTGATAATCATTAAATGGCGCCATCCATTTCAAGTACTGGTGATTCAGTGCGCTGAAATGCATAAGTGAACTAAAAGCTGGTACTTTTGGAATGAGAGGCGTCATTCCAAAAGTACCAGCTTTTTTCACTCTGATTCATTTTTTTGTTCGTCTACAGACTGAGTATGGGCTAAATCGGCTTCTAATGACGCAGTGAGTGCCTTCAATAGTTTTAGAGTCGCCGTCATGTTAGCGCGGTAATAACGTTCAGTACCTGTTTTGCTAACCGCTAAAATGCCGGCATCCAGCATCAACTTCAAATGGTGCGATACGGCCGGCCGTGATAAGGCGATTTGCGCTGTAATTTGGTTAACCGTCATCTGATCAGTCCGGCACAGCATCACCAAAATTCGTTGCCGATTTTCGTCTTGAAGAATTGTAAAAATCGGAACACCCTTCTTAAATATTGCCATCGTTCGTTCTGCCAAAAAATCACACCTTTCCAATTACGGTTCGTATTCTTAAACCATTTAACGCTTGCTAAAATTGAAAGTCAAGAATTAATCGTTGACTTTTTGTAAGTAAGCGACTAGAATCAACAGCATTGTTTGTTCAAGATGTTAAACATTTAAACCAATATGTTAGGAGTCCACTATGAAAGCTGCCATTATTACTAAATACAAGCAAATAACCCCCATGGTGACAGAAGTCCCTGTTCCGACAATAGCTCCCACCGATGTTCTCGTCAAAATCGTTGCCGCCAGTGTCAACCCAATCGATTTGAAAACCAAAGATGGCGATCTAAGATTGTTACTACAATACACCATGCCACTAATTATGGGCAGTGACTTTGCCGGTGTAATTACTGCCGTTGGCGACCAAGTACCGGGCTTTAAAGTTGGTGATGCTGTTTACGGTCGCGCACCCAAAGATCGAATAGGAACCTTTGCTGAATTTATCGCCATTGATCATCAAGCCATCGCACTGAAACCAGCCAATCTCAATTTTGAAGAAGCCGCTGCAATTCCATTAGTAGGTTTAACCAGTTACCAAGCACTACACGATATAATGAACATCCAGCCGGGACAGAAGGTTTTCATTCCCGGCGGTTCGGGTGGTATTGGGATTATTGCCATTCAACTGGCCAAATATCTCGGCGCTTACGTCGCAACCACTACCAGTGCGAAACATTTTGACCTCGTTCAATCACTAGGTGCTGATAAAATCATTGACTATCATCAGCAAGACTTTACTGATGTATTATCCCATTACGATGCCGTATTAGATACTCGTGGCGGGCAATCCCTCGAGGCCGCTTTTCAGATTATCAAACCAGGCGGTCAGATTGTCAGCATTGCCGGACTGCCAAACGCGCGTTTTGGTAAGGATTACGGACTGCCAATATGGAAACAATGGTTATTGGGTCTAGCAACGCGGAAACTGAGTCAACTGGAACAACAAGCCCAAGCTACCTATTCGTTTCTGTTCATGCAACCTAGTGGCCAGCAACTTGTACGCCTGCGACAACTAATTGAACAGGACGTTATTAAGCCAGTTATTGATCGGATTATCCCCCTCACCGACATCAACGACGCGTTAGAATACTCGCATTCCGGTCATGCTACCGGTAAAATCATTATCAGTATTCAACCTAATTAGCTAACTTCAAATCAATCTTTTTAAGGAGTCATGATCAATGAAAAAAGTTTTAATTGTCGAAACCAATATCACTCGTTACCAAGGAACTAATGAGCCGACTGGTCTTTGGTTAGGTGAAGCCGCTGAGTTCGTCGATGAAATGCAGCAAGCCCAAATTGCCGTTGACTATGTTAGTCCTAATGGTGGCTTCGTGCCCCTTGACCCGCGTAGTATGAAATATACCGATGCCGCCACAATGGCCGTGTATGAAGATTCTGACTTCATTAATCGGGCCCTTAAGAACACGCTCAAGCCTAGTCAGGTCGATCCCGATGATTACACTGCTATTTACTATACCGGGGGCCACGGTGTGATGTGGGACTTTCCGGACAACCCTGAGTTACAAGCCATCGCACTGGCCATTTATCAACATGGTGGATATGTGACCTCCGTTTGTCACGGAATTGCTGGCCTCCTAAACATCAAAGACCAAACGGGCCAATACTTGATTGCTGGCAAAACCATTACGGGCTTTACCGCAACTGAAGAGCTGATTGCCGGCAAAAAACGGATCGTCCCGTTCCTTAACCGTGAACGAGCTACTGCTCACGGTGCTATCTTTAGTCAGCATCGATTTTATCGCGAATATGCAATTACTGACGGCCAATTGATCACTGGTCAAAATCCGTTCTCAGCACGCGCGGTCGCACGCCAATTGATTGCTAAACTATAAAAAAACGAGCACAAGGCTCGTTTTTTTGCGTTAATCTTCAAAAATCCGCTCATGCAAAACACCAAACGGCGCATGATCGACATAAATCTGACCAGTGTCGTGAAATCCATTACGTTGATAAAAACGCTGGGCCACAGCATTATTTGCCAGAACAAGTAGATAATTCTGTGGATAGACCGCCTTTAAGCGACGGTGGGCCTGGATTATTAATTGCTGACCAATGCCATGATGATGATAGTTCGGGTGAACATATAGCGAATACAGTTCGCCCCACCCCTCATAGTTCGCATGTCTGGCCGGACCAAATGTGCAAACACCCACAACTTCACCATCAGCCGTCATTGCCAGCAACATATTTTGCCACCGCCGTTCCGGCCGCCAAGTTGCTGGCGTCAATTGCTGTAAATAACTTGCAGGCATCAAATCACGATATGCTGATTGCCAGGTCTCATAATATAACTGTCGAATTTTTCCAAAATCACTGTCTGCTTCAGCGCGGACGATCCGATAGGTTAGTGCCATCAGCCTGACCACCTTTCAATTCAAGTTGTCCCTAAGTGAGGCACATTTAATCATTTATATAAATAAGGTATCCACCAACTATTCATAAAGAGCATCAATTAGATGAATGTTTCACGTGAAACAAAAAACACAGTACAAAAATGAATCCAGTACAACATGTTCATTTTGAGTTTGGTATTGACCTGAACTATGGCCGAACTCGTCGCATATTTAACACGTTTGGCAGAATTACGGCCGTAATAATAATGACCACGCCAACCATTTGCACCCAATCAATAGTTTCATCAAGCAGTACAAATGCAACAACAATCGAGGCTGGTAATTCTAAAGAAGAAAGGATTGGGCCAATGCCAAGCTCTAAGTACGGCATAAACAATGAATACATAACCAGTGGGAAAACCATTGAGAATAGTGCAATCAGTACTCCCCAGCCGACTGTTGCTGGCGTGGTGGGTGCCGTAACTAATTGCGGTGACCACACGATAGCAATGAGTATGAAAGCGCCCAAACACAGTAACCATGTTTTCGATAACGGGTCTAAGTTATTGCCTAAGCTAGCCGTAAACTGCATCGTGCAAGCATACGAGCATGCCGCTAAAAAACTTAATATCAAGCCCCACGGCGAGAGCGCCTGCGTAATTGGAAACAGACCAGCAGCTAAAATCGTGCCTATCAATACCAAAATAATGCTAACCACTTGCAGTCGGGAGGGACGCCGATGATGAATCACTGCTCCTAGTAATGTTGATAACCAGACCGCCTGCATCAACATTACCGCGGCCACAGCAACTGGGATAAGCTTTAACGCCTGTATGTAAAAGGTGTTAGTAAATCCCGAAGCCGTTCCAGCCGAAATTACCAGTCCGATTTGCTTCCAATTCGTTTGCTGATTACGCAAACGTGCACGGCGTAAAATTTGAATCACACCTAAAATCACAACCGCACTCAGAAAGGACCAGAATAGCAATGGGCCATTGACAACCCCCTGCCGACGCGCAATTTTAAATAGTGACGCCGGAATTCCAAAACTAATGGCCCCTAAGCCAACGAACAGGGGCGCAATTTTCTTCACATTAATCATCCTCTCGTTGACAAGATATGTTGGAGCCGGGCACGATACCACCAGTCTGGCAAGCCCAGTGAGTAGCGCATCAGCATCTCACCAATAATTTGCACAATTGGGCGTCCCGGTTGTATTTGGCGTTCTAACAAGCTGTCATAAAAGTCCTCTGGGGCACTGACTAAGTGCCCGTTAAGATTGACCCGTAACGGCTCATTTTCTACCACGAGCGCTTGCCATTCATAACTATGAGCACGCTGTTCGTCCTCAGAAACGTCTTGTGCCAACTGTAAGTAATGCGCAATATCCGCTGGCAATACTTCCGATAAATCCGACAAAGTCTGTAAAGCTAGACCTGGCCGAGTTATCACTTGACTTAGCGGTACCATCACTTGTCTCAATTGCGCGTCTGTGTCTGCTAACTGCTGACACAACCAGTCGAATCATCGGGCATGGTAGACCACCATACTCGTAGCACGCCCCCCTGCTCAACTTGAGACTTTAATATTACCAACGCTTGCTTGACAACCGTGGCATCGGTACTGTGTGACATGATAGCAAGCTGTGCTGGATCATCAGTTGTCAATCGAGTTAAATCACCGATTTGTAACGACAATGGCAAACTCAATACTGGCTGGTGCAACTCATGTTGCAAGGTTACCGCGAACGTCGAATTAAACGTCACATCCATCATCTGACTTTCCTCAATTTCTATTTTGATGGCGCCTTAAAATGTGCCAATTCCGTATTCGAATAAACGTACGGGACGTGCGCCATCTCTGGCACTTGATTCCAAGCTACCGGATAACCCGCACCATGTGCGCAAAAGACCGAGTCCGGTGTATTTTCTAAATCTGCTGTGGGGACATATTTGGCCTTATCGACAACAGCCATCTCGTTATGACACGGCCGATAGCCATCCACGATACATTCCAATTGCCCCTGCCCATGCGTGTAAGCTCGAACCGTCTGTGAATAGTCCTGCATCGCTGCTACTGGCGCCGTTCCCGTAATTGTCGTCAAGTCAGTCCCGTCCGTGGCTACGCTTGTATTAGCGACTGGTGCGTCAAACTGACCATTCATCCGCTGAATATCAGTCATCGCCCGGCCAACTTGTTCCTGACCAACTTCTAGACGGAACCGATACCACGGCTCCAACAACTGACAATCACCACGTTGTTTTAACATCATCAAGCCTTGACGCAACGCGCGCCACGTCGCTTCACGAAAGTCACCACCAACCGAATGAACATTGCTAGCCCGACCACTAACCAGTGTTACCTTAACATCCGTTAGTGGTGCGCCAATCAGGACACCCGCTTGTGTTTTGGCTTGTAGGTTTGACACGACTTGGTGTTGCCAATTTCGGCCAAGCACTTCCAATGAACAATCGGTCGTAAATTGAAGCCCACTTCCCCGCGGTGCGGGCGTCAGCAACAAATGTACTTCCGCGTAGTGTCGTAACGGTTCAAAATGCCCAACACCTTCAACAGCTTGGGTAATCGTCTCTTGATACAAGATACTCCCCGTTCCAAACTTTACAGTCAGTTGAAAACGATCCTGCAAGATTTGTTGCAAAACTTCCAGTTGAATCGTTCCCATGACCTGTACTCGCAATTCCTGAAGTGGTTCTGACCAAGTCACGTGTAATTGTGGATCCTCATCTTCAAGTTGACGCAAGACTGCTAAGCAGGTGTGTAACTCCTCACGCTGAGGATCAAGTGCGTAAGTCAGTACGGGCTGCATGACGGGTTGTAGACTAGTTGCTGCCTGTCCCAATCCTTGCCCCGGCCGCGTTCCCGTTAGACCGGTAATGGCACCAACGGATCCTGCCGTCAGCGCGGACGTGGTCGCATACTTAGTCCCGTTGTAAACCCGTAACTGA
Organism: Lactiplantibacillus sp. 3062; assembly: GCF_055413545.1. NCBI lineage: Bacteria > Bacillati > Bacillota > Bacilli > Lactobacillales > Lactobacillaceae > Lactiplantibacillus > Lactiplantibacillus sp. 3062. The sequence continues at coordinate 414,275 of NZ_JBVAYE010000001.1, forward strand.
TTGACTTTTTGGTCATCATACACGATATCTTTAGGTCGTAAGGTGCCACCGGTCATCCGAATCCAAGTAAGCCGTTCACCTTGATCATCATGCGTAATCTTGAACACCCGCGCGCCAAATTCAGGACGCGTTAATTGTGGCGTCGTCCAATAATCAAGACCAGCCATTAGCGCATCAACCCCGTCCAGCTTAAGTGCCGCGCCAAAATAACACGGAAAAACTTCCCGCCGTTGAATCATCTGCCGAATCGTGGCATCACTTAACGTCCCTGTTTCTAAGTAATCCGTTAACACTTCGTCATTTTGCATCGCAATATCTTCAACTGCCGCAGTCGGTATGACTGGCCGATCTTCCAACGTGTCCCCGGCTCCCGGCGTGTTAAACGCCACACAACCAGGCGATAATGTCTGTTGAATTTGTTGTATCAATTGGTCGCTATCCGTCCCCGGCGCATCCATCTTATTTACAAACAGAATGGTAGGAACGTCATAACGGGCTAATAATCGCCATAACGTCCGCGTGTACCCCTGCACACCATCAGTCGCTGAAACGACTAAAATTGCGACGTCCAAAACCGACAGTACTTGTTCAGTCTGGGTCGCAAAATCGACGTGGCCCGGGGTATCCAAGAGTGTTAAATTAATGTCTTTATATTGTAAATTAGCTTGGTGTGAAAAAATCGTAATACCACGCTGTTTTTCAAGCACATCCGTATCTAAAAAAGCATCGCCATTATCGACGCGCCCTAATTGCCGTAGCGCGCCAGACCGGTATAGTAATGCTTCTGACAGCGTCGTTTTACCGGCATCGACGTGGGCAATAATTCCCGCTACAATCCGTTTCATATTGGGCTCCCTTCACGATTAGTGAATCACTGCTTCCAGTATACCGGTTCTCAGCACTGAACGGCTAGTAAAGGTCTGCCACTAACGTTAAATATGCATGAATTTTGGCGTGTTTTAGTCCAATGTTAATCACCAAAATCAGGCTAGTTACTTTCCATAGTTGCGATCACTTTAAAGTAGTGGTGACCCATTTCCCGTGCAGTATCGCAAAAAGGGTATCCGTAGCCTACAACTACCGATACCTTAAAATCATTTTCAGACTTAATCATAAAAACGCTCAAAAGCTGCCTTCAGGTCCATTTTAGCTTGCTTTAATGCCTGTGATACCGCCACCCCGTTCGTTTGCAGTCCTTGTGCACGGACAATCTCAAACCGATCAAACCCCATAATTTCAGTAAACATCTTGTCAAGATACAGCCGAGAAAATTCCATGGGTGTATAACGGTCATTACGAGTATAGATTGACCCACTGGCCTGCAGTAACATGACACGATAATTATCGGTCATCAAACCCACTGATCCATTTTCGGTATAACGAAAAGTCTCCCTGGCAACTAAGATATTATCGATATAGTCCTTTAACCGTGCCGGCACGTTGAAATTATGCAACGGCATCGCAATCACAATCCGATGATGAGCTTTAAACTGTTGTAGGAGTTGCTGCTTGATTGCAAACAGGCGTTGTTCCTCAATCGATAAATTTACATGTTGCGCTTGCTTTTCCCAGATTCCCAGCAATTCAGGTACCGTTGCTTGGGGAATCACCGTATCATACAAATTGATCACATCCACAGTATCATTAGGAAAGCGAGTCTGAAAAAGTTGCAAAAAAGCTTGTTCTAGTTGAACTGAGTAGTGCGCCGCATTACGAAAATCGGGATGTGCATTAACAATCAAAGTCTTAGTCATTTAAATATCTCCTTAATTAATAATCTATTTATTGGTTGTTTTTGACAACAGTTATATACTACAGTCGAAAGGTGCCAATCCATGTCACCATTAAAATCATTTTTAGGAGTTATTTATATGAACCGCTCTGAACGTCTTAATCAAGAATTGATCTTTCTCAGTTACCGACAAGAATTCCACATCAAAGAACTCATGCAAGAATTCAATATCTCCAAACGGACCGCCTTGCGCGACGTTAACTCGTTAGAACAACTTGGTTTGTCCATTTACGTTGAACCGGGACGTTACGGTGGCTACCAAATCATGCAACAACAACTATGGGTACCCATCTTATTAAACAGCCAGGAAATTAATGCGCTCTTTTTTGCGCTCAAAGCACTCAGTTTATTGTCGGCGACCCCCTTTGAAAAGTCCTACCATACAATTTACAAAAAACTCATGGCAACACTATCTTTAAGCAACCAGCGCCAGGTCGCCAAATTGCAACGTGTGGTTAACTACTACTCAATTCCTAACTTGGATGCCCCAACCCATTTAAGTGATTTATTAACGGCTATCCTTGATGAAAATGTTGTCCAGTTAACGATGACTACTGTGACAGCTGGGTTTCAGATTTTTGATTTATTATATCGGCATGGCATTTGGTTTTTCAGTGGCGTCAATCTCGATAACAATGCTTGGGGCATCTATCGCTGTGATACGATCAAAGCATTTCAAACCAGTGAGCAACCAGCTCGGTATACTTGGAAACAGCTCGCGCAACGGCAACGGTCCTACGATCACCATCATCACAATATACGTTATAAATGTGCACTAACACCTCTAGGCCGTGAACATGTACAAAAGAATAATTATCCTAATATGCACTTAACACATCAGAACGACCAAGATTATCTCATTGGTGGTTATAATCAAGATGAATTAGCCTATATGGTCGACTATTTACTGGGACTTGGCCGCAACGTTAGAATTATTTATCCGGAAGCGTTAAAAACTGCCTATCTGCAAGAACTGCAGCAAATTCAAGATTTCTATTAACGTTTGGTTTTCTGAACAAAAATGTCGGTAGCCCCGTCAAGGACTACCGACATTTTTACTAACCTGATTATTCTCTTCTTAACTGCTTTATTCAGCCGTAATATAATTCAAAATTGCATTCAGAACTTGTTGATTCTCTCGTGGTACCGGCGTTTGTAAAATTTCTGCTGCTGTTTGGTTTAGGACCGACCCCGCAATATACCGATAATCATTGACGACCATCTCACGAACATTGTCCGCAGCCGGCTCAAAGTGAAATTGTAACCCCACTACCCGATGCTTCCATACGAAGCCCTGATTGGTCACACGATCACTAGAGAACAACAGCGTTGCTTCGGCTGGAACGGTGAACATCTCCTCGTGCCAATGCAAGACCGACAGTTTTGCTGGAATCCCCGGAATCACGGGACTCTGTCGGTAAATCGGTGCCCAACCTACTTCCTTAGCTGGCGCCTTAGTGACTGGGTATCCTAAGGTCTTCGCAATTTGTTGCGCGCCGTAACACGCACCAAACATTGGGATATCGCGGTCCAATAATTGTTGAATCAAGTCTCGTTCCTGCTTGATCCATGGCAGCGTATCGTTGGGACTCATCGGTCCGCCGAGGATAACAAGCATCTCCGTCTCATCCGCCGTTGGGAGAACACCGAATTGATACGGGTGATAGACATACATGGTATGACCATGGGCATGCGCCCAATCAGCAATCATTCCAGGGCCCTCATTGGGGGTATGTTGCAACACATTAATTCGCATGATTAGTCCTTTCCACAACGGCAATGTTTGGTCTGGGTATCGCCTGCAATTACCCAAGATAGAGTCATTATACCACGCTAATTACTTGAGCCATGGGCGCTTATGTTAAACTTAAAACCGATCATAATTTAGAGGTGATAATAATGGACGTCCAATCTTTTTTCGAACAAGCTAAAACGACGCTCAAATTGACACAAAGTACCCCATTACAAAGTGCTTATCAGTTTGGCAGCGATCCTGATAAACTTGCACAGCTCGTACTAACTGGCACAAAAACGGCTACCACCAGCGCTTATGACCTATACGAAACTGATGAACCACTGCCAAAAGTGGGCGCTTATGACGTCATCTTAGATGCTCATAATCAGCCTGTCTGTGTGACCCGGACCGATCAAGTCATGATTACGCCTTACTTGGACATCGATGCAACCCACGCTTACTTAGAAGGTGAAGGCGATCGTACTTATGCCTATTGGCGCCGTGTTCATGATGCCTTCTTCAAGCAGGAGTACCAAAGCGAGCATCAGCGCTTTGATCCCCATACTGCACAAATGGTTCTGGAACGCTTCCACGTCGTTTATCCCGTTCACTAAAAATAGCGTTCCAATCAGCACTGGTGAATTCGCTTCCATTAGTGGTATATTGGAATAGAACTTTCATTAGGGGGAACGACACATGCATACTATCGAACAACTCAATGACGGGCGCGCGGTCTATCTAAATGGTCACCGCGTCAATGTCGCCGATGTGCCCATTTTTCGTAAAACTTTAGCACTCAATAATCAGTACTATGACCTGCAACACAACCATCCCGAAGTACATACTTATCAGGAAAATGGTCACCGCTACGATATTGCTTTCAAAGTGCCACGCACCGTCGCTGATTTACAACAAAAGCACCGTGCTTATCAAGAAATTGCGCAAAGTAACAGCGGCATGTTAGGCCGCACACCGGATTTTCTTAATACTGGGATGGCCGTCTTAGCAGAACGCGCTGCCTTCCTCGGGCAAAATCAATATACTGATTTTGCAGCTAATGCCCGCAATTACGCTAAGGAGGTCAAAGCTAACGATATCTTCATTAGCCATGCGCTTCAAAACCCACAACTCAACCGTCAAAAAGCCATCAATGCCATTCCGTCTGGATACGCGGGTGTTCATACCATTGAACGTAATCAAGATGGAATCTTCGTTTCTGGTGCCAAAATGGTCAATACGATGGCCCCAATTGCTGATGACCTCCTGATTTTTAATCCGCCGGAACTGTTGTTAGAAAACGGCGATAGTAGTTATGCTGTCGCCTTTGCTACGCCACTCAATAATCCGGGCGTCAAGATCATTTGTCGCAAATTATTAGATCATCCCACCGCTTCCATTACGGATTACCCACTCAGCAACGCCCTTGATGAGATTGACGCCTACATTGTCTTTGATCACGCCTTTATTCCGTGGTCAAAAGTATTTGTTGAAAATAATGTTGAAATGAGTAATCGTTTCTTCATCGATTCAGGCATGTTTAGCCACACTTCCCATCAAGATGAGGTTCGAGGTATTACTAAGCTTGAGTTAGCAACCAGTTTAGCGCTTCGGATTGCTCATATCTTAGGATTAGATGGTTTCTTAGGTGTCCAAGAAAAACTCGGTCGGTTAACCGCTAATCTGGAACTCATCAAGGGTACCATCACCCGTTCAGAAGACAACGGTCATCTGGACGAATTCGGTATCTATACGCCCAGTCTCCAAGCTTTGCAAGCGGTTCGCTCGACCCTTCCCGAATACTATGACGAGGCCTTGCGCGTGACTCAACACTTAGCGGCCGGTTCCATGGTTGGCGTGCCAAGTTTTGCGGAATTTGACGGCGATAATGCGACAATCCTCAACCAGGCACTCACGACGGACCGAGCCACCGCTAAAACCCGCACGCGCTTGTTGAACTTAGCCTTCGATTTAACAAGTTCTGGCTTTGGTCAGCGCCAATTGATGTACGAATACTATCATGGTGGTGATCCAATGCGTATTCGTGCCCAACATTATCAACGCGCCGATTTACAGGCTGGCAATCAGATGATTGACCGACTATTGTCAGCGGACAACGCAAACACCCATGAATAAGTAATCACACCAATACCCAGGTTAGTCCTTAAGTGAGTATTGGTGTGATTTTTTGCGCCTTTATATTATTGACTATTTAGTCAAATATAATTCGCGTAACTGTTGACATTCCGCTGAGGTCAGCCCTAGACCCGTCTGCAAGTAATTTGAAAATGTGTCGTACCGGGCTTTGATGACTTCAAAGTAATGGCTCAGGTAATCAGCGTCTACTAATAATGCCTGGTTCACGGCCCGTTGTTGCTCATCAGATAATTGCGACGCCATCGTCGCCAAGATTTGTTGATTAGCAGCCGCACGTGCTTGATTTGTGAGCAGATAGTCAGCCATGATTTGCTCGTCACTAATACCCAAAATTTTTAGAAATAAGGCGGCCCCGACGCCGGTGCGATCCTTACCGGCAAAACAATGGAACAGTAGTGGCTGATCTGGAACCAGTAGTAGCTGTATAAATTGACAATAACTTTGACGGGCAGTAGGATCTAACACTAGCTGTTCATATAACTGAACCATGCGGTCATGGACCGCCCCCGTACTACTAATCATCGATTGTAAACTTGCGTCGTTCGTCATGACTTGTGCTAGCACATCCAGCACGTGATACTGGACGTGTGGCCATGTCGCATCTGGAAATTGATGACGCTCATCAGCACTACGCATGTCCACGATTCGCGTAATGCCAAGCGTGGTTGCTAGATACTGCGTCTGTGCCGGTGTTAATTGATCCAATTGTCCTGACCGGTAAATTAAACCATCTTTGATTACTTGCTGATTTTTATTGCGATAACCACCTAGTGACCGTAAATTAGTAATCCCTTCCATGACCAAGCCCCCAGCTAGATTGATAACTTAATTGTAAACTGTCACCGTTAAATTTTCAGTCAAAGGCCATTTAAAAAGTCATTTAGTCACCAGACCTAACTGATCTGGTGACTAAATGACTTTTTAACCGCTAACTTGATAGACTCAATTAATCAAAGTGTCGCCATTCGTGATCCAACAACGCACGCGCTACAAATAGCCCGAGCGGTAAAAACATGATGATTAACACGGCCTTCGTCAGCCATAGTGAACCGACACCAATTTGATTATTGCCAATACTATAAATTGCACGATAAATATATAATCCCGGAACCATAATTACGATTGAAGGTACCGTCAATGAAATCCGGGGATAGCCGTTATAACGATTAACCACCGATGCGATCAAGCCGGCAACGAGCGCCCCACAAAAGGCGGCCGCGGCCGGTGGCATTGCTGTCAAGTCAACTAGTTCAAGGCGCAATGTATTCGCAATGGCCCCAATAAATCCCGCGGTAATGGCCATTTTTTGCGAGCTATTAAACATTATTGAGAACCCGTAAACACCGCAAAAACTAGCTGGTAATCGTAATAAAAGTACCGCTAACGGTGAAAGTCCTAGCGGTAAGAAATCAGCTGGCTTGAAGCTCACCAGTGTCGCGACTAGCCAGCCGACGAGAGTTGCAATCAGGGTAACCATAATCGCGTAAGCTAAGCGCTCCAGTCCTGAGCGCATATCCAACTTAGAGATATCCAACATACTCGTAATGAACGGAAAACCCGGAATCACGAATAACATGGCACCAATATACCCCGCCTCATGCTGGGCAAGAATTTGGAAATTATATTCAAAAATCTTAAAACTAACCATATAAGCCAAACACGCTACCGCAACGCTGACCGCAATCCCGGCAACCGTCGTCATCGACCGTTTACCCATCAGCGCCCGAACATAGTTACCAAGACCCGCGCCCAAAAAGGAACAAATCATCTCGGGAATACCCCCACCAAGTAAGAAGATAAATCCACTACAGGCTAAGCCAGCTGCCAACCCAAGAACCAGTGGCGAATACTGTTTAGGACGCGTCTGAACTTCATCAATTGCTGCATGCACTTGTGCCACCGTTAACCGTGCATATTTCGCATCAAAGTCTTTGACAAACTGTTCAAGAATATTTAGTTTATCCGTATTTACACCAGTATTTGGTATCGATAATACTTGCGTATAACTACGTTCATGATGAAAACACGTGTACTGAATCGAAATCAACCCGATATCTGCCGAGCACGTTAAATTCAGGCTGCGAGCAATCTTATTCATCGCATCACGAACCCGCCACGCTCCCGTCCCACACGACAACATTAAAATGCCAACTCGACCAACAATTGATGTTCGCTCTTGTAAGCTAGCATGCTTAGCGGGAACATCTTCATTACGGATAAAGTCCTTCCATGGAATTGTCATATGATGTCGTTGTGATAGCGGCATCACCGACTTACGCTCTTTATTCATTTCTTCCTCCGTCTTAGATCGTTCATTATGTTAGTAGCTTTCCCCCTTATTTTAGGCTACTAACATCATTTATGATAGCGATTTTGTCATTTTAAAAGCATAATGTTTCACGTGAAACATTAGCCTCATGATGAGTTTCCCCAGCTTGTTAATTGAACTACCCCCTCAAAAGTAAACTTGATTACCATTCGTTAATTTAAGCGTCACAATTTTCGCCGCTATCCGCAATCATATGATAAGTTACCGATATCATCTAATAAAGGAGCGATTTGTATGTGCACTAGTCTAACTTATACAAATAGTCATGGAGGCCACTTCTTAGCTCGTACAATGGATTTTAACGTTGACTTTGAGACCCGTATTATGTTCATACCTCGACATTACCGCGTGACGGGTGACCTTGGTGATTTCACCACGACTTATGGCTTTATTGGCGCGGGTCGCCAACTGAACCATGAAATTTTCACGGACGGCGTTAACGAATGTGGTGTCAGCATCGCAGCACTCTACTTTCCGAATCATGCAATTTACCAGCCTCACAGTAACCAAGACAAAATCGATCTCGCACCCCACGATTTCGTCGCCTGGGTACTCGGAAAAATCACTAGTGTTGCTGACCTACGTGAGCGCGTCAAAGACGTTCAATTGATTAGTAGCACGGCAGAATTAATTAACGAAATTCCACCACTTCACTTTATCATTAGTGACCAAACCGGTGAAACCGCCGTCTTGGAACCAACTAGTGGCGAGCTTCGCCTGATTAATAACCCAGTCGGCGTCCTGACCAATTCACCGAACCTCAAATGGCAGCTACAAAACTTAAGTAAGTATGGCACCCTGACTAACACCGAGCGGCCACTAAATAAATTCATTAACTACCAACCTGGTTCACAGGGACCTGGTACGGGCGCATTAGGTCTACCTGGTGACTATACTTCGATGTCTCGCTTTGCACGGACCGTCTTCTTGAAACACTATGCGCTAGTGCCAGCGACAACAACAGATACAGTCAACTTACTTCAACACATCTTGAATGCTGTGACTATTCCCAAGGGCGCCAAAGTAGCCGCCAACGGCCAAGCAACCTATACTGAGTACCGTAGCTACATGGACTTGAATCATCAAACGTACGCACTAGATCTGTACGAAAATCCGGGAGTGATTCAGCAAGTTAACTTAACGGATCATTTATTAGAAAAACAGACCGTTCCGTTAGAATACGTCCTTAGTCGCACCCCACACGTCCAGTTACTAACTCCCGATGTTGCCACCTTGCCAGCGGCCCATTAAGACTTTCAGAAAAGCAGTAACTCAAAAAAGCTTGCATCACAAATCTAGTTGACTTTGTGAAGTAAGCTTTTCGTATTATTTAAACTTAGGCTAACGCGGCTTTTAGATTAGCTAAGGTTAATTCGCTCGTTGAAGTGAAGTTAACATCCGCACCCGTCAAAATGGCAGGATCACCAATCCCAATCGACGTTTCACCAGCACCATTAATTGACTGAATACCGACCTTAGCATCTTCAACGCCCGCACATTCTTCAGGCTTCAAGCCAAGCACTTCCGCGCCACGTGCGAAGATCTCTGGATCTGGCTTACCGTGTTTCAAGGTTGCGGGATCCACCCGGGCTTCAAAGTAATGCGCCAAGCCTAACTGTTCCAGAACCAATGGTGAATTCTTAGAAGCTGAGGCCAAGGATAAACGATACCCATGCTTGGCGAGATCGGCTAAGAAGTCTTCGATACCAGGTAAAATTGCAGTTTTATCCATTCCCTTCAACAGGTTCAGATAATTAGTATTTTTCTTGGCTGCGTAAGCCACTTTTTCAGCTTCCGTATAGTCGTTTTCCTTACCACCCGTTTTTAAGATTAAGTTCAACGAGTCCATTCGACTAACACCCTTTAAATTATCGGCAAGTTCTTCACTCCAGGCAACGCCCAACTCGTCAGCTAATTGATGCCAAGCTTGTGAGTGATAAACGGACGTATCCGCAATCACGCCATCTAAATCAAATACAAACCCTTTAATATCTGCAAATTTACTCATTAATGGTTCCTCCTCGTTAATTACCAGCACAATTGATTGCTGGGTACCGGACAACTGCGCAATCATCAATAGATGCGCCAAGAGTGACGGCTACCCGTCTTGTTTTGAAGCACACCGTTAATGTTCACTTAACATTATAAAACGCTTTCAGTTTCAATGCAACCGGTTGCATAACAATTTTAATGACGACTGTTGCTAATCACATGCCTGCCCGCCGATCAAATCGCAATGGCGGCCCCATTATTGCCGTCCATCCTGAATTTACGGATTTACTAATAATGACTGATCCAACCATTTTTCCACAAACGGTTGCACGCTTTTATGCCCACTTAATCTTGGGTCGGAATTGGAATATCCGGTCGATACTGGTACTGATGCTGGGTTAAAAATTGCCGTAATTTAAAACTAGCAGCCAATTTAAAGCACGTTTCCGCATCCCGTAAATCGCATCCGGTCAGTGTTGTGATATGGTGCAGTCGATTACGCAGTGTATTTGGATGAACGTATAATTGCTTAGCCGTGCGGGTCAAATTACAAGTCGCCCGTAAGTAGACATCTAATGTTGGTACCAGTTCTGTATGGTTTTGCTGATCATAGGCTAACAACAAACGTAGGGCTGGATTAATAAAGAACGGTAAGATCTCAAGATGATTAACTCGTGCCAACGCAAGATTATAGAATTGGTCTTCACAAAAAATCACCCGACCACGGCCAGTCTTCAGTTGCGCCGTTCGTTCACAAACTGTATACGCGGCAAAGGTATCTTCCGGATTAACGTAGTGCTGAGACACGATCAAGCGGCAATCCGCTTGCTTCGTAATTTGCTGCAACGTTAGTTTAAATTGATTCTGATTATATGCGACCAGACTAATTGGGATCAGTGCCACACATTGTTGCTGATAAGTCGAAACCAACACTTGTTTGAATCGTGGCATCATCAAGTACTGTAGTCGCTGCTGTAAAATCATCGGTGCTTGATCAGCTAGTGGTTCGCAGCGGATTAACACCATGGCTGTCGGTAATTGCACGTGTTGTTCAGCAAACTGATCAGCAAACGTTCCCCCTTGATGTTCCGTCAATAATAAGTTTAATAACCGGTCCCGTTGCGATTCAGCTGTTGGCATAATCTGATTTTTAACTAACGAGCCAGCGATAACCTGACCAATCGAATTGATCAGTAGTGCTTGTCGATCATTCAGTGGTTTATTGAGTGCTGGCATCACCAAATAACCGATCGGCTCGGTGCCATTTGCTAACGGCGTAATTAGCATGGGCCCCGCCGACAACTGATCTTCCGCCACATAGACTTGCGTTAAAAAATCCGGCGTATCCGGTGCAAATCCGTGGTCTAACAGCCAGCGTCCGACTCGATTCGTCTCAACTGCAGCGTGAATACTAGTCCCATTGAGTTGCGTCGTATGCGACCGTGTCAGAATCTCCCCGTTCAGATCAATAATCGCCAGCGGATTCTCTAATAAGTGTACTGCTTGGGCCAGTGTGGTATCAAAATCCGCCGTGATTGCTTGGATAGCGAGCTGATTGATGGCTGCTTGAATTTGAACATCGTGGTGTAAGCACTGACCAAGCGTCATTAATAATTTCAATAACTGATTTTGTGCCGCAATGATCGTAGTCAGACCGGTTCCCAGATTTACTAGTCCGACCGACTGACGATGGCCGTGCCAACTATAAGCAAGTTGAACTAGCTGACCCGAGTCGGGGGACAAATATAACCGGTGGCTTGCTAACACTTCCGTCGGATCAACAAATTGGACGTGAGTAACTTCGGGATTATGTGTAAATGTTGGATCGACAGTCACCTCAAACGTTGTGGCTAACTGCCGCAATAACGGCTTTAATTGCATACTCAAGTAACCTCCTTATTCACGCTTGTCGCCTTCATCATAAATAATGTAAGCGCTTTTGTAAAGAGGCCTACTGACAACCCACCACCCCACTCGAAAGGCCCTCAGCTTTCTTAGGCCCGTATTCGGACAAAAAAGAGCGGGAATCCCGCTCTTTTCATAAACCTATTAGGCTAAGAAATCAGTCTGTGTTTTGGCATCGTACCGAGTCGTATGGAGCGGTTCTTGCGCTGCTTTCCCGATTGCGATCCCCATTACTGGCACGTATCGTTTAGGATCAAGACCCAGCGTCGGAATCATCTTTTCAAAGTCAATTCCGGAGAACGCATTGGCATCATACCCATGAGCCCGTGCCACTAGCAGCAACTGCATCCCGACAACGGAACAATCAATCGTCGCATCGAATTTCAAGAAATCTGGTGTGGCATTTTCATATAATGGTAAGAAGGTTCCCAGAATCTGATCCAAGCGTTCCTTCGTAATATTCCCATCCTCATAAACTTTGTTCCAGACATCGCGATAAACATAATGCGACTGGGTGTCACCGGCAATAAAGACGATGGCCGATGCACTGTCGACCTGTGGGTAGTTGAATTTCATCACGGCTTGTTTGAACTTAGCCTTTGCCTCGGGGGTATCCACGACGACAAAGTGCCATGACTGTAAATTACATGCCGATGGCGCGGTGGCTGCTTCCGCAATCATCTTTTGTAACTCATCACGTCCAATTTTAACGTTCGGGTCAAACTGCCGAACTGAATGGCGGTTAAACATCACGTCTGCTAAATCATTGTTCACCAAATTTTTTACTGCTTCTGACATCAGCTATTCCTCGCTTTCGTAATCGGCCTAAATAATGTAAGTCGCTGCCTTGGGATTGAAGAAACTCCGGTCATACCGACCCGTTAAGAGCTTTGGCATTGTTGTCGCAGCATCAACTTCGTCCAACTTCAGTGTGTTGAACATAACTGACGTGTCGAAGTGGAACCAAGCGGCACCGAGTGGCTTCAAGACCTTCAATTCGCCAAATGGATCATCATCGGTTGACTCCAACTGAATACTTAGGTTCCCAGGTTCAACTTGATCAGCTAAGGACCGTAATTGAGTCGCAACTAATTGGACATTACTGAAATGGTTCGTCCCATCTTCATGTTGATCAATGTCATATTTATAGAAGAAACTATTCATTTCGGCTTCCTTACCTAACGCGAGCTGCCCCGCAAATTGTTTCATAATTGACGGATCATTCAGTTCACCGGCCGTCCACGAAACGTTCAGTAATGTCTTGCCATGGCGTTCGACCGTGGCTGTCGCACTGTTGTCATTCCGGCGCAATTCGATGTCATCCGCTAATTTCTTAGGAATCCCAGCACCTTCCCGACCTGCAATCACACCACTCTCCGCCCCGGGACCGTGGAGTAAGAGGTTAATCGGGTAAGCGCCCATCATTTTATCCTTGTAGCTAACTAACGCAAATAGGCTTTCTTCAAGGTATGGGGCACTAAAAGTCGGTTTTCCCATATGAACGACATAACCGCAAACCACCGGTGCCATTAATTTTAATGGTGCTGGAATTAAAGCCTTAAGCACCGCTTCGTCAGTGGCATAAGCAAACCCAATACCTTCCTGGTCATTCATGCTTGGTGCTGTCAAAAAGTTCTTAACATCCTGATCACTTGCAATAAAACTTGCCATGGTAAAACACTCCTTTGTTTGCGTGATTAGCTTACATGATACCGTCCATGATGTGCACGTCTGGTGCGCCATCCGTCACGATCCGTTTAACTCGGTCTTCAATCAGTGGATTATATTCTGGATGGGTCAAAATGTAGAAACGGTTATCCTCTAAGGCTTTAAAGACGGTATCGGCAATCGTATCAATTGGTTTCCCGTTGGTAATGACATACTTCGCAAATTGTTGTCCCTTTAAGTACGCTTCACTTTGATAATACGGGTCCGTTGGGTCGCTGTATTGCGCTGGCCGGTGATTTTCAGTGTGATAGAGATCCGTCTGAACAAAGCCAGGGCACATCACGTGCATGTCGATATCAATATTAGCCCGTTGTAAGTCATAGGCGGTCGCTTCAGTCATCCCAACAGAAGCGAACTTGCTAGCATGATAAGAAGGCATTCCGGGCGTATCAACTAAGCCGGCAATCGAAGCCACGTTAAGAATATCCGCATGGGTCTTCTGTTGAATCATAATTGGGATAACGCGCTTCATCGCATAAACTTGACTCATTAAGTTGATATGCATGATCCATTCCCAATCACGAGTCGGCAATTCCCAAATTCGGCCAGGTAGCGCGATCCCGGCATTATTAATCAGTAGGTCGATCCGCCCAAACTTTTCCATGGCCTGCTCAACCGCATCGTCGACACTAGCTTCCTTTGTAACGTCAGCGGTAACCATCAACACCTCGGCACCCTTGTCGAGAATATGTTGGTACGTTTTCTTCAAAGCTGGTTCGTCGATATCAACAATCGTGAGCTTCATACCCCGATCCGCGGCGCCTTCAGCAATAACTTGACCAAATCCGTGGGCCGCACCCGTGATAAACATAACTTTATCTTTAAAATCTTTCATGATGTTTTGCGTCCTCCTCGATGAAATTGTGATTTTATTAACTTATCAGTAAACATTAACCTGATGACCGGTCATTTATCTTGACTACGCTTTCATATTAACCCACTAAATTTGTTTGAGTAATGGATAAAAGTACTAGTCTTACGACGATTAAACTGTAGCTTTTATACATGTGTGTTGGTTCACAATTATAACTAACTAAAGTGTGGTTCCAACTTTAATTAGCTAATAAAAACGCATGCCAGCCCTTCTTAGCTTACATGCGCATCATTATAATTGGATTTATTTTCTTAATACTGCAACCGTTCATTGTGCACGGCTACGTTGCCGAAACATTCAAGGTCCGTGCCAGATCAATCACTCGTGCTTTGATCTGATCTCGGACCTGTCGAAATACTAGCAATTGGTCACTAACACTGCCAGTCGTGCGAGCCGGATCAGGCAATGGCCAGTGTAGCCTGGTCACCGTTGCCGGAGTGACGGGGCAGCGATCCCGTGCATCACCACACAACGTCACCACGACTGCACACTGATTAAGATAGGTCAGGTCGATTAATTTAGAAACCTGGTCACTGATATCAATACCCACCTCGCTCATTACTTGAACAGCTAGTGGGTTCAGGCCATGTGTCTCCACCCCAGCACTAGCAACTTGCCAGTTTGGTCCCAATAATTGCTGTGCAAAGCCTTCTGCCATCTGACTGCGACAGGCATTGCCCGTACATAAAAAATATATTTTTGGCATTTCGCCGTCCTCCTAAATTACTGACGACAACGACACTAATCGCGTATCATCACCAATATTATGCCCGCAAGAATCCCGCTTGCTCCGCTAATAACCATTAAGATACAACATCGTCATGCGCGTAACCGCGATAGATTGCTGTGACTATTCCAGCAATCGAATAAGCTAGCCTTAACCCTCAAGAATGCGCTCACTATATTTTTGTAATCGATTTCAAAACGATTTATACTAGAATTGATATTACAATATTATTCTAAACTTATAACCAGTCCCCCTGAGCAGTTACTCATCGCGAGAACGGTCTTATTTCAACTAATTTATCGGAGGTCTTTTCCATGACAGTAGCAATTCGTTATCAAACTCGCAATGGCAATACACAAGCATTTGCCGAACAAATCGCTAGCGTGGCAGGTGTTCCAGCACAATCCATCGATACACCTGTCGAACAAGCTGACACACTCTTTTTTGGCGGCGGTACTTATTTTATGAAACCCGACAAAACCGCATCTGCTTTTATGAAGAACCTTGATCCGACTAAGATCAAACAAATCGCCCTATTCACAACTTCTGGCGGACCAGAAATGGTTTCAGACAAAGCCCTGACAAAGATTGCCACCGAAAAGGGCATTCCCGTCATCGGCCACTTCCACCAAGTCATGGGTGGCAAAGGAATGAAAATCATCGGCAGTACTGGCGGCAAGCTCAAAGATGAGCAGATTGAACTCGTTAAGGAATTCGCTCAAAAAATGTTAGCTCAATAATGATTTGACGGCGCTCGCGTTGACTGAAAAAGTCAATGCGAGCGCTATTTTTGGATTAGTGCTGAAGACCTAATTAGCCCGTCTAATTTGACGTAGGACGTCAATGCACCGCTGCTGATTAGCGTTAGGCAAAAAGGACTTCCGCACCGCCAGTTGCATGTAACAGTGTAATTGCTCTTGGGCAGCTAGTGGAATCCCTACAACCTGATCACTTAGCACTACGGAATCTGCAATGACCACCCCAACACCAACGTTTTGAGCAACTAGACCTTCGACTAACGCGTTGGTAGCTGCCTCGTAGACGATTTTAGGCTGTATGTGGCCGCGCTGACAATATTGTTCTAATGCTAACCGTGGTAATGCGTGTTTAGGACGAGCGATGATAGGCACTCCTTGTAAGTCAGTTGCTCGAATCGTTTTTAAGTGACTTAATGGACTATTGACATTGGCCAAGACCTGCATCTGATGGTTCCTCTAAGATGCTCACCCGTAAATCCGTGGCACGTTCTGGGACCAAAGTTGAAAAAACCGCTGCGTCTAACTTGCCTTGCCGCAAGTCAACTAACAATTGTTCTGAATCAGCAACGGTCGTTGTGACCTGGTCTAATAAATCAACTGAGATAAATTTTTTTATCACCCGGGGAAGCCAAATACCACCCGCAACATTGGAAAATCCGAGCCGAACTTGCTGCTCATTAGCGTGATGAACTTCCAGTGCCATCTGCGCAACGTCTTTTAAGAGTTGCTTAGACTTAATATACAAGGTCCGCCCCGCTGCCGTCGTTACTAGTTGGGCCCGATGGTTGGCCTGCGTTAGTAATACTGCTTGGTATTCTTCTTCCAATCGTCGTAAAGCTGCAGAAATAGCCGGTTGTGTGACGTGAAACTTGGTCGCCGTGGCCGTGTAATTTCCCGTCTCAACTAATGAACAGAAGTACTTTAAATCGCGTTCATTCACGTCAACGCCCCCATTCAATCTATTTAATACCTAATTTTAACACGAAAGATGCGGCAAATCGTGGTCAGGATCAATCACGACTTACCGCATCTATATTGCTCAGTTAGTCTTACCAAAAGCCTAATAACTTGGTCCACAGCAAGCCCCCACCTAACCAGATGACGTTAAAAATAACCCCAATAATTGCACTCAATCGCCACCACTCCGCACTAGTCACATAGCCTGTACTTGACAATAATGCCGCGGGCCCGGCCGAGTACGGCGTCGTTGACAAGTTGATTGAACCAGCAAATGCCAATAGTAACGCCGCTAAAACATGGGGAACACCGGCACCAATGGCGATGGATAAAAAGCCAGCATATAACGCCGAAATCTGTGTTGAAACACTCGGAAACATGTAATGTAAGTAAAAATAAGCTAAAAACAGGATAATGAGCACGCTAATCCAGTTCATACCATTCAGTAAATGACCTAACGTTTTGGAAAACCATGGGAAAAAGCCTAGTGTCATTAGCTTCTTAGACATCATCATGATGATCGATAACCAGACTAAAATATTCCAAGCAAAATGTTCATTGAGCAAATCGTTAGTCGTTAACACGCCCGTAATCAGCAAAATAACAACTGCAATAAAACTTACTTCGGTCGCATCGATGCCAATTTTAGTCCCGATCAACCATAAAACAATCGCTAAAATAAAGGTAATTGACATAATTTTTTCACTAGCTGTCATTTTTCCAAGTGCGGCCAAACGCGTCGTTGCCCAGCGGTGCGCGTCTGGCGTTTGTTTCACCTCAGGGGGATAGACTTTATATAGTACCCATGGAATAATTAGTAGCGATAAAATACCTGGGACACAAGCAGCCATAAACCATTGCATCCAAGTTACCGTGATTCCCTGCATCTTAGCTAAACCAATAGCCACCATGTTGCCAGCTAAACCGGTCAAAAACAAGCCTGATGTAATATTATTAACTTCATATTCATTAAAAACTAGAAATGAGCCTAATTTTCGCTGTGTGCCCTGTTTCGGATCAGATCCCATTTCACGAGAAAGATTATCAATAATGGGATACATAATCCCGTTGACCCGCGCATTATTGCTAGGAATACCAATCGCCAATACGGCATCAACAAAGGATAAGGCGTATGCTAAGCTCAGCGTGCGCTTGCCAAATAAACTGACAAACAGATAGGCGATCCGCTTGCCAAGTCCTGATTTAATAAAACCAGCAGCCATGAACATGCACATGGCAACCATCCACGCCGTCGAATTACCAAAACCAGTAGCGACTTCGTCCATCGTAAAAACACCCGTTAACGTCGCGACAACAATCCCAATCAGCGTGACGGCCATCATCGGTAATGGCTTGGTAATACAAGCAATAATCGTTGCCACAAAAATTGCAAATAAGTGCCACGCCATAATACTAATTGCTACTGGTCGTAGTGGCGTAACTAGCCATAACCCAATTCCAAAAATTAGCGGTAACAGAAAGCCCTTCCATTTTATTTCACTCAACATCTGCACTTCCTCCTAATCTTCATATAATTGTTAAGATTTTCACATATCTTGCCATTAACGGTTGTTTGCCGTTTTTCAATATCACCATAACTTAATTTATAAGTCTGTCAATTTAAATTTAGTTGTAGTTGCTTGAGGTGTCGCAATAAAACCCGTTATATACAGCCTACAGGGACCTGTTTGCGATTAAAAATACCTGAAATTATCATAGCGACTAGTGCCTTTTATCGGACACTTTTATAAATAGAATTTATAAAAAGCTAAAATAAAGTTTGCCACTTGCTTAATTCTCACTAAAGTTTCGACAACCCGTCAAATTAATCACAGCTTGTTATCCTTGTCACAATAGCATTCTGTTGGCTTCGTTAAAATTAACGGTTGTTTTTTCTAGGTAACTATTTATATTGAAAGCGTAAACAATCCGTGTACTTATCCAACTAAAAAACTAATAAAGGAATGTTAATTATGAAATATATTGCCTTGATTGGTACGGCGGCACAACAGTCTTACAACCGTGAATTATTACAATTTATGAAGCATCATTTTAGTCAACGGGCTACCATTGACGTTAATGAAATTACAGGGATTCCCCTTTTTAATGAACCAACTCAAAATCATATCCCGGCGACCGTTCAAGCCTTAAATGATAAAATTAGCCAGGCCGATGGGGTGATCATCGGGGTACCCGAATACGATCATGCCATTCCGGCCGCACTCAAGAACGTTATTGAATGGCTTTCTTACCAGCTCCACCCCTTTGCTAATAAACCGGTCATGTTAGTTGGTACTTCCCTTGGCGTACAGGGGACGTGCCGTGCTCAAGGTGACTTACGCAATATTCTCAATGCGCCCGGAGTTGATGCTCAGGTACTCCCTGGCAATGAATACATGTTAAGCTACGCTGCTAAAGCCTTTGATCAGAATGGTCAAATGACCGATGCCCCTTCTATCAAGTTCTTGGAACGGTGCTTCGATAACTTTGAAAAATACGTTAAGGCACTCAACGGCACGCCCGCGCTCAATGTGAACTGGCACGGTAACTACGACGTTATCGTTTTAGGCTTTGGTGGTGCCGGTGCTTCAGCGGCTCGTTTTGCTGCTGATAATGGTGCCCACGTACTAGTAGTTGATGCGGCACCATTTGGCCGTGAAGGTGGCAACACCCGCTACTCCGCCCAACACGTCGTTACGGGTGAAAGCTTAGATAAACTAACCGCTTATTATCAAGCACTGGGCGCGCCATTCAGTACCCCTACTAAGACACTCAACGCCTATTTAAGCGGTATGAGTAAAATTCCAGCATATTTTGAAAAATATCTGGGGATTAAAGCCGTTAGTTGGAAACATGATATTAAACCCGGTGATGCCGTTGCCATCAAGAAAACCATGGCGGAATACCCAGAACTAGCCGGAAGTGATACGATTGACTTTGCCCTCGTTCACAAACGTGATAAAGACGCTGCATTATGGAAACTACTCCGGCAAAAAGTCCTTGAACGAGCTGACAATATTGACGTTTGGTTGGACTCACGGGCACAACATTTGATCCAAGATCCTAATACTAAAGTGATCCAAGGGGTCCAAATCAAACGGGGCGAACGACTGCTTAATATCCATGCCAATAATGGCGTCGTTTTAGCTATGGGTGGTTTTGAAAACAATCCTGAGTTAAAGCAAACCTACTTGCACAGTGATAATCTGACACCACTTGGGACGCTCTATAACCGCGGTGATGGTATCAAAATGGCTCAAGAAGTTGATGCCAAAATGTGGCACATGACCAATTATGAATCTCACGGTATCTTACCTGGAATCACCTTCAAAGAAGACGCCAATGAACGGGGCCGTCAAATTGAACACTGGCCTTTATTAAAGAACGGTAGTATTTTCGTTATCGCTGATGATGGGACACGCTACTTCCAAGAAGACGCTAAGCACCGTCACGGACACGTTTACACACATGGCTCTTGGCTAATCCCAATGAATAATCAGCACCCCTACTTAATTTTTGATCAAACCCAGTACGATGCCTTCAAACAAGAAGAAAGTCAGGCTGGTCAGTTACCGTATCCGAAATTCATGACCAAACTCGTTTCCGCGCCAACGATTGCACAATTGGCCGCCAAATTGGGAGTTCCTGCTAATAATCTACAACAGACGGTAACTGACTTTAATCACTACACAGAAGTGGGACGTGATTTTGAATTTGATCGTGATCCGCAAACGATGCGTCAACTGGACGATGGCCCTTACTATGCCATTGCTACGACCAATGACGTCCTCAACACGCAAGGGGGGCCACAACGCAATGAAAATGCCCAAATTCTCAACGTCAATGACGAACCTATTCCACACTTGTTCGGCGCTGGTGAATTAGGCGGTATCGTTGCAAACTGCTATCAAGGTGGTGGTAATTTAGCCGAATGTTTGATCTTTGGTAAGTTAGCCGGTGAAAACGCTGCTCGTCCAAAGGTAGATAGTGAATCTGTCACCGCCAACGAAGCCAACGGAATTAATGACCTTGTTGATGGCGAAACAGCATCTAATGTTAAACTGGCCGCTGATCAATATCTCGGCAGTTCTAATGCCGGGCTAGGTGGCAAAGTTATTGTGCGTGTGACTTACAACGACCATAAAATTCAAGCAGTCGATGTTATTCAACACCATGAAAGTGAAGATGTTGGTTTAACCGCTATCGATCAAATTCCACAAGAAATTGTGGCAGCCAACTCCACTAGCGTTGACGCCGTTTCAGGTGCCTCTGCATCTAGCCGAGCTATTAAAGAAGCGGTCCAAAATGCGCTGAAACAAGTCAAAGATTCAGTCACGAATTAAGCACAATTCAAAGCGAATATGTATTTGAGAACATCACGTAACTCACGAGTTGCGTGATGTTTTAGTGTCCCGTGGCGAAAGTTTCACGTGAAACATTTTAGGACTTACGGTATTTGATTTCCAAATATAAGTTATGCAAGGTGCCTATCAAAACAGACACCATCTATTGCCAAAATCAACAACATCCGTTATACTGTTTATCGCTGTGGCTATAATCGGCCACAAATAAGGAGATGATTAATGATGATGGCATCATTATCTGTACGCAAAAGTGCTGCTCGTTAGCGACACTTTTCGACAGAACCTTTCAGAGAAGTGTCTGGTTTGAATCTGAAAGGAATTATATTATGCAACCGACAATTACCACCTATCAATACAGTTATATTACTCAGCAAGTCAATCAGTTAATTAGCGCCGAGCTCGCCGTAAACGATCTTCAAATTAGAGCCGTCGTACGGGCACAAGCTATCGAGCGGATTACACCACTGCTTCCTAGTGACGATCCAATCACCGCTAATTTCTTGTCCCATTTGCAAACGGACCGGCTAACCCGTGCCAAGGCCCCTCAACTACTAGAAACGCTAATTCCGCTAATTATTCCGTTTCCATCCTTGACGACAAAGCAACTAAGCAAGTTGTTTCGCAAGGTCAAAAAGTTGAAGCAGCCTGTATGGTCACAATTAGCATTACACGAATTGACTTACCTAGGTTGGAATGATGGTGGTAACCAGAAAAAGTATTTAGTAATCCCGGATCATGATCGTCTCATTGGTATCCAGGGAGATCTAGCACCACAAACAGTCAAGGGCGTCTGTGCCATTTGCCAAACAATTGGCAACGTCGCACTCTTTATGTCGACAACCAAGTCATCTGGTCTCGGACCTTACACGCGTAACGGCAATTACATTTGTCGTGACAGTAATCAGTGTAATCGACAATTGACCGACCCGCAGGCTTTAGCTGACTTTTTAGCAGTTGTCCGTCCAAAACGATAATTAAATAAAAATCAGGGCCACCAAGAACAGCTGCAACTGTCGTTCTTGGTGGCCCCTTCATTAATCTTATTCGGTGACACTAATACAATAAGCGCGTGTTGGCGAATCACTAACTTCAATTCGCAACAGTTGCGCCCCGTTGTCTCGCAATGTCTTATCAATCTTGGTAAACAAATACTCCGTGACATTTTCCACAGTTGGATTAACGGTTTTAAATTCAGGTAAGTCGTTCAAAAATTTACCTGACAATTCATCCAACGCTTGATGCAAATTTTTTTCAATATCATAAAAAGCAACCATCGCATCAACCGTGTGCAATTCACAAACAATTTCCCACGTGTGCGTGTGCTTTTTTCCGGAGCCAGTTGCCCACCGCACCGCATGGCTAGCGTTGACATAGGACTTAATTTTGTACGTTCGTTGTTTAGTCGTCATTGCCCAGCCTCCCCTATCAGGTTCAAGTTACCCTCCATCTTAGATGAAACGGTGTCAGTTGGCAATAGTGTCTGCTGGTAAACAGCTGGTTTCTGCTGCAAAAGTGAGTCTAAATTAGTTGATGATGTGCAAGACTTGCGGCGTAGCAACTCGGTCAGTTCGAAATTGATTTAACGGTTTTTCAGGTTTCTCATAGCCTAAAGCAATCCCCATCGCCACTACTTTATCTGCAGGCATCCCGAGTGCGTTTCGTACAATGGCCGGATATTTAACCAGTTCATAAGATGGTACTGACTGTACTCCGCGAGCAGTTGCGGCTAACATTAACGTCTGCGAAAAAGCGCCTAAATCATAGATTGACCAACTATTAGGGTTAGCGTCGAGCACGAGATAGGCAATCGCCGGTGCGCGATAAAGATTAGCACGACTATCCCAATAAGTGGTCGGGTCTGAGTCGATCACGGGCCGAAAAGTTCCGACCCAGTGCCCCATATTTTGGCTAGCAAACGCCGAAAAATCACCCCGGTGTACTTTGGCGAGATCAGCGTCTTCCGTAATCCCTTGCTCAGCGGCAGTAGCATAGTGTTGCTTAATATTAGTTAGTGCGTGCCCCGTTGCAATATAGACTTGCCATGGTTGTGAATTACCCCACGAGGGGGTTTGCTGAGCATCTGTAACAATCGTTGTTAATAACTGTGGCTCAATAGGGTCGTCTTTAAAAGCCCGGACTGAATGCCGGGTGTGAATCGCTTTAATTGTTTCCATGAATTTTTAGCTCCTATATTTTAAATAGTGATGAACAAAGAGAATAAATATCATTATAAAAGATAGAACTATCTTTTTCAAGCAAGGAAACTTGGCTAGCTAAGCGCATCGTCATAAACCAGTAAACTAAAAACGTGGTAATACCGAGCCATTCATGCTCAGTATTACCACGTTTTTAACCAAATCAGGCCCTTGAAGTTACAGTCAACAAGCTATGAACACTGGCCTTAACAAGGCTGTCGTAGACCTTATTTTAATGCAATCTGTACCCGTCGTTGAAGATCTGGCACCACGGTCGCTTGGAACCATGGATTCTTCTTTTGCCAGCCATAATTTAGGGGCGATGGATGCACTAATGGGAAATAATCAGGCAAGTAATCCTGATAATTTTGAACCGTTGCAGTCAACGTCTTTTGCCGTGAACGTCCTAAATAAGCCTTAATTGCATATTGGCCCACAAGTAACGTCAGTTGAACGTTAGGCATCATTGCTAGCAGCGGTTCATGCCATTTATCCATGAAGCCCTTGCGCGGTGGCAAGTCACCGCTTTTGCCTTTACCAGGATAGTAGAAATCTAGTGGCATAACTGCAATGCGGTCACTTTGATAGAATTGCTCCCGCGTCACGCCCATCCAATCCCGAAGTCGGTCCCCGCTCGCATCATTGAAATACGTCTTGGTATTTTGGGCAATACGTCCCGGTGCCTGACTAATCACTAAAATAGTGGCTGTCGGTAACACATGAAATAATGGGTCCCACCCCTTCGCCGTATATTCAGCGTTATCGGGATCAGCCTTGATAGCTTCAGTAATTTCTTTGATTGTTGTGATATAGATGCACCTGCGATTCGTTTTTAGTTTTAGTGACGATACTTTTCCCATGCCTGTTTGATTAAACTCAGAATATATTCAATCTGAGTATCATCTTTTATAATTACTTCATAATCTCCAATGACCAGTGCTACTTTGTCTTATTCAATTTATAAAAATCCATATTAATGTTCATACTTATACTAGTATTTTACATCAATTAGTCATAGACACGAAGAAAAGTCCTAACCATGTTATTGCCCTAGATTAAACACGACTTCATAGTCCCAACATTCGCTTCAGCAGCTTTTCATTACGTTTATTATGGATCGGCACCATTAAGCGCGTAGTATATTTTGCCAAAACACCTTGCTTATACACAGATTTTTGATTACTAAACGTCTCAAAGCCTGTCTTACCGCCTTTATAGCGTCCCATTCCAGAATAACCCACACCACCGAAACCCATTGAATGCGAACCCGCATGCAAGGATAACTCATTAATATCTACTCCGCCAGATGATGTCTGCGAAATAATTTGATTCAAATGCCTTGAACTCCTACCAAATAAGTACATGGCTAACGGCTTTTCATGAGAGTTAATAAAAGCGATGGCTTCATCAAGTGAATCATACGTAAAGATCGATAAAATAGGTCCAAAAATTTCATTTCTGGCAATCTGTAAATCTCGATCAGGATTAATCGCCAACGTTAATGGAATTAGCCGTCTTTTCACGTCCGGAACCAATTCATTATTTGGATTAATCGTTATCAGCCTAGTTCCCCGTTGCCGAGCTTCAGTAAGCATTCTCAAAATCCGATCGTAAGAACGATCGTTGATAATGGCAGAATATTCAGAATTATTAATGTAAGTTGGAAATGCTTGCGCAAGTTGTGCAGTGATTAAGCGCACGTATTCATCCAACTGGTCAGTGGGAAGTAACACATAATCGGTATCCAAACAAATCTGACCACTATTACCAGAACGACTACGCGCAATCTTGGCAGCTGTCATTTGCTTGTTAGCATCTGGTAAAACAACGGCTGGATTTTTACCACCCAGTTCTAAAACAACCGGTGTTAAATTAGGAGCCGCCGCCGATAATACCTTCTTACCAGTTTCAGAGCCACCTGTAAAAACTAGTTTGTCCCAATCCAGTGCTGAAAACTGAGCCGCAATATCAGCTTCTCCTGTCACTACTGCAAAGTTCTTTTCATTTAAATACTGTTGTGACAATTTCTGGACCAGTGCCGCTGTCTTAGGGGTATACTCAGAGATCTTTACCATCACTCGATTCCCCGCTGCAATCGCTTCTACCGCTGGATCTAGCGCAAGATCGATTGGTGCATTAAACGGCGACATGATACCAACTACACCTAATGGTTCATTATAAACATACTGTTTAGTTCCAGTTAATGCCATCAAACCCGACCGTTGCTTAGCTGGTAGTATCCATTTACGAAGATGCTTCTTAATATATGCAATCGTCGCTAGTGGTCCGGTTAAATCAGCACTTACAATTTGTAGCGGATCACGCTGCCCAAAATCTGCTTGAAGTGCCGTGATTAATTCTGAAATATTATCCCGAATCAATGCCTCAATCTGATTTAAAACAGTCACACGCTCTTCATAGGTCATTGGTTGCGCACGGTCATACTGTGTCTTTTGCAAGTTAAAAATTTGGTGCATCTCATTAATTGTAGTCATCATAGCTCTCCTTTTTTAATCGAACAATCGTTTAATTATAGACAAAAAAATATCATGTTCTGATATTTTATTTTTTCAATAGTGCATTCATACACATCACAACCACTTGATCGATCATAATTGTCTTATTATCAATTTGACGTGTTTTTAAGGCTTTAACAAACAAAACAATTGGTGCGTAAACAAAACCTAAAATAACTGCCGGTGAAGAAATGACAAATTCAGGTGTATGTTTGACTGCTTCAAAAAGTTGCTCGAAACCTTGATAGGATTCCTCCTTTTTGATTTTTAAGCTATCAAGAATGGGCGAATTATTGAATTGTTCAATAATCATTAATGCTTCGTAATATTGCATGCCGAAATCGTATAACGCATACATAAACTGTTGGACAAACTTAACTGAGTTATTGGGTTTGGTATTGATATTTTGACTTAAAAATGCTGCTAACTGTCGCTTTTTAGCAAGGTAGACCTGCTTTAGAAGATCCTCTTTATCTGAAAAATAAACGTAAATAGTTGACGAAGAAATACCACTCGCTTTGGCAATTTTGGACATCGAAACATCCGCAATTCCCTCTTTTAGAATAATACGACTTACTTCATCGATAATACTCTTCTCTTTGTCTAAATCTTTTTCCCGCATATTTGGCACCCTCTTTTAATCGATTGAACGTTCGATTAATAATATAAAACTATCCCTAATAAATGTCAATTAAAATTATTAGAAATTTTATGGATGTGGCACCTGTACGCAAAAAATCACTAGCTATATATACCTGAGAATCTACAATCAGCATCTTGAGGATTGGGTATACTCAAAAACGGCAAGCCTTTTTGAGGAGCACCTGCCGCTTACTTTGCTATTATCAATCAATTGAGTATAGTGATAACCAGGCTATTTCAATCTAGCCTTAATATCAGCATCTGAAAAATCGTTCCGTCCTTTCTTATTTCGCCATTATTTAATGGTAATTGCATATCTATATACTGCTTACACTTTAGTAAGGTAACTGTAATTCTTTGCAGCCTTATCTAAACTGTTATAAATACGACCATCAAAAACAGATTAGAATTCCTATTCACCTAATAAATCCGTAACTATTGAAAAACAAATTTTAGCATCACTTATGATACGGACTTCCCACATTAATCATAAACGCCCGATAAACCTGCTCCGACAGCACTAACCGCATTAATTGGTGAGGTAACGTGAAACGCCCAAACGAAATCTGAGTATCCGCGCGCTTCAGCACTTCCGGTGATAACCCCAGCGAACCACCGATTACGAAATCAATATCACTGTGACCATACGTCGTTAGTTTATCAATTTCCGCCGCAAATTCTTCACTCGAGCGTTCTTTGCCCAAAATTGCTAGCGCGTATACGTAATCGCGATCCTTGATCTTTTCTAGGATCCGTTGGCCCTCTTTGACCTTCACATTTTCCATCTCTGCGTTACTTAATGACTCTGGAGCCTTTTCATCTGGCACTTCAACAATCTGGAATTTTGCAAATTTACTCATTCTTTTCGCATATTCCGCAATCCCCTGTTTGAAGTATTTCTCTTTTAATTTCCCGACACAGATAATTTTGATGTTCATAATTGACCGCCTTTACACAAGTTATTAACATAGTTATCCACAGGTGCATAACTCAATAATCAATATATTGTGTTGAACGCCAGTTCGCCACAATATTTATTTAGCCTCGTTTTGTCAAGACCTTTCCGACTTATCCACAGTTTTGCACAGCAACACTTGTTCGTGGGTTCCGGTTACAAATCCTATTATATCAAGAACCGAGGCCTATTAAAATAACTTTTTAAAATTAAATCCACAGGCCAGTCCGGCGCCTGTGGATAACTTTTAAACAAGCTTCAACCCCGTGGTTCCGGCTGTTCATAAATTTCGACTAACGCGGCTAAAATTTATCACCAAAGTTGTCCACACTTTTGCACACCATCAAATTCGACAATAAATGCTTTCTGCTATTTCAACCAGTTTGTTCGGCTTTTGTCGCAACCATTGCCAGCTTTCGCAAATTTAGTCGATTATTGAAAATCGATTCTTCGTTTTTTCATGATTTCAGCTACTAACCTAAAAAAACGCCCCCGACTGCTTTATCCAGTCAGGGACGTTTATGAAATTCTCATTTATTAGTTACTTTGTTTAGTTAACGTTTTGGTAGTTTCCGTCAACTTCATGTTGGCTGTCTTGAGTTTTCCGTTATGGTAGTATTTCACCGTCACGGTATCATTAACCGAATGGGCATACAGGGCACTCCGTAACGTGGCTAAGCTGGTCACTTTCTTGCCACCTAGCTCCGTAATCACATCGTACTTCGTTAACCCAGCAGCTTTAGCCGGTGAACCTGAGTACGTCTTCATGATGACGACACCCTTCGTCACACTGGTTGGTAACTTAAGAACAGACTTCTGATCACTAGAAGAAATATTGGATAGGTCATAGGTTGCAACCCCTAAAGCCGGCCGAACGACTTCACCCTTTTGAACCAATTCATTGATGATCTTCACAACTTCATTACTTGGAATTGCAAAGCCCATCCCTTCGACACTAGTCCCAGAATTATCTGAGGCCAACTTCATCGAGTTGATCCCGATAACTTGTCCAGCAATGTTGAACAACGGACCACCAGAGTTTCCAGAGTTAATTGCCGTATCTGTTTGGATAACCGTCGCGTACCCCGTCGTTTGACCAGATGTATTCGTCGTCGCCACGGTCCGCTTCTTCGCTGAAATGATTCCTTGCGTCAAGGTCGTTGCGTAATTAGAGCCCATCGGTGACCCAATGGCTAAGGCCGTTTCACCAACCTTGATATTATCTGAGTTACCAAAGCTAGCCGTCTTCGTTACTTTAGAAGAATTGATTTTCAGAACGGCCAAGTCAGTCACAGAATCGGTTCCGACAATTTTAGCTGACAACTTAGTCCCATCACTCATAATCACTCGAATGGCACTTGAACCACTCACCACGTGATTATTCGTTACAATATAAGCCGCGTCACCGCTCTTCTTATAGATCAACCCAGAACCTTCACTGTACTCTTCCAGCTTACTAGAGCTAGAATCTGAACTGGATGAACTATCACTGCCAGACGAGTCATCGCCACCCAAAATACCACTCCAACTGCTTGAAGAGCTCTTCTTTTGGAGATTAATGACCGATACAACGGCCGCCTTGTTATTTTCAAACACCTTGGTCGCCTGTGAACTGACATTGACCTTAACGTTCGTCGTTGACGTTGACCCCGATTTATTAGAACCAGTTGGTACACTGGTCGATGACGTTGCGATGTTATTGTTTTGGAAATAATTAATACCGCCGTAAGCAACACCACCACCGATTAAACCAGCTACTAGTGCGGTTACTGCGACTTTGATTAATGATTTATTAGCCATAATTGCGCGTCGAAACGCGATCCCTCCCTACTAATGCTTATTTTAAGTTTATTTTAGCGAAAAAGTGTGATTTTTTTATGACTGAAGCGTTGTGAAACATTAAAGCTAACCTATAACGTGATTAACTTAGTCGCTTGTTCTGGCTCCGTATCGTACAATTGAAAATCATGCTCAACGCCAAAATCTCGTTCCGTCATCATGGAAGCAACCGTTAAATGCGCCAAGGACTTCAAGTTATTATCCTGACTACGATGCCCTAAGTAAATCCG
Source organism: Lactiplantibacillus sp. 3062 (assembly GCF_055413545.1). Classification (NCBI taxonomy): domain Bacteria; kingdom Bacillati; phylum Bacillota; class Bacilli; order Lactobacillales; family Lactobacillaceae; genus Lactiplantibacillus; species Lactiplantibacillus sp. 3062. Next base: position 443,967 of record NZ_JBVAYE010000001.1, read on the forward strand.
CTTGGTATGCCGGCCAATCACATCCATCAAGGCGTTCGCACCATCTTCATTCGATAAATGGCCCTCATCACCAATAATTCGCTGCTTTAATGGCCATGGATACCGACCCATCCGCAACATTTCTAAGTCATGATTACATTCAAATAAATAGCCGTCAGCGTCTTTGATTACACCTTCAACGTGCTCTGAAACGTAGCCCGTATCCGTAATGATGACAAACGATTTTCCGGCATGATGTAGTTCATAAAATTGTGGCTCGGCCGCATCATGTGACACACTAAATGATTCCACGTCGAGATCACCTAGTCCAAGCGTCGTGTTCGGGTCAAAGACATGACATAATTCGGCAGGAACGTTGCCGATTTTATGCGCCATTGCGTCCCAGGTCCCCTGATTAGCATAAACATCCATACCATACTTCCGCGCTAAAATCCCCGCAGAATGGCAGTGATCAGTGTGTTCATGGCTAATAAATAAACTATCGACTTCATTAATATCACGATCGATCGACGCCATTAAATTAGCAATTTTTTTGCCACTTAGCCCCGCATCAACCAATACTTTGTGCTCTGGCGTTTCGATGTATGTCACGTTACCCGTACTACCCGATGCCAGAATGCTTACTTTCATATCATCCGTTGCTAATTTTAATACCATTATTTAGGCTCTTCCTATCTCTGAAATCCATTACTATCTTCATATGATACACGCTTTTAGCGGGGTTGAAAAGCAAGCCACCTGCAAGTGCTCAAACTTAACGTCCACGACTATCGCCATCACGCGGTTAGTCTAGTTTACTGTCGTGTATGCGCACACTAGTTTACCGGCCATTAAACTCACACGAAACCGCGAACATCAACGCTGAGCAATCCACGCTACGTCATGCCACCTCGACATTGGCGTATCACAACTAGTCAAAAATCTAGTCACCAAAAAACGGGCCTGTTAGGAAAAACACTCTTCTTCACAGCACCCGTTATTCGACAACGACACCTAGTCGTTAAACTGGTTTTCACTAATCAATTGCATTCCACATCATTCCGACCGTCGCATCTAAACTACTCGTATCACTAGCCGTACTACCGTTCTTCATTGAAGAACCAGTAAAGGCATTGATACGGTGCAGTGTAACGTTAGAACTATTCTTACCCCGGACCGCAAAGATCCACGTTGGGACGTAAACACTACTATCCTTCAATTTCAATAACCGAGAATACCCAAGCTTTGCCCAAACGATCCGGGAACTACTTGCCACCTGATTATATTGATACAACGCAACCAGGGCCTTTTTTTCACTGATCGTAACAGCCTTTTCGCGTAAAGTTTTGACGTGATTGACGTACGTCTGAGTATAACTTGTCAGCTGCTTGTTTTTATTAACAAATAGGTGGACTTGCCCAGCGCCAGTCATGATCTCGCCATCCGCAACCTTTTGAACAAAAACGTAATCGCCGTTAGACGACAAATCCGCATCATAGACGTACTCGGTTCCATGGATTACATTGGTCCGCTGACTCATAAACGTCGTCAAGTCCGCTTTAGGATTGCGGGTATCGATAGTGGTGGTTGCCCGTAGTGTGCTCACGAGCTTACCGCCGCTTTGCACCCGGGCTGTCTGTTCAGTTAACTGACTCAACAATTGTTTGAGACCACTCTCGTTACTGCCCGCAATATAGTAACCCGTCCCTTCGCTCGTGTCCGGGTTTTTAAAGCTAATATTATCTGCGCGCATTTCACGAATTATCGTGGTCGCCGTATCACCAGTCGTTTGTGTCGACTTAGAGCTCGTTTGCACGAACATAAAACCCAAGAAGATATCTAGAACAACAAATGCTAGTAGGAAAATCCACTCAATTCTCCGAAAATTCATGCGGCCACCTCCTAAGATCCACTTAACATCGACGTATATGTCCGCCAAGTGCCATTATAGTAGACATAATACGTCGGCGTCAGGTCGATCACGAGTTTGGACGACTTGTTCTGTGACCATTCGTAGCCAAGTTCAATACTGCCAATTTTACTGTCTTTATAACCAGCGGCCTTCAGACGTTTTAACACACTTGTCGAACTCGGTAAGGTCACCGCTTGCTTCTGACCAGTAGTTGGTACTGGCACCTGCAAACTGTACAGTGAGAAGTAGTAACGGTCTAACCCGTTAGAAGTGAGCTGAATCCGGACATCGCCATTTTCGGTCTGATTAAAGATCGGGAACCCTTCAACATAGCTTCGGTAAATGACACTATTACTCGTTGCGTCAAAACCGTAGTAGCGGATATTATCCATTGGGACACCGAGACTAGTTAACAAATTGAAGCTCTTCTTTAGCTGATTAGTCAGTGATAGGTTCCGCGTGGTTCCTGAATCACTATAATCTTCGAAATACACTGTTCCTAGCTTAGAATCCACCGTCATGCGCTTGTAACTACCCGTTGTATACTCCTGTTTACCACTGCGATTATGCACTGAAACGGTCGAATTACCATCCGCATCTAGTAATCGGTTGGCAATCTCACTCGCAGCCGCTTTACTCATCAAGTAGCTATAATGTTGCATCGTAACTTGCTTTGGATAATCAATATACGTTGTATTATCCTCATAGGTCATCTTGACAGCAATCCGTTTGACCTTGTCGACTGCCAAAACTTTTTTCAACGACGACAGAGATTTTTTCTTCAACCGAACACTATAAATCTCATGATGGTCATCATTCAAAAAGTAGATGTGATTCGTATCATTGACTGGAATCACGATCCGACTAAATTCCGAGGAGCGAAAATTACTGAGATGTTGCCTGAAGACCGTATTAAACATACTGACAGTAATACTGTCAGGAAAGTTCAATACGTACGAATCAGTTCCATTTAAGAGCGCACGGTAGCTTTTTGCCGACGTAATGCGAACTTTAGAGATACTCCGCGCATCCCATTTGCGTAACTGCTCACTAAATTGACTGACTAAGCTGACATTTTTATTAATCAGCAGGGATTGGCCACCCTGACTGTTAGTGTGAATTAATTGTGTCGGTAAATAAATATCATCGATTGTCCGAGTTGTCAACGAAGAGTTCGATGACGTCGTACTAACCTTGCTTTCATGCTCATAGCGTGACGGATTCAACCAGATATACATGGATAAAACCACGCTCAATAAGATCAGAATCGTCAATAAAATGGGTAAGATAAAGCGTCTAAGCTTGTGAGTCGTCATCCCAAAGGTCCTCCTCCTCATAAGGTTCGTATGGCAGGGAGATATAGAACGTAGACCCCTTACCTTCAACACTATCAACCCAAATACGACCGCCGAGCATCTGAACAACTTCTTTTGAAATCGCCAAACCGAGGCCCGTCCCACCTTGGGCCCGTGACCGCGCCTTGTCGACTCGGAAGAATCGGTCAAAGACGTGTCCTAAGTCGGCCCGTGGGATACCCAAGCCCTGATCACTAATACTAATGATCACTTGGTTATGCGTCTCTAACAGGCGACAAGTCACGACACCGCCATCAGGTGAATACTTGATCGCATTATTCATAATGTTATCCAATACTTGAGTGAATTTATCGGTATCAATTTCAACCCACAGATCACGCTTGGTAAACTCGCGCTTAATAGTGTAATACTTAGCTGGATTATCATCCTTCTTTAAGATCATATCAAACCGATCAAGCACGTAATTGAACATCTCATTAATATTGACCAATTCCATATCGACCCGGGTGGTCCCTGAGTCCATCCGTGATAGACTTAAGAGTTCATTGATCATTCGAATCATACGATCGGTTTCTTCTTGAGTGACCTTCAAAAATCCTGGGGCCACTTCAGGATCCTTCCACGCACCATCACTCAGTGCTTCAATATAACTCCGCAAACTAGTCAGTGGTGTCCGTAATTCATGAGACACGTTCGAAACAAATTGTTTCCGGTCATTATCAATCTTTTGTTGTTCCGTGACATCGTGGAGCACACAGACTAACCCACTAATAAACCCAGACTCCCGTTGAATTAACGAGAAGTAGGCATTCAAGATTAGGTCACGCTCGTTCGAAGAAAAATCAAGCATCAATTCATCTTGATTTTCAATCAAATCACGCAATGAATAATCATCACGGATTTTTAAAATATCTAAAATCGAGTTACCGATTGCCTTTTCGGCCGTAACATCCATAAAGTCCGAGGCTGTTTCATTGATGATGGTAATATTACCCCGGCGATCAGTGGCAATCACGCCATCACTCATGTGTGAGAGCACACTATCCAACCGGCGCCGCTCAGCTTCTGTCGACTCTTGCGATTCTTCCACTCGAATCGACAAGTTATTAATGGCTTTAGCCAACTGGCCCAACTCATCATCGCTATAAACTCGGACTTGCCCCGCATAATCACCACGGGCAATTCGTTGCGTCTGCTGCTTCATTTCTTCGATTGGACGAGTTATTGCCCGGGCAATAATGATTGCAATTCCCAGTCCCAAGACCATCGCAGCAAGTGACGCAATCACAAAGATTCCCATAATGTTGTTAATCGTACTGTAGACAGACTTCATATTTGCCCGTACATACAGTACCCCAACTAACTGACTGCTATTACCCGCTGAATTGGAGCTATATAGCGGCACGATTGAAACGTAGTAGCGTCCATTATTCTGAGTGTCATAGGTACTTTTAGTGTAAGTTCGATTATTATAGATCGCATTCTTGACGTTTCGATCGGTCGTTTTTTGTCCAACTACTGACTGATCATTAACATCACTCGTCCCACGAATTGTTCCTTTGCTGTCAACAACTTGGATTTCATCAACATTCGTATTGTTGTAGTTCGACAAAATCGTCTTGATTTGGCCGTTGGCCTTGCGCGTACTGCTGACGGTCAATTGTTCGGACAACGAATTATCAATATAAGTTGGAATTTGCACCGACTGTTTAAAATCCTGGATGTTCTTTGATTCCAACTGTTTCACAAAGATTGCACCCACGATTTCCAACGTAATCAATAATAGAAGGGCAAACACGAGCGCAATTTTGAAATTAATTGTTTTAAAAAAATTTTTCCGTTTAAATCTCAACACGGTTTAGCAACCTCTACTCATTTTCAGGATTGCGGAGATAGTAACCCACGCCCCGCCGCGTCACCAGCCATTTTGGATGACTCGGGTTATCTTCAACTTTTTCACGTAACCGCCGCACGGTCACATCAACTGTCCGGACATCACCAAAGTAATCATAGCCCCAGACCGTCTGCAACAAGTGTTCCCGCGTCATGACTTGGCCGATATGTTGGGCTAAGTAATGTAACAGTTCAAATTCACGGTGCGTTAATTCGATGTTTTCACCGCGTTTGGAAACCATATAAGCTTCTGGATGGATCACCAGATCGCCAATTTCAATGTCTGAATTTTCTTCAACTTCAGCTGGTTGGGCACTTGGTGCACCTTGCCGCCGCAGATTTGCTTTGACTCGAGCCACGAGTTCCCGGTTTGAGAACGGTTTGGTCACATAGTCGTCCGCGCCCAGTTCCAAGCCCAACACCTTGTCTAATTCAGAGTCCTTTGCCGTTACCATGATAATTGGCATATCATAGTTCTTCCGTACTTGTCGAGCAACTTCCAAGCCATCCATCTTAGGCAACATCAAATCTAACAAAATCAAATCAGGGTGGACTTCATCCACTTTTTGTAAGGCTTCCTCTCCGTCAGCTGCAACGTGAACTTCATAGCCTTCTTTGGTCAGATTAAATTTCATGATATCAGAGATGGGCTTTTCATCATCTACTACTAAGATTTTTTTCATAACGATTCTTCCTCCTTAGGGGAAAACAGGTTTACATTTCAATTTTTAGGGTGATTCGCGATATATTACGAGAAAACAGGTCCTTTCTCGTGTCAGGGTTGGTTGAAACTAAATTCAACACTGGTTTTAGTATATCACAAATGTAGTTGGCTTTCTTTGATTGCTAATCCGCGTGGCCGTAGTATTTCCCGGGAAATCATTTGCCAGTTCAAGCAATCGTTTTCACCAATTTAATTACTCAAAAAATCACTTTTTTTGAAAAAACTTTCGAAATAGTGTTGTCAGAACTCAAAATTCATGATATTATATTTTTTGTTGAGTTATGGGCAGTTAGCTCAGCTGGCAGAGCAACGGACTCTTAATCCGTGGGTCCAGGGTTCGATCCCCTGACTGCCCATCATATAACCACACTAATCAGTTTTCACGCCGTGATAATCCACCGTGAAAGCTGATTTTTTTATTCCCACAAAAAAGCCTCAGGAAGCACAACGCAAAGTGCGTGTGACGTCCCTGGGGCTTTTTCTAACGATCTAATGTTTACCATCAGTGTAGCTAAGTAACTCAATTGCTAGGGTTATTCTTGATCAATATGAAAATAACCTTCAGGAGCTGCACTCGGCTGTGCTTGATGCCAATGTTGGCTACTACTTCCATATTTAGTTGGTTGTGGATCCGGTCCCATTGCAACAAAGCGCCGGCCCAATGCGTCCATAAAAATAACGACCCGCTGATATTCACGCGCAGGTGCAACTAACGTACAATTCTCATGCTTAATGCCGTAAACATCTACAAAATCCATTCCGACCACTTAGCTTTCTTGTTTAGCTGACAACCCGTCACTTCAAATAAAAACCGAACCAGTTAATGATAATGGTTCGGCCCAACAGTTACTATTGTGGTTGAACGTTCGTTGCTTGGGGGCCACGATCGCCCTGTTCTTCATCATAAGTTACTTTTTGACCTTCATCTAAGGTTTTAAAGCCATCAGTTTGAATCGCTGAAAAATGAACAAAGACATCGGTACCGTCTTCACCCGTAATAAAACCAAACCCTTTATCCGCATTGAACCATTTTACTGTACCATTCTTCATTATTAGATAAGTCCTCTCAGAACTGACTGCAGTAACAACATCGTTAACCTTGGGAGCGCCAATCAATCATAACGTTCCACGCGTTAAGTGGTTTAAGTATATCACATCCCTAGTTTTTAATCGCTGAAAACGGTGTGCATAACGTATGACTTTCCCCCATGATTCCTGCATACTGAGGTGTAAAGGGGTGACTAAGTATGCAACACACGACTCGTCAGGCAGCCCTACATATGATCCAAACCGCCCCCGTCTTCACGTTAGCAACTGTTGATGCGGACGGCTTTCCGACCATGGTAGCGCTCAGTCCCTTACCTATCAAACGGAGCCTAGAAGAACTTTACTTCTATACTAGTCGTCAAACTTCAACAACGCAGAACATTCAAAACTGGCGTCAAGCGAGTTTATTCTATTACCAACTGTCAGACTATGCGTCAATTATGCTTCGGGGAAAACTCTCATTAGTCGGTACCAACGTTTTTGAACAAGATTGGCGGGCTGAACTAACGGACTTTCAGCAGCAACTAAATTACAAAGACCCCGTCATTCTCAGGTTTCAGACAAGTTCAATCAAGATTCGCCAGATGATGACGATCGACCATCTCGAACTCGTTGATCAGCCCACTGACGGCCCCGCTCACTTAGATTAGCCGTTACAAATTAGGCCTTCTCAGAAAGACACAACCGAAGCGCCACGACTAGATTCTACGCAAATTCTAGTTGTGGCGCTTCGTGCTTTGGTCACCCAACAACTAGCATGGCTCGAAGCGTGATATCACTTTCAAACCAGTTATTAATGCAAGCACGTCCGACTATTCCGGACGTGCATCAAAGACCAAGTATCATCAGCACAAGCCAGAACACTTTGTTCATTCACCTTCGAAAACAACGCCACTTTCAACCTCGTCAGCCCCTACTTTCATCACCAATATTTGCGAGTCTTGTAAAAAGAGACTAGGCTGTAGTTATGGTTAATATTTTTATATTTAGGATTACTTATTGCAATTTTTAATGACCGAACTAAGGAGTGTGGACTTATGAAACTTATTAGATTGCGAATTGAAAATGACGCGATGGATATCGCTTATCATCCAGTATCGGGGCAAGCCGCAACGGCCCATTACCTGATTGCCTATAATTCTGACCAAACAATTGGTGAAAATCTAGAGAACATCAAGGTTCGCTTAGCCGGACTTCAATTCGATGCTGCTATTCTTGAAAACGGACTGTCCTATCCATTCTCAGACACAATCGTCGGTGTCAACTATGATCGCATTGATGTCGGGCTAGCTTTGACTAATTTGCTTAATATCCCAGTCGTTAGCCAAGCTGCCGTTGATCAACTTGGACTAGTAGCCGCAGTTAAAGCTAAAAGTGCCTATTTAAAATGGCATTTGGATTACTACGGCCAATACCACGGTGTCCGTAATAATGGTCAAGAAGCCATGTTGACCATTGGTAACGGTTATTTTGGTCTACGGGGCGCCTTTTTGGAAAGTCACGCCGACAAGGACAATTATCCTGGGACATACGTTGCCGGGGTCTATGATCAAACCACCACGACTGTTCATGACCACCAAGTGAAGAATGAAGATTTAGTCAATTTACCGAACGCTCAGTTCATGACTTTCGGTATTGATCATCAGACTCCCTTTACACTCAACGAACATGATTTACAAGATGCTTATCGGAGCCTTGATTTGAAAACGGGACTCTTGACGACCACTAAATTGATTCAGCTCGCTTCCGGACATCAACTCAGAATCCGGTCGCAGAAAGTCGCCAACATGCGTGATTGGCACCGTTACAGCATTCGTTACCAAGTCACCCCACTCAACTTTGCGGGTAGTCTACAAATCTATACCGAAATCGACGGTAGCGTCGTGAATAGCAACGTTAGCCGCTATAACGTCTTCGATCAGCATCATCTGAAGACTATGGGCATCGAAACGGCTGCTAATACCGTCTACCTTTCTGGTCAGACCAAATCATCACATATCAATTACACGATTGGGGCCAAACTAACTAGCCCAGACGTTCCTGCAATTGAGAACTTTAATAGCACGCAACAACCTCAGGGCGTTCAGCAAACCGTTTCACTGGCGGTAGAAGCTGGTAAAACGTATACCTTCGATAAGAACGTCGTCATTGCAACTAGTAATGACCATAGTGATCCCCAGTTGACCCACGTCCAAGCCGAGCTCGACCAGTCCAGTTTTGACAATACGGTAACCACTAGCAAGGACTATTGGGAAGCGACTTGGCGCGCCACAGATATTAAGATCCGTGGCGATATTACAAGCCAACGCTTACTGCGCGTCAATATTTACCACAGTTTCGTTTCCGCTGCCGCAATTGAAAGCGGCCAATTAGACGCTTCCGTTGGTGCTCGGGGGCTCCACGGAGAAGCTTACCGGGGACACGTCTTTTGGGACGAAATGTTCATTTTACCATTCTACACGTTGCACCGACCGGAACTAGCCAAACAACTCTTAGCTTATCGTTACCGGCGACTACCAATGGCGCGTAAAAATGCCGAAGCAGAAGGCTATGCGGGAGCCATGTACCCCTGGCAATCAGCATCCAAGGGTGATGAACAATCTCAATTCACTCACTTAAATCCCATTACTAAAACCTGGGATCCAGATAATAGCCGGCTCCAGCGACACGTCTCGTTAGATATTGCCTACAACGTCTGGTTTTACTACCACGTTACTCAGGACCGTGATTTCTTAACTCATTATGGTATGGAAATGTTGCTATCGATCGCAGCCTTTTGGATCAGTAAAGCAGATTATGACCAAGCTAATGGCCGTTATAACATTAGTGGGGTCATGGGACCAGATGAATTCCATGAAAACTATCCAAACAGCACGACCGCTGGATTGAAGAATAATGCCTATACCAATATCATGGTTGCGTGGCTCTTTGACACGATCACCATGCTTCGGGCTCAGATGCCCCAAGCTGCTTTTCAAGCGGCAGCTCAGGCCGCACAATTTGACTCAACGGCTGAGCAAGCGTTAACGACGATCAGTCATCAATTAACACTTGAAATCAATCGTCGGGGAATCATTGCTCAATTTGAGGGGTACTTCAACCTACCGACGCTTGACTTTCAAGCTTATCGGCAAAAGTACGGTGACATCGCCCGGATGGACCGGATCTTGAAAGCAGAGTCTAAGACACCCGATGCTTACCAAGTGGCCAAACAAGCAGACGCCTTGATGGCCTTTTATAACTTCGATGTCACAACTGTTCAGAAGATTATTGAAAAAATGGGATATCAACTTCCTAAAGAGTATCTGACCCATAACATTCAATACTATTTAGCGCGCACAACGCATGGTTCCACTCTCTCGCGGATCGTTTACGCCGTTTTGAATCAGCTTGACGATAACGACGATGATGCCTGGAAGCTTTTCTCAGAGGCCCTCGCATCCGACTATTACGACATTCAAGGTGGGACGACCGCTGAAGGGATTCACCTCGGCGTCATGTGTGCGACCTTAAACCTGACGACACGGAACTTTGGCGGGGTCAATCCACTAGGTGCCCACTTACAGGTGAACCCACGGCTACCTGAACACTGGCAAACATTGAAATTCAAGCATCTCTTTCGGGGTGTTCACTATGTTTTCGTTATCGATCATCAACGGGTAACCGTCACTGCGGACCAACCCAGCACGATTATGATTGGAAAACAGCATTACCAATTACAAGCTAAGAAACCACTTTCCGTCACTTATACCGATTAATCTAGGAGGCAATCAACATGGTTAAATTTGCAGCAATCAAGGGGTTTGTCTTTGACCTCGATGGCGTTATCACGGACACATCTACTTTTCATAGCCAAGCTTGGCACCAGATCGCCGATAAAGTCGGGGTCAGTTGGAATGATCAATTAGCTGACGCGCTCAAAGGTATCAGTCGGATGGATTCACTCAACCTCATTCTAGCTCAAGGGCACCGAGAAAATGACTTCACACCGGCCCAAAAACAAGCGCTAGCTACGGAAAAGAACACCAATTATTTGCAGCTCGTTAACCAAATGACCCCAGCCAACATTCTACCAGGCATCACCGCCTTTTTGACTGAATTAACAACGGCTGGCTACGCATTGTCACTCGCTTCAGCATCAAAAAATGCTCCGCTTGTGCTACGTAAACTCGGTCTTAGTGACTACTTTACGAAGGCCGTCGACCCCGCTAGTCTCAAACACGGTAAACCTGATCCCGAGATTTTTCGGCGCGGTGCTGAGATTTTAGGCCTTAATCCAGCTGACTGTATTGGTGTCGAGGACGCGGCGGCTGGCGTACAATCGATCAAAGGCGCTGGCGAAACTGCCATCGGTATTGGTGACCCGACCGTTTTAGCGGCGGCAGATATCAATTTTACCGATACGACTCAGCTCACACTCGCCAATATTAAGGCACAACTAAACTAACGTATTTCCATTAAACTCATCACAAAACAAACCGGATTTGGCGACCACGTCATGGTTACCAAATCCGGTTTGTTTTGTTTAAGCCAGTCGCTAATCTCACCAGTTGGACTGCTCACTGGAAGCTTATAATTATCAGACTAGCTGTCAATTCTCAAATCAAATCAAAATGTTGCAATCCTTGGGCAATCCCGCCGTGCATGTTGTCAGCGGTCACGTACCGCGCGAGTTGTTTGACCTGCGGATGACCATTGCCCATTGCAATCGGTGTCTGGATCATTCGGAACATCTCAATATCATTTAATTGATCACCAAACGCATAGGTCGGTACCTTAGTTAAATGCGCCTTGGTTAAGATATCCTGAATTCCAACCGCCTTGGAGACGCCCCATTGCATAGTGTCCAGCGCACGCGGATTATTACGAACAAAATGTAGTCGGCCTCGATATCGCTGCCGATATTGCGCCGCATTCAACGGATCAAACGTCAGTAAGAAATTAATATGTTGATGTTCAAAAAAGTGCGGTGCGACCCGGGCCGTCTGTCTGAGTGCCCGATAATTACTGGTTGTCAATGCATCACGATGGCTTAACGCAAAACCGGCGTTATTATAATAAGCTAGCGCATTCTGTTGGCGATTGGCAAAATGAGTAATATCGGTCAAAAGCTCCTTATCCAGTTCGTGCGCACTCAAAAACTGCCCTTGATACGCGACGTAACTCCCATTCGCACTGACGATTGAATCGATCCCCGTCGTTGTCATCACATCTTGAACTTCGAATACATTGCGACCCGTGGCAATGACGGGTAGGACGTGGTTAGCTCGTAATTGCTGGATTGCCCGCACACTGCTGGCCGCAACCGTCTTATCGTCCTGCATTAACGTTCCATCCAAATCAAAAAACACTACTGCTTGGTACAACCAATTACCCCCTAATTAATCAGTCACTGGCCAATAACCAGCGCCACCAATACACTAATTACCTTCGTGATGACGTCTATTTAAAACCATCCGAAAAGGTGCTTTAGTGTTTACCTTTATTATAAGCACCTCGTCTGAACAACGCAGACATTCTGCTTATAAGCGCACAAAAATGCGTGGCCAATCAAGGAAAGCCACGCACTAATGTGCCTACGTCTCATTAAGGATCGATGAGTACTTCGTAATACATAATCAATAGCGGGGTGCTATTAAAAAGTACAATTATACTATACGGCTGAACCGTACTAACAATCATCAAGTTCCTGTAAAATTTAGGTAAAGTTTTCAATAAGGCGCAACTGTTCACCACCCAGCGTCTGCGTCACAAGGGAGCGTTGAATCGCTTGTGCTAATTTTATGGGCACACCACTCAACTTTAAATCGTGACTCGTCATGGTTCGCGGCTCAGTAGTCACATTGACAATCACCATCACGGTCTGATCAGCCTGCCAATAAAGGTAGCCAATGCCATAATCTGCCAAGTAAAACGGCACAAAGTGGGCTGTGTTTAACCACGGGTGCCGTTGACGCCAATTCGCCCAGTCAGCGACAAACTGAACTTGCGCCTGATCTGCGTCCTGCCACGGATAAAACGCACGGTTATCAGGGTCTTTCCCCCCCATCATCAACGCCTCATCACCGTAATACAGGCACGGTACACCTGGAAGCGTCAAGAGTAGTTGGACGGCCAAACGTAGGCGTTGGCGATCTTCGGCTAACATAGTCAGGATTCTGGGCGTATCATGGCTACCGATGTTATTGAAGTTAAAGCGAAACGTCGTAGCGGGATAATTTTCCTTGAGGGTCATTAGTTCACGCCACCATTCGGCCGGTGTTAGCGTGCCGTTTAAAACGTGAATAATCAAGCGGCGGAGCGGATAATTCATGACAGCCTGTAAGCCGCCGCCCTCTAAGTAGTGCCGGCGCATCCCATACGCTAATTTATGAGAGGCATCCTCCCAAACTTCACCGATCAAAACCTTATCCGGATAACGGTCAAGGGTCCGTCGAATTCCAGCAATGAAATCGTCTGGCAACTCATCCGCGACATCTAGGCGCCAGCCATCCACACCGCGTTGCGTCCAATAGTCAATGACCGAATCGGGTTTACCAAAGATAAAATCGCGGTATGTTGGATCGTCTTTATCAACTGTCGGCAGATCACGGATGCCCCACCAGCTATCGTAATCGTGGGGATAATGAATGAATGTGAACCACGGGTAGTACGGACTCGTGGTCGACTGAGTTGCCCCAACCGTCGGGTAATGGCCCGCCTGATTGAAATACTTAGAATCCACACCAACATGGTTAAAAACACCGTCTAAGATCAGTCGCATACCGGCCCGGTGTACGGCCGCGACCAGGTTATCAAAGTCCGTCAAATCGCCGACGACCGGATCAATCTTCAGATAGTCACCCGTATCATACCGATGATTACTGCTGGCCTCAAAGATCGGCGTCAGATAAATAATTGTCACACCGAGTCGCTGTAAATATGGAATCTTAGCACTAATACCGCGCAAATTACCACCGTAAAAATCCCAGCGTAAAATCGCCCAGTGTTCATCACGCACGTATAGTGGGCGATCCGTTAGTTGACCATAAATAAAGCTATTTGGCTTGGGCGCATTAACGTGGCCATCCGCGTTGCCATTATTGAAGCGGTCAACAAAGATCTGATAAGCAACCCCTTCACGATACCATTGTGGCAATGTTTCTACTGCTTTCAAGATTGTCAATTGATACATTTGAACATGCTCGCGCAAGACGTATTGAACGCCCGGGCCACCATAACCACCATCAACGCAACCATAATAAGCGGTCATGGTCGCCGTTTCAATCCGAAAATAGTAGAAGTACAGGCCAACCTGGGTCGGTATAAACGTGGCCGTATACATTGTGGGACTGATTGGATGTAACGGTAAGGCCTGTTCATCATCCCACTGACCATCATGAGCCACGCATAAATCAATCTGCTTAACCGGCGTTACTGTCTGAACACTGATTGTGAATTGAACGGGTGTCTGGCGGGTCACGGCACCAAAGGGTGTCTTATACGTGGGTAAAAATGAGTTATACGTTACCTGCATCCGTCACCCTTCCTTTCTTAATTCAGTCGTTCGTGGGGCACTTGCCAAATATCGTCAGCATACCGCGCCACTGCTAAGTCCGCGGCAAAGTGTCCCGAAGCGGCAATGTTGGCTAACGAGCGTTGTTGCCAAGTGGGTTGATTTTGAAAATCACGACTGATCTGCTGTTGTTGGGTGACATAAGCCCGGTAATCGGCTAAGACAAAGAATTCATCATTATACCGCAGTAATGAATCATAGATTTCCCGACCAACCGTTGGAATTCCCGGAATCGTGCCATCAATCAAACTATCTAAGAGCCGTTTTAATTCAGGATCAGCATCGTAAAAGTCAGCGGCGTGATAGTTGCCGCGATGGTAATAGTCGTACACTTCATTGACCTTAAGCCCAAACGGATATTCATTTTCAGCACCCGCCGCTTGCATAATGTCGATATTCGCGCCGTCATACGTTGCCAATGATAATGCACCGTTGACCATCAGTTTCATGTTACTAGTCCCCGACGCTTCTTTGGAGGCCGTTGAAATCTGCTCGCTAACGTCGGCGGCGGGAATGATCAGTTCGGCAATGGAGACCCCGTAGTTCGGAATAAAGACGATCTTTAACCGATCACCAATCGCCGGGTCCTGATTCACCATGTCAGCGACGACATTAATGAGTTTGATAATCGCCTTGGCATAGTGATAACTAGGAGCCGCCTTGGCACCGAAAATGTGTACTCGCGGCACGACTGGCTGTTGCGGATGATCCTTAATGGCAAAATACTCGCGCAAGATTTCAAAGACGTGTAGGAGTTGCCGCTTATAAGCATGCAACCGTTTGATTTGAACATCGTAAATCGCGTCGGTGCGAATCTTGATCCCCATAGTACGCTGAACGTACGCGGCTAAAGCTTGCTTGTTAGTCAGTTTAACTTGACCTAACTGGTACAAAAAGTGATCATCTTGTTGATACGGCAGTAGCGTCTGTAATAAATCTGGTTGCCGCCGCCAGTCCGAACCAATCGTCTGATCAATCAATTGCGCTAGTGGTTGGTTCGCCAATTGAACCCACCGCCGGGTTGCAATGCCATTCGTCTTATTATTAAACCGCTCCGGATAAACTTGATACAGGCCCCGTAACACATCCGTTTTCAGTAATTCCGTATGCAGTGGCGCGACACCGTTCACACTGTGACTCCCAATCACAGCTAGGTAGGCCATCCGTACTTGTCCGTTGCCTAAAGGCGCCGTCTGATCAACGAGCGCTTTGCCAAAAATCGGCGTTTGTTGTTCCCGGTAGCGCCGGTCGATTTCCGCAATAATCTGATAGATCCGGGGTAGCAGGTTTTTAAACATATCGATTGGCCAAGTCTCGAGGGCCTCTTGTAAAATCGTATGGTTCGTGTAACTCATGACTTGCGTCGTTAACGTCCACGCGACTTCCCATGAACAGTGATGTTCATCCATTAATAGCCGCATCATCTCAGGGATCACCAGCGTCGGGTGCGTATCGTTAATGTGAATCGCGACCTTTTTGCCTAACAATTTGATGCCATGGTGCGTCGCACAAAAATCACGCACGATACTTTGAACACCCGCAGAAGAGAAAAAGTATTCTTGGCGTAAACGCAGTTGTTGCCCGGCCGAGTTAGAATCGTCAGGATACAAGACCTTGGTAATCTCACTGATTCGATCACGCTGATCCTGCGAAGAATAGGTCGCACTGGGTGGTAACTCCGCGGACCACAAACGCAAGGTGTTCGTAATATCGTTGTGATACCCGACGATACCAACGTCGTAAGGAACCGCTAGCACGTCTTCCATATTTTCAGATTGCGGTTGTAAACTACCATCCGCTTGCGGTTGTAACCACACATTGCCGCCGAACTGGACAATGCAGCTCTTGTTATCGCGCCGGGTCTCCCACACGTTGCCATGATGGAGCCAATCATCGGGTAATTCTACTTGATAGCCATCCATGAAAACTTGTTTGAACAAGCCGTAACGATAGCGGATGCCGTTACCGTTGCCGGCAATTTTCAAACTAGCCATCGCGTCCATATAACAGGCTGCCAACCGACCTAATCCTCCGTTACCAAGCGCCGGATCAGGTTCAGCCTGACTGATTGTCTCAAAGTCTAAGCCTAATTCCGTTAGCCCTTTTTTTACCGTCGTCAATAAGTTGAGATTCAACAAATTAGAAGCGAGTAAGCGTCCCGGCAAGAACTCGATGGAAAAATAATAGACTTGTTTCTGATGATGATCGCGGTAAAATTTAGCTGTTCGTGTCCAACTCTGACTGTTATAGCGCCGAACTAGCTGTCCCAGTGCAATAAATTGCCCAATCGTCGAGGTGTCACTCAGCGATGTTGAATACAAGGTCTCAATTTCACTTAGAAAGTCCTTTTTAAATTGCGCACACGTTAATTTCAAATTCACACCCCCATCAAACCTAACGCATTAGCTTCTGATAAGTCGCACGGTACTGCTGTGCAGAATGTTCCCAGCCAAAATCACAAGTCATTGCTTGGTGCTGCAGCTGCCGCCAAACCAGTGGATGCTGCCGATATAAGGTCACGGCTAGAACCATAATTTTACGTAGAACCGCTGGCTGGTAGTCGTCAAAGCTAAAGCCGGTTCCCTGATCGGTATAGCGATTGTACGGAATGACCGTGTCCCGCAACCCACCGACCGCGTGCACGATCGGTAACGTCCCGTAATGCATCGCCATCATCTGCGACAAGCCACACGGTTCAAAGGCAGAAGGCATAAGAAAGATATCACTGGCCGCATAGATTTGCTGAGCTAGCTGCGTATCAAATTGAATCGCGGCGACCACCTTTTGCGGATACGCCGACTGATAGGTGCGTAACGCGCGTTCCAATGCTGGGTCACCCGTTCCCAAAACAATGAGTTGCACATCTTGTTGCTGCAAGAATGGATTCAATGCATCCAGCAAGAGGTCGATACCCTTTTGCTTCGTTAACCGAGAAACGACTGCCAATACCGGCACGTTTTTGACAGGCAACCCTAATCGGCGCTGTAAAGCACGTTTATTCTGACGCTTAGGTTTCAAATTCTTAGCCGAATAATTCGCCGTTAGTGCCAGGTCGGTTGCGGGATCGTATAATTGCATATCAATGCCATTAAGAATCCCACTCAGTTTGTACCGATTGGCCCGCAGCACCCCGTCGAGACGTTCCCCAAAAGCTGGTGTTTGAATCTCTTGTGCGTAGGTCGGTGACACCGTATTAACGGCATCTGCAAAGTTAATACCGCCCTTCAGCCAGTTCACTTGATCGTAAAACGCCACGCCGGCTTCGGTGTAAGTCTCAGTTCCGATTCGAAAGAGACTATCCAAAATAATCGGATCGTAGACACCTTGAAACTGTAAGTTATGAATCGTCAGCACCGTTTTAATATCACGATACGCTTCGATCCAATAGTACTTTTCCGCTAGCAAGACAGGAATAAACGCCGTATGCCAATCATTGAGTTGTAAAATATCAGGGATATAATCGATCCGCTCCATCATTTCACAAACCGCCATCTGAAAGAAGGCAAAGCGTTCACCATCATCCCAATAACCATATAATCCTTCACGGCCAAAATAATCTAAATTATCAATTAGATAATACTGAACGTGCGCGACTGTCAGAGTTTTAATACCGCAATACATCGCATGTTCACCCACTTGAACAGTAAAATGCGTCACTGGCACTAACTGCTGCTGATATTCGGTCGGCATCTGGTGAGGGTAATACGGAATCACTACACGCGTCTCGATTCCTTCCGCTTGCAAGGCGCGCGGTAACGCCATACTAACATCGCCTAAGCCACCAGTCTTATAAAAAGGGGCCGCTTCTGCCGCCGCGAATAATACCCTAGTCATGCACAGCCACCTCCGCTTGTTGAAAGACGTGCTGCCCTTTGCTGATGACTAACGGTGTCGTTGAAGTTCCTTTAAGCACTAGGTTGGGCCCGATTACGGCGTCTTTATCGATAATGACGTTTTCTAACTTACAACCGGCACCGATCCGGGCCCCCTGCATAATGATGGCATTTTTAACTTGGCTATCACGATTAATCAGTACATCCCGAAAGATGACGGAGTGGTCAAGTTGCCCTTCAATATAGCCCCCAGTACCACATAAACTATCACGACACTGTGAACCAGTCGCAAAGAACGTCGGGATTTCATTTTTGACCTTGGTGTAAATACGGCGCGAACTGTAGAATAACGCTCGGAAATTAGCTTCATCCAAAACGGCCATATTGGCCGCAAAGTAGCTGTTGATATCATGAATATTCGCCTGAAAGCCCGTATATTCAAAAGCATTAGCGTTATGTTGGATGACTGCTTGCCGCATCAATTCCTCTAGGCTGATCATGTCACCCCGTTGATTGGCCGACTGCAATAATTCGATTAAATCGACCGTACTCATCAAGTAAATAGCCATGCTCTTGGCAACTTGTTTCGTCTTCGGGCTAATCTTGGCCTTGCTCATCGGAACGACCGCCGTTGCTTCTCCCTTAGCAGTCAATTGTAAGATTGTATTTTCGGGAATCAAACTAGCTGGATCAACGCGCTTATAAACCGCCGTCACGGGACTGTTACGTTCCTCGTGATACCGTAGTAGCGCCTTTAAATCAATATTACCGACATTGCGAGTACTCATCACTACCGAGTACTCACTCTGGCTGCATTTCAGAAACTGAATCGAATTATCATAGTAATGGTGCAGTAATGCGGCCTTCTTTTCTGGCGCCACTAATTTCAAGTCATTGTATGGGGACAAGAATAGGCCGCCGCGAATTGTGTTCAGGCTCCAGTCACGCCCGCTACGCAAATGGTCAGCCACGGAACGCCCTGACCGCGGGACCGTCACCATCACATTTTGAATCCCCGCATTGATGACACTCGATAATTGAAAATCAACCAACCGATAACGACCACCAAAGGGTAACATTCCAACTGGCCGAACTGCAGTCAATGGTTGTAACGCGTCACTTGGTTCCAGTAAATTAATAATGGCACTCACTTGTTCACGTCTCATGGTTGTTCCACCCCCATCGTTTCGTGATACCCAACAACTGCAATCTTATCAGTCGTACCAATAATCTGGGCATCATCACCAATAACTGCATCTTCGCCAATCAATGCGTGGTCAATCACCACATTTTTTCCAATCGTTGCACCGGGCATAATCATACTGTCGACCACGCGACTACCCATCCCAACTGACACGCGTTGCGATAAGATTGAATGATCAATTTCGCCCGCAACGTAACAACTATCAACGACCATGGCATTATTGACCTGGCTCGTTTCCGTCAAAAACATCGGTGGTAGCACCTCTGCTTTAGAGTAAATCCGCCAGTAACGATCGCCGATATTTAACCGGTTATGGGGCGATAGGAATTCCATATTGGCTTGCCACAGGCTCTTAATCGTTCCAACATCTCGCCAGTAACCCTTAAAAGCATAAGCGTAAACGGATTCATTATTGGCTAAGTATGATGGAATGACATTTTTACCAAAGTCTTCAAGTGACTTATCGGTAGCATAACTCTTAACTAAGTAATCCCGCAAAGTCGGCCAATTGAAGATATAAATGCCCATCGAGGCTTTATCACTCTTAGGATGTTCCGGTTTTTCCTCAAACTCAATGATTCGATCCGTCGCATCCGTATTCATCATGCCAAAGCGTTTGGCTTCTTCGTTAGTCACGTGGATCACCCCAACGGTCAACGAAGCCTTCTTCTCCTGATGATATTTCAGCATAGCGTCATAATCCATCTTATAAATATGATCGCCAGATAAGACGAGCAGGTACTTGGGGTCTTGTTGATCAATATATTCAATATTTTGATAAATGGCGTGCGCCGTCCCTTGAAAGAACTTCTCACCTTCACTAGACGAGTATGGTTGTAAAACCGTCACCCCACCATTTAAGCTATCAAAGCCCCAGCTCGCACCGCTACCAATATGTGCATTCAGTTCTAGGGGTTGATATTGCGTGATAACCCCAACGGTATTCACACCCGAGTTAGCACAGTTGCTGAGTGTAAAATCAATAATTCGGTAACGACCGCCGAATGGCACGGCGGGCTTAGCCGTATCCTTCGTCAACTTACCAAGCCGGGTGCCCTGACCGCCCGCTAAAATAATCCCTAACATTTCATCTTGCATGCTTAACTCCCCCTATCACTTTAACTGGTCGAATCAACAATGCACCCATCGCCGGCAAGGTCACGGTAAAACTAGCTGGTTGCCCCCGATACGGCTTATCGACCGCCGTAAACGTTGTTTCTAGCTTTGTCCACGTGCCGCCGAAAGCCTGCGCTTCAGTGTTGAGTAACAACTCATAACGGCCACGATACGGTACGCCGATCCGGTAATCTTGACGTTCAACAGGAACAAAATTGAAAGCAGCGACCACAAAACTGTATTTCCGTTTGGCCTGCCGGATAAACCCCATGGTCGAACTGTCAGGATCATCGGTATGTGTATAAATAATCCCCGCAGGATCATGGTCCTGTTCCCACAACGGCCGATTGTGCCGATAGACCGCGTTCAGTTGCGTTGTGAACTGTTGCATCCGATGGTTGAGATCATCCTTTAAGTCGACCCATTCCAACGCACTCCAGTCCCGCCACTCTAGGAACTGCCCCCACTCTGAGCCCATAAAATTCAGTTGTTTTCCTGGGAAGGCAGCCATATAAGTTAGCATCGTCCGCAAATTTGCAAACTGATTATAGCGGTCCCCCGGCATTTTATGCATTAATGATTTCTTGCCGTGCACGACTTCATCATGTGAAAACGGTAGAATAAACCGTTCATCGAACATGTACACGAATGCAAATGTCAGTAGATTAAAGTGGTCGTGCCGATATAACGGATCCATCATGAAGAAATCCAGGGTATCGTGCATCCACCCCATGTTCCACTTATAGTTAAATCCCAATCCGCCATTGGCCACCGAACCCGTAACCTGCGGATAGGCGGACGACTCTTCCGCAATCATCAAGATATCGGGATGGTGGGTTAAGACCGTGGTGTTCAACTTTTGTAAAAAGGCGATGCCTTCTAAATTACGATTATCCCCATACTGATTAGCCTGCCCTTCGCGCCCTTCATCATAGTCGCAATACAACATGTTAGAGACAGCATCCACTCGCAAGCCATCTAGATGACACTGATCGAGCCAATATTCGGCGCTTGAAATCAGAAAACTCTGAACCTGTGTTTTACCGAGATCAAAATTCCATGCCCCCCAACGACGGTTATTCGCGCGCTCAGGATCAGCGTATTCAAATGTCGGCGTACCATCATACTGGTACAACGCATCATAATTGCGAATAAAGTGACCCGGTACCCAATCAACGAATACCCCGATATTCGCTTGGTGACACTGGTCAACAAAGCTGAGAAAACTGTCACGCTTGCCAAAACGACTGGTTGGCGCAAAATACCCTAATTGCTGATAACCCCAAGACGCATCTAACAAATGTTCCATCACGGGCATTAATTCAATGTGGGTATAGCCCCGTTGTTTTACATAGGGAATCAGTTCAGCGGCTAATTCCGCATAAGTGTAGTAGCTACCATCAAGATGACGGCGCCACGAACCTAAGTGCACCTCATAAATGTTAATTGGCCGATTGGCAGCGCGCGACTTCTTCCGGCGAGCTAGCCACAAACTATCGTGCCAACGCATCGTCATCGGCTCAACAACTACGGCCGCATCCCCCGGTTTTCGTTCGAACTGTTGTGCAAACGGGTCAATCTTTAGTTGCACTTGGCCAGTTGGTGTTGTGATCTGAAACTTGTATAACTGACCCGCATGAACGTTCGGAACTTGTCCTTGCCAAATCCCCGTCGCCCCTAATAACTTTAGTGCGCTTGGTTGCCAGTCATTAAAATCGCCAACAACCCCGACAGCCTTAGCATGCGGCGCCCAGACGCGAAATACCGCCCGACCAGATGCGCCCAAATGACAGCCTAAGTAATCCTGACTATTAAATCCTGCGCCGGTATTAAATAAGTAACTTGCATCATTCATTTCCGTAGTTTGTTTAACCAAAGCATCACACCCCCTATGTGATTAACTGAGCAGATTATAAAATTAATCTTATTATAAGAAGGTGACAGGGTGTTTGCCTATCCTTGATAAGGTCGCCTTACTTAATGATCAAACAGGGCACAAACCCCTAAAAGATAACGATTATTATGACTAGTCACCCAGACCGCTGCAAACTGATTCAGGACAACTATTCACAGTTAAGCCCGTGGTTATCCGTTTTATTGCGCCGTTTGCCAAAACATCAAAAAAAGCCCGAAAAAACGCGTTTTTTCGGGCTAGTTGATTTATTCAATTACATTTCTATCAAATTAATAATATTTATCTGACTGATTACTTCCAGTAGGCATAGCGATAAAGGGCGTCTCGCAACAATGTGAAGTGAACCCCACCAACCTTGTTACTGATCAAGTGAGCAGCAGCAGTTTGATAAATCGGTGTGACCCCCTGTTGCTGAGCGACTAGCTTAGCCGCTTGCTGCATCGTCTGATATCGGGCCTTAGTTGACTGCTTATCGGCCGTAATCGTTGAGATTAATTGCTCATATTTCGCATTGTTAAACTTCCCAAAGTTGACAGAATTAGTTATCGAAGCCTTATTCAAGAAATCAACTGGATCTTGGAAATCACTCGACCACGACAACGTGGCAAAGTCAAAATCACCCTTGCTTAAAGTTGAAATCTCATTTGTCAGTGGTACTGACTTGACATTGACCGTGACACCACTAAGATTTTTCTCAATTGCAGCTTGAATATATTCTGCCACCGACTTATTAATATCATTATCGTTCGTCAATAATTGCAGTGTTAACTTTTGCTTTCCTAAGCTTGCCTGAGCCTTCTGCCAATACTGTTTAGCCTTTGCTGGACTGTATGGATACAAATTTCCGGTATCCGTATTAAAATCTTTCCCTGTTGTCGGGTTCTTGGTATTGCCAGCAGGAACTAATGACGTCGCCGCTACTGAGCCGTCTTTGAGAACGTTCTTAACCAATGACTGGCGATTCAAAGCGTAACTCACAGCACGCCGCAAGTCAGTATTCTGCAATGCTGAGCGCTTCTGGTTCCACAACATGAAGTAGAGTTGATTTAACTTCGTAACCTTCATCTGACTTTTTAGTGACCCTTGCTCAGCTGCCGATACTTGGGTGCCCGTAATCTGGGTGACTTGGACCTCATTGCTTTGGAAGAGGTTCTCGGCCGTACTGTTATTTTTGACCGTCTGCACCTTAATATTCTTGATTCGGACCTGTTTACGGTCATAATAATACGGGTTCTTCACATATTTCCACGTGTCATTCGTCCCATTCCAACTCTTCAAGACATAGGGACCATTAGAGAGCGTTCGCTGTGCCGATGTCCCATACTTATTCCCGTATTTCTCAGTAAATTGTTTGTTTAACGGATAGATCTCTGTGGCTAGCCGATAATTAAAATACGGCACGCGCTGTTGCAATGTAATTTGTAACTTATACTTACCCAACGCTTTAACGCCTAAGGTCTTCACCGCCTTCTTACCAGCCGTGATTGCTGTTGCATTCTTGATTTCAGCAACGTGTCCGACTTCCTGTGACTTGGTATTCGGATCGACCTGGCGTTGCACGGAATAAACAAAGTCAGCGGCCGTGACCTTTTTTCCATTCGACCACTTGGCATTGTGCCGCAAATTAAAGGTATAAGTCTTCCCATTATTAGTCGGTTTGACGACTTTCTTGGCAATTGCCGGCACGACTTTCCCCTTTTGATTAGTTGTGTACAAGCCTTCCATAAACTGAGCAATAGCGGCCTGACTAGCGATATCGTCGGCCTTATTAGGATCAGCGGTCGCAATCGACTGGGTCGCCGTTACGTTCAACGTCTTCTGCTGACTACTCTGCTGGCTACCGCAGCCAGTTAACACTAATCCTAGGGCTACAATAGCAATACTGCTGATCCATATTCTTTTTTTCATGAATGATGACTCCTAACTTAACGATGATGTCGGTTACTGGCAACGATACTTCGATTGGCGCCGACAACAACACATCAACGGTAAGCCTCCGTTATCCGTGGTAAACCGGTAATTACTGGTTTTCACGACTACAATAACGTTTTGCAATCCTGCGTTCATCATCATGATTCCTCCCCTTAGATTAAAAACTAATTAAGATAAGATTAGCTTTTAAGTTTACATCTGTCAACTAAAAGTTTCGCTCAGCATTCTAAGTCACCATGGTATTATGCCTTCACTATTCAGGCCGAAACTAGCTTGCGCTTTTGAACCAAACGTATGGTACGCGAGCTTAAAACTAGACCGGCTATGTCGGGTTATCAAATCAAGAAGTCAAAAAACGGATAAACACTTGTCCCCCCAATCGGCAATAAAAAAATCGCTATTAGCCGATATACTGACTAATAACGATACTTGCTCATCAATGGCGAATCTGACCATTGCCATCAATGACGTATTTATAAGATGTTAATTCCGCTAATCCCATCGGACCGCGAGCATGTAACTTCTGCGTTGAAATCCCGATTTCAGCGCCAAACCCAAATTCAAAGCCATCCGTAAACCGGGTGGAAGCATTGATATAAACACACGCTGCGTTGACCCGTTGCTGGAAGAGCTTCCCAGCTTGATAATTATCCGTCACAATAGCTTCGGAATGTTGGGTATTGTAACGATTGATGTGCGTAATGGCCGCTGCTTCTGAATCAACAACTTTCACTGCAATAATTAAATCATTATATTCCGTTCCCCAGTCCGCATCCGTTGCTGGAACCACATCAGGAACAATGGCTTGAGTTGCGGCATCCCCGCGTACTTCTACGCCTTGTTCACGAAGTGCCTGAATCATGCTAGGTAAATAATCGGCCGCAACCTCACGATGAATTAGAAGCTTTTCAGTGGCGTTGCAAACTGATGGTCGCTGAACTTTCCCATTGATCACGATATCGGTTGCCATTTGCAATTGCGCGTCTTTGTCCACGTATACGTGACAATTACCGGCTCCCGTTTCAATAACGGGTACCGTTGCTTTAGCCAACACCGTTTGAATCAAACGGGCGCTCCCGCGTGGAATTAAGACGTCCACGTAATCAGTGAGCTGCATGAACTTAGCCGCAGTCGCATGCGACGTATCCGTAATCAGTTGAATCGCATTCTCATCGACCGCTTCGGCCCGTAATGCACCACGTAAGACTTGGACAAGTGCTTGATTAGAGTGAAGGGCTTCCTTACCACCACGTAAGATTACAGCGTTTCCGGTTTTAAAACACAGTGCTGATGCATCCACCGTCACATTGGGGCGCGCTTCAAAAATCATGCCGATAACACCTAATGGTACCCGTTCCTTGGCAATCATCAACCCGGCCTCGTTGCGCCACGCGCGGTCAACATTTCCAATTGGATCTGGCAAACTCACGACCTGTTTGAGTCCGGTCGCCATATCCTGGATGCGGTCTGCTGTTAGCCGGAGCCGGTCAACAAACTTAACTGGTACTTGCGGGTTCTCTAAATCCTGCGCATTAGCTGCCAATATCTCATCTTGATGGCTCGTTAACGCCGTTGCCATTGCGGTCAACACTTGATTTTTTTGCGCCGTTGAAAGTAACCCCAGCGTATAGCTAGCTTGTTGAGCCTGCTGACCCAACTGTTCTAAATCTACCATTTTGATAACCTCCCCAACTTAACCGAATAGCGTTCCGACTGGTTCGCCTGCTAAAATTTGAAAAATAATTGTGGGATCCGCACCATTGGCTAAAATCATTTGACCATTCGCATCGATCATCCGTTCTGCCGCTTTTAGCTTAGTGACCATCCCACCAGTACCAAACCGACTGCCACTACCGCCAGCTAGCTTATAAGTATGTTGATCAACCTTCTCAATGTGCCCTAATAACTGGGCTCGGGCATCCGCATTGGGATTACCATCATAAAAGCCATCGATGTCGGATAGCATGATTAACAAATCCGCCCCGATATTCGTGGCCACGATTGCGGATAGTTGATCGTTATCACCGAACTTTGTTTCATGATCCAATTCATCGACCGCGACCGTATCATTTTCATTAACAATTGGGACCACGTTTTGTTTTAATAGCGCCTCAAATGTATTCAACACATTATGGTGACTCTTAGGATAAACAAAGATATCACGTGTTAATAACAACTGGCCAATTTTTTGTTCATAAATGGCGAAACGTTCTTTGTAAATCGAAATCAATTCAGTTTGCCCAATCGCCGCAATCGCCTGTTGTTCAGGAATTGCTTTTGGACGTTGCTTGAGTCCCATATAATTCAAGCCAACACCAATAGCCCCTGACGAAACCAAGACAACTTCACGCCCACGGTGTCGCATTGCGCTAATAACAAAGGCTAATTGATCGATTGCCCGTAAGTTGATCGATCCATCTGGATAAACTAGCGTGCTTGTCCCGACTTTAATCACGACTCGTTTAGCCTTTAGTTTTCGTATCACTTTCACTACTGCCACCAACTTCTCTAATTATTTTGTTTCACGTGAAACATCGGTCTGAACGTCCGTCTTCATATAATTAACGGCCTTGCGTAAATTAAAGTGAACGACACCGATATTAACTGCCAACACGATCAATAAAACCACAAATGCCAACAAAAACAGCACCTTATAAGACCAATTATCGATAATCACACCACCAAATAACGGCCCTAGCGAGCGCCCTAACGCACAAAAGGCTTGTACTAGTCCTTGGTAACGCCCCTTAGCACTAACTGGTGATAACTGACTCACTAGTGTTGGCATGGCTGGTGACCAAGTTGCTTCACCAATCGTCAATAAAATCATGGCAAAGATAAAGTGTGGGTAATCATGCGCAATCACAAGTGATAGAAATGATAAGCCCACGAATAGCATGCCGAAGAAAAATTGATTATATAAATTTTTAATCCGATTCCCCAGCAAACTTAAAATACTCTGAATAAGGACCAGTAAGCCCGCGTTGATTGTCCATAGAAAACTGTAATTCCGCAGCGGCATCCCCAAATTCGTCATGTAGACGGATAAATTGCTGACCCACTGTTCGTATAGCAACCAGATAATAAATAAACTAATAAAGAAGGTCCAGACAATGTGAAAATTGGCCCGTGGCAAGTGCACATCTTGTCCTTGGCGCGGATCAACCCCGGTCACGTTCGACGAATCCACATTGTATTCAAATAATGCAATAATCAAGAAAATCACGAAGAGGCTCGTGGTCATCGAGAATAGCAAGGCCATCCCCATGCTATACACGATACCAACCAGCATCGTGCCGAAAACAACTCCGAGATTGGCAGCGAGATACATCAACGTAAACGTTCGCCGCACTTTATCGCGGGGGACACTGGCAGCCAAAGCATTAAACATCGTATTTAGCCAGCCACTAGCAAACCCGGTCACGACTAACAACATCGGATACCACGGCCATCCATGAAAAAAGATCAGAGCAAAGTTCGCGAGGCCATTCAACGTGATTCCCATCAGTAACAGGTGATAAGGATTACCTCGATCAAATATACGCCCACCAATCGTACTTGCCAAAACGTTGGCAACTGAATTGAGCATCAGGACAATTCCAGTCTCCGTCAACGACTTACCTAACACATTGTGCATGTAGATCGTCGTTAACGGCCAAATGAAACTCATACCAATGTTATTCATAAACTGCCCGGCAATTAGCCACGGCGTTTTAATGAGTTGCTTTTGTGCCACGCCATCACCACCATTATTAAATCTGTCTACTTTTCATCATAGCAAAGTTTATTTAAAATAACAGGGACATTTATCTCACTAACTCATTATTATCACGGCCAAATTGGTGCATCAGCCCAACCAATTGGCGGAAAACAAGTAGCCTCGGCACGTGATAAACAAAAAATTCCTCTTAATTAGTTTAAGAGGAATTTGATAACAAATTTATTGATCGACTGCAATTAAGCTTGGGGATCCTGCGCATAAGAGACTGAGGAGAACTTATTAAATGGTTTCACAAATAATAGTTTGACCGTTCCCCGCGCCCCAGCACGGTTCTTTTCGATAATCACTTCAACTTCACCAACATCCTCAGAAGCATCTTCGTCCCGCGGATCGCCGCCATTAAAGTCACCACCGCCACCAAAATTACCGCCATCATCATCGTCGCCGCCTTCGCGATCATAATAATCTTCCCGGTATAGGAAGGCAACGATGTCAGCATCTTGTTCAATTGAACCCGATTCACGAATATCGGAAAGCACTGGCCGCTTATCTTGACGCTGTTCAACACCACGAGATAGCTGTGATAAGGCAATGACTGGAACACCTAGTTCCTTAGCCAGTTTCTTCATTTGCCGCGAAATTTCGGAAACTTCCTGTTGCCGACTTTCTGTGTTACTACCTTCGATCAGTTGCAAATAATCGACCACAATCAAGCCGAGGTTACCTTGCTCTTTCGCTAAGCGGCGACTTTTGGCCCGGATTTCTGACATCTTGATTCCGGGGGTATCGTCAATAAAAATACTAGCTTTAGACAAACTCCCCATGGCAACCACCAAGTGTTCCCACTCTTCTTCGTTCAGTTGCCCCGTCCGTAAATGCCCAGCGTCAATACTACCTTCTGCACACAGCATCCGGTTGACTAAGGATTCGGCACCCATTTCCAAACTGAAAATGGCCACTGTCGTATCCGTTTTAGTCGCCACATTTTGGGCAATATTCAGGACAAAGGCTGTCTTACCAACGGCTGGCCGGGCAGCCAAAATAATCAGATTATCCGGTTGTAAGCCGGCGGTCATTTTATCCAGCTCCGCAAAACCAGTCGGTAAACCGGTAATGTCATCATCATTTTGATACAAGCGGTCAATTTCTTCAATCGACGCGTTCAACACATCTGAAATCGACTTAAACCCACTCTGATTACGCTGTTCAGACACGTTCATAATGTCGCGTTCCGCGTCATCTAATAACGTGGTCACGTCATCATTTTCCGTATAGGCCTTTTGCGTAATCTCCGTGGCCGTCTTGATCAACCGCCGCACCGTCGCCTTTTGCGCCACAATCTTAGCATAGTAGCCAGCGTTAGCCGCAGTCGGTACGGACCCAGCTAATTCAGCAATGTAGCTCATCCCACCAACATCATCCAATTGATTTTGGGCCGTTAATAAATCACTAACGGTCACCGCATCAATAGCCTCGTCACGGTCATTTAAAGTCACCATGCTGGCAAAAATGATCTGATGTGCGCGCCGATAGAAATCTTGCGCTTCGACAAACTCCATCGCTTCCACGAGGGCGTCACTGTTTAAGAAAATAGCCCCCAAGACTGCCTTTTCAGCTTCAATATTTTGTGGTGGGGTTTGATCCAGCACATCGTTGTTCATTTGTGATCCGTCCTTTTACTTTTCGACAACGTGCACGCGAATTTTCGCCGTTACTTCTGGATGTAACTTAACGGGCACGTTTGTGTAACCTAATACCCGAATTGGTTCTGGTAATTCGATCTTGCGTTTATCAAGCTTAACTTGGTATTGGTCAGCTAACGCCGTTGCAATTTGTTTGCTAGGAATTGACCCAAACAACCGACCATCAGTACCAGCTTTGGCCTTCAATTCAACAACCGTTTCATCAGCTTCCAAAACTGTCTTGACTTGCTTAGCTTCGGCTAATTCCTCAGCGGCACGTGCTGCTTCAGACTTCTGTTCAGCCTTCAACGTATTGATTGCCGCTTTAGTGGCTTCCTTGGCCAATCCCTTTTTAATTAAAAAGTTCTGCGCGTAACCATCCGGGACATTCTTGATTTGGCCCCGCTTGCCCTTACCACGGACATCATTCAAAAAAATAACTTGCATTTAGACTCACTCCTAATTAGATTCTGTGGTCGGCTCATCAGTTGCCGTTAACAAATCAATCAACGATTGTTTGACGGCTTCAACTGACTGCCCTTCAATCTGGGTTGCAGCATTCGATAAATGACCGCCACCACCCAATTTTTCCATATAAACTTGTACGTTGATCTCGCCAAGTGATCGTGCCGAAATTCCGACCCGTCCATCTTCACGACGTGTAATCACGAATGATGCGTCGACACCAGACATAGATAATAGTGAATCAGCAGCTTGAGCCGCCGTTACTGGGTCATAGACCTGATCATCTTCACCAACACATAATGCCATATCCTGGTTAACAAATTCAACGGTTTCAATCAGATGATTGCGTTGTAGATAACTATCAACGTTCTCCTTCATAAATTGTTGAACGAGTAACGAGTCCGCACCGGCTGATCGTAGATAACTAGCAGCATCAAACGTCCGCGATCCTGATCGTAATGAAAACGACTTCGTATCGATAACGATTCCTGTCAACATTGCGGTTGCCTCAATCTTATTGATTGGTTCGGCATCGTGCGATTGATATTCAAACATCTCGGTAATCAGCTCACAAGTCGACGAAGCATACGGTTCAATATAAACCAAAACTGGGTTTTCTGGAAATTCTTCGCCCCGTCGATGGTGATCAATAATCATAACGCGATTTTCGAGCCGCTCATAAAGGGCCTGTGACATTGAAATACTTGGCTTAGAATGGTCAGCCATAATCAATAAACTTTGGTCAGTGGCCTTCTCAAGTGCTTCTTCCGGCGAGATAATCGCTGACTCGATGTTCTCATCAGACTTCAACTGGTCCAGTAAGCGCTGAATGTCTGAATGCACATTTTGCTCATCCAAGACGATCCAACACTGTTTACCATTCATTTCAGCAATTCGGCGAATCCCGAGACAGGCCCCAACGGCATCCATATCTGGTTGGCGGTGCCCCTGAACAAAGATCTGGTCAGATTGATTCATTAACTCTTGTAACGTCTGACTGATCATCCGGGCCCGTACCCGCGTCCGTTTTTCCATCGGGTTGGTTTTACCACCGTAGAAACGAGCAGGTTCGTCCTCAGACTTCACCACAACTTGGTCACCACCCCGCCCTAAGGCAAGGTCCATGTTACTCTGCGCTAAATCGGCCAAATTGTTCATGTTCCGTTCACCATAAGCAATCCCAATACTCAATGTTAGTGGGAAATTTTGCTTAGAAGTCGACTCCCGAATTCGATCTAAAATGCGAAATTTATTCTCTTCAACACGTCGTAAACTACTAGCATAGCCCAACAAGAAGAAGTGATCATCATCCAAGCGCTTCAGGTACATCCCAAACATCTGGGTCCACTTAGACAATTCATTGGTCACGTAATTGTTCAGGTTGGAAATATCCGTATCAGTCATCGACTGGGTGATTTCATCGTAATTATCCAAAAAGATTTGTCCAATCACGAGTTTTTCATCTTCGAATTGATCCGTCAGCTCAGCATACTTGGTCACATCCATCATATAGACCGTATTAGTGCTCTGCTGGACACGTACATCAAACTGGTAGTCTTGCCAACGAATCGTCGCGGGCTCGTCCAGATGAGCGTTCAGCGTCGCTGCCAGTGTTGGCTCAATATCTTCCAAGCGGTATCCTAAGACGTCCTTATCACCGAAATAGCGCTGAAGATAAGGATTGATCCATTCGATGGTCTGGTCGGAATTAAAAATCATTACTCCGATAGGCATCTGAATCAGTGCCTCTTGTTCGCCGCGCTTAATACGATACGACAAGTCTGAGATATATTCATTTGCACTCGAACTGAGCTCAATCAACGTATTATAAGATATCACCACAGCCATCACAATCAAGATGAGGACAACGGTCCCAAAAATCCAGTTCATTAAATAACCAGTGACGAGCATAATTAACGACAAGCTAAAAATAACCAACGCTAAGAGTCGTAACTGCTGATTTTGTAGGAAAAATGGAATTTTTTCACGCGAAAAGATCTTTTTCATATTAAAAATCCCTCAAGCCTTCTCAGTAATGACTATATTTTATCACAAACCACCGTCCGCTTCAGCGTTTCGTGTCAATCACCGTAAACGCTTCATTGAACGGCCACCACCCTATCTAGTCAAGTCAAGGGTAAATAAAAACCACAGAGCCGAAGTCTGTGGTTTTTGAATGACTAAAAATTAGTCTTCAGATACAAAGGCTAATAAGCCCATGATCCGTGCACGCTTGATGGCGATAGTTAAAGAACGTTGGTTCTTAGCACTAGTCCCCGTTACACGACGTGGCAAAATCTTCCCACGTTCTGAAATAAAGCGACGTAATAAGTCAGTATCTTTATAATCGATGTATTCGATATGGTTTGCGGCGATGAAGTCGACTTTACGACGACGACGGCCACCTCTTCTTTGTTGTGCCATTGATATTTCCCTCCTCGTTATCTGTCTAAGCAATTAGACTAGAATGGTAAATCATCATCCGAGATATCAATTTGATCGCCATTATTAGCGAATGGGTCAGCCTGATTATTGTTGTTAGCACTGCTTGATGGTGCCGCACTGCTAGCATTACCAGTATTACCATTACCAAATGGGTTATTGTTATTCGCTGATGATTGTTGAGGAGCCGCATTTTGGCCTTGATTACTATACCCATTATTATTGTTGTTGTAATTCGAATTACCATTGTTGTAATTGTTATTACCACTACCACCATTGGCAGACTGATGACGTTCAGACTCTGCCCGTGATTCTAATAATGAGAAGTTTTCAACGACAACTTCTGTAACGTAAACACGTACCCCTTGTTGGTTTTCGTAGTTCCGGGTTTGAATCCGGCCATCGATACCAACAAGTGAACCTTTATGAGTAAAGTTCGCAAAATTTTCAGCAGCTTTACGCCAAATGACGCAACTAATGAAATCTGCTTCACGTTCCCCATTTTGATTCGTGAATTGACGGTTTACGGCAATAGTGAACGTCGCGACGGCGGCACCACCATTCGTGTAACGTAATTCCGGATCTCTTGTCAGTCGGCCAACAAGAATTGTACGGTTAATCATGCAGAAGCGCTCCTCTCTTAAAATTAATTTTGTCTATTAGTCTTCGCGTTTAACGATCATGTGACGTAAAATGTCATCATTGATCTTTGAAAGACGGTCGAATTCGTTTAAAGCAGCATCGTCAGTTGCTGTTAAGTTAACGATATGGTAAGTACCTTCGTTAAAGCCACCGATTTCGTATGCGAAACGACGCTTTGACCAGTCTTTTGAATCAATTACTTGCGCACCGTTATCAGTTAAGATTTTGTCGAAACGATCAACTAAAGCTGTCTTGGCAGCATCGTCGATGTCGGGACGTACGATGTAAGTAATTTCATATTTCTTTGATTCACTCATGAAATTTGCACCTCCTTATGGACTTCAGGCCCTTCTTTTTGAAGAGCAAGGAAAGTAATCTAGCTAATGCTAGATACTCACGAATTTAAAGTATAGCATCTAAATCAGTTTGTTGCAAGGGTTGAAGCGGCCGACTGTTACAAAAAGATCCTGAATCCGTTACACCAATCAATTACGTCAATTGAGCGATATTTCATTTTATTTCCCGGGAAATATTTCTTTTTTCTGAAATTCTCCCCTTCGCTTACATTTTCCCACACCCACACAGCATTAATTTAAACCAAGTCGACGTCAGAATAACACGCACTGCTGTAATCCTCTCAATCGCACAAGCCAGTTTTGACCGCGTAAATCTAAAATTGCTTACTTCATGTTGTCCTCTCCCAATTTATCGGCATTTCTGCCAATCACCGGAAGATGACAGGACTAAGTGATGAGCCTCCAGCAGTCAAATTATTCTTCGCAGGAAGATTCTTTCTACCGGTTCAAAACAAGACTTTGGAGGCCAGAATAGGACCGATGACCGGTAAATCACACACGACCCGTTGCCAAAATAATTCTTGACTCGCATAAAAAAACAAGCGTGGTCGACAAGATTGTCGACCACGCTTGTTTTATCAATTTATTCGTTTGAATCGTTTGAATCAGTTGTTGGTTCTGTCGTAGTGGCATCGGCGTTGACGGTTTGATCGTCAACTGGTGCCTCAGTCGTTGCATCCGTTGCGACAGTCTCATCAACTTCTGGCTCTGGATCAACCTTGGCCATCGTTGCGACTTGACCATCATCGCCTAACCGCATGAGACGAACACCTAAGGTTGCCCGACCAGTCTGAGAAACGGTTGCGACATTGAAGCGAATCATGACCCCTTGGTTCGTCATTACCATGATATCTTCTTGACCATCAACCGTCGTCAAACCAGCTAAATGACCATTCTTCTCAGTCACGTTAGCGGTCTTGATTCCTTTGCCACCACGCCCCTTAATTGGGTAATCGGCAGCTGGCGTTTGTTTCCCATAACCCTTTTCCGTGATGATGAAGACGTTGCTGTCGGGCTTCAAAACGTCAAAGCCAATCACAAAGTCATCATCGCGTAAGCGAATCCCGCGAACCCCAGAAGCCGTCCGGCCCATGGACCGCACCGTGGTTTCGTCGAAACTGACAGCATAACCGTCGTGCGTCCCGATGATTATATTTTGGTGACCATCCGTGATTGTAACCCCGATTAATTCATCATCATCCTTAAGCGTAATGGCCTTCAAACCATTGCTTCGGATATTGGCAAATTCTTGAACTGGTGTCCGTTTGACAACCCCTTTAACGGTTGTAAAGAACAGGTAGTTATCAGAAGCGCTCGCGTCGCCCGTGACATTAACGACCGCCTGAATTTTTTCACCAGAATTGACTCCCAGTAAATTGATGACCGGGATTCCTTTGGCCGTACGACCGTATTCAGGAATCTCGTAAGCCTTCATCCGGTAAACTTTACCCGCATTAGTGAAAAAGAGTAGGACATCATGGGTCGACGTCGTCAGTAGATGTTCAATAAAGTCATCATCATGGACGTCCATCCCTTGAATCCCACGACCACCACGGTGTTGCGACTTAAATTCAGTCGTTGGTAACCGTTTGATGTAGCCATTGTGAGTTAAGGTAACAGCCACTTCTTCTTCTTCGATCAAGTCTTCATCTTCAATACTGAGGACTTCACCGACCATCAATTCGGTCCGACGCTTATCACCAAACTTACGTTGAATTTCCATTAATTCTTCGTAAATAATTTGGTTGATACGATCCTTGCTAGCTAAGATTTCTTTGTAGTCAGCAATGGCTTTCAATAAGTCCTGGTATTCACTCTCGATCTTTTCACGTTCCAAACCAGTTAACCGGACTAACCGCATATCAAGAATGGCTTGTGCCTGCTTATCAGACAAGCCGTAATTATCCATCAATTGGTTCTTCGCAATTTCACTCGTTTGTGATTGACGAATAATCGCAATGATTTCATCAATGTGATCAAGGGCAATCCGTAAGCCTTCAAGAATATGGGCCCGTGCTTGGGCTTTCTTCAAGTCAAACTCAGTCCGACGCCGAATCACGTCTTCTTGGTGTTCCAGGTAATAGATTAAGATTTGCTTTAAGCTTAAGACTTTTGGAGCACCCTTAACGATGGCTAACATGTTAAAGCCAAAGTTAGTCTGCATCAATGTCATCTTGTAAAGGTTATTCAAGATAACCGAGGCGCTGGCGTCCCGCCGAACATCAATGACGATCCGCATCCCTTCACGGTCACTTTCATCATTGATATCAGTGATACCTTCAATTTCCTTGTCTCGAGCTAAACCAGCAATCCGTTCGATCAATTTAGCTTTATTGACCATATATGGTAATTCGGTCACGATAATTCGTTGCTTACCATTCTTTTGGTCTTGAATATCGACCTTCGCACGAACAATAATGTTCCCACGACCAGTCTGGTAAGCCTTACGAATACCGGACTTTCCCATTACGATCCCGCCAGTTGGAAAATCTGGTCCAGGTAAGACTTCCATCAAGTCAGCAACTGTTGCATCAGGATTATCCATCAACAGGTGGATTGCTGAAATGACTTCCGCTAAGTTATGTGGCGGAATGTTTGTTGTCATCCCAACAGCAATCCCAGTGGCACCGTTAACGAGTAAGTTCGGGAAACGTGCTGGTAAGACTGCTGGTTCCCGTTCTGTATCATCATAGTTTGGTTGCCAATCAACGGTATCCTTGTTAATATCGCGGAGCATTTCAACCGCAATCTTACTCATCCGGGCTTCGGTATACCGCATCGCGGCAGCCCCGTCACCATCGACAGAACCGAAGTTCCCGTGACCATCCACTAACATGTAGCGATAGCTAAAGTCTTGGGCCATCCGCACCATTGACTCATAAATTGCGGAGTCACCATGGGGATGATACTTCCCCATAACATCCCCAACAATCCGGGCCGACTTCTTATACGGCTTATCCGGCGTCACACCTAATTCACTCATACCGTAAAGAATCCGCCGGTGCACTGGCTTTAACCCATCACGTACGTCCGGCAGTGCCCGTGCCACGATAACACTCATGGCATAGCTTAAGAATGACGTTCGCATGGTCTTCGAAAGGTTCACATCCGAAATACGATTGTTCGATAAATCTGAATCAGCCAAAATATTCGTCCTCCTTCATCCGTTTTGCCGCTATTAAAGCTTGATTAAGCTTTACATGTCTCAAGTAAAAGTCGCCATTAAGACAACCGTCGTGCCATTACGACCCTAAGTCTGATTAACAGCTTGCGCCTCAGTTCTTAGGTCAAAATGACTAAACTGACACACTAAACATCCAGATCCTGGACGAACTTGGCATTATCTTCAATAAATTCTCGCCGTGGTTTGACTTGGTCCCCCATCAACATCGAGAAGACCCCATCGGCATCCGCAGCGTCTTCATCACGAACCCGTAATAGGCGCCGCTTGTCTGGATCCATGGTCGTTTCCCATAATTGTTCCGCGTCCATTTCACCAAGCCCCTTGTACCGTTGAACAACTGGTTTCGGTGATGGTGCCAATTGCCCCATGACCTCACTCAATTCTTCATCTGAATCAATATACTTCACAAATTTACCTTGCCGGACTTGGTACAACGGTGGTTGAGCGATGTACACAAAGCCAGCGTCAACTAATGGCCGCATGTACCGGTAAAACAACGTCAATAACAAGGTCCGAATATGTGCCCCATCGACATCGGCATCAGTCATGATAATTAATTTGTGATAATTGGCTTTGCTCAAGTCGAAGTCACCACCGAAGCCAGTTCCCATTGCCGTAAACAATGACCGGATTTCTTCATTGGCTAAAATCTTATCAATGCTGGCCTTTTCAACGTTCAAAATTTTACCCCGAATCGGTAAAATCGCTTGCGTCAACCGGGAACGTCCCTGCTTAGCCGACCCACCGGCAGAATCCCCTTCGACAATGAACAACTCACTAATTTCAGGGTCTTTACTACTATTGTCCGCCAACTTACCTGGTAAATTACTAATTTCCAAGCCACTCTTTTTTCGCGTAACTTCCCGCGCACGCTTAGCAGCGACCCGGGCCTTGGATGCAAGTAACCCTTTGTCGACCACTTTACGGGCAACACTTGGGTTTTCCATCAAGTACTTGCTAAAGTGTTCTGAGAATAACCGGTCAACTGCTGCCCGAGCATCGGAATTACCAAGTTTCGTCTTCGTTTGACCTTCAAATTGAGGATCCGGATGCTTGACGCTGACAACAGCCGTCATCCCTTCACGAACATCTTCGCCAGATAGGTTCGCATCGCTTTCCTTCAACAAGTTATTCTTACGAGCATAGTCGTTGATGACCCGCGTCAAAGCACGTTTGAAACCTTCTTCATGCGTCCCACCTTCGTACGTATGAATATTGTTGGTGAAGGTCATCAAATTACTGTGGTAGTCGTCAGTATATTGCAACGCAACTTCTACCGTAATCCCATTCTGTTCCCCTTCCACATAAATCGGTTCTGGAAATAGAACGGTCTTATTCTTATCTAGATATTCAACATAGTGACGAATCCCACCTTCGTAGAGAAAGTCATCTTCAGTGGGTTCATCAGGGCGATTATCCCGAATCGTGATCCGTAATCCCTTATTTAAGAAAGCGAGTTCGCGAATCCGAGTCGTCAAAATATTAATGTCATAGGTGGTCGTTTCCCGGAAAATATCAGGATCCGGAACAAAATGAACCGCCGTACCATGAGCATCATCAGGCGCATCACCAATGATCTTCATCGGTGTTTTAACCTTTCCACGTTCAAAGTCCATGTAATAAACATGACCATTCCGAGTTACTTTGACGTCCAGGGTCGATGATAAGGCGTTAACAACGGAAGCCCCGACCCCGTGAAGACCACCAGAGACTTTATAACCGCCACCACCGAATTTACCACCGGCATGTAAAATCGTATAAACCGTTTCAAGCGCTGGTTTACCCGTTTTTTCTTGAATATCAACAGGAATCCCACGACCGTTATCAGTAACCGTAATACTATTATCCTTTTCAACGGTCACGTGGATCACGTTTGCAAACCCTGCTAGGGCTTCATCAATTCCGTTATCAACAATTTCCCAAACTAAGTGGTGGAGTCCTTGGCTACTCGTCGTACCGATATACATTCCGGGACGTTTCCGGACAGCTTCTAAACCTTCCAAAACTTGAATTTGACTAGCATCATATTCGCGAGCCTGTTCAAGTTTGGTTTCTTTTTCGTTTTCGGTCAATGCGGTTCCTCCTCATGTAAAGTGCCATGGCTAACTTCAAATACTTTTGGCGCATTAATTAATTTGCGGGCCACCCCGTCAAGACTTGGCGTGGTTAAAAAGGTCTGCACTTTATCTTGGATCGCTGTCAGCAGATGAGTCTGCCGTGCAGCGTCTAATTCTGATAAGACATCGTCTAATAATAAGACCGGGTACTCGCCCGTCTCAGCTTTCATCAGATCAATTTCAGCAAGCTTAACGGACAAAGCAGTTGTACGCTGTTGGCCTTGGGAGCCAAAAGTCTGCACATTTTTGCCGTTAACACCAAATTGTAAATCATCGCGATGAGGACCTAATAAAGTCGTCCCTTGAAAAATTTCTTTGGCTTGTTGTTGCTGATATAAGGCCTGTAGCGTTTGATAAATGTGATCGACCGACGTCTGGTCGGCAGTTGGCACTTGAGTGACATAGTGAAACGTTAATTGTTCCTGTTCTTGCGTAATCTCGCTGTGAACAGCTTGCGCCCATTTCTCAAGTTGCTGCAACAGTTGTAGTCGTTTATGGATGATTTCCGCACCAAATGCAGCCAATTGATCCGACAAGACACCCAAATAAACCTTATCCTTGGCCTGCTGCCGATTTAATTGCCGTAAGTATTGATTACGTTGTTTTAAAATCGTGCGATACTGACTTAGGTTATAGAGGTATTTAGGGCTCATCTGACCAAATTCCATATCCATAAACCGACGGCGAACCGCGGGTGCCCCTTTAACGATGGATAAATCTTCAGGTGCAAACACTATCACGTTCAAATTTCCGACGTACTGGGATAATTTGGCTTGCTCAAGATGATTGACTTTCGCTCGCTTGCCCCGCCGCCCCAATTCAAGTTCCAAGGGGACAGCACCGGTACTTTTATGTAACCGGCCTTGCAACGTTGCCGTGGTGGTTTGCCACCGAATTAATTCCTTATCGTTAGCGGTGCGGTGACTACGCGTTAACGCCAACACATAAATGGCTTCCAACAGGTTCGTCTTTCCCTGCGCATTTTCACCTAATAGAACATTAACGCCCTGACTAAAATTAATGGTCAAATCCGCGTAGTTCCGAAAATCATGCAAGACTAAGTTTTCTAAGTACATCTAATCAGTCGTTTCTTGATTTGAGCGAATAAAAAATGACCCGTTGTCTTCAACTTCAATCGTATCGCCTGGATAAAGTTTCCGACCCCGCCGATCATCTGGTTCACCATTAACTAACACGGTTGTTTCTTTTAAGAACCACTTCGCCTGACCACCCGATCCAATGATGGCCGTTTCTTTTAAGAGTTGCCCCAACGTCATATATGGGGTTTTAATATCTATTGGCTGTTTCACAATGTCACCTGCCTATCTGATTACAAGCTATTAAACGACTGTCTGGCGTGCTACACACACTCCTAACAGGTTATATTATACTTGTTTTTTGATGAAAATTCAATTTATAACCGCACTCAGAGCCATTTTAAGACGATTTAGGGCTTTTTAATATCGGGATACTAGCCTAGGGGTAAATTTGCTGAAATTCCCTAATTTTGCGGATTTTAATAAAATATCTTGTTTTTTACCTATAAAAATTGGCTAAAGCCAGCATTCATTATCTGAAAGCGAGCGTTTGTAGCAACGAGTGCAAGGACTGGGGTTCATCAGATGGTGGGATTTTAGTAGGGCAACATCGATAGTTAGCGTGATAATTCACCAGCAGCTAATATAATATGCATAAGTTAAAACTTCAAAAGTTACATCATTGCTATTGCCTATTCATTACCCCATCTTTAGCTAGTTTTAGCCGTCATAAAAGGCCCGCATTTCACGGTGAAATGCGGGCCTTTTATTTAGAATTGTATATTTATTCAGCTAATTAAAACGTTCGAACTGGTGTAATCAACTGAATAAAGTTTTCGCCTTCTTCAGTTGGCACTAAAGTGAATGGCCGCAATGCCATCGTGAATGAGATTTTAATCA
This sequence comes from Lactiplantibacillus sp. 3062, assembly GCF_055413545.1. NCBI lineage: Bacteria > Bacillati > Bacillota > Bacilli > Lactobacillales > Lactobacillaceae > Lactiplantibacillus > Lactiplantibacillus sp. 3062. The sequence goes on from NZ_JBVAYE010000001.1 coordinate 484,939, forward strand.
TAGCTTGCCCAAACGAACGTAACGCTTCTTTCATGTAGTCTGGGTTAAACGAAATTTCAAGTTCGTCACCTGACAAATCAGTGGGCTGTAGTTGTTCCGTTACTTCCCCGACATCTGGTGAGTTACCGAAAATCGTAATCGTTTTGTCCGTTGGGTTAACGGAGAAGCGAACCACATTATTGCGACTTTCGTGTGATAACAGGGATGCCCGTTCAATTGCTGCTGAAAGTGCGGGTGCTGAAATTTCAACAGTCGTATTAGATTCTTTAGGAATCAGCCGTGACGTGTCGGGATAATTTCCTTCGAGTAAGCGAGAATAGAAGGACGTATTCCCCAGCACAAATAGGACTTGGTTTTCTGATAACCGCATCTGCACGTCAGGATTATTGTCGCCGATCATCCGAGATAATTCTGTCAAACTTTTACCAGGAATGATTACATCATAATTGGCATTATTGGCTTCTGGCAACTTGATCCGGCGTTGACTTAGGCGGTGTGAATCGGTTGCGACCGCTAAGAACTCACCGTTAGCTAAGATAAAATGAACCCCGGTCAGGATTGGCCGACTTTCCTGATTGGAAACGGCAATAACGGTCTGACCAATCAACTCTTTAAGTACATCACCAGCTAACGTGATGGTATTAGTCGTATCAATTTCAGGTAAGTGTGGGTAGTTTTCAGGGTCTAAGCCGTTGATTGTAAAGGAAGCGGCTCCTGAAGTAATTTGTGTTTGAAAACCGTCGACCACGTTAACAGTCATGGTGTCTTCTGGTAATTTTTTTACGATTTCACTAAAGAAACGGGCAGGTAAAACGATTGAACCGGCATCTTCAACGACTAACGTATTGTTGTCATCACTTGCTGGAATGGTGGTTTCAATAGAAATATCAGCATCACTACCAGTTAAGGTAATAGCGTCAGTATTAACGTCAAGTTTAAGACCAGTCAAAATTGGAATGGTCGTTTTTGAAGAAATGGCCCGTTGGACGTTATTTAATTCTTTGATGAAGGCAGATCGATTGATCGTGAATTTCATAAGTTAATCCCCTCTTTATTCTAGCGACGGGCACTAGATATATATTAATAATAAAAGTTCGTAGTAATAGTAGAGCAGTGGGTACTGTGGAAAACCGAGTAAAGACTCGGCGTTATCAAGTTTTCCACATGTGTATAAGTTGTGGAAAACTTTTTGAGTTATCCTTTTTTATCCACACTAAGATTTGAGCTGGCCTGTCAAATCACCCACGGCTTTTTGTAATTCAGCATCAGTTTTGAGTGCCTTAGTGATTTTATCATGCGCATGGATCACAGTCGTATGGTCCTTACCACCAAACTCGTTACCGATGCGCGGAAGTGAACTTTCAGTCAGTTCGCGTGATAAATACATGGCAATTTGACGTGGAATCACGATTTGTTTATTGCGTTTCTTTCCCTTAAGGTCAGCCATTGTTACATGGAAGTACTTGGCGACTTTTTCCTGAATGACGGGAATCGAAACCTCTGATAGTTTACTGCTAAGGTGCAAACTCTTCAATGCATCCGCCACTAAACTGGTGGTAATCGGTGAATTATTCAGTCGTGAGTATGCCTGCACTCGTGCTAAGGCACCTTCGAGTTCTCGCACGTTTGAGTCGATCTGACCGGCGATATAACTTAACGTATCGTCAGGGATTTCGATCCCTTCAAGATCGGCTTTATTGCGCAAAATAGCAATCCGCGTCTCGAGATCAGGTGGGGTAATATCAACGGATAATCCCCACTTAAACCTAGAAACTAGGCGATCTTGGAGTTGCGGAATTTCGTTCGGTAAGCGATCGGATGTAAGCACGATTTGCTTATCATCTTCATATAAAGCATTAAATGTATGGAAGAACTCTTCTTGGGTTGCTTCCTTATTGGCAAAAAATTGAATGTCGTCGACTAATAACAGGTCAACGTTCCGATATTCTTCGCGGAACGCCTCCTGTTTTTTAGTTTGAATGGCATTAATTAATTCATTCGTAAAAGATTCGCTAGTCACATATTTAATGTTACTAGTCGGATCGGTTTCTAACAATTTGTTACCGATAGCGTGCATTAGGTGGGTTTTTCCCAGACCAACGCCCCCGTAGAAAAACAACGGATTATACATGGTGCCGGGTTCTTCCGACACAACTAACGCAGCGGCATGGGCCATTTGATTGCCTTTACCGATCACGAAAGTATCAAAAGTGTATTTCGGGTTGAGTTTCGTTTCCCGCATAAATGTGGGGGTAGTTGCGGTTGTTGGTTGTTGTCCCGCAACGTTACCGGTAGTCACTTGCGAGTCCTTGTCTCTCGTAAGTTGCTGACGTTCTTCTTCCGTTATCATGACCGGCCGAATCTGCTCGTTAGTCGCTTGCATCGCAATGTCCGTGAACTTTGCGGCCAAGTTTTTCTCCCAATAGTCACGATGAAGTTGTGTTGGGACTTCGATCGTCATTTGGGCTTTATCGAGTTGGAGTGGTTTTGCCGGTTCGACAAACGTTTGAAACGTGATCTTGGACAGATCTTGTTCCATAGAGAACTTAATGAGATTCCATAAGTCATTACGTTCCAGCACGTGGATACCCCTTTTCTTAAAAAACGTAATTCTATTTTAGCATGAACATATAGAGTTTTCCACAAGTGGACAAGTTAAAGTTAAGAGAATTCACAGGCTGGGATTTGAATATACACAGCTTGTCGAAAACTAGGAATGAATTTTATAAAACAGCACTTATCCACAAAAACGAGTTTAAAACTAAAGCCGCAATAAAAGCGTTTATCGGAGTTATGCACACAACAAATACGCCCTGTGGATAACTAAATAACAACCCGTTAATTTGTCGAAAAACTTGTGGGTAAATTGCGAATAACGGAAAGTCACTTTGCTATAATCCACAAATAAATTCGCAATTAAATAATTTTTTGACCTCGAAATTACTACGGAGAAATTTAATTTACTGGTTTTCAAACAAATAAAAATATGCTATAGTAGTCAGGAAATGCGTTTAGATGTAAACTGCGTTTTGAAAATAACGACTTAATCGAATTGATTCATGTCATTATGGAGAAGGAGGTGTCATGATGAAGAGAACTTACCAACCAAAGAAGCGCCATCGTCAACGTGTACATGGTTTCCGCAAACGGATGAGCACCAGCAATGGCCGTAAAGTGTTAGCCCGTCGACGCCAACGAGGCAGAAAAGTATTGTCTGCATAGGCCACTGATAATCAGTGGCTTTTTCTTTACAGTCCTAGACCAGGTGTTTAGGGCTGTAAAGTTGTGTAGCAATTCGCTCAAGAGCTTGAGCGCACACATGGAGATGGATTATGCGAAAATCATATCGGGTAAAAAAAGAAACTGAGTTCCAACAAGTTTTTGAGACCCGCAACTCGTATGCCAATCGTCAATTTGTCATTTACGTTTTGGAAAAACCGGGGCAACCCCATTTCCGCGTCGGTATTTCGGTCGGTAAGAAGATCGGGAACGCCGTTGCGCGTAACTGGGTCAAACGCCGGATTCGGCAATCAATCACCGAGCTAAAGCCGCAGCTTAAGCAAGATGCAGACTTTCTCGTCATTGCCCGACCAACCGTTGCTGGTAAGTCGCAAGCCGAAACCAAAGCTTATCTAAGCCATGCGCTAAAGCTAGCGCACCTGCTGGACAATGATTAAAGTGAGGACATTCGTTTGAAAAAGTACAGAAAAATACTGGCAATGCTGGCCGTACTAGCGATTGTACTAGTTTTGAGTGGGTGTAGTAATACCCCAATCACGGATAAGAGCACCGGGTTTTGGGATGGCTTAATCATCTTGAACTTCTCACGGGCGATTATTTGGTTATCAAACTTGTTTGGTCATAGTTATGGTCTCGGGATCATCGTCTTTACGTTGATCATCCGGATCATTATCTTGCCATTGATGATCTTCCAAACCCGCAACATGGTAGCCATGCAAGAAGTCCAACCGCAGATGAAGGCTTTGCAAAAGAAGTATTCGTCACGCGATATGGAAACTCAGCAAAAGCTCCAAGCGGAAATGAAGAAGTTGTATGCCAAGCATGGTGTGCATCCAATGGCCAGCATGTTGCCATTACTAGTTCAGTTGCCTATTTTGATTGCGTTGTACCAAGCAATCTGGCGGACACAAGCCTTGAAGACCGGTTCGTTCTTATGGTTGCAATTAGGTAGCAAGGATCCGTACTACGTTTTGCCAATTCTAGCGGCGATCTTTACGTTTGCTAGTTCCTGGTTAGCGATGAAGTCGCAGCCAGAACAAAACGGGATGACAACGTCAATGACGTATTTGATGCCTGTGATTATTTTGATTACGGCCATTAACGTGCCATCAGCGTTGTCCTTGTACTGGGTGATTTCCAACGCGTTCCAAGTTGGTCAAACCTTGTTATTACAAAACCCATTCAAGATTAATCGCGAACGGGAAGCTAAGAAGCAAGCTGAACGTGATCGTAAGCGAACGCTTGAAAAAGCTAGAAAGCGCGCGATTCGTAATCATAAACGTTAAATACAAGTAGACCTGCCATGTGTGGTGGGTCTTTTTTGTTGGTTCTGTATCATTTTTACCAATCGGTCAATATGATTTGGACTGTGATGGCAGGATGCTAATGTGCGTTTATGTAAGGCCCCTGGACGGTCCGTGATGAGGAAATTGTAATGAACGATCAGGTGCTGGTAATCAAGCGGCTGACAATAATGCTTGTCTTGCACCGTTTGATCACATGTTTTTAATATTGTGGCGCGTCTCTGAAACGTGCCATGAACAGGTTGGTTATTGACATAATAAGCACTAGATTTTGCTAGTCTGAGTTTTCAGGGGTAGTAGAACGGCCGAAGTCCTAATCGTTGTAAGGGTTCATTAAGTGTTCATACTCAGGTGTTCGCATGGCGAATGGTAATGCTATAATGAAAGCAGGATTTTTAACGAGGAGGATTCAAGCATGACAGTATTTGAAGGTAATACCGTCGCGGCCGCAATCGCGGCTGGTCTAAAACAACTGCACCGAACACGCGATCAAGTTGAAGTTGAAGTGATCGCTGAAGCAAAAAAAGGATTTCTGGGGCTAGGCAAACACTCCGCCCAAGTACGGCTAACGGTGGTGCCAGCCTCCGCAGCACCTGCAACGACGCCAACTTCCGCTACGGCGACAGCGCAACAGTCAGTAGCTACTGAATCAACGACAGCACCGACCATGCCGCGGCCTACCGTGCGGACACCAAAGTCAACGCCGACCAGACAAGCTAAAACTAGTCAGGCCACGACCAGTGCCGCAAAACCAGCGACTAGCAAGGCGAAAGCAGTGGCTAAACCCGCTTCAATGGCGGTTACCACCGGCCCGGTTATCGCTGATACCGACCAATCTAAACCAGCGACCACTAGTAAGACCAAATCAGTGGCTGCTGACCAGAGCCAGACGCCGCGGACACCCGCAGAAATAGCAGCGCGCCAAGCGGCTAACGAGACCGCGGTGCGGGCGTTGTGTGATTACTTGCTTGCGGTGGTCAAAGAACTAGGTGTCACGGCGGATCTTGACGTCGACTTCGGCAACCGCTATGCGACATTGAATTTCGATACAACTAAGCAGGGTTTGTTGATTGGCAAACACGGTCGAACGATCAATGCACTGCAAGATTTGGCGCAAGTTTATATGAATCATCATGGCGCGTCACACGTTAACGTGGTGCTAGATGTGGATGATTATCGGGAGCGCCGGGCTGCGACACTTAAGCGGTTAGCCGAGAGTACGGCTCGAGAAGTGATTGCAACGGGCAAACAAGTTTTCTTGGACCCGATGCCATCGTTTGAACGGAAATTAATTCACGCTGAACTAGCGAATAATCACCATGTAACCACATTCTCAGAAGGCCGCGATCCGCACCGGGCCGTGGTTGTGGCGATTCGCAAATAGTTTATTCAAAGTAACGCAAACAGGCGTTTGACAAACTCCGGGTGAGCTATTATAGTAGGTGTTAATCATTCTTATCTTTTAGATAAAGTAGTCAAAGTGCTTTATCCACGCTTTAAGGTGGCGTGGACTAGGCGCTTTTTTTCTGCATTTTAGGACATATTATTAACTAATTGTAAGTAAATTTGGTATGGTATTAGGCGATGAAACGCTGACAAGAAAGGACATGATGGTATGCCAACGACCACAGAATTTGACACGATCGCGGCAATTTCAACGCCGCCTGGTGAGGGTGGTATTTCAATTATTCGGATTAGTGGGGACCAAACGTTTAACGTGGTGACCCAGATTTTTAAGGGTAAAGATCTCAGTCGAGTGCAATCACACACAATCAACTATGGACATATTGTTGATCCTGATACCCATCAGGAAGTCGACGAAGTCATGGCGACCGTAATGCGCGCGCCTAAAACTTATACGCGTGAAGACGTAGTTGAAATCAACTGTCACGGGGGACTCGTGGCAACTAATGAAATTTTACAATTGATCTTGAGTCACGGTGCGCGAATGGCGGAACCCGGTGAATTTACCAAGCGGGCATTCTTGAATGGTCGGCTGGACTTGTCACAGGCGGAAGCAGTTATGGATCTGATTCGTGCTAAGACGGATAAGTCCATGAAGGTCGCGTTAAACCAATTAGATGGTGATCTATCTAAGCTGATTCGACATTTACGGCAAGATATTTTGGACGTATTAGCCCAAGTAGAGGTCAATATTGATTATCCAGAGTATGACGCGGTTGAAACAATGACCACCAAGATGCTGAAGGAGAAGGCTACCGAGGTCGCCCAAAGCATTAATCAACTGTTAGCGACGGCTAAGCAAGGTAAGGTCTTACGCGAAGGTTTGGCAACGGCGATCATTGGGCGTCCCAATGTCGGTAAATCTAGTCTGCTTAACCACCTTTTGCATGAAGACAAAGCTATTGTGACGGATGTTGCCGGGACGACCCGCGATGTGATTGAAGAATACGTCAATGTTCGTGGAGTGCCATTGAAACTCGTCGATACGGCAGGAATTCGGGACACTGAAGATAAGGTCGAAAAGATTGGGGTCGAGCGAAGTCGCAAAGCAATCGGGGCCGCCGATTTAGTCTTATTAGTGTTGGATAATAGCCAACCGTTGACGGCTGAAGACCGAGAGTTGTTGCAAGAGACTGACCAGTCAAAACGAATCGTTATCTTGAACAAGACTGATCTACCAGCCCGTCTTGATCAAGCTGAATTGGCGCAATTAGTCGATTTGAGTGACGTTTTAAGCATGTCAGTCTTGGAACAAAGTGGCGTCACGCAACTTGAACAACGGATTGCCAAGATGTTCTTCAATGAAGGTATCGAAAGTAGTCAAAATAACGTGATGGTGACCAATGCGCGTCACATCGGTTTGTTGAATCAAGCCAAACAAGCGTTGCAAGATGTTCAAACGGGACTTGCGGCTGGTATGCCAGTTGATTTGGTTCAAATCGATATGACCCGTTGCTGGGAATTCCTCGGTCAAATTACCGGGGATAGCTATGAAGATGAATTATTAGACCAGCTATTTAGTCAGTTCTGTCTGGGTAAGTAGTGGTAGGAGGAAATTGGAATGACAGAAGTAAAGCAGTACCCAGGCCGCGACTATGATGTTATCGTCGTTGGTGCTGGTCATGCCGGTTCTGAAGCAGCATTGGCCGCTGCCCGAATGGGTAACCGGACACTCTTAATGACGATCAACCTAGACATGGTGGCCTTTATGCCATGTAATCCATCGGTTGGTGGTCCGGCTAAAGGAATTGTCGTCCGTGAGATTGATGCTTTGGGCGGTGAAATGGGCCGTAACATTGATAAGACTTACGTTCAGATGCGGATGCTTAATACGGGTAAAGGCCCAGCTGTTCGAGCTTTACGGGCCCAAGCTGATAAGCATGCTTACCATGCGGAAATGAAACACACGATTGAACGGGAACCGAATCTGACGTTACGGCAAGGAATTGTCGATGGCTTAATTGTTGAAGATGGGGTCTGCAAGGGCGTTATCACGAATACGGGAGCGCGCTATAGTGCCAAGAGTGTCGTTTTGACGACTGGGACGGCGGCTCGTGGCAAGATTATCATTGGTGAACTAATGTATTCTTCGGGTCCAAATAATTCGCAACCAGCGATGAAGTTATCTGGTGATCTGGAACGACTTGGATTTAACTTGGAACGGTTTAAGACCGGTACACCACCACGAGTCGATGGTAATACGATCGACTACAGTGTTACGGAAGAACAACCTGGTGATCCTGAACCACATCATTTTAGTTTTGAAACGAAGGATGCTGACTACATTGATCTAAAGCATCAATTATCTTGCTGGTTAACTTATACGAATGAGACGACTCATAAGATCATTCGTGAAAATCTTGATCGAGCACCAATGTTTACAGGCGTGATTGAAGGGGTCGGACCACGGTACTGCCCATCGATCGAAGATAAGATCGTGCGATTCGCTGATAAGAAGCGGCACCAATTATTCTTGGAACCAGAAGGCCGTAATACGGATGAATGGTATGTTCAGGGCCTTTCAACGTCGATGCCGGAAGAAGTTCAACAGCGGATTTTACATTCCATTAAGGGTCTTGAAGACGCTGAAATGATGCGCCCAGGTTATGCCATCGAATACGACGTGGTGGCGCCTTACCAGTTAAAGGCAACCTTGGAAACAAAGTTGGTCAAGAATCTCTATACTGCTGGTCAAACGAATGGGACTTCTGGGTATGAAGAAGCCGCTGGGCAAGGATTAATTGCCGGTATCAACGCTGGTTTGCGAGCCCTTGATCGTGGTCAATTCACTTTGAAGCGTAGTGATGCTTATATTGGAGTCATGATTGATGACTTAGTTACTAAGGGCACCAATGAACCCTATCGGTTACTAACGAGTCGGGCTGAATACCGGTTGATCTTACGGCATGATAATGCTGATTTGCGGTTAACGGATAAGGGCCGCGAGTTAGGATTGATTGATGATGAACGGTATGCGGCATTTGAGGCGAAACGCCAAGCAATCAAGAATGAACTTGACCGTTTAGGCAAAATCAGAATCAAGCCTAATGATGAGGTCAATGCTTTCTTACGTGCTCATAACTCTGGTGAGCTTAAGGATGGTGTGTTGGCGGCAGATTTCTTAAAGCGGCCAGAAGTACAATATGCTGATTTAATGAAATTTATCCCGGCAGCACCCGAACCACTAGAACGGCATATTATTGAGCAAGTTGAAATTCAGATCAAGTATGCCGGTTATATCCAAAAAGCAGAGGAACGTGTTGATCGATTGAAAAAGATGGAAGCTAAAAAGATTCCGGATCGGATCGATTATGATGCGATCGACGGATTAGCGACTGAGGCTCATCAGAAGCTAAAGAAGATTCAGCCGACAACGATTGCACAAGCTTCACGGATCAGTGGGGTTAATCCCGCGGATATTGCAATTCTGAGTGTTTATATTCAACAGGGGCGAATCGCTAAAGTTCAATAATCATCAGTAGTAGGTTATGACTGGTGTGTTCAGTTGATATTAACGAATGATGAAAGAAAAAATTAATATTTTTAACGATAAAGCACAATTCCAACTTGGAATTGTGCTTTTTTAGTGAGCTTACTTTTTAATTAGTACACGTTTCATTAAAAAAACAACAACACTTTAATTAATGATGACTAAATTAAATTAAGGTATTATACTTCAGAACTAGTAAACATTGTTTACAGTGTTTACAAAATAAAGGGGGAGTTATTGTTGGTAAGAGTTAGTAAGTTAGTCAGTGGTATTTTAGTGGCAAGTAGTTTATTAGTGAGTTCGGGTGTCATCGCTCAGGCAGATACGCCCGCTGCTCCCAACGCAGATAGTACGGCCAATACGACTGGTACGACTGATATTCAGGCGATGTTTAAAGGTAATAGTAGTCCGGTATCACCAGTTAATCCGGATAATCCCAATAAGCCTGATAATAGCGGTGATAGTGGTAACGGTGCTAAAGCCGGTGGCGGCTTATCGCTGATCTACGTTTCTAATAAATTAGATTTTGGAAGCCATGAGATCGATGTTTTAAATCCAGAAACGTACACTGCCGCAGAAACTGATTCGGATTTATCAGGTTTATGGAACAAAAAAGCAGTCACAGAAGTATCTGATGTCCGAGGAAGTAATGCTGGTTGGACACTGGCCGTTGCCGGGAGTAGTTTGACTGGTACAGACGGTTCTGTAATGAAAGGGGCAACGCTTCAGCTACCAAAAGGTACGGTAACTAATTCTGGTGCAACTAATAATGGCGTGCAGTCCACTGAGGCTCTTAACGTGTTAGATGGTAATTCGGCGACAGTATTATCGGCAGCGAAAGATCATGGTGCTGGTGTAACTGTTGATCAAATTGATCCAAGTAATGTTAAGTTAACGGTGCCGGCAAACACGGCTAAAGCGCAGGGGTACCAAACAACTTTGAACTGGAGTTTGAGTGATACACCAGCAAGTTAGTTAGAATATAACCAAGAGGGGAAGCTAAAGCAGATGGCGATGGCTAACGGTTATTATGGATAAAGTAATCGTTGATGTAATCGCGAGCAGTGGCTTCCCTTTTATTAAATGATAGCTTTAAAAGATGCGTCATAATATGGGGTGTGTTGAGATTGAAAGTGGTTATCCAATTCATAAGACTAATGGGTGTGAGTCTTGGATTTAGTATTTTAATCGGACAGACAGGAGTGTCGGCTAATCGGCAACAATCGGTCCACAACAACAATGTCGGTTTTAGTGTTGCCGCTGAGATACCAAAAAATCAGATTCATAAACAAAATTCTTTTTTTGATTTGAAAATGGCAAGCGGTCAACAGCAGACGTTACGGACAGTCATTTACAATGTCACTAATAAGGATATTAAGGTTCGAACGGCTATTCATACCGCGTATACGAATACTAATGGGACGATTGAATATATTAATCCGGCCAAATCGTACGATCAGTCGTTAAAATACCGAGTCAGTGATTTAGCCACAATTCAGGGTGAGCGGACAATAACGATTCCGGCTGAAGGCTCCAAAACGGTCGCAATCAAGGTGAAGTTACCTAAGCAGCCAGTAAATGGCGTCTTGTTGGGTGGATGGTATTTTAAACGGGTTGATGACAAGGTAACAGGAGTAACGGAGAAAAGTATCAACGTTAAGAATGAGTATTCGTATGTTATTGGGTTGAAATTATCTTCAGGAAAATTGCCAATTCCTAATTTGTGTCTAGGGCCGGTGAAAGCTGGCTTGAACAATTATCATCGAAGCATTATTGTTGCGCTACGTAATCCCGTCGCAAGAATCATTCCGAATTTAAAAATCCGAACGGTGATTATTAATAAGCGGCATCAAAAGGTCATTATTAAGAATACGAAAACGGGTGTCATGATGGCGCCAAACACAGTTTTTAAAGCACCAATGCCATTAGGATCACAACAATTACAACCGGGTGATTATCAGTTACAAATGACGGTTAATAATCAGCGTCATCATTGGCGATTTAAACGAGATTTTCATATTAGTATGACAGCAGCTCAAAAATATAATCATGAGTCAATTGATAATAAGGGGGTTAGTATGTGGATGCTAATTGGAATTGGCGCAATTTCAATGCTAGTACTGGGGTTAGGGTTAGGCGTAATCGTCTGGCTATGGCGGCGACAACGGCGGTCGAAGGATTAGGTTAATTAATGGGGGTAGGATGGTGCAACGGTTTAGCGTGTGTGTAGCAACCATTTTAATCAGTTTAATAATGTTAACAATAACGGGAGTTGCGGCCGTTGGGGGGCGGTCAACAGTCACCGTTAGCTTTTATGCTGGTCAGAGAACTCAGCAACAGATAGATAATCGCAACGTTAAGATTCCTAATGGGACCAGGCCATATCGTGTGGTGACAGAAAAGACGTTGACAAGACCAAAGGGGTATTATCAATTGCCACAGACTGATGAGCAGCTCTTAACCTGGTTTTATGCGAGTTTCGGTAGCGTGCTACTGATATTATTGATGGTTATCCGTTGGTTTAATAAAGAAAGCTATTGCTAGGTAAGGAGGGACCGTAGAAGTGAGAAGGTTACTTACTGGCACGTTGGTCGTGGGTGGGCTGTTATTGGTAGTTTGCCTCATGGCTGTTAATGGGCAGGCAAAGGTTGTCGATGAGCCGACCAGTGCGATGCAGGATATTACAACTAATTTCGAACAACGAACAATTGGTCGAGTGCCATGGCCCATTACACACATTGCGGCTAATTATGTGCGAGATGGTCACATGACGCACAAGACTAGTCGAGTGAAAATTACTTTAGGGAAAGGTGTAGTACATTCGCCGAATGGTAAGGGATTATATAATTTATGGGATCTGGTTTTGAATCGCCAAGGCAAAGAGTATGGTGCAACTTTCCTGGCTTATAATATCAATAATCGAGTTTGGCGACCGCATCGAACAGATACTATCAAGACGCATGGAATCAAAGCAGGTCAGCCGGTTTGGATTGGTAATAAGAGCAGTACTAATGCGAGCAGTAATCCCATTCGAACACTGCCTGCTTACATGGTAACGAAGCAGTACTGTCAAATGGTTAGTCAGATTAAATTATCACCACATATTACTGGATTTGAGGCTAATAAGCGCATCATTACCGGGACGGGCACACAAGGTGGTGATCTAATCACGGCTAAATTTGGTAATCAGATCAAAAAAACACGAGTCGATCATGAGGGGCGCTGGCAGATGAAATGCTTTAGCGGTAATGGTCACTTGATGGTAACGGAAACAAATGCGTATGATGATATTCCAGGGCACACTGAAACGGTGATTAATAACGGAACTCCACGAACGGATGCGACGATTAAGCTCAACTTGTTTTTAACTAATGGTCATACCTTTTCAACCGCTAAGGGACGCAAGGTATTAGTGACCGGAATGATCTTGGGGACTGATCAGAATGATTTTGATCGCGATGTTGTTTTAAAAAATAACGCACTAACCATCCACTTTGCCCATGCTGATGGAACGCCCATCGCTAATTATAAGGCTAATGGTTCGGTGAATGAGCCAGATAAGGCGGGGTATTTTCATCTGAAATTACCCACTGAATCGCTTAAACAAGGGCCTAATGATGTGAAAGTGTGGGTGTCAGATCAACACGGCCAACGATCTAATATTGATACGTTAACAGTTAATGTAAATTCAGGACTCATGTTTGGTCAAATCAATGCTCAAATGCGTTTTCGGAGTAACACGATTCCACAAAGCGAGCGCTTATTATCGCCCACAAATCAGTGGCAAATTGAGGTTCATGATACGCGATCAGTTGCTTCAAAGTGGTATGTGTATGCCACCGCAACTAAAATGAAGTCTGCTCAACACTCATTAATTGGGGATTTGGTCTATATTGATGCTGCTGGTCAAAAACATGTGATGACCAATCAGGAAACGTTGGTAGGCCATGGCACACATACAAATCCTAATCAACAAACTACAAATATTGCAGCAACCTGGCAAGCGCGACAAGGTATTTTTCTCGATGTTCAGCCCGAATTGTATGCAGGATCCTATCATGGAAAGATCAATTGGAGTTTGCAAGATACACCACAATCTTGATGAGTGGAAGAAAGATGTCATCAAGATGTGTTAGTTAGTCATTAAGGAAATTATGAATGACCGTCAAGATTGTTTTGGCGGTCATTTTAGTGTGATATCGTTGCAAGGTTACTTATAAATTTGTAAAAACGATTCACCAATACCAGACAAGCTGAGTTGATTGGACTATAATGATTGGAAGTTATAGCGGGGTAAGGGAGAACGTTTGATGAAAACTTTTAAGAGTATTATGAGCTGGGTACTACCAATTGTAGTGGGGTTACTCGTCGCCATGGTGATCAGGCACTTTATTTTTACGATGGTTCGGGTGGATGGACCGTCAATGGAACCTAACTTAGATGACAATGAGCGCGTCGCCGTGGTCAAGACAGCTAAGATTCAGCACCTCAGTGTCATCGTTTTTAACGCCTATCAAGTTGATCCAGACGCACGCTCCAAGACGGTCAAATATGTCAAACGAGTGATCGGAATGCCCGGTGATACAGTTAAATCTGAAGACGGCCGACTCTATGTCAATGGCAAGCTTGTCCCGCAGAAGTTCATCAGTCAGTATGAGCGGACGCAGGGAACGACAAATTGGGATTTGAGTACGCTGGAGAACCGTTACAGTTGGAATCTGAAAACAACTAAGGTCCCTAAGCATTCGTACTTTGTGTTAGGTGATCATCGGTCAGTGTCAAATGATAGTCGTTACTGGGGATTTGTCCCAGCCAATAAGGTATTGGGCGTGGTCAAAGTGCCATTTTGGGACTCGAATAAAACTAAGCGCCATAATATTAATTCAATTAGTTACTGAATAGCAGCCAGCGCGACTCGTTAGTGAGCGCGCTTTTTTTGTATGCTCACCAACTGAATGGTAGGGGGGAACTAAGTTGGTTAGTCATTCTTTACAGGGAGAACAACGTGGGATGGTTAAAGTGACTAATGTTGTTCAGAAAAGCAAACAAAAGGTAGCATCTAAATTGAATTTAATGGTCAATAAGCCTAGAATAATGGCAAGTATCACGATGGAGGCTGGTAAATATGGCAACTGAACTAACACCGGATGCACTTGCCGCTTTACGGACAACGCATGCGCAGGATCGAATGGCACCAGTATTGACGCGAGCGATTACGAAGAATGGGATTGAGGCTGCAAGTTTTGATAATCAAGCTGCGAGTCGCTTAGCACGGACTTTTTCTGTTGAAGTACCAACGGGTAAGGTCAGTAATCAGAAGCACAGCGGTCGTTGCTGGGAGTTTTCATTATTAAACACGCTCCGGCATAAGTTTGCGACCCGGTATCACGTCAAAGACTTTGAGTTATCACAAAACTATTTGTTTTTCTGGGATAAGATTGAAAGGGCTAATATTTTTTATCGGAATGTTGAACAAACGGCGCGTCAGCCGATTGATGACCGGCTTGTTCAGTTCTTATTTGCTAATCCGGGCGAAGATGGTGGTCAGTGGGCGATGGCGGCCAGCTTGGTTCAAAAGTATGGCGTCGTTCCAGCTAGTGTGATGCCAGAGTCCTTCAACACTGATAATACGACGGCATTTCAAGCCAGTTTATCACGGCAGCTTCGTAAAGATGGGTTAAAACTTCGGCAACTCGTGATGGATGGTGCAAGCGAGGCCGAGCTACAATCACTGGAGAAATCAATGTTGCAAACGGTCTATCGGATGACGGCGTACTCATTTGGTGAACCACCAACTAGCTTTGATTTAGAATATCGTGATGATGAGCAACAGTACCATCGTACGGCTAATTTAACGCCTCAGCAATTCTATCAGGACTACTTTGAAACTGATCTGGATGATTACGTGGTCGTTACTAATTCACCAGATAAGCCGTTTAATCGACTTTATAGCTTGCCAGACGAGGATAACGTGATTGGTGGTAAGCCTATCGAATTTTTGAACCTTGATATGGGTGTGCTGACGGACGTTGCTGTGCAACAGTTACAGGCTGGCGAAACGGTTTGGTTTGGCAACGATGTGTTGCGACAGATGGACCGGAAGACGGGATACTTGGATGCTCATTTATTTGAAACTGGCAAGTTATTTGGAACCAACGATCATCTGACTAAGGCGCAACGGCTGTTAACAGGTGAAGGTGAAGTTAGCCATGCCATGACGTTAACCGGCGTTGACTTAGTGGCTGATACGCCAACTAAGTGGAAGGTCGAAAATAGTTGGGGTGAGCAAGTAGGTGATCAAGGCTACTTCGTAATGAGCCAAGATTGGTTTAATGAGTACGTCTATGAAGTAGTTGTTCACAAGCATTTCTTGGCACCGGAATTTCAGGCGCTGCTTAACGAACGTGCACAGCGGCTACCCGCATGGGATCCGTTGCACTAGGAGGGTAATGTGATGGGAATATTTTCAGAACGATTAAAAGAAGCGATGCAACAAGCGAACATAACCTCTGCTCAGTTATCTAAACAAACGGGAATTGGTCGTTCATCAATCAGCCAGTGGTTAAGTAATAAATACGTGGCTAAACATGATAAGGTTACGGCGTTAGCGACGGTACTGAATGTGTCGCCAGATTGGCTGCTAGGTACGACTGATGTTGCAACAGCGGTGGCCCCGGAAGCGGTACCGATTCCAGTATCGGTCACGCCAACCCCTGCCGTTGACCCCGAATTAATAACATTGTGGGAACAGCTGGATACCAAACAACGATCTAAGTTGATCAAAAAGGCACGGAAGTTGTTGACTAAGTCGGCCGAACAGCCCAACACAAAGCGGAAAAAGAACAAGAAAAAGAAAAAAGGCAAGAAACGGAAATAAGGCAATGCAAAAAACAACTTTTGCTCCTCAGCTCGTCGTGAGGAACAAAAGTTGTTTTTGACTGTCATGATGAATGATTAGGGGTTGATAATGGTGAACTAAATGGTCCATTTTTCCCAGTCACGCGCCCAAATCAGTCCCATGACGCCTTCTCCAACGTGAACCCCAACGACGGGACCGATCTCGCCTTCATCGATGGTGAGATCAGGAAAGCTAGCCTTCAAGTCAGCTGTCCATTCGGCTTGGAGTTTCGGATTGTTGCCGTTTTCGATTGTGACGCGAAGTGGATAGTCAACGGCAGCAATCTCGGCAGCCAGCTTGGCTTTGATGGCTGCGTATGCCCGCCGCATCGTTCGTTCTTTTTGAATAGCGACGATCTTGCCATCTTGAAAGGTCAGAACGGGTTTAATGCGTAAGAGGTTGCCAACGAGTCCAGAAGCGTTTGAGAGCCGACCAGTCCGAACCAAGTGACTGAGATTATCGACAACAAAATATACGCCGGTTGTTTCACGGATTTTTTTGAGCTGAGCAATAACTTGTTCGGGTGAGTATCCTTCAGCGACTAATTTAGCAGCTAACAAGACCATGTAAGCTTCTCCACCAGCCGTAATTAGTGAATCAAACGGATAAACCTTGATGTTGGTTACGTTTGGCAGGTAACTTTCGAGATTAGTAATAAAGCTGGTGATACCAGAAGAAAGATGGATACTAATGACAGCATCATAGCCCGCCTTTGCCAGCTGATCATAAGTCGTTTGCATCTGACCAAGGGTAATCTGAGTGGTCGTTGGTAACTCAGGCGCGGTACGCATTCGTTCATAAAATTCTTTGGACGTTATTTCGACGTTTTCTAAGTAGGTTTGGTGACCAAAAATAACAGTAATTGGGACGACGTGAATATGATACTTTTCAACATCGGCCGCTGAGAGGTAGCTTGCGCTATCCGTTACAATTGCGGTTTTCATTTTTCCCCCGCTTTCATTTGGTGAAAGTATTGCCTAACATTATAACGCTTGTCAGTAGTTGAAAGCTAGCTTTGATGAATAGATTAAGGCGATTAATGTTTGAAATTCTCAACAACTAACGTCATAATGAGAATCATTAAATGGGGGAGGGCACAGGATGACCAAACGAATTGAGATAAAACCGGCAACAGCTGCGGATCAAGCAGCGCTGGCTGAAATATATTTAGTGGACCGTCAGCAAGATTTTCCATGGGTCACTGATCCACAACTGCAAGATTTTAACGAAGACAGCCGTGGTGAATTCGTGCTGGTCGCGTGGATTGATGGTCAGCGGGCTGGCTTTTGTTCGTTGTACCGGCTGGCCAACTTCATTCATCTGCTTTTTGTGGCCCCAGATTTCCGCCACTTGAAAGTTGGTGAACGGCTACTGACAGAAATGCGCCAGTATGCAACCGAACCACTCACGTTGAAGTGTGTGATGGCCAACGAAAATGCCCTGCGATTTTATGCGCAAGTAGGGTTTCGAATTGTCAAAGCAGATGCGGACGCGCTCCCACCAAATTATACGTTGCGTGATACGCATACTGAGCAGTACGTGGCATTAGTGGATGTTATGGCCAATGAACGCAAACTTAATTAATCTAATTTATTTTTAATTTTAAGGTTGACATTGTGATAATCTGGCGCTAGAATCTAATCATTAATTAAATTTAGATTAAAAACCGTGATAAGGAACGGTGCTAAGCTGGTTAGTTAGCGAGCTGCGGATTGGTGTAAGGCAGTCAATACCACTTAACATAGATCACCTTGGAGTTGCGCCTCGAAATTCGTGGAGATGGTGCTGGATGGTACCCATTAATGTACCGGCGTATCGCAATTGCTGTACGTACTAAGGTGACTATTGTGAAGTAGTCGCGAATAAAGGTGGTAACCCGTTCTGGACGTCCTTTAATTAACTCATAGGAGTTAGTTAAAGGACGTTTTTTTATGATTTAAAGGTGGTGAGGAGTATGGAATCGGACATTCAGGTGGCTAGTTACCAACAAATGTGGGCAATGGTAACTAGTCGCACGAGGACTTGCTCCTCGAGTAACACATAGGTCAACAAGGAATCAAAAACACATAGTATAACTGAGTACTCCGGGTAGATCACATACGATACCACGTGTATCGATTAACACATAGTTTTAGCAACGTGCAATTTATACGTTTAGGCACACATAGTTTTAACATGAACGATATTTATGACCCGTAGTCTTAATAATTCGTATTTAAGACGCCCGTACAATTAGCTGGCGCACTGAATACATCCAAATAATGAAGTGACAACTAGATTAATTGTAATGAGTTAACGTATTAGCAATGATTAGACGGCCTCATTACGAACACATATTGGGATAACAGTAACCACAAACACATAATGGAGGTTTTATAATGACAACTACCACCACAGAAACTCAAGTTGCACAACAGCTATTTACGGCCTATCAGACACAGCATGCGTTAACAATGGCTGATTTTACAAGTAGTGTCGCTGACGAAGACGCTGCGTATCGAGTTCAAGCCGCATTAACGGCCTTAAAACAGCAGCCGGTTGGTGGATACAAGGTCTCGTTGACGAGTGCGGAAACTCAAAAGATGTTTGATGCTCATGCGCCGCTGTACGGTGCCCAGGTTGCAGATCACTTTTTGGCGGCACCAACCACGGTTCGACGCGGGCAACTAATGGACCCACTCGTCGAAGTTGAGTTGGTCTTTAAGGCTAAAGAAGACCTGTCAACCACCGATTCATTGACCGATTTATGGCAAAAAACGACTGTCGCGCCGGGACTTGAATTGCCAGATTCACGTTTTGCTGACTGGTTTCCCGATTTGCCTAAAAATTTGGTGGTCGCGGATGCCGCAGTCGGTGGGCTAGTGGTATATGGAACTGAACGGGAGACTGCCGAGTTGTTCGCTTCAGCTGATGCAGTGGCAACGCCAAAGTGTACGCTAGTCCATGATGGGGAGACGGTTAAAACTGGTCAAGCGAGTGAAGTGTTGGGTAACCCGCTTGAGTCATTGAAGTGGTTAGTCGGCAAGCTTGCAGAGCAAGGTAAGACATTAACGGCTGGTCAACGAGTTTCGTCGGGGACGTTTGTCCTACCACCACATTTGACCGCGGGGCACTGGCAAGCCGACTTCGATGCCGGGCTGGGACAGGTCGCACTGGATGTAACGGAAGCCTAAGTAAAATAATTACGAAAAAGGCCTTCATAAATGTCATGACATTTATGAAGGCCTTTTTGAAGTGTTGCTAAATGAATGTTTTTCAGATGATTAGTAATTTTCAAAGATTGGACAGACTGCTAATTATCCAATTTGTAGACCAGAATGTTTCACGTGAAACATTACTTATTTAAACGATGGTAGTTTTGATCAAAGTACTTGCCGTTGCGAATATCATTCGGCATTTCTTTGTAAGGTGCTTCACTGATTACATCTTCATTGTTTTGGCCGGCGTCGCCCATGTAAGTAATATTGGCAAATTCGGGTACAACTAGTTTTGGATAAGTGGCATACTTTTCACGAGACTGTTCCATTAAATCGATGTGTTCGTTTTGGTAAGTGACCGTAATTTCAGGGTGTTCTTCAACCCACTTTGGGAAGAAAATCGTACCGTGTAGTTTCTTCTCATTGGGCATGAAGTCTAGTGCAACGTCAGTCCCAGTTGGTTCAGTCCAAGAAATTTTGTAAATGCCTTCGGTCAACATGACGATGTCAGCTTTTTGATCAGTGACCCAACGACCGGCAACCATCCCACCGTGGATTCGGTAATCAACGGTGTGGTCGTTCTTGGCGTACCACTCGTATTCCCAGCCGTTATCATAAGTGTAGATAAAGTGTGTGCCGAGAAAGTCATCAAGTGTTTTAAAAGTTTTTGTCATTAGAATTACCTTCCTTATGTCTAATATGTCATTTTAATCATGTAATTTATTACATGTTTTAAACAACAAGGTTAGTGTATACTGTTATCAAGGAATCGTCAAGGAGGAATTTCCAATGGCGCAAAAAAACAAGTTACAATTTATTATTCTAGGGTTATTAAACCAGCAACCATTAACGGGCTATGATCTAACTAAAGCCTTTGATGACGAGATCGGTGAATTCTGGCAAGCTCAACATAGTCAAATTTATCCGCAATTGAAGCGACTAGAAGAACAAGGTTACGTCACGCATGAAATTACGGTCAGTGGCGAAAAACTTGAAAAGAAACTCTACCACATCACCGCAACTGGTCGGCAGCTGTTACATGAGTGGATCAGTGTCGGTACACCAGACTTAACCGCTACGAAAGATGAATTTATTTTAAAACTATACTTTATTCAAACGGATCGTGATCCACGCCTACTAGCGATGTTACAGGAACAGCTCACCTTGCACACAGCTAAGTTAGCACACTTACAACAGCGATTGGCGACCGTTTTCCCGCAAGCTAAAGCTGCTAAGCAACATTATGGTCACTATTTGATCTTACAACATGCGATCGGACGAGAAGACTACTATGTGAATTGGTTGAAGCAGACGTTGAAAGCCTTACCGGAGTAATGGGGAGAGTGCTGCCGCTCTAACTGGTGGCTGGAATCATAGCGTTAAAAGCTACCCTTAATTATTTAGAGCGGCGTTTGAAGGAAATCAGCTTATGATTATATGCGTGTGAGAAATGGTGCCGTTTGAATTCTGAAACTGGTATAATGGCAGTGGTCAATATCAATTCACTTCAATGAGGAGATTAACTATGGAAAATCAAAAAATGCAAGAGCCACTTGTCTATCGGCGAATTTTACTGACCGTTGATGAGGACGATAATACCTCTTCAGAACGTGCGTTTCGATACGCAACGACTTTGGCCCACGACTATGATGTTCCGTTAGGAATTTGTTCGGTGCTGGAAAGCGAAGATATCAATATCTTTGATTCATTAACACCGTCGAAAATCCAAGCTAAACGGAAACACGTTGAAGATGTCGTTGCCGAGTATGTTCAGCTTGCTGAACAACGAGGCGTTAATCAAGTAGAGCCGCTTGTCTATGAAGGCGGTGATGTGGATGACGTCATTTTAGAGCAAGTTATTCCAGAATTTAAACCAGATCTATTAGTGACCGGTGCCGATACCGAATTTCCACATTCTAAGATTGCTGGGGCAATTGGTCCGCGTTTAGCCCGAAAAGCACCTATTTCAGTTATCGTTGTTCGGTAATCAAGACTCGGGACAGGGATTAAGATCCAAGCTGATGAAATTTTAACAACCGCAAGCTCATCATGGCTAATGAGGAGCTTGCGGTTGTTTTTGACTGCTATTGTTCATTAATGAACTTAACAATTTAATTTTTTTATTGGCTATAAATACTGCTAAACATGAGTTTATAAGTGTACTGTTTGGATGATATTAAATAATTTTTCAAATTCTTGTTGCATTATGAGCAAGGATGGCTATAATAAAGTTTGTAAATTAATTCACAAAGGAATTGAACGGAGGAAGCACTTCATGATTAAGACAGAAAAAAATCAAACAAGCAAAGTTACTGATGAAGTTGATCAATTAGTTCAACGTTCTAAGAAAGCATTAGCTATTTTGAAGTCATATACCCAAGCACAAATCGATGATTTATGTGAAAAGGTTGCGGTTGCCGCACTGGACAATCATATGAAGTTAGCCAAGTTGGCGGTTGAGGAAACCGGTCGGGGTGTTGTTGAAGATAAGGCGATTAAGAACATCTACGCCAGCGAATATATCTGGAACAGCATGCGCCATGATAAGACAGTCGGCGTCATTAAAGAAGACGATGAAGAGCAACTAATGGAAATTGCTGAACCAGTTGGTATCGTAGCCGGGGTTACACCCGTAACGAATCCAACTTCAACAACGGTTTTCAAGACGTTGATCTCATTAAAGGGGCGTAACACGATCGTCTTTGGTTTCCATCCTCAAGCTCAGAAATGTAGTTCTGCGGCTGCTGATGTGATGCGGGAAGCGATTAAAGCTGCTGGTGGTCCAGCTGATGCTGTTTTATACATCGAACACCCAAGCATTGAAGCAACCGACGCCTTGATGTACCATACGGATGTTGCGACGATCTTGGCTACCGGTGGTCCAAGTATGGTGACAGCCGCTTACTCATCAGGTAAACCAGCACTGGGTGTTGGTCCTGGTAACGGCCCAACTTATGTTGAAAAAACAGCTGACATTAAGCAGGCGGTTAACGACATTGTTTTATCGAAGACGTTTGATAATGGGATGATTTGTGCTTCTGAAAATAGTGCCATTATCGACAAGGAAATTTATGCTGAAGTTAAAGCTGAATTTATTCGTTTGGGTTGCTACTACGTTAAACCTAAAGATGTGCAAGCCTTGAGTGATGCTGTCATTGATCCTAACCGGCACACAGTTCGTGGTCCAGTTGCTGGTAAAACAGCTTATCAAATCGCACAAATGGCTGGCTTGAAAGATGTCGCTAAGGACTGCCGGGTCTTGATTGCGGAGATTAATGGTGTCGGTATCAAGTACCCATTATCCGGCGAAAAATTATCACCAGTTCTGACCGTTTACAAAGCGGATTCGCATGAAGCGGCGTTCAAACGGGCTAATGAATTACTTCACTATGGTGGCTTAGGCCATACTGCTGGGATTCATACGACCGATGATGCATTGGTCAAAGAATTTGGCTTACAAATGCCAGCTTGCCGGATCTTAGTTAACACGCCATCTTCAGTTGGTGGGTTAGGTAACATCTACAATAACATGGCGCCTTCATTAACTCTGGGCACGGGATCATATGGTGGCAACTCGATTTCTCATAACGTTACAGATATGGATCTGATTAATATCAAAACTGTGGCAAAACGGCGTAATAACATGCAATGGGTCAAAATGCCTCCCAAAGTCTACTTCGAACGCAATTCCGTTCGCTACTTGGAACACATGGCCGGGATTAAGAAGGTTTTCCTAGTTTGTGATCCTGGGATGGTTGAATTTGGCTATGCTGATCGAGTAACGGCGGTCTTGAACAAGCGGACTGATCCGGTTGATATCGACATCTTCTCAGAAGTTGAACCGAACCCGTCGACTGACACAGTCTACAAAGGGGTTGCCCGGATGAAGGCCTTTAAGCCAGATACAATCATTGCACTCGGTGGTGGTTCTGCAATGGACGCCGCTAAGGGGATGTGGCTCTTCTATGAACACCCAGAAGCTTCCTTCTTAGGTGCTAAACAGAAGTTCCTGGATATCCGGAAGCGGACGTACAAAGTACCAGTATCCGAAAAAGTAACTTATATTGGGATTCCAACGACTTCTGGGACTGGTTCTGAAGTAACGCCATACGCGGTTATTACGGACTCCAAGACGCACGTCAAATACCCGATTACGGACTACGCAATGCAACCAGATATTGCGATCGTTGACCCACAATTTGTTGAAACGGTGCCAAAGCGGACGACGGCTTGGACTGGTCTCGACGTAATTACCCACGCAACCGAAGCATATGTTTCAACGATGGCTTCTGACTTCACACGCGGCTGGTCAATTCAAGCTTTGCAATTAGCCTTCAAGTACTTGAAAGCTTCTTATGATGGTGACAAGATGGCTCGTGAGAAGATGCACAATGCCTCAACGCTAGCTGGGATGGCCTTTGCCAATGCCTTCTTGGGTATCAACCACTCGATCGCCCATAAATTAGGCGGGGAATTCAACTTACCACACGGATTGGCAATTGCGATCACTTATCCGCAAGTCGTTCGTTACAATGCTGAAATCCCAACGAAGTTAGCAATGTGGCCGAAGTACAACCATAATACTGCCTTAGCCGACTATGCCAACATTGCCCGGGCCTTAGGGTTACCAGGCAAGACCGACGAAGAACTCAAAGAAAGCTTAGTTAAAGCTTACATTGACTTGGCTCATTCAATGGATGTGACCTTATCCTTGAAAGCCAACCGGGTCGAAAAGAAGCACTTTGACGCCACCGTCGACGAATTAGCCGAACTGGCCTATGAAGACCAATGCACGACCGCTAACCCACGCGAACCTTTAATCAGTGAATTAAAGGCGATTATTGAACGTGAATGGGACGGCCAAGGTACTGAAAAATAGCCCTTTGTGAATTAAGGGAGCCCGCGCTCATGATGAGCGCGGGCTTTTTTGTCATGTGGTTTTAGAATAACTACCTGGAAAGTTTTTACTGTTTGTTTTCAGAGGAGGAGAAAATGAAGACTTGATATGGATAAATTATCGGCTTGCACACTATATAGATATACTTATAGGTGTACTAAATATTTTTGAGATTCGGTTAGGAAAATTCGGCGTTCTAGGCTACAATAATGCAAGAGTTAATTTTACGGAGGAGAAGCCCATGAAAAATAAGGCAGTCACAATCAAAGATGTTGCGCGCCTTGCAGAACGCTCAATTGCGACCGTGTCACAAATTTTAAACGGGCATGGTGATAAGTTTAGTGCGGCGACGGTTGCTAAGGTGGAAGCGGCCCGGGATGAATTAAATTATGAGCCTGATTACTTTGCTCAGCGGATGATTAAGAAGACCAGCAAAACAATTGGGGTCCTTGTGCCTGATATTCGGAATCCCTTTTTTGGTGAGCTGCTTCGAGGCATTGAAAACGTCTTGTATCAGCAAAATTTCATCACGATGTTGTGTAATGCTGATCTGGATGAAGACAAAGAACGCGTCTATTTGGATGAACTCAGCCGCCGGGGTGTGGATGGCTTTATTATCGCAAGTTCGGCCGTTTCCAATAATGCGATTAATGATATTCTACGGCAGAAGGGTCACCCATTTATCGTCTTAGACCAAAAGCGCGCCGAAGGGTTCAGCGATTCTGTGTTGACTGATGACTATGATGGGGGGCGGCAAGCTGCTCAACACTTAAAAGATTTGGGACACCGGCAAGTCGCCGTTCTTATTCCAGCAAAACCGTCAGCCAATGTCCAAAAGCGGCTTAGTGGTTTTTATAGTGTGTATCCGCGGACAGCGGTACATGTCATCGCGACGCCGCTTTCTAAAGTGGGTGGTCGCCAAGTTGTTCCGGAAATTTTGGCGACTGGAGTTACGGGGATCTTTGCAGTCAATGACGAAATCGCATTCGGTGTATACTTAGGCATGGCTGAACATGATAAGCGGATACCGGATGATTACAGTGTCATTGGCTATGACGATGTCGAAATGTGCCAATATGTCGCGCCACAGCTTACAACCATCGCACAACCGATTTTTGAGTTGGGGCAAACGACAGCCAACCAGTTACTCGACCGTATTGCTAATCCGCAGCAGCCATGGGAAGAACACCACTTACCAGTTAAATTAATTGAAAGAAATTCGACGGCACATTTGAATTAATTATTCAGATGTGTTATATTTTTTACGAGTTATTAAAACGTTTTCATAAAACGTTTTAATAAAAACTAAATTCAGATTAATTTAACTATTTGGAGGGACCATTATGAATACGGTAACCGTTATTGGGAGTATCAACTTAGACCGGACGATTCGGGTTGAAAACATGCCAAAGCCTGGCGAAACGATTCACACTAAGGAAATCTTTTCAGCCGGTGGTGGTAAGGGCGCGAACCAGGCCGTCGCAGCGCAACGTTCTGGTGCTAATACCCACTTTATTGGTGCGGTTGGTGACGATGCTGCTGGTAAAACCATGCTTGATTTATTGACGCAGGAAAAGATCAACTTGGCAGGGATCACAAAGATGACTAATCAATCGACAGGTCAAGCTTACGTCACGGTTGATGATGCCGGTGAAAACCAAATTATGATTCATGGTGGTGCCAACATGGCCTTTACGCCAGCAGACGTTGAAGCCCACCGTGATATCATTGAAACTAGTGATTTTGTGGTTGCACAATTTGAAAGCGCTGTCGATAGTACGGTCGAAGCCTTTAAAATTGCACAGGCCGCTGGCGTAAGAACAATCTTGAATCCCGCTCCAGCCATGGAAAAAGTCCCCGCTGAACTTTTAGCAGTTACTGACATGATTGTACCAAATGAGACGGAAACGGAAACTTTGACTGGGATTGCAATCACCGATGAAGCCAGCATGTTAAAGGCGTCCGCTGCATTACACGCCCTCGGTATTTCAGCTGTTATCATTACGATTGGTAGTAAGGGTGCGTTTTATGATATCGATGGGCGACATGGTATCGTACCAGCTTTTAAAGTCGAAGCCGTGGATACGACTTCAGCCGGAGATACGTTTATTGGCGCGATGAGTAGTGTGTTAAATAAAGATTTTAGTAATCTTGAAGATGCGATTCGCTATGGTAACCGGGCGTCATCGATTGCCGTACAACGTTTCGGTGCGCAACCATCAATTCCTTATAAAAATGAAATTACAGCCGCGGAGGGTAAATAATTATGAAAAAAACAAAAGTTATTAATTCAGATTTGTCACGAGTTATTGCAACGATGGGCCATTTCGATAAGTTGAGTATTGGTGATGCTGGCATGCCAGTACCAAGTTCAACCGAAAAAATCGATTTAGCCGTTGATAATGGTATTCCTAGTTTTATGCAAGTCTTGAATAACGTCTTGGAAGAGCTTGAAGTACAACGAATCTATTTGGCAGAAGAAATTAAAGTTCAAAATCCTAAGATGTTGACGGCCATCAAGAAGCGCTTACCAGACACCCCAATTACCTTCATTCCACATGAAGAAATGAAGAAGGACTTGGCTGACTGCAAGGCCTTTGTTCGGACTGGTGAAATGACACCTTATTCAAATATTTTATTGGAAAGTGGCGTTACTTTTTAAAGTAGTTGGTGATTAATGGAGGGATTGGAATGAATACTACCGCTTTACTAATTGGCTTAGGGCCGTTACTTGGTTGGGGACTTTACCCCACGATTGCGTCGAAAATTGGTGGTCGGCCTGTTAATCAGATCTTGGGTTCAACTATTGGAACGTTAATCTTTGCGCTGATTTATGCATGGGTGCAAGGGATTGCTTTTCCAAGCGGCATGAATCTCTGGTTTTCAATTCTATCAGGGATCGGTTGGGCAAGTGCCCAAATCGTGACATTTAAAGTGTTTACGATGGTTGGTTCTTCACGAGCAATGCCAATTACGACGGCCTTCCAGCTGTTGGGCGCATCACTGTGGGGCGTCTTCGCCTTAGGTGACTGGCCTGGGGCAATGGACAAGGTCTTGGGTGGCCTAGCCTTAGTTGGAATTATCATTGGTGCCTGGCTAACAGTGTGGTCTGAACATAAGGATGCAGGTAACGCCCGGACCTTACGCCAAGCTGTTATCTGGTTAGCAGTTGGTGAAATCGGGTACTGGGCTTATTCGGCTGCGCCCCAAGCAACCAATATTGGTGGGGAGGAAGCCTTCGTTCCCCAAGCAATTGGGATGGTTATTGTTTCGATCGTATATGCCCTGTTCTTAGCATCACGAGGTGAAAAGTTAGCCCTCGTTGAAGGGGTGTCATACACGCACATCATCTCAGGTTTCTTCTTCGCGTTTGCGGCGTTGACTTACTTAATCTCTGCGCAACCAAATATGAACGGATTAGCAACCGGCTTTATTCTTTCACAAACCTCCGTTGTATTGGCAACGTTAACCGGTATTTGGTTCTTAGGCCAAAAGAAGACTACCAAAGAAATGTGGGTCACGATTGGTGGACTGATACTAATTATTGCGGCAGCAGCTGTTACGGTGACGATTTAAAACAAATTAATATGGCTATAAGACTATTTAATAGAGTCGCTTTGAAGGAGTTATACGCTTCTTTAAAGCGACTCTATTTTTACGGTTATTGATTACAATGGTCGATTACAAAATTTGCTTTATGATATGGCGATAATGAAAATAATTCGGCATAATATTTATAGTTTATGTCAGACATCTAAATGTTTGATGAATCATTAGTCCATTAATTTAAAAAGCCAATGAAAAAAGAGTGCATTAATAATGTATGCGCTTTCGTATATATTTATCTGTGAAGAAAAGAAATGATTAAGGAGCGATTTTGATGAATAATTCATGGATTAATATTTCGGGTAAGGTATACGTTGTTACTGGGGGCTCATCCGGTATTGGTAAAGCAATTGTAACTGAATTATTGAATAACGGGGCGATTGTTTATAATGCTGACCTCAATCAAGGTGATCAGCAAAATGATAATTTACACTTTGTTGAAACCAATGTCACAGATGCGGAAGCGGTTAATCGGCTGGTCTTAAAGGTTGTTGATGAACAAGGAAAAATTGACGGGCTTGTAAATAATGCTGGTATCAATTTGCCACGTTTATTGGCTGACGCCAAGGATCCTCACGGTAAGTATGAATTTGCAGAATCGGATTTTGCGAAAATGTTTGCCGTGAACGTGAAAAGCGTCTTCCTTGTATCGCAGGCAGTTACCCATCAATTCGAGAAGCAACAGTACGGTGTTATTGTTAATATGTCCTCAGAAGCTGGACTTGAAGGTTCACAAGGACAGAGTGTTTATTCAGCAACTAAGGGAGCGATTAATGGGTTCACTCGTTCGTGGGCTAAAGAATTAGGTGAACATAATATTCGGGTCGTTGGTGTCGCGCCAGGTATTATGGAAGCTACTGGGCTAAGAACACGCTCTTATGAAGAGGCGTTAGCTTATACCCGGCATAAAACTGTTGATGACATTCGGGCAGGCTATAAGAGTACGTCAACCACACCTCTTGGTCGGAGTGGCAAACTATCAGAAGTTGCGGATGCAGTTAACTATTTACTATCAGAACGTGCCAGTTACATTACCGGGGTTACGATTAACGTTGCGGGAGGCAAGAGTCGTGGTTAACCTTTAAATTTTAGTTGGGGGCATGGTGAGGCAATGGATAGGCAAAGTTTTGAAATATTAAACTTTTTTATTAATAATGATGCATTGACACTAAGAGAATTACAATCCCATTTTTCTGTTTCGAGAGTCACAATTACCAAGAATATTCGTGCAATCAATGATTATTTGGTGGGTATTGCAAAAATCAACGTTAATCAAGCCAAGTTTTACCTAGTTATCAATAATTATTCTGCCATGGCTAAGCTACAAACTAATTTCTTGAAAAAGGATTTAGATTTCAATGATCCCTCAAAGCGACAAGCAACGATTTTAAAAGAATTGTTACAGCAAATCACGGATTACGTTATTCTGGATGATTTGGCAGAATCATTGGCTGTGAGTCGTGGCACTATCAATAAGGATTTAAAAGCGCTCAAACAACAGCTTGATTATTACCAAGTCAGAATTGAGACAAAAACTAATCGTGGGATTCATTTAGCGGTTGAACATGATTATATGTATGCAGTAATTACACGAACTTTAGTCGGGAAATACTACGAACTGGAAGCAACCTGGGATAAAGCGACAGATGTCAAATTGCTTAATCTTGTTAAAAAACTTGATCATAATAATGATACTGTGACCATGATTAAAAGAAATATTGCGGTTATTAATTGGTTACGTAAATATAACATTCAAATCAATGATCGTATTAATAACTATCATCCACTTCTTAGTGATGTAACGATGGCGTCCTTGCGGAATCTAGTTACTGAGATAATTGGTAGCTCGTTAAGCACTAGCGAATGGGAATTTATTTCATACCCATTAAACATCAGAAAGCTACCGAAGGATGATAATCAGTTAGTTCAAGTGGGATTGGTCGAAGTTGAGGATTTAATGCAGTCGGTTTTTCCAATCCTTAAGCAAAAATTAGATGTGAATTTGGACTTTAAACGGTTGTTGATGGAGTTGCGATATCATTTATTATTTCTCATTAATCGGGCTATTTTTGATGTCAAGTCAGAAGGATTTATCTCGGTAGACATGTTAAGTAAGTATCCAGTTTCAACGGAGTTAGCGCAATTAACATTATCAACCATTGCCACTAAATTGAATATTCGGATTCGTTCCCAGGAGGTTGGTTATTTAACAGTCTATTTTCAGATGGAGCTTGAAGAATACATGGCAGCGCCAATTATTCATCGGGTTGCACTAGTTGAGCCCATTAATACTAGTATGAAAAAGTTTATTTCCGAGAAATTGAAAGAAATGTTAGATGATGATTTGCAGATTGATGTTTTTAACTCAATTAGTGAATGGGAGCAGAGTCCAGAAAAATATTTACTGATTTTTTCTAACAGTTTTTTAACAGATAATGAATTAATTAACCACGCGCCTATTATTCGGTTGAATTCTATTTTTAATCAAGGAACGTTACGTGAACGTCTTCAAATTTCGTTGGTTGATGAAGCTGTTAATCAGGGGCAGTGTCGATTTGATGTCACGCAGTTTGATGAACAGGAGACCTACGTCACTGGAGTGAAAAAATTAATTAATCAAGAGATACAACATGGTCAACTGACACCAGATTTTATGCAAGCTTGGCTTAATCGAGAGCAACAATCGAGTAGTATTTTTGGTGATGGGGTTGCATTGCCACACGTTATTGATAAATCTGGACTAAATCGAATCCTTGTAACAGTAGGAGTGTTTGAAAAACCGGTAGTATTCGATAATCAAAAGGTAAACGTGGTTTTTTTGGTCGCAATTCCGTATAAACTAGATGCAACATTAAGCAAAATATTAGCACAAGTATACGATCTAATTCGCAGTATCACAGCTAACAGCAATATTTATAATAACTTGAAAAATTATGATGAAAATCAAGGATTAAATCAGTTGATGGAGGCGATTTAATGTTAATTTATTTTGGCGTGATCCTAGTCAGTGCGTTTCTATTACAAGGTTTCCTTGGACTAAGACAAATTAAGAATTTTTCTAAAACCTTTCATCAATTACGAGTGTTGGCGCCAGTAGCAATTGGCAAAAATCCTAAAAAATTACGGTCGGGGACACTAATTCTATTAGCGATAAAGGATGACGGCACGATCTTAGAGGCTCAAATGATGAAGGGGGTTACGATTTTTGCAAAGTTTAGGGAATTGCATCAACTTCGGCAGAAAAATATTGCGGAAATTGCTGCTTCATACCAGCAATTAAAACAATTCGATAAGCTAACGCGAGTTTGTCTATTGGATGCCTATAAGAACTATTTAAATTACAAAGCAAATCAGCTAACGCCACAAGATTTCGATGGTAGTGTCAAAATTTGGAGCCTACCAATGATTGAAAAGCTGAAATCTATTTATTATAAAGGCTTAGCAAGTTTGCGAAAAAAACAAGTGAACGTAAAGGAGCATTAATACTATGAAAGTAGTCACAGATTTGGCCTCGGGCTTTATGGGGCTGTTTCAGAGTGGTGGTAAAACATTAATTGGATGGATGACATCAATTATTCCTGTTGTGCTATTGCTGTTAGTCTTGATGAACGCGATTATTGCCTTTGTTGGTGACAAGAAGATGGCCAAGTTGGCCAGAGCTTCGTCAAAGAATCCTGTAACCCGTTATTTAATTTTACCGTTTGTTTCGGCATTTATGCTCGGTAATCCTATGGCGCACTCAATGGGACGGTTCTTGCCAGAATACTATAAACCTAGTTGGTATGCATCGATTGCTCAATTTTGCCACACTAGTAATGGGGTATTCCCACATATCAATCCTTCCGAGTATTTCATTTGGTTAGGGATTGCGCAAGGGGTTCAGAAGTTAGGATTGAATACAATGGATTTGGCGATTCGATATCTATTAGTCGGCCTAGTAATGAACTTTATCGGTGGTTGGATTACTGACTTTACAACAGCCTATGTCTGCAAACAACAAGGGATTACCTTGTCCAAGAAAGTTGAATTTAACGGCTAATTGAGAGAGTGAGGAATGAGATCATGGCAAAGGAATATCATAGTATCAAAGTTGTTAAAGGCTCTGGTGGCTGGGGTGGCCCGCTAATTATTACACCAACTATCACGAAGCATAAATTTGTTTATGTCACTGGAGGTAATAAACCAGCAATTGTTGATAAGATTGCTAAGTTGACAGGAATGGAAGCTGTTGATGGCTTTAAGACGTCAATTCCTGATGAAGAAACAGCATTAGCGGTTGTAGACTGTGGTGGGACATTAAGGTGTGGAATTTATCCCAAGAAGGGTATCAAAACAATTAACGTATTACCGACTGGTAAGAGCGGTCCCTTAGCGCAATTTATGAATGAAGCTAATTATGTTTCCAATGTAGATGTTGATCAGATTATGTTGGTAACATCTGAGGAGGAGCAATTTTCTGACAGTCAAAATGAAAGCGCTAACCAATTTGAGAATGTAGATGACGATACGAAATTCGATAATACAAAGACACTAACAGCACAAACAAAAAATCCTGGGATCTTAACTAAGATTGGGATTGGTGCTGGGCGAGTCGTTTCGACGTTTAATCAGGCCGCAAAAGATGCTGTTCAAACAGTTATTAATACTATTATTCCATTTATGGCATTTGTGGCATTAATTATTGGGATTATTAATGGCTCTGGAATTGGTAAGGTTTTTGCCAGTGTCATGGAGCCGTTAGCAGGCAATGTCTGGGGCTTGATGGTTTTAGGATTTATTTGCTCATTACCATTCTTATCTCCATTGCTTGGGCCAGGCGCAGTTATCGGTCAAGTTATCGGGACCTTGATTGGCGTTGAAATCGGGAAAGGTAATATTCCACCACAGTATGCATTACCAGCATTATTCGCGATTAACACGCAAAATGGTTGTGACTTTATTCCAGTTGGCTTAGGACTAGCTGAGGCTGATTCTAAGACGGTTGAAGTTGGGGTGCCATCAGTGTTATATAGTCGGTTTATCAACGGCGTTCCGCGGGTCTTTATTGCTTGGATTGCAAGTTTTGGATTATATTCAAAATAAATTTTTAGAAGGTTTGAGGTGTATTGTATGATGACAAAAGAGAGAATTATCTTTTCAACAAAGGTCTTAGAAATAGGTGCGGAATCTGCTGATTTTAAATCGATTGGCATGGCAGTATTATTTGGTGATGAAGCTCCAGACGCATTACGGCCTTCTTGCTTTATTATCGAAGTTGTCCCAATAAGTGAGCAAATCACAGCAGGAATGAAACTTGAAGTCGACAATCAAGTCTATCAAATTACAGCAGTTGGTGGTGAAGTCCAGACTAACCTTGGAAGATTAGGCCATACGGCTATTAGTTTTACGGGTGCAAAGGAGGCTAAATTGCCTGGGACGTTATATGTTGAGCAGGGCGATTATCCTGATTTTAAAGTCGGTAGCGTGGTACGGATTATAGCTGAATAATTAACTTGGCAGATGCTATTTTGCTCTGTGTCGAATTGAGTTAAGGTCATGTTTTGAAAGCGGTAGTTAGTTTTCGAAGAATGGCTAGCTTCTAAACATGCAGACATTGTTGGAAGTATGCCCCTGTAAAACATACACTAATTACTAAAATTGTTTAAAAAACGAATGTATGAGATACTAATTTTCAACAGCGATGGTGGTTCATCAAGGCAAGCAGACTAGCGCTGTTGTTGATCTACAATGCGTTTGAATCGTGATTAAGTGGTAAAAAGCATGAGTTTATGACCACTTGAATGTAAGCGTTTGCTATGGTAATATTCGTTTATTAAATTGTGCGTAATTAAATTGTGCATGAAATGGGGGCTTTATTATGGTTATGAAACAAACAAAACAAACTAACATACTAGCAGGTGCAGCAGTTATTAAAGTTTTAGAAGCTTGGGGAGTAGATCATTTGTATGGTATTCCTGGAGGTTCAATTAATTCAATTATGGACGCATTATCAGCAGAAAGGGATCGAATCCATTATATTCAAGTACGGCATGAAGAAGTTGGTGCAATGGCCGCCGCTGCTGATGCTAAGCTAACGGGTAAAATCGGGGTTTGCTTCGGCTCAGCGGGACCTGGTGGCACTCATCTTATGAATGGGTTATATGATGCGCGTGAAGACCATGTCCCTGTTCTAGCACTTATTGGTCAATTTGGAACTACTGGGATGAACATGGATACGTTCCAAGAAATGAATGAGAATCCGATTTATGCGGACGTTGCAGATTATAATGTAACAGCCGTCAATGCTGCCACGTTGCCACATGTTATTGACGAAGCAATTCGACGCGCCTACGCGCACCAAGGTGTTGCGGTTGTGCAAATTCCAGTCGATTTACCATGGCAACAGATTCCAGCTGAAGATTGGTATGCTTCCGCTAATAGTTATCAAACGCCGTTATTACCAGAACCCGACGTTCAAGCAGTGACGAGATTGACACAGACTTTACTCGCAGCTGAACGGCCACTTATTTACTATGGCATTGGAGCTCGTAAGGCTGGTAAAGAACTCGAACAATTGAGTAAAACGTTGAAAATTCCATTAATGAGTACGTATCCAGCTAAGGGTATTGTCGCGGATCGTTATCCAGCCTATTTGGGTTCTGCTAATCGGGTGGCACAAAAACCGGCGAATGAGGCACTTGCGCAAGCCGACGTTGTTTTATTTGTTGGTAATAATTATCCGTTTGCAGAAGTTTCCAAAGCGTTTAAAAATACGCGTTATTTCTTACAAATTGATATTGATCCAGCTAAGTTAGGTAAACGACATAAAACAGATATTGCGGTACTTGCTGATGCACAAAAAACGCTGGCTGCAATTTTAGCACAGGTATCTGAACGGGAGTCGACACCTTGGTGGCAAGCCAATTTAGCCAATGTTAAAAATTGGCGGGCTTATCTAGCTTCATTAGAAGATAAGCAGGAAGGGCCTTTACAAGCATATCAAGTGCTACGTGCGGTTAATAAAATTGCGGAGCCTGATGCAATCTATTCGATTGATGTTGGTGATATCAATTTGAATGCGAATCGACATTTGAAATTAACGCCATCCAATCGGCACATTACTTCTAACTTATTTGCTACGATGGGAGTTGGTATTCCGGGAGCAATTGCTGCCAAACTTAATTATCCTGAGCGGCAGGTGTTTAATCTGGCTGGTGATGGTGGCGCTTCGATGACCATGCAAGATTTGGCGACGCAAGTTCAATACCATTTACCAGTGATTAATGTTGTTTTCACCAACTGCCAATATGGATTTATCAAAGATGAGCAGGAAGATACTAATCAGAATGATTTTATTGGCGTTGAATTCAATGATATTGATTTTAGTAAGATTGCCGATGGCGTGCACATGCAAGCTTTTCGAGTTAATAAGATTGAGCAATTACCTGATGTTTTTGAACAAGCCAAAGCAATCGCTCAGCATGAACCAGTTCTGATTGATGCGGTGATTACAGGAGATCGGCCACTGCCTGCTGAAAAGCTTCGTTTAGATTCGGCAATGAGTTCGGCAGCTGATATTGAAGCATTTAAACAACGGTATGAAGCTCAAGATTTACAACCACTTTCAACTTATTTAAAACAATTTGGCTTAGATGATTTGCAACATCAAATTGGACAGGGTGGGTTTTAAATTCAGCTACTATCGGTGTCTTGAATAAGTTTGATTGAATTAATGGAGATTATCAAATAATCTTATGTTGCGATTAGGGAAAGAAGCCTAACTTATTTCCTTAATCGCTTTTATGTTCATGCTAGATGTGCTAAAATAAGTAACAATAGAGATGGATATGGGAGGTGTCTAGATGGCTAATACACAATTAAGTGATGCGACGCATATTATGGCATATATTGCGTTGCATACTGATGACCAGCTGAAAAGTGAGCATATTGCTAGTAGTTTAAATACGGATCCTACCATGGTCAGAAGAATGATGAGTAAGTTAAGAAAAGCAGGCTTGTTAACTTCGGTTCGTGGCGTTGCTAGACCAACATTAGCTTGTTCGCCCAATGATATTACCTTGAAGGATATCTATGTAGCAGTGGTGGCTAAGCGTAATTTTTTAAACGTTGACCATAATACTTCGGAGACGTGTCCGGTCGGGTCGGTAATTCCGCGAGTGATGGAAAAATACTACTGTGATATTCAGAATAGTGCTGAGGCACGTATGTCGCGAGTGACGCTGCAAGATATTATTGATGACATTAGCGCTGTTCAACAACAAGCATAATTTAAGATAAAGACTTGACAAGGATCAAGTTTTTATTTAGGATATGGTTGTGCTTAAAAAAGTAACAACAAAAAGAGGGTAATGGAAATGACTAAAATTAAAGCAGGACAAGCATTGGCACAAGTGTTGGTTGACTGGAACATTGATCATATCTATGGTATTACAGCTGACTCGATTAATAATACGGTAGATGGGTTCTACCAAGAGAAAGACCACTTGAAGTATATTCAAGTACGTCATGAAGAAGTTGGTGCTTTAGCTGCCGCGGCAGATGCTAAATTAACGGGGACGATTGGTGTTAGCTTTGGTTCAGCAGGGCCAGGCGCCGTTCATCTCTTGAACGGATTATACGATGCCAAGATGGATCACGTACCGGTGCTAGCTTTAGTCGGTCAATCAGCAACATCCATTATGAATACGAACTTCTTTCAAGAAATGAACCAAGATCCAATTTTTGCAGATGTAGCCGAATTTCATAAACAAGTGACAACGGCTGAACAGATTCCATACGTGGTTGATGAAGCAATTAGATCAGCATACGCGACCCGTTCGGTTTCTGTTGTTATCATTCCAGATGATTTGTCTGGTCAAGATATTGAGTTTGATGGTTTTAAAACGGCTTCACTTAGCGGCAGTCAACAGGTCTTAATGCCGAAATCAGATGATGTTCAGCAGACGATAGCGGCTTTGAAAGCTGCTCAACACCCTGTTTTATGGATTGGTAAGGGTGCCTATAATGCGCGTCAAGAAGTTATCGCAGTTTCTGAAAAATTTAGTTTGCCGGTTTTGTCGACGGCTCCAGCAACTGGTATTATGCCAACTGACCATCCTAATTTCATGGGCTCTCGCGGTCGACTAGGAACTAAACCCGCCTTTGAAGTCTCGCAAGCGGCAGATCTAGTTTTGTTTGTTGGTACTAACTTTCCGTTTGCACGTTACTTGCCACAAGGAATTAAGTTTATTCAAGTCAATAACAATTTAGCAGATTTAGGCAAACAACATGATGCTGATATTACTGTTCTTGCAGATGCAAAAGAATTTTTCCAAGCATTACTTCAATCCGAAGTGACAATTAAGCCAACTAAGTTCTTGAAAGCTGCTCAACGTGATAAGCAAAACTGGAACCGGTGGCTCAAGACAATTGCTACTGATGATCAAGGAGGGTTGACGGCTGAAGGGGTGCTAGAAGCTATTAAAGACAATGCTACTGATGATGCCGTCTTTGGTCTGGATGTTGGGAATAATACGGAATGGGCAATCCGACAGTTACCATTGAATAAGCAACAGACTTTTACGATGTCGGCTTGGTATGGCACGATGGGTTTTGGTTTGCCAGCAGGTTTGGCCGCCCAATTGAATTATCCTAAGAAGCAGGTTTGGAGTATTTCTGGTGATGGTGGTTATGCCATGGTGATGCCAGACTTACTAACGGAAGTTAAATATCATTTGCCAGTCATTAACGTGGTTTTAGAAAACAAAGTATTAGGCTTTATTCAACATGAAAAGTTACTCGCTAATCAGGCGCCGTATGGGATTGACTTGATTGGTGCTGATTGGGCCAAGATGGCAGACAACATGGGTGCGATTGGTTTTAAAGTGACTAACCTTAAAGAGTTGAAAGCAACGTTTCAGAAAGTTACTCAACTACAGCAGAATGGTAATCAACTACCAATTGTGATTGATGCAAAAATTAAAAATGTTGATCCAATTGATACTAGTTTTGTTCCAGTAGATCCAGAAAACTTTGATGCAGATACGATTGCTAAGTATCGTGAACGATATGGTATCGCTGAAGCGGATCAACCGGCACTTAGCCAATTATTAAATGAATTATAAAGGGTTATGTAAAGGAGATTAGTATAATGACAGTTATTAATGGATATGAACAGAGTGATCGTGAGCAAAAGTTAACGATTTTAAATTTACCATCATTGGAAGCAGCTGCTAAAAAGATCATCCCGAGCGGAGGCTTTGGTTATATTAGTGGTGGGTCAGAAGACGAATGGACTTTAAAGCAGAATACAATGGCCTTTAACCATGTTCAAATTGTGCCACGAGCATTGACGGATATGGAACAGCCAAGCACACAGACTCAAGCTTTTGGCATAGATCTCAAAACGCCTATTATGATGGCTCCAGCGGCCGCTCAAGGATTGGCACATGCACGGGGTGAAGCTGCGACTGCTGAAGGGATGGCTCAAGTTGGGGCACTTATGGCTCAGAGTACTTACTCTTCAACGTCAATTGCAGATACTGCCTCAGCTGGTAAAGGTGCGCCCCAATTTTTCCAATTATATATGAGCAAGGATTGGGATTTTAATCAGAGTTTACTGGATGAAGCAGTGAAGGCTGGTGCTAAGGCAATCATTTTGACAGTTGATGCAACAGTTGACGGTTATCGTGAAGCTGATATTATCAACAATTTCCAGTTTCCAATCCCAATGGCTAACTTGACTAAGTTCAGCGAAGGGGATGGTAAAGGGAAAGGTATCATGGAAATCTATGCTGCTGCGGCGCAAAAGATTAGCCCGGCTGATGTTCGGCGTATTACGGAATATACGAATTTACCAGTTATTGTGAAGGGGGTTCAGTCACCAGAAGATGCCTTGTTAGCAATCGGGGCTGGTGCTCAAGGTATCTATGTTTCAAACCATGGCGGTCGGCAATTAAATGGTGGTCCAGCTTCCTTTGATGTTTTACACGAGATTGCGCAAGCCGTTAATGGGCGCGTCCCAATAATTTTTGATAGCGGTGTTCGGCGTGGCTCCCATGTCTTTAAGGCGTTAGCCAATGGTGCAGATCTGGTGGCACTTGCTCGGCCGATTATCTATGGATTAGCATTGGGTGGTGCGCAGGGTGTCGCTTCCGTAGTGAGTCACCTTAATGATGAGCTGTTGATCGATATGCAACTAGCGGGAACTAAGACGATTGAAGATGTTAAACGTGCTAAATTACTTAGGTAGTAGAAGTAATGCTGAATATAATGTCTAAAATGAATTTAAAATACCTGATATAATAACACTTTAGCGTTGGTTTTGGTGGAAGTAAATTCTGCTGAGATCAACGCTTTTTATTGTAATAGGAAGATGTTCTGAACAGAAATAGCTGAGAAACTAAGACACTGATTGACGAATTGAAGCTATGCCGGCGTTGAAGTTAGGATATTGTCTTAAAATGCACAAAAAGCGTCCTAAAGCACCCAGCTGAGTTTTTCAAGTCTTAAAACGGTTATTCAGACATACTTGGCAATAGTATACTGTACACATGCGCACATGCGCGCATACCAGTTTTATTTAGGAGGCTGAATGTTTCATAATCTAGTTATGATGACAAGGTTGTAATCATGAGTTTTGTTGTAAGTTATTTTTTTCATAAATTAACTTCAAAGTTTCATAGTAATTAGGATATTTAGAGATCGATTTTTGATTAGTAACCATCAATGCATATTATACTGAGCTGAACATGAATACTAGTTATTTAGTTTTTACTGAATAGCTGACTCCTTAATGTGGACTTACGCCGTCAACAATGAGAAAAACAAACACATAGATTCACTGACGAATAAATAAACCTGAATTCTTTGAACGGGAGACTTTAATTTGAGTGTTGAAAATAATTATTGTAAATTACAACAAGCGCATGATCAAAAATGTCGAGTCTCATTACGGTTTTATAAAACAAATGGGCAGATGGCCGAGACAGTTGGCTATGTCACTACGATTGTACCGAAAGCAATTGCATTTATGGCAATTACTGGTCATCGGCACCTTATCCAACTCAATAGAATCATTACTGTGAGTTTACAGTCCCAAGACCGCCGTTACGTCATGTAATATGTTTTGGTTTATGATTTCACACGTGTGTCATGATTGCTAGTATTGATATTTAAGTGGCAATATTAACGATAACTAGTTGGCCTTAACTTGATACTGGGTGTGCTTTTTGAGTCGTAGTCTCTTAAATTAAAATTGGTCTGGAAAGTAACTTGTTAATTCAAGTTCTTTATCAAGGGCTATTAAATAGGGAACCTTGTAGGGAAATCAATTCATTTTATGAAATTGATTTCTCTTTTGTTTAAACAAAATTATTCTAATTATTTCTAATTGATTCTATAAGCACTTTACTTAACGATACATAAAAATCGTGATACGATTCAGTTGTAGTTTTAAAGGATATTATGGTCACTAAGTTACACATATAAATTTTTATGGAGGTGTTGTAATATGGCAAATTTCTACGGAAATGATCCTTTTTTCAACAATGATATGGATGATGTTTTCAATCAATTATTTCGGCGCATGGATAATCAAAATTCGGAGCGTGCACGGTATTTAGTTAATGGACAATCGCTGACACCGGATGAGTTTGCTCAATACCGAGCAACTGGTAAGCTACCCCAAAATAATAAAACAATAGAAGTATCTAAAGATGGTAAACAGGCTGTTAAAAAAGGGGGGATTTTAGAAAAGTTAGGGACTAATTTGACGGAACAGGCTCGTGATGGATTACTAGATCCAGTGATTGGACGTGAGAATGAGATTCAAGAAACTGCAGAAATTTTGAGTCGTAGGACGAAAAATAATCCAATCTTAGTTGGTGATGCCGGTGTAGGTAAAACTGCAGTCGTCGAAGGTCTGGCACAAGCAATTGTGGCTGGTAAAGTTCCAGAAACGATTCAAGATAAAGAAATCTATTCGATTGATTTATCGTCTTTGGAAGCAGGAACTCAATATCGCGGTTCTTTTGAAGAAAATATTAAACAGCTAGTAAAGGAAGTTAAAGCAGCTGGTAATATTATTCTATTCTTCGATGAAATTCATCAGATTATCGGCACGGGCGCCACTGGTGGTGAAGATGGTGGCAAAGGATTGGCTGATATCATTAAACCTGCTTTGTCACGTGGCGAGCTGACTGTAATCGGGGCTACGACTCAAGATGAATATCGCAATACTATTTTGAAAAATGCGGCT
Organism: Lactiplantibacillus sp. 3062; assembly: GCF_055413545.1. Classification (NCBI taxonomy): domain Bacteria; kingdom Bacillati; phylum Bacillota; class Bacilli; order Lactobacillales; family Lactobacillaceae; genus Lactiplantibacillus; species Lactiplantibacillus sp. 3062. Next base: position 526,272 of record NZ_JBVAYE010000001.1, read on the forward strand.
TTGGCACGGCGATTCAATGATGTTGTGATTAATGAACCGACGGCCGCTGACACTTTACGTATATTACAAGGTGTTAAAAAGCTGTACGAAAAGCATCATCATGTTGTATTACCAGATGATGTTTTGAAGGCGGCTGTGGATTATTCAATCCAATATATACCACAACGCACTTTGCCAGATAAAGCTATCGATTTGATCGACATGACTGCGGCTCATTTAGCGGCTAAAAATTCGCAAACTGATGTTGAGACATTGGATCAACGCGTTAAAAAATTAGAGGCAGCTAAGGAGGCCGCCGTTAAATCGGAGGACTTTACAAAAGCCGCTGATATCAAGAAGTCGATCGAGGAAACCAAGCAAAAAATTAAAAAAACGGATCAAAAAGAAAAAATCACTGCCACGATTGATGATGTGGCACAATCGGTTGAACGTTTAACTGGTATACCAGTTGCTGATATGGGCGCTAATGATATTGAGCACTTGAAAAATCTTGATAAGCGTCTGAAAAGTAAGGTAATCGGTCAAGATGAAGCGGTTGAAATGGTAGCGAAGGCAATTCGGCGTAACCGTGCGGGCTTTTCAGAGGGTGATCAGCCAATTGGAAGTTTTCTGTTTGTGGGCCCAACTGGCGTAGGAAAGACTGAATTAGCTAAGCAATTAGCCTTAGATATGTTTGGAAATAAAAATGCGATTATTCGGCTAGATATGAGTGAATATGCTGATCGTACAGCTGTGTCGAAATTAATTGGTACCTCGGCTGGATACGTAGGCTATGAAGATAATGCTAATACTCTAACTGAACGGGTTCGGCGTAATCCATATTCCATTGTATTATTAGATGAAATTGAAAAGGCTGATCCACAAGTATTAACGTTACTGTTACAAGTGATGGATGATGGGCGCTTAACGGATGGACAAGGCAATGTCATTAATTTCAAAAATACGATTATTATCGCTACTTCTAATGCTGGCTTTGGTAATGAAGCATTAAGTGGTGACAAGCAACGAGATCAGTCATTAATGGATAAGTTAGCACCATTTTTCCGCCCAGAATTTCTGAACCGTTTTAATGGAATCGTGGAATTTTCACATCTGACTAAGCAAGACTTAAGTCAAATTGTCGATTTGATGTTGGCGGATGTACAAAAAACGTTAGCCAAAAAATCCATCAAACTTGAGGTAACTAAAGCGGCCAAAGATTGGCTGATGGAACAAGGCTATGATGAAGCGATGGGTGCGCGGCCATTACGGCGAGTAATTGAACAACAAATTCGTGACAAGGTAACGGATTTCTACCTTGACCACTTAGATGTCAAAAACTTGAAGGCTGATTTAGTGGATGCTGAGATTGTGATATCGGCAGCTTAGCTTAAATCAGTGTTCATAAATAACTTTATGTAAGAGGAGATTGCTTGATAGATCTCCTTTTTTCGTTGATTTTCACCATTTGATATTAATCTATTGAGTAATGTGAATTAGTGAAATTAAGTCTAGTTTGACTTGTAATTTAAGGAAAAATTAAGGGTGAGTATCGATGAAACTGATTTATATTAACGATCTTTTTACATGAAACTTTAGTTTCGTATGAATAATTAAACTGATGTATCTTTAAATGTTTATTTCTAGTCTTAAAACAATATTGAATAATTAATCTATTTATGTATTCTTTTCAATTAATTAATACTGTTTTAAACTGTTGATACAGGTATGTATTTGAGCATTATAGGAGTGGGATATGGAAAAGCCAGAACAAAAACTATTGCTTTATAAATTAAGCGACCGGTTATTCGCTGCGATTCAAAAGAATCTTCAACTAGAAAGACGGCAGGCATTACTAGTTAAACTAGGCATTGATACTGTATTAAATGTTATTCCTAAGCTGATAATTACTATTATCTTAGCGTTGCTGCTACACGAGTTGGTCCCAGTGTTAGTTTTTATGGGTAGTTTTTTAGTTTTGCGTGGCTTTGCCTATGGACGTCACTTGAAATCGGATTTGTTATGTACGATATTAACTATCTTTGTGTTTGTGGGTGTGCCGTATGTGATTGGAACTGGTATTTCTGAAGTATACAGATTGTTATTAAGTTTAATATTTGTAATAATCATAAGTATTTTTGCTCCAGCTGATACGGTAAAGAATCCTATTACATCGAAGTCATTGAGAAAAAAATTAAAGCGACGGGCAATTGGATTGTCATTAATTTTGAGTTTGTTACAAATAGTTAGTAATAATTATTTTGGCACAATCATTTTAATTGCGATGGCATTAGCCGCTTTATTACTAATGCCCTATGAAAGGAGGGAAAATTATGAAAGAAAAAATGTATAAAGTACTTAGCCATCTTTTTCAATACGTAGGTACTAAACAGTTGGTTATGTGCTGCCATGGGATATTATTCGAAACTAAAATTCCTGATGAATTAAAAAGCAAGGATTAGTGTAGATATATGTTAATGATTGTCTTCCAAGAATTATCTATCTATTTGATAATTAAATCTTTGTTGAGAAATATATTTTTTGTGAGACTTTTTGATGTTATATTTTTATCCGTCTGTATGCTGATGAGTTATATTTTTTTAGCAAAGTTAGGAATTAGTTTTTCTTTTTTAATGTTAATGATGTTTATATTTTTCACTTGGTGGTATGTACGAGTTCTAAGCGGTGCACTATGTATAACATTTCAAGTGTTCATATGGTCGATTATGGTTGACCATATTTGTGATATATTAACTCGTTTAATGAAAGTTCCTAATGGGTATGTGGTAGTGTTTGTCATATTGAGTGTCGTAAGCTTAATTTTTCTTAATATTGTAATGGATCGCACGAATTTCAGTCCCACGTTTAGTAATCAGAGCTTAAATCGCATAACCGCACTATTATTAATGATAATATACTTGTATATTATGTTGAGTGAAGGTCTGGAAAATCAGTTCCAGGTTATATTAAGTAATTTAATTATATTGTCAGTTGTAATGGGGTTAGTATTGGTGATTTATAACGAATATTTAAAAAATGTAAGAGCCAAATATGAAGTCCAAAAGCAAAGAATACAAATACAAAATGATACTCGCTATATGAATGAAATCGAAGCTCACTATAATGAGTTGCGACGTTTCAGACATGACTATCAGAATATGTTGATTTCGATAGATGAATATTTGAAAACTGATGATTTAGAAGGTTTACAAGAATATTATCAAAAGAATCTTGCACCGGTTTCAAATCGGGTGTTAAAAGAAAAATATAATCTTGAAGATTTGAGTCGGGTCAAAGTGAAGTCGATTAAGAGTATCCTATTTAGTAAGTTGAGCTATGCACAATCGCAAGAGATTGAAGTTCATTTTGATTTAAAGGAACCATTAATTGACATTACCGTTAATGAATTGGATTTAGACATTGCATTAGGAATTATGTTGGATAATGCAATTGAAGCATCGGTAGGACATGCTGATGGAGAGATTATGAGTGCCATTTTTATCGAAAAAAATAGTACGGTGTTCTTGATTCAAAACAATGTTTTTGAACAGTTACCACCCTTATGGAAACTGAAAGAGGCAGGTTATTCCACTAAGGGCAAGAATCGGGGGATTGGATTGAATAGTTTAAGTAAGATTGTTAATCGCAATGAGAACATGATACTCGAAACCAGAGTCTTAGGAGCGGTATTCTTACAACGCTTGACGGTGAAGCGAGTATCTCAGAATGATTAGTGTCTATATTTGCGAAGATGATCCGAAACAATTACAACAAATACGGCAAATCATTACTAAGGTAATCGTCGATCAACAGCTAGACATGAGTATCTGTTTAGCATGCCAAGATCCCCACGAATTGTTAGACAAGGTTAATGCACAGCAGCCTCAAAAGGCAATCTATGTGTTAGATATTGCCCTTAATTCAGATATTAATGGTATTCAACTAGCTAGCCAGATTCGTGACATGGGCCGGCGCAGCAAGATTATTTTTATCACGACACACACGGAGTTATCTTTGATGGTGTTTCAATATCAAGTTGAGGCATTAGATTTTATTCTTAAGGATTTTCCAGATTCCTTGTATGAGCGATTTAGCAAGGTTTTACACGTGGCACAAGATCGTTTTCAAACCGATGAAAATGACCAAGACGACTATGTTCAAATAAAAATTGGTGAGACGGTCAGATCAATTAATGTTAAAAGCATTATATTTTTTGAAAGTTCAACCAGTCCCCATAAAATCGTAGTCCATTTGGATGATGGTGAATTAGAATACTATGGACTGTTAAAGGACGTTCCTGATTTGAGTCCTAATTTCTATAGATGTCATAAGTCATATGTTGTTAACTTGAAACGCATTAAGTCATTGGACAAGCACTTGCGACGATTAACCATGGCAAATGGTGAAAAAGTGCTTTGTTCTGCACAAGCTAATCGTTATCTAGCTAAATGGCTTGCTAAAAAGTCATAATAGTTCCAAGGAAGTCGCCTGCCAAATTAGTAGGCGACTTTTTATGTGCTACGTGATGAAAATTCAGCGTTATTCGATTAGAAATTGCAGTGGTATTTGTCAGCATTACGTGTACTGGGTTCGTTCTTTCCTAAACCGTTTAAAAGTGTACTTAAAACGATTATCCTCAGATTATTCGTCTTAAAACGGTCGGTATGTCCCTTGTTCAGAGCCTATAATAAAGATGTGTTCACGGGGTATTGGATTGGTCATGACAGTAACGAATGCGTTTAGTTTAAAGGATGTTGTGACAGGCAGAAGTTAATGTCGATCAATACGCTGTGATGAATTTTAACGAGAGAGGGGCAGATTAGGAATGATTAGGTTATATACACAATCAAGCTGTCATTCTTCTAGAGTTGCACGGCAATGGTTGGAAGCACATGGGATTGAGTTCAAGGAGAAAAATTTTAGTGTTGATTCGCCCACGGTGCAAGATCTAAAACGTATTTTGAGTTTAACCGAACATGGTGTAGACGATATTATCTCAGCTCGATCTAAAGACTATCCTGAAATTGCGCCTAAGTTACCCGAAATGCCATTGAATGAGGCACTTAAATTGTTGTGTGATCATCCGAAGTTGTTACGTCGGCCTATCATCATTAGTGATAGTAAAATTCAAGTTGGCTTTAATGAAGATGATATTCGCCAATTTATTCCACGACCAGTTCGGCGACTAAAGTTCAATGCATTGTTGAGTCGTCTAGATGGTAATACAGGGGATCACATTATTAATAAAAGGATGGTCGAGTAGTAAGCTATATCTAAGATTTTTTGTTAATTAAAGAGCGACGGGCTAGACTTACACGATATGAGTCTAACCTGTCGCTCTTTAGTTAATAACCATGAGACGGCATCATCATTCTTTATAACAAAAATAATATCGCGATGGATAACATCCGGTCAAAATATTAATCACTGATAATATCAGCAATATTCATTCCCAGAGCATTAGCCACGCGTGTACCGTAGTTTTTGTCGGCCTCATAAAATTGCTTGATTTCGAGTTCTTTGACACCAGGCAAAGTAACTTGGCCTAACGCATCTTTGATAGTATTAATTAAGCGTTCTTGCTCGGGTTCTGACATTAAGCGATATAGGTCGCCTGCTTGAGTTGTGTAATCAACTTGATAGCGATAAGGCTGTGCGCGTGTTTCACCACGAACAGAATCAGGTGAAAGTGCGGCATCCGGCACCTCTTCTGGCCCATGAAGTGCATTAGGCTCGTAGTTGACCTCAGCACCTTGATTATTAATTTTCATGTAACCATCACGTTCATAATTATGAACTGGAACAACCGGCTTGTTCACGGGTAAATCTTCAAAGTTGGCACCTAACCGATATCGCTGTGCATCTTTATAGGAGAATAGGCGACCTTGTAGTAATTTGTCGGGAGATGGTTCGATACCAGGAACAAAATTTGCTGGCGACATGGCCGCCTCTTCAATATCGGTAAAGTTATTAGTGGGATTCTCATTTAAAGTTAGTTTGCCGACTTTAATTAGTGGATAGTCTTTGTGGGAGATGACTTTAGTGACATCAAAAATGTCCCATTTATAGTTTAGACCTTCCTCATATGGCAAGATTTGGACATACATCGTCCATGATGGGTAATTTTTTTCTTGAATTGCATCATATAAGTCATCTTGTAAATAATCTAAATCTTGGCTCATTGCTTTTTCAGCTGCTTGAGCAGTCATATTTTTAACGCCTTGGTCTGAGATGAAGTGATACTTAACCCAAAACTGTTCGCCATTCTGATTAACCCATTTAAAAGTATGGGAACCGTAACCATTCATGGTTCGATAGGACGCAGGAAGTCCTCGGTCGCCCATTAAATAAGTGACCTGGTGCAATGATTCTGGAGAATGAGCCCAAAAATCCCATTGCATATTTTGTGTACGACGGTTCGTTTTAGGATCCCGTTTTTGTGAATGGATGAAGTCAGGAAATTTTAAAGGGTCGTTTACAAAAAAGACCGGTGTGTTGTTTCCAACGAGATCATAATTGCCTTGCTGAGTATAAAATTTTAAGGCAAAACCGCGCACGTCTCGAACGGTGTCAGGATAACCTTTTTCACCGGCAACTTGTGAGAACCTTAAGATTACGGGAGTTTTCTTACCGACACCATTAAATAAGTCTGCCTTAGTATATTCCCCCATGTCGTTTTCAAGTTCAAAAAAACCTTTTGCTCCGGCCCCCTTAGCATGAACGACCCGTTCTGGAATTCGTTCACGATCAAAATGGGCTAGTTTTTCCAAAAGATTATAGTCTTGCATTAATACGGGACCACGAGCTCCTGCCGTTTGGGAATGTTCATTGTTAGCCCATGGTTGGCCGGTTTCCGTCGTTAATTTTTCCGTCATTTTAATCGCCCTTTTCACGTAAATTACAAGAAAGCTCTTGCACAATTTAAACGCTAACACCTTAACAGAGTGACTTCAATCATTATGCACAGTTAAGTTAATCGTTCATGTGGCGTAGTTTAATTTTAATCAGCTATCAAGCTGTTTGATATTTTCTAGGCCACCCGGAATCGTCACATGAGAAATAGTAGCGACCCATTTATTAAATAATGTGTTATATTTGTCTATCATTATCGATAATTGTAAAATGATAATTATAAGAAGTAATCATTTATGAATCGGCTTAAATATTCGTGTAATTCTATTATTGTATTTAAGCGGGTTAATAAGTCTAGGAGGGATTTTATGCATTGGTTATGGGTTTTGATCATTGGTGCTATTATTGGTGCAATTGCAGGTGCTATTACTAATAAAGGTAAATCGATGGGGTGGATTAGTAATATTATTGCCGGATTGGTTGGATCTGCAATTGGGGAAGCTCTTTTGGGATCATGGGGACCACAATTAGCCGGAATGGCAATTGTTCCTTCAATTATTGGTGGTGTGATTGTTGTTGCGATAACCTCATTTGTTCTGACACGGATGGATTAGTAAGGAGATGATTGCGATGATTAAAAGCATTTTAAAGTTTTGTTTAGCTGCAACCTTAATCGTAAGTGGTGTTCTTATTGGTGGGACCGTACTTACTGCTAAGGGAATTGATAACTTGGGTGATAAATTACAAGATAAGTTACATGGATAAAAATTAATTTTACAATGAGCCACTGATGGGTGTACTAGTTGACCTGTTAGTGGCTTTTAGTATGAGTAATATCATTGAGTTCAAGGAACTAAATCAAGAGCGACGATTTTAAACTACCTTCAATCGAATAAAAGTAATATTTACTTTTATTAAGAATGAGGGTATGATTAAAATCAAAAAAAGAGGATTGTCCTATGTCTAAACTTATTGCGAAAAATGTTTTTCAGTTGCCAAAAATGAATTTATTAGTGCTGACTACATCGGCTTTCTTATTAGCCTTAGACGTTATTTTATACAAAATTGCTATCGGACCAGCGTATTTTCAATTATCTTTTGGCTTTTTGTCTATGGCTTGTATTGGTTATCTATATGGTCCCATTTGGGGTGGTCTCTTGGAGATGATCTCCGATATATTAAGCTTTACTATTTTTGGTTCCGGCGCGTTTCAGATTGCCTTTTTGTTAACTGCATTTTTAGGGGGATTTATTGACGGTTTGTTTTTATATCGTAAATCAGTCAATTGGTTATCCGTTGTGATGACGCAAATACTTGTAATGATTTTTGTTAGTCTGATGATGGACTCATGGCTGATTTCAGTACTATTTGGCACTAATTTTAAAGTGTTATTGTTGGGAAGATTGGCACGCGTCATCATTCAGATACCATTACAGGTGATTGCTATTTTTTACTTCATTAAGGCGTTAGAAAAACGACACGTTTTTGATAGAATGGGGCTTAGATAACATCGATGGATGCCACAAAAAGAGGTTGAACATGGTATGAAATGCGCTACAATCGTTAAACAAATAAGTCTAACTTTTCTATTGCACTTCAAGTCTAGTTCAACCTTTTTTAATATTAACTGGCCTTATTATGACTGCGGAAAAACAATTTGGGTATCGATGGTTGAGTTGGTACCCAGCAAAATAAAAGAGCGGCTATGTGGTGGGCATGATAATTCCCTTAGCAGCTAAATTGCGGACACATTCTGCTAAGTAGCTGGCGTTGTGTTCTGGATAGATTGGTGTTGTTAATGCAATAGGAGTGAGGTGATCATAAGGCGGGCAAAACTGCCCACGATAATTTGGATCATACCATATTTTATTAGGATGATAGCCGCGAAGTTGCATTTCATCCATCACTAATACATGAAATTGATACAACTTGTAAGGGGAATATTTGAAAACATAATTAACGGTTGCATGATTTTTACCCCAACCATTGCCTCTCAATGCGGCAAGCTCACGGTGTTGACCTAGTAATTGTTGTCGTGGTAATTGATGGATTAATTGTTCATGCCATAGACGCATAGGCCACACTCCCTTATCGAATTTTAAAATTAACAGGTGAATATTAAAAGGACCAACTCATCATTATGATGCCGAATATACTGATACTTTTGAACGGGTGATGATTGTAAACGACGGATAGTTAAAGTGAATATTCGCAATTATTATAGCATAGCGAATTGATCAATAGTTTAGTACAAGATCAAAAAAAACGGCCATAGCAACAACTGATATGATCAAACATTCCTTAGAATGCTTACCTTGAAAGTTGGGTTGAGTAATTAAAAATAACATTATTTTATGTTGTGTTAGCAGCAGTTCTAAATTTTGATCACAGCGGTGTTTGATAGATGTTTGGCGGTATGCAAATAAAATTATTGTTCTGATAAAAGGAATCAATGATTAATAATCTTGAGCGTCATTTTTCGAATCATGGCGTTTTTATATTACAATGGTCCTAGAAAAAGTAAAGTTATGGAGGCGATTAAATGAGTGATTTGGATCAGACAAACAATTATCGATACGTCATTGTTGGTGGCGGAATGGTTGCTGGCTATGCCATCAAGGGAATTCGACAGGAAGATCCAGAGGGCGCAATCTTAGTTATTTCGCAAGAGGCGGATGTTCCGTATGAACGGCCGGCACTGAGTAAAAAGCTATGGCTAGATGATGAGTTTACTGAAGAGAACATTCGGATTGGTGCTGAAGATTATCCTAATGTGACTTTTAAGTTCAAGACAACGGTTACGGCTATTAATCGGCAAGATAAGGTCATTACATTGACTGATAGTGAGCAAATCAAGTATGAACAGCTATTGCTGGCAACTGGCGGAGAACCTCGACAAATCCAGGGACCTGCTGATCCACATGTGCTAGTCTTTAGACAGTGGTCAGATTATCGCAAGTTACGTAAATTTAGTGGTCCGAACAAGCGAGTTGTGATCATTGGTGGTGGATATGTTGGTACAGAGCTCGCATCGTCACTGACTCAAAATGGGACTAAAGTTACGATGATTTTTCCAGAAAAAGCGCTGGGCGAGGGTAAATTTCCTGAGTCCATTCGGGCTGAGTATGAAGCAACGTTCAAACGTAATGGTGTCACACTGATGAGTGGTCAGTTTGTCCAATCATATCAACGCCAAGGTGATCATTTGACTCTATTGACAAAGGATGGTACGGCGATCGCAGCCGATACGATTATTGTTGGGTTAGGTGTCACGCCGCGGATTAGTTTGGCTGAAGATAGTAGTTTGGATTTAGCTGATGGTGGTGTGAAAGTTGATGAGTATCTCAATACTAGTGACCCAGCCATCTGGTCTGCTGGAGATATTGCCTCTTATCCAGATCACATCTTGGGTCGGCAACGGATTGAGCACGTGGACCACGCCCGACTTTCTGGTGAATTAGTTGGCCGTAATATGGCAGGTGCTCACATGAGCTATCAACATACCCCATACTTCTATTCCATGATTTTTGATATTTCCTGGCAAGCAATCGGTAATATTGATCCTAAATTGCAATTGATTTTTGATCGGCGAACGCATGGATCGCTTGTTTATTTCATAGATGCCGGTAAGTTAGTTGGTGTTTTAGTTTGGAATGTTAAGGTGAACCTTGATGATGTTCGCACATTGCTTGCGAACGCTCCAGCCACGGATGATTTGGTAGGTTCCATTCGAGAGCAAGAGGGATAGTATCTGGATGAGACATTTGCGCTATTGTGAATGTACGTCAGGACAAATCGACCATCATTAACGATGGTTCAGTAACAAATGAAAAGTCAGCCGTAAGTTATTTTGCTTACGACTGGCTTTTATTTTTAATGTCTAAAATTATAAGGCGCTAATGAAGCGTTGTGCGATTTCGAGTGGCCGGGTGATGGCGCCCCCGACAACGACCGCGTGGCACCCTAAGTCAAGGCAACGTTTCATCTTCTCGGGCGTATCCACCTTACCTTCAGCGATAACAGGGCGTGATGTGGCTTGGAGGACTTCCTTTAAGTAGGCGAAGTCATTATCAGCAATGTTGGCACCAGTCGTGGCTGGTGTGTAGCCGTGCATCGTGGTCCCAATAATATCAAACCCTAACCTATCCGCTACTTTGACGTTCTCGATGGTATCAGTATCAGCCATCAAGAGGGTATCAGGGAATTCTGTTCGCATGGTGGCCACAATCTCCGCCAATTTTTCACCGTTAGGACGCGGCTGACCCGTGACATCGCAGGCAACTACGGCACAGCCCGTAGCAGCAACGGCTCGCATCTCTTTGATTGTTGGCGTGATGTAAACAGGTGAGTCGGGATAGTCGACTTTGCTTAAACCAATGAGCGGTAGATCAACTTCGTCTTGAATGGCCTGAATATCAACAACGGAATTAGCGCGAATACCCGCGGCCCCAGCTTCCTTAGCGGCAAGGGCCATTCGTGACATAATAAATGAACTATGCAGTGGTTCATTAGGTAACGCCTGACACGAGATAATTAATGATCCCTTAACTGTATTTAAGAATGTATTTTTCATTGGATAGTCTCTCCCCGTATTATTTGTACTTATGATAACGTTATCATAAATTGAGTGGGACGTATATGACAAGGCTAATCTTTTAGTGGTGGAATTCCGCTAGTAATTAGCGTGTATTGACCAGAGCACGTTTATTTATCAGCACAATTTATAAATATAAAATTAATGCTAATAAATTAGGAGCGCTAGTATCTGAATTGATAGAGTCAGAACTAATTATATGATTAATTGTGTTTGTTATAATAGTAATAGCAAATATAATTGCTGACTGACGAAATGGCGTGGGATAATTGGCTTAATGATAGCAATAATATTAGCGCTTGGGTTCGGTGGTTAAGAGCAACATGAAGATTCAGACCTGAGTTTGAATAAATAAATAGGTAGTACTGAGTGGAGTAGTGTATGGAAAATAAATATCAAAAAGTCAAAGATGCCCTGAAAGAAGCCATTCTTTCGGGAGAATATGCAATTGATGCAAAATTACCTACGGAGACGGAAATGATGAAACGTTTTGCCGTCTCAAGATATACGATTCGACGAGCTGTAGGAGACCTTGAAACGGAGCATTTCATTTATCGTATTCAAGGCGGGGGAATGTTTGTTCAAGATTGGCATAAGGACTGGTCGAGTGAACATGACAGTAAAATTATTGGTGTGATTGCGACACATGTTGCAGATTATATCTTTCCGCAAATTATTTATGGGATTGATCAAGTTATTTCGGAGGGTGGTTACTCGTTGCTACTTGGCAATACGCATAATAATCATCAACGTGAACGTAAAAATTTGATCAATATGCTCAATAGCAAGGTTGCGGGGCTAATCATTGAACCAACTCAGAGTGCTTTGGACAATCCTAATATGGACTTGTATCAGGAAATTAAGGATAATGGTATTCCCGTGTTATTCATTAATGCAAGTTATCCTAATTTGGACTTTCAAGCCGTCACAACCAGTGATCAAGAGGCCGAACAGCGGATGATTGAATATTTGTTTGAAATGGGTCATGAGAGCATTCTGGGTATTTTTCAGGTGGATGATGCTCAGGGGGTTCATCGTATGAATGGTTTTGTGAAAGCTTATCAAGAGCAGCCTGAGATTTCATATAAGAGTAATATTTTGATGTATCAGTCTGGTGATCCTTTTGAAAAATTAGCGCATCGGCTGGATACTTATCTGCAAAATAATGAGCGACCAACAGCAATCGCCTGTTACAATGACCAACTAGCAATTCGGGTGATGGATTATCTCAAAGGGAAGGGATTAAACATTCCAACAGACATATCCATTGTTGGCTTTGATGATTACCATATGTCACGGTACATGAGTCCAGGAATTACCACGATGAATCATGAGAAGACGACGATGGGCGAGGATACGGGGCGGCAAATGCTACGGTTGTTGCACAAGCAGCCAGTAGAGTCGATCGTCTATACGCCTAAACTGATTGTTCGCACTTCAGTAGCAGACTTAAATTAACCCTATTGAACTTATAACTGTCTTAATCGAAAACGGATTAGGACAGTTTTTTTGTGCCTGAAACAGCCAGTAGCCGTGACAAATCGAAAAAGAAATAAATAATTTGTACTAATAAAACAATTTTGTGTTGATTTATACGTATAAATATATTAGACTGTAGTTGTTCGAAAATGAAAGCGTTTTATCAAAAGGTGAATCGTAATAACGTTGTTAATTAAAATTCAACTCTTTTTGAAAGGGCTTTCTAAAATGGTTTGCAATTATTAACAAGTCCAGATATGAGGAGGAACAACTTTGGATAAGCAGAAAAAGGTTTCCAGTAAATTTATTTTCTTCTTTGGTTCGTTTGGTGGCATTCTCTTTGGGTATGACATTGGGGTAATGACAGGCGCATTACCGTTTCTGAAAACCGATTGGGCATTGACTAATGCAACATTGGTTGGGTGGGTGACATCAGCAGTAATGTTTGGCGCAATTTTTGGTGCTGCAATTGCCGGTCAGTTGGCGGATCGACTAGGTCGTCGGCGGATGATCTTGATGTCATCATTGATTTTTGCAATTGGCTCGATTCTGTGTGGCTTTTCACCTAACAACGGAACTTACTATTTGATTGGCATGCGAATCTTCTTGGGGTTAGCCGTGGGTGCTGCTTCTGCACTAGTACCTGCATATATGTCTGAAATGGCACCAGCACGATTGCGCGGTAGTTTATCTGGGATTAATCAGACCATGATTGTGTCGGGGATGTTAATTTCTTACATTGTTGATTATATTCTGAAGGATCTACCCGAGAATATGTCATGGCGGCTAATGTTAGGATTGGCAGCGGTTCCAGCGATTATTCTCTTTCTGGGAGTCTTGAAGTTGCCGGAATCCCCACGGTTCTTAATTAAAGCCAATCGGTTAGACGAAGCCCGTCAAGTTTTATCTTTTGTTCGTAAACCAGATGAAGTTGACAGTGAAGTTAAAGCGATTCAATCAACAGCCCAAACGGAGGCTAACAATTTAGAAAAGACCTCCTGGGCGACCTTGTTCAATGGGAAATATCGGTACTTAGTCATGGCAGGTGTTGGGGTTGCAGCTTTTCAACAATTTCAAGGTGCTAATGCAATCTTTTACTACATTCCGTTAATCGTTGAAAAGGCAACCGGTAGTGCTGCAAGTTCAGCACTAATGTGGCCAATTGTTCAAGGCATCTTATTAGTTTTAGGATCATTACTTTACATTTGGATTGCTGAAAAATTCAATCGGCGGACTTTATTGATGTTGGGTGGTTCCGTCATGGCATTATCATTCCTGCTACCAGCTGTTATTAATAGTTTGGTGCCAAATGCAAGTCCAATGATGATTGTTGTCTTCTTATCGATTTACGTGGCTTTCTACTCATTCACTTGGGCACCATTGACTTGGGTGCTCGTGGGTGAAGTCTTTCCGCTTGCAGTTCGCGGTCGGGCATCAGGCTTAGCTTCTTCATTCAATTGGATTGGGTCATGGGCTGTGGGGTTATTATTCCCAATTATGACGGCTTCAATGTCACAAGAAGCAGTTTTTGCGGTGTTCGGTGTGATCTGTGTATTAGGAGTGCTATTCGTTCGATTCTGTGTTCCAGAAACTCGTGGTCACTCACTTGAAGAGATTGAAGCAGCAGGAACGAATCATCACAAACAAGTACCCGTACAACAAGCGAGTCATTAATTAGGAGGCAGGTCAGATGAATTTAGTTGAAACAGCCCAAGCGATTAAAACTGGCAAAGTTTCTTTAGGAATTGAGCTTGGCTCAACTCGAATTAAAGCCGTTTTGATCACGGACGATTTTAATACGATTGCTTCGGGAAGTTACGTTTGGGAAAACCAATTTGTTGATGGTACTTGGACTTACGCACTTGAAGATGTCTGGACCGGAATTCAACAAAGTTATACGCAATTATCAGCAGATGTCCGCAGTAAATATCACATGAGTTTGAAGCATATCAATGCTATTGGCATTAGTGCCATGATGCACGGATACCTAGCATTTGATCAACAAGCGAAATTATTAGTTCCGTTTCGGACTTGGCGTAATAACATTACGGGGCAAGCAGCAGATGAATTGACCGAATTATTTGATTTCAACATTCCACAACGGTGGAGTATCGCGCACTTATACCAGGCAATCTTAAATAATGAAGCGCACGTTAAACAGGTGGACTTCATAACAACGCTGGCTGGCTATGTAACCTGGAAATTGTCGGGTGAGAAAGTTCTAGGAATCGGTGATGCGTCTGGCGTTTTCCCAATTGATGAAACGACTGACACATACAATCAGACGATGTTAACCAAGTTTAGCCAACTTGACAAAGTTAAACCGTATTCATGGGATATCCAGCATATTTTACCGCGGGTTTTACCAGCGGGAGCCATTGCTGGAAAGTTAACGGCTGCCGGGGCGAGCTTACTTGATCAGAGCGGCACGCTCGACGCTGGCAGTGTTATTGCACCGCCAGAAGGGGATGCTGGAACAGGAATGGTCGGTACGAACAGCGTCCGTAAACGCACGGGTAACATCTCGGTGGGAACCTCAGCATTTTCGATGAACGTTCTAGATAAACCATTGTCTAAAGTCTATCGCGATATTGATATTGTTATGACGCCAGATGGGTCACCAGTTGCAATGGTGCATGTTAATAATTGTTCATCAGATATTAATGCGTGGGCAACGATTTTTCGTGAGTTTGCAGCCCGGTTGGGAATGGAATTGAAACCGGATCGATTATATGAAACGTTATTCTTGGAATCAACTCGCGCTGATGCGGATGCTGGAGGGTTGGCTAATTATAGTTATCAATCCGGTGAGAATATTACTAAGATTCAAGCTGGTCGGCCGCTATTTGTACGGACACCAAACAGTAAATTTAGTTTACCGAACTTTATGTTGACCCAATTATATGCGGCGTTCGCACCCCTCCAACTTGGTATGGATATTCTTGTTAACGAAGAACATGTTCAAACGGACGTTATGATTGCACAGGGTGGATTGTTCCGAACGCCGGTAATTGGCCAACAAGTATTGGCCAACGCACTGAACATTCCGATTACTGTAATGAGTACTGCTGGTGAAGGCGGCCCATGGGGGATGGCAGTGTTAGCCAACTTTGCTTGTCGGCAAACTGCAATGAACCTAGAAGATTTCTTAGATCAAGAAGTCTTTAAAGAGCCAGAAAGTATGACGTTGAGTCCAGAACCGGAACGGGTGGCCGGATATCGTGAATTTATTCAACGTTATCAAGCTGGCTTACCAGTTGAAGCAGCGGCTGGGCAAGCAATCAAATATTAGAGAAGAGGGTTAATAAAATGCTAGAAGCATTAAAACAAGAAGTTTATGAGGCTAACATGCAGCTTCCGAAGCTGGGCCTGGTTACTTTTACCTGGGGCAATGTCTCGGGCATTGACCGGGAAAAAGGCCTATTCGTGATCAAGCCATCTGGTGTTGATTATGGTGAATTAAAACCAAGCGATTTAGTCGTTGTTAACTTACAGGGTGAAGTGGTTGAAGGTAAACTAAATCCGTCTAGTGATACGCCGACTCATACGGTGTTATATAACGCTTTTCCTAATATTGGCGGAATTGTCCATACTCATTCGCCATGGGCAGTTGCCTATGCAGCTGCCCAAATGGATGTGCCAGCTATGAACACGACCCATGCTGATACGTTCTATGGTGACGTGCCGGCCGCGGATGCGCTGACTAAGGAAGAAATTGAAGCAGATTATGAAGGCAACACGGGTAAAACCATTGTGAAGACGTTCCAAGAACGGGGCCTCGATTATGAAGCTGTACCAGCCTCATTAGTCAGCCAGCACGGCCCATTTGCTTGGGGACCAACGCCAGCTAAAGCCGTTTACAATGCTAAAGTGTTGGAAGTGGTTGCCGAAGAAGATTATCATACTGCGCAATTGACCCGTGCAAGTAGCGAATTACCACAATATTTATTAGATAAGCATTATTTACGTAAGCATGGTGCAAGTGCCTATTATGGTCAAAATAATGCGCATTCTAAGGATCATGCAGTTCGCAAGTAATAAGGATTAGTTGAATTAAAAAACATACAAATAGACGAGGAGTGCTTAATTATGTTATCAGTACCTGATTATGAGTTTTGGTTTGTTACCGGTTCACAACACCTTTATGGTGAAGAACAATTGAAGTCTGTTGCTAAGGATGCGCAAGATATTGCGGATAAATTGAATGCAAGCGGCAAGTTACCTTATAAAGTAGTCTTTAAGGATGTTATGACGACGGCTGAAAGTATCACCAACTTTATGAAAGAAGTTAATTACAATGATAAGGTAGCCGGTGTTATTACTTGGATGCACACATTCTCACCAGCTAAGAACTGGATTCGTGGAACTGAACTGTTACAAAAACCATTATTACACTTAGCAACGCAATATTTGAATAATATTCCATATGCAGACATTGACTTTGATTACATGAACCTTAACCAAAGTGCCCATGGCGACCGCGAGTATGCCTACATTAACGCCCGGTTGCAGAAACATAATAAGATTGTTTACGGCTATTGGGGCGATGAAGATGTGCAAGAGCAGATTGCACGTTGGGAAGACGTCGCCGTAGCGTACAATGAGAGCTTTAAAGTTAAGGTTGCTCGCTTTGGCGACACAATGCGTAATGTGGCCGTTACTGAAGGTGACAAGGTTGAGGCTCAAATTAAGATGGGCTGGACAGTTGACTATTATGGTATCGGTGACTTAGTTGAAGAGATCAATAAGGTTTCGGATGCTGATGTTGATAAGGAATACGCTGACTTGGAGTCTCGGTATGAAATGGTCCAAGGTGATAACGATGCGGACACGTATAAACATTCAGTTCGGGTTCAATTGGCACAATATCTGGGTATTAAGCGGTTCTTAGAAAGAGGCGGTTACACAGCCTTTACCACGAACTTTGAAGATCTTTGGGGGATGGAGCAATTACCTGGTCTAGCTTCACAATTATTAATTCGTGATGGGTATGGTTTTGGTGCTGAAGGTGACTGGAAGACGGCTGCTTTAGGACGGGTTATGAAGATTATGTCTCACAACAAGCAAACCGCCTTTATGGAAGACTACACGTTAGACTTGCGTCATGGTCATGAAGCGATCTTAGGTTCACACATGTTGGAAGTTGATCCGTCTATCGCAAGTGATAAACCACGGGTCGAAGTTCATCCATTGGATATTGGGGGTAAAGATGATCCTGCTCGCCTAGTATTTACTGGTTCAGAAGGTGAAGCAATTGATGTCACCGTTGCCGATTTCCGTGATGGGTTCAAGATGATTAGCTACGCGGTAGATGCGAATAAGCCAGAAGCCGAAACACCTAATTTACCAGTTGCTAAGCAATTATGGACCCCAAAGATGGGCTTAAAGAAAGGTGCACTAGAATGGATGCAAGCTGGTGGTGGTCACCACACGATGCTGTCCTTCTCGTTAACTGAAGAACAAATGGAAGACTATGCAACCATGGTTGGCATGACTAAGGCATTCTTAAAGTAAAGTGAATATCACAAAATGGTTGTGGTTACTTATTGTGGCCATAACCATTTTTATTCAGAATCAGAAGTGGAGTGATTAGTGTGATTAAGAGTGAAAAGGCCAAAATGATTGCTGGTGAGTTGTTTAATGTTTATGACCCAGAACTAGTCGGTGAGCGAGCCATAGCACGGCAACAAGTAGAAGCTTTCAATCAGCTCGGTGAGACGAATCCCCATAAAAGCCAACAAATAATTAAACGATTATTTGGCGCGACTGGTGATAAAATTGAAGTTCATGCTACCTTTCGTTGTGATTACGGGTATAACCTATTCGTTGGTGAAGATTTCTTTGCTAATTATGACTGCGTGATTTTAGATGTGGCCCCGATTAAGATTGGAAAACACTGTCTATTAGGTCCCAAAGTACAAATTTATTCTGTGAATCATCCTGATGACCCTCAGTTACGACGCAATGGTGCCATGGGTATTGGTAAGTCTGTGAATCTAGGAGATGATTTATGGGTTGGCGGTGGCGCGATTATTTGTCCAGGGGTCACATTGGGAAATAATGTGATTGTTGCTGCGGGGAGTGTGGTCACCAAGTCCTTTGGAGATAACGTGGTTGTTGGTGGTAATCCAGCGCGGGTGATTCGGGAATTATGAGAAGGATTAGTGATTATTATTGAACGTGTAATTTGGAAATGTGATCTTTAGTGTAGTCGCTTATCTTCTTGAGGTGAGAAAATGCAAAATAAAGATTTAGACATTGACGCTCGTGTCAAAAATGCAGTTTTAGGGCTGCCATTACTAAAGCCTGATGAACAAAATCGCTGCTTAGGTACTTTTTATGAGCGGATCGAGCTTAAAATAACGTTTAGTGAAGCAATGCGTTATGATTGGACGACGATTCTTGAGAAGGTTATGAAAAAGAAACGTAATTATCAACTATTATTTAATGGTCGTCTTGATATGGAGATTTTGGGACAATATATCAGATTAGCTAATCGATGTGCAATGCCATTTGCAATTAAGAATAGTCAGCATTATCGGCATAATGCTGAAAGCGCTGCAATCATTTTGTGTGCTGATCATGCGCTGAATCGCAAAGAAATTGATATTATGAAGCGTTACCCGCAATACTAATAATGTGCAAAAAGCGACTTTCAAATGAATTCTCATTTGAAAGTCGCTTTTAATTTACGCTGAATTATTGATTAAAACTCTACTTCAATGCAGTCCATTTCCAGTTTTCAACTTCTGGAATATCGGTACCTTCAGCACGGATATAATCATGATGCTTGTCTAAAATGCTGTTCATCTCTTGAATGACATGGGCACCTTTTTCGGCATAAGCTGGCGTTGCTAATAAGGCAGCTTTGACTAAGTGGAAACGATCGAGTTCGTTGCGAACACGCATGTCGAATGGCGTTGTAATGTCGCCTTCTTCGCGGTAACCATGAACGTGTAAGTTATGGTTATGGCGATCGAAGAAGATGGTCTTTACTAAGTCGTCGTATGCATGATAAGCAAAGATAACTGGTTTGTCCTTAGTGAAGAAAGCATCAAATTCAGCATCTGATAAACCACGAGGGTCGTCTTTCTTCAGCTTCAGAAGATCAACAACGTTAATGAAGCGAATCTTCATTTCAGGGAAGCGTGCATGCAAGATTGATACGGCAGCTAAGCTTTCAGTCGTTGGTTCAGAGCCGGCAGTTGCGAAGACAACGTCGGGTTCTTCACCATGATCAGTGCTTGCCCAATCAACAACACCAAGGCCATCACGAACTAAGCGCTTAGCTTCGTCCATTGTGAACCATTGTGGACGAGGGTGCTTGCTGGCAATGATTAAATTAATCAATTGTTTGCTTTGGATAGCCTTATCAAAGGTTGCAATCAAAGTATTGGCATCACCTGGAAGATAGGCACGAACGTATTCGGTCTTCTTTTCAGCCAAGTGTGAAATGATACCTGGATCTTGGTGAGAGTAACCATTGTGATCTTGTTGGAAGGCTGTTGATGATGCAATCACATTCAGTGAAGGTACATCAGCCCGCCAAGGGGTTTCTTCGTGAGAATTCCGTAACCACTTGAAGTGTTGGGTTAACATTGAATCCACAACGCGCAGGAATGATTCATAACTTGCGAAGAAACCGTAACGTCCGGTTAAATTGTAAGCTTCCAACATCCCTTCATCCATGTGTTCTGACAACATGGAGTCAATAATCCGGCCTTGAGGTGCTAACAAAGCATCATTAGGTTCGTGGATTGGTTCCATCCACTGACGTTTGGTATCTTCAAAAGCAGCGCCTAGTTTGTTAGATAAGGTTTCGTCAGGACCCCAGCCACGGAAGTTCTTGTTGTCTTTGTTCAACTCAATTAAATCACGGATATACTTACCAAGTTCAGTCATGTCTGAACCGTCTTCCTTACCGTGACTCTTGTTGTCCAAAGCATAATCATCGATATTTGGTGTAATTAAGTCTTTAGTTAACTTACCGCCGTTAGTAACGGGGTTAGCAGCCATACGAGCTTGGCCTTCAGGGATGATTGCGGCAATTTCTGGTTTTAAAGTACCATTTTCATCAAATAATTCTTCTGGTTTGTATGATTTGAGCCAGTCAACTAATTTGTCGGCGTGTTCCATGTGATTGCGATCGACAGGAATTGGAATTTGGTGAGCCCGGAATGAACCTTCAATTGGTTCGCCGTCCCAACTCTTAGGACCGGTCCAGCCCTTAGGTGCCCGGAAAACAATCATTGGCCACTTAGGACGAGATTCATCATTGTTATCCTTGGCGTTCTCACGAATTGCGTGGATTTCTTCAATGACTTTATCCAATTCTTCAGCCATAATTTTGTGCATCTTGGCAGGGTCTGTACCTTCAACAAAGTGTGGATCCCAGCCTAGACCTTTAAAGTAGTCTTCAAGTTCTTCATGTGATTCACGTGAAAGAACTGTTGGATTAGAAATCTTGAAGCCGTTTAAGTTCAAGATTGGTAAGACTGTCCCGTCTGTAATTGGGTTAAGGAACTTGTTAACTTGCCAAGAAGTTGCCAATGGCCCAGTTTCAGATTCACCATCACCAACAACGGTAGCGGCAATTAAACCTGGATTATCTAATACTGCACCAGCACCATGCAGGATTGAGTAGCCAAGTTCGCCACCTTCATGGATCGAACCAGGCGTCTTAGGATCGGCATGGGAAGCAACCCCGCCTGGGAATGAGAATTGCTTGAATAAGCGTTTCATCCCAGCTTTGTCTTGGGTGATTTTAGGATACGTTTCCGTATAGGTGCCATCTAAGTAGGAGTTAGAAACCATTACTTGACCACCATGACCAGGGCCTTCAATGTAGAACATGTTCAAGCCATACTTATTGATTGCCCGGTTTAAATGGGCATAAATAAAGTTTTGACCAGCAATCGTGCCCCAATGGCCGATTGGATGAACTTTCACGTCGGTCGCCTTTAGTGGTTCCCGAAGTAACGGGTTATTTAGTAGATAGAGTTGACCAACTGAGATGTAGTTAGCAGCACGCCAATATTCATCAACGCGTTTTAGATATTCATCAGAAGAGTAATCAACTGTTTTGGATTTAATTGCTTCACTCATTATTTTGCAACTCCTTTGCAAATATTTGTTTTATTTATCATTACGGTTATTATGATAGCGGTTTCAATTGTAAAGTCAAGCAATATTTGGCAAATTTATCAGTTTAACATCAAAGGACAAACAGGGAAGCGGTATGTAAGTACCCTTGACTGTTTGTCCTTCTATTGTTTATTTACCGCTGATCAATGAGATGTCAGCCAACCGAATTTGTTTCGCAAGCCGACTATCTAATTGTTCATCGGTGATAATGGCGTCCACGTTACTAATGTCTGTAGTTTTATAAAGTGCGTTTTTTTCGAATTTGGTATGATCAGCCAAAATAACTTTCATCCGACAATGTGACATCATTTTTTTTGAAACTTCAACTTCTTCGATGTAGTGGTTGGTAATGCCTGCTTGCAGATCAACGCCACCACAGCCAAAAAATCCGATATCTGCATAGAGATTATCAATGTTATCTAATGTAATTGGCCCTGATAGAGACCCTTCGCTAGTTCGCATAGTGCCGCCTAATAGAACGAATTGAATGTCTTTAACGAACTGTAACGAATTTAAAACGAAAGTCGAGTTAGTAATAACTGTTAAGTTAGTTAGTTGACTATGTTTGATTTTTTCAGCGACTTGAAATGCCGTGGTGCCATAATCTAGGAAAATGGATTCGCCGTCATGGATAAGTCGAAGTGCATTGGTAGCAATCTCTTTCTTCTCCGCAACGGCTTCATGCTGTCGTTTGCCATACTTGGTCTCATTGACGCTTTGTGGCGTTGTTGCCCCGCCACGAATGGCTTGGACTAGCCCCTGTTTATCTAAAGTGTAAATATCTTTACGAACAGTTTCGCGAGAGACACTAATTTCTTTACTAATATCTGTGATTTTGATTGTTCCTTGTTGCCTTAGTTGGTCTAGGATATATTTTTGACGTTGCATGACTTCCATCGGGCTAACCTCCCTAAAATATAAAAGTATTTTCTATTTGTAATAATATCATATATTTTGCATTTATTTGCATCTGGTTTTAGTAAAGTGAATGAAATAATTAATTTTGTCCCAGATTTGTAAGCGCTTAACATACTGATTATATAAACTTTGTGAATATAATAATTTGGTGTTTTTTATGTAAATTGCCTTGCAAAGTATCGCTTGCAAAGAGCACTTTAAAAAGTTTTTAAAGAAAAGTATTGCAAAAGATTTGCAAAATGATACAATTTGAACTGTTGAAAGCGATTACATTTATATAAATACGAAGGGAGCGACTTATTTTGAGTGAGAACCTTGTTGAAGTAAGTGATTATTTGAGAGACCAACTTATTTTTCTACACACCTCTTTTAAAACGTCGAAGGAATTATTTACAGCGATTAACGCGAAGGCACAGGAAAATGGGTTTGTAACTGATCAATTTTTACCGAAAATAATCAAGCGAGAATCAACTTTTCCAACTGGCTTGCAACTGGAACATCGAGGTGTTGCAATTCCACATACTGACGCGGATACAATCAACAAAGAATTTGTTGCCGTGGTTGTTAATGATGCTCCAATTGCTTTTAGTCGGATGGATGATCCAGAGCAAAAGGTTGATGCAAAATTAGTTTTTGTGCTTGGTCTGAATAAACCACATGCTCAGTTAGAGATGCTGCAAGCATTAATGGGAATTATTCAAGATGATTCATTAGTAAATTCATTGGAAAATGCCGAGAACTTTAACCAAATTCATCAGTTGTTAAGCAAATAAAAGATAAATAGAAGAAATACGAGGAGAGATTATTATGAAAAAATTAAATGTATTAGTAGCTTGCGGTGCCGGAATTGCCACTTCAACGGTTGTTATGAAAAAAGTTGAAGATTTGTTTGCCGAAAATAATATTGACGCTAATTTGATTCAAATTAAGATTGCTGAAGCTGCTTCTAAGCAGGATGACGCGGATATGTTGATTTCAACAACTGTACTACCAACTGAATATAAGATTCCAGCGATTAAAGCAATGGGCTTTTTAACTGGTCTTGGTGTTGATAAATTGCAGGATGAAATCTTGACTAAAGCACGCGAAATTCAAGCACAATAATTAAGAGCTAGGGTTTTAAGCAGGAGGATGCATTATGAAAGTATTATCTGATGTTGTACAAAGCATCATTAATGTCGGCCCCAGCGTTATGCTTCCCATTATTATCTTTATTGTTGGGTTAATCTTTAGGGTTAAACCGGGTAAGGCACTCACATCTGGGATTACTGTTGGTATCGGTATGATTGGGATTAACCTAGTCATCAATTTGTTGACAACTAGTGTTGGTCCTGCTGCGCAGGCGATGGTTAAACGGTTTGGGTTTCATTTAACGATTATTGATGCTGGATGGCCTGCCGTTTCTGCTGGGACATGGGCACAGCCGATCTCAGCTATCATGATTCCAATTATTTTAGTCGTTAACGTTGGCTTAATTTTGTTAAATCTTACTAAAACACTTGATATCGATATTTGGAATTACTGGCATATGATTGCGGCCGCGGCTACGGCTTATGTGGTGACGAAAAACTGGTGGTTTGCAATTCTTTGCGGGATTATCTATGAAATCGCTGTCTTAATTATTGCTGATAAAACTGCGCCAAAAGTCGCTGAGTTTTATGGCTTGGATGGCATTAGCTTTCCAACTGGTTCTGCTGCGGCTTATGGCCTACTTGGTATTCCAATTGGATGGGTTGTCAGCAAAATTCCTGGAATCAGAAAATGGGATGTGGATCCACAAACAATTCAAAAACGGTTTGGGGTCTTTGGTGAACCCATGGTCATGGGGATTGTCATTGGGATGTTACTAGCAGCCTTAGGTGGTTACAGCGTACCGAACATTTTGAAGCTTGGAATGTCCATGGGTGGTGTGATGTTCTTAATGCCGCGTATGGTTAAGATCTTAATGGAAGGGTTAATTCCAATTCAAGAAGGTGCTCAAAAGTTACTTCAAGAGAAGTACGGGAACCGGAAGATTTACTTAGGAATGGATGCTGCTCTTTCAACCGGGTCACCAGCTACTTTGGCAACTGGACTATTAATGGTACCAATTACGTTATTCTTAGCCATTATTTTACCTGGTAACCGGGTATTGCCATTCGGTGATTTAGCAACAATTCCATTCTTTGCTGCCTTGATTGTTCCTAGTCGTAAAGGAAATATCGTCCACTCTGTACTCTCTGCTACTATCGTAATGGTATTTGCATTGTTGATGGCAACTGACTTTGGGCCAACGTTGACATCAATGATGCACGGTATTGTTGCCTTTCCAAAGGGCGCATCAGAGGTCACTAACTTGGATACGGGTGGTAACATCTTGAACTGGTTAATTTTGAAACTATCACAGTTAGTACAACCATTATTTAATTAAAGGATTATCCGTAGAAAGGAAAATGGATTATGGATACTGTAAAAACAACTAAAACTGACGAATTAAAGGGCGCTAAAACTATGGAGGCTGTCGTTAAGACGGAATCTGGTTACGACAATATGGAACTGAAGCAAATTCCAATCCCTGAAGTAACAGGAGACAAAGTTTTATTAAAAGTGGCCTACACTGGGATCTGCGGTACTGATATTCATACATTTAAGGGTCAGTATGCCAATGCGGTGACACCACTTGTTTTGGGCCATGAATTTTCAGGTGAAGTTGTTGAAGTGGGACCAGATGTTAAAACGCTAAAGCCTGGCGACCGGGTGACTAGTGAAACGACTTTTGCAACGGATGGCACATGTGTTTACTGCCAAGATAAAGAATATAATTTATGTCCTAACCGTGTAGGAATCGGAACTAAAGCTAATGGTTCAATGGCAAATTATGTTCTAACTCGTGAGGAAAGTGCTCACATTTTACCAGATAACGTTTCCTACAAGATGGCTGCAATGTCGGAACCTTTAGCATCTTGTGTTCATGCTATGTATCAAAAGACACCATTCACGTTACACGACACTTTATTAATTATGGGACCAGGACCAATGGGGCTACTCTCATTGCAGATTGCCAAAGAAATTGGTGCCTTTGTTATTGTTTCTGGGATCACTAAGGATGCTGATCGTTTACAAATTGCTAAAGAGTTAGGTGCTGACATTATTGTAGATACCCAAAAAGAAGACTTGGCCAAGGTCGTGATGGATGCGACAGATGGCGTTGGCGTTACCAAGGTTTATGACTGTTCAGGTGCAACGCCAGCGGTTAACTCTGCATTACCATTGATCCGTAAGGGTGGAACTTTCCAACAGGTTGGTCTTTTTGCAAAGCCGATGAATGAATTAGATGAACGTTCAATTATTCAGCATGAAATTACGTATCGTGGCTCACGGTCACAAAATCCGTATGATTGGGCGATTGCTTTACATCTTGAAAGCAAGGGTGCTATTAACCAAGATGCAATGATTACGAAGGTCTTTGATCTTGAACACTGGCGTGACGCTTTTGATGCAATGATGGCCGGTAAAGAGCTCAAAGTTATGATTGCCTCTAATCCTGATGATCCAGATTTAGCAGACTAAACTAATTGTAGTTGAATGACAGAATATTAAAATTATAACCTCCTTAATTTAGAGCGCTGAGATATTTGTCTTAGTGCTCTTTTTTGGGAGCAGGGGGGGTTCTTTATGAAGTATCAAAATATCTTGTTCGATATTGATAATACCTTGATTAATTCAGCGGACTTAATTGCTAAGTTATTGAAGGAGGGGGCAGTTCGCGAGGGTGTTGATATGCCAATTGAAGAATATCGTAAGAGAATTGGCCAGCCCGGTGAGATGATCCTGAGAGAATTTGGTGTTCAAAATTGGCAGAATGTATTAGCCAGATATCTAATTGAATTTAACGAGAATATGAATGAACTAACGTATTTTGTGGGAGTTGAACAAATGTTAGATGATTTATTGGCAATGAATCTCACAGTGGGAGTGGTTACATCTAAGGATCGTGTTCAATTTGATAAAGAAGTCAGTCATTTTCCGATTATCGCAAAGATGCCAATTGTGACTACTGCTGATTTAACTAAAAATCCAAAGCCAAGTGGAGAGCCGATTACCTACACATTAGAGAGATTTAACTTAGCACGTGAAAGGACGTTGTATGTTGGTGATAGTATCTTTGATATGCAGGCTTCAAAGAATGCAGGCGTTGATTTTGTAGTTGCTAAATGGGGAGCATTACCGAATGTCGATTTTAATAATGCGAAATATCAAGCTAAGACCCCGAATGATATCGTTGGAATAGTTCAGTAAGTAAATGAGATTAGACTGGAAAGAGCGCATTATTTAATAATAAAAAATCCTTTTTAACTCTAAAAGCAGAGGCCAAGATAGCAACTTTCGTTTCTTGGCTTCTGCTTTTAGATACATTAATAAATGAAATGAAGACGAGCTAGTTATCTTTATACAAATATCTGAATAAGTCCCTTTTATTATTCAAATGATACAGATTAGTTAACCAATCCTTTTGTTGTAATTGTGTCATCAAGTCACTGATAAATGATAGATGCTTCTCGTAATCTATGGGGGCTAGACCAATAATTACATGGACCATTTTTTGATTTGTCATAACAGGTAGCGGCTTATCAAGTAAAAAGAAAGTAGCACCGAGATTATTAACGCCATCACGTGGAGCAGCGTGCGCCAACATAACGCCTGACCCAATAACCATGTATGGTCCGTTACTTTCAGTTAAATGAATGATCTGATCGATATAATTTTTTTCAACACTATAGTCTTCAAGTAGGGGGGACAGTGCTGTACGCACCGCCTGCTTCCAAGATTTTTGATGATTTAGAAAACCAACATGTTCTGGCGGCAGTAGTTTGATTAATTCTGATAAATTTTCTTGGGGTGCGGCTAATAGTGGTTCCTGAGTTAGCTGGGTCAAATAGTCGTTGAGTGCGAGTTTCAGACCCATAGGATTTCTTATCATAGCGTAGTTGCCTACAATATCCAATAGTGTATCCACATTAAATAACTTGAGTGTGTCAGAAGTTGCCAACCCAGCCTTAATAATAGCATTATCGATGATTTTCCACTCCAACTCGGAAGGAAAAGCAGATACGGTAGTTATTGGTATGTTGCGCTGGGTGTTCAATTTGATTGTACTGATGACAAGCTGAACATTACTTAGATCTGAATTTTCGTATTGAAGCACATTCATTGGACTAGAAAAATGAATACCGCGGTAACGGCTTTCTAGTTGTTGAAGTAATAGACGACTGGTACCGATGCCACTAGAACAAACGACAAGTACTTCATTTTGTGTTGGGGTGCTTGTTTTTTGCTCACGAATAGCACCACCAAAGTAAATGGCAATTAATGCGATTTCATCATCAGAAAGTGTGTGATGAATATATTGTTCAAATGGTACGACAACTTTACGAGTGATTTCAAAAGTGTGGTGATAATGCTGTTGAATACTTTTTAAGTCAGGGTATTCAAATGGCATATTATATTGAGCACGATAGTAGGTTGAAAGCAAGTGAACCGTTAAACTGTCACTAATCGACTTGATTGAAACATGTGCGCCGGAGAGGTGGTTAAAACTAGAAATCATTCGAACTGAGAATGGTTTTAACTTTTGAATCAAGTCGTCATTCCAATTGACATGAGCAAATTGACTAGAATTGATCAACTTGACTAAGTAGTCAACCTCATTAGAGTTATCGATATGATAATCGTTCAAAAAACTTTTAGCCCAAATGTGATCCAGTGTTAAGTCAGTTTGTGCGGATATAACATCACTTAGTTGGTTATTACAGTCTCTAATGTTAGTTAAGTACCAATATAAAAATAGTCGAATTGTGATACTTGCATCGTCGGTTAAATATTTTCCAGTTATTCTTTCAAAGAGTTTAATCTGGTCGTTTATGGTAGTGGGCTTAATGGTAGCCCGCCTAGTTTGTTCAATGAGTGTCTTCAGTTGAGTAGCATGATCGTACACCCATTTGCGAACTGCTGTCGGGGAACCCGTGATTATTTTACCGGATTCTGTATTGGTGATTTGTAAATGATATAGCGCTAGTTGTGAGTGTAGTACTTTGATATCTCTAATAACTGTGTTCTTAGAAATATTAAATTGGTAAGTTAGGTCCGCTAACGAGCAACCACTAGTGTTGAGGATACTAAATGCAATTAGTAGTTGGCGTTGCTTAGCATTGTTGGTCATGATCTTGCTAGAAGTTTCTTTTTCTGTCATTTTATGCAGAAATTTGATCGTGTCAGTTGGAAGGTAATATCCTAGTTTTTTAACATTAGTAATCGGAAATTCTGCATGCTGATCAAGCTCATCGTTTACTTTATTTATTAGATAGAATAGGCTACGACGTGAGATATGTAGATGTTGTTGTAAGAAGTTAGCTGTGGTGTAGCCCGATGACGTCAATAGAATTTCTAATAATTCATTACCATGTTTTCGTTTGCTGAAATTTACACGCAATTCAGTATCCTCCCTGTATTAAGTCTACTAAAAAATTAAAGCATTAAGGTACCAAAGTGCCAAAGTTGCACTATTCTCAAAAACATTGTTGCACTTGTGGCGCTATTATTCAAGTTTATACTGGTCATTGTCAGATAAATAGCGATATCAAGAAAGGAGGATGAATAAAAATGCTGTTGGATTTATTGAATAAAAAGACTGTGCAAGTATCAGAAGGCACAGGGCTAGATTGGAAGCAAGCAATTGAATTAGCTGCGGAACCATTGATTAATAATAAGACGATTGAAGATGGATACATCAAGGAAATGCTCAATGTGGTGGAATCAGAAGGCCCGTACATCAATATCGGACCACAAATCGCACTCGCACATTCTAGACCAGCGGGTAACGTCCATGAAATCGGATTATCTATCTTAAAAACAAATCATAGCATTAGTCTAGTTAATGATGAACACCCCATCAATTTATGGTTCGTATTGGCCGCGGTAGATAATAACAGCCATTTAGCCGTTATTAAAGAGTTAATGGAGTTGTTAACCGATGAGTCGGCGGTGACAGCTATGTTAAATGCAACTAGTGAAGTTGATATTTTAGAAGTTATTGCACATGAGCAAGAATTACAAAAATAGGAGGGTACTATTATGAAATTTTTAGCTGTATGTCAAAGTGGTCTGGGAAGTAGTTTTATGGTTCAGATGAACATTCAGAGTATTTTAAAGGACGAGAATGTTAAAGAAGATATCCAAGTGGATCATTCTGATATTGGGAGCGTTGGCGCTGATTCAGCAGATTACTTCTTTGTTGAATCAACGCTTCAAAGTGCATTAGGAAGTATTCCTGAGAATAAGGTTGTGTTACTAAAAAGCTTGATTGATAAGCAAGAAGTCCGGAACCATGTCAATACAATTCTGGATCAAGAAAATATTGAACATGATTAGCCGCTGAAAAGGAGGAGAATCACATGAAGACTGTTTTGAACTTATTTGTTGGTATTGTGACCCAACCGTCTATTTTAGTAGCGCTAATTGCGATGTTAGGGCTACTACTTCAAAAAAAGAAAAGTACGGAAGTTGTTCAAGGAACTATTAAGACCTTTGCCGGTTTCTTAGTCTTAACTGGTGGTGCCGGAATTCTTCAAAATGCATTGTCACCCTTTGCTTCCATGTTTAAGTTTGCGTTACATGTGCAAGGAGTTGTTCCTAGTAATGAAGCAGTTGTTGCAATTGCCCTGGTTAAATACGGCTCAACAACAGCACTAATTATGTTAGTTGGGATGATTGTTAATATTTTATTAGCTCGTTTTACTCGCTTTAAGTATATCTTCTTGACAGGGCAAGCAATGTTATATGTTTCTTGTTTAACTGCAGTTATATTGGTAAGCGCTAACATTGGCACGGGTTGGCAAACGATTGTACTTGGTGGTCTATTTGAAGGGACATTATTAACGGTAACACCAGCATTGACACAACCATTTATGCGTAAAATCACGGGTGGCGATGATGTTGCTATGGGACACACGGGTAACATTGGCTATGCGCTCTCAGGATTGATGGGTAAATGGTTTGGTAATGCAGAAAAGTCTACAGAGGATCTAGAAATCCCTAAGAGTTTGGGCTTTCTGCGTGATTCGACAGTTTCAATTACGATTTTGATGGGTATTGTCTACATTATTTTGGCGATTGTGACAGGTCCAGCTTACATTGAATCGAAATTGAGTGGTGGGACTAATTATATTGTTTATGCATTAGTACAAGCAGGAACATTTGCTGCCGGTTTCGTGGTTGTTTTACAAGGTGTTCGGATGATTTTGGCCGAAATTGTGCCAGCTTTTCAAGGTATTGCGACCAAGTTGGTTCCTAATTCTAAGCCTGCATTAGACGTTCCAATTATTTTCCCATACGCACCAAATGCAGTTTTATTAGGATTCTTTGTCAGTTTCATTGTTGGGACGCTAAGTATGTTTATCATGATTGCGCTAGGAACTACTGTTATTATTCCAGGTGTAGTGGGGCACTTCTTCTGTGGTGCTGCTGCAGCAATTTATGGTAATTCTACTGGTGGTCGGCGTGGTGCAATCATTGGCGCTACAGTAAATAGTTTGTTGATTAGTTGGTTGCCATTGTTTATTTTACCAGTTTTGGGAAGCTTGAAATTAGCAGCTTCAACGTTTGCAGATACCGACTATTTGGTTCCAGGAATCTTGTTAGGAAAATTAGGGAGTTACGGAAGTGTAGCAGTTATTACAGGAATTATCTTGTTTACAATTATTGTGATTCTTTGCAGTATTTTTCTTACCCGGCGTGCTAAACGTATGACTGATGGAACTAAGTAATCAGTAATTATGAGTACTACTTTCAATAATTTATGAAAACTAATAATAAAGGAGATAAATCTAATCATGAAATTTTTCTTAGATACTGCGAATACTGAAGATATTAAACATTTCGCGGAACTTGGTTTAGTAGATGGGGTAACAACAAATCCAACGTTGGTGTCACGTGAAGGTCGTGATTTTGAAACCGTTATCAAAGAAATTGCGCAGATTGTATCAGGTCCAGTATCCGCTGAGGTAACGGCAACCAAGGCCGAAGAGATGATTGCCCAGGCTCGCAATGAAGTTAAGTGGGCTTCAAATATTGTGGTGAAGATTCCGATGACTGAAGAAGGACTTAAGGCGGTCAAAGTATTAAGTGGTGAGGGCATTAAAACAAATGTGACCCTTGTATTCTCAGTTTCGCAAGGCTTATTAGCGGCAAAGGCCGGTGCTACTTACATTTCACCATTCTTAGGACGTCTTGATGATATTGGTGGCAATGGAATTCAGCTAGTTAAGGATTTACGTCAAGTTTTGGATACTTATGGATTCAAGACGGAAATTATCGCTGCCAGTGTTCGGGGGCCACAACATGTTCAAGAAGCTGCGTTGGCTGGCGCTGATATTGCCACAATTCCAGCCGCAGTTTTCGGTAAGTTATGGTCTCATCCATTAACGGACAAAGGTTTGGCCAGTTTTGCTTCGGATTGGAAAGCATTTCAAACAACGCAAAAGTAATCATAATAGCAGCTTAGGAGGTAAGTATAATGTTTGATAAAGTTGACGAGCTGGGTGTTAATACTATTCGGACGTTAAGTATCGAAGCAATTCAAAAAGCAAATTCCGGACATCCAGGGTTACCGATGGGAGCCGCACCAATGGCCTATGTGTTATGGACAAAACATCTAAAAGTCAACCCACAAACACACATGAATTGGGTTAATCGTGATCGTTTCATTCTTTCAGCTGGACATGGTTCAGCTATGTTATACAGCCTGTTACATTTAGCCGGGTATGATGTTTCGATTGATGATCTCAAGCATTTTCGGCAGTGGGACAGTCGGACTCCGGGGCATCCAGAGTATGGACATACCGATGGCGTTGAAGTAACTACTGGTCCGTTGGGACAAGGCTTCGGTATGGCCGTTGGAATGGCAATGGCGGAGGCACATCTAGCTGCCCAATATAACCGACCTAATTTTCCAATTGTTGATCATTACACTTATACAATTGTCGGTGATGGCGACTTAATGGAAGGAATTTCGCACGAAGCTGGTTCACTAGCTGGGCATCTTAAGCTGGGAAAGTTAATTGCACTTTACGATTCGAACGGCATTTCATTAGATGGTAAGACGTCGCAAGCGTTTACTGAAAATGTTGGTGACAGGTTCACTGCTTATGGCTGGCAGCATCTGGTGGTTGAAGATGGGAATGATCTTAATGCAATTGACGCGGCAATCGAACTTGCAAAAAAGACAACTGACCGTCCTTCTTTGATTGAAGTGAAAACGGTGATTGGTTATGGCGCACCTAAACAAGGGACTAATGCTGTTCATGGTAACCCAATTGGTGCGGATGGCATTAAAGCAGCTGAAAAAGTATATGGCTGGAATTACTCGGATTTTGAAGTGCCGTCAGCTGTTTCAGACCGGTTTGAAGTAACTATTCAGGAAAATGGTGCGCGTGCTGAGCAGCAATGGAAACGGCTATTTGAAGAATATGAGGCGAAGTATCCAGATCAGGCGCAGTCTTTTAAGCAAGCGTTCAACGGACAATTTTCTGATGACTTGAAATCTACTTTACCGCACTATCAATTAACAGATGCATTGGCTAGTCGGGCGGCAAGCGCTAAGGCGATTAACGCTGCTGCCAAAGTAATACCTAGCTTATGGGGTGGCGCAGCCGATTTGTCGAGTTCGAACAAAACAATGATTGCGGAAACATCAGACTTTCAGCCAGAATCCTACGATGGTCGTAATATCTGGTTTGGTGTACGTGAATTTGGCATGGCGGCTGCGATGAACGGAATTGTATTACATGGCGGCACTCGGGTATTCGGGGGAACATTCTTTGTCTTCACTGATTACTTACGTGCGGCAGTCCGGTTGTCCGCACTACAACACGCACCGGTTATCTACGTCTTAACGCATGATTCAATTGCGGTCGGCGAGGATGGGCCGACCCACGAACCGATTGAACAATTAGCTAGTTTACGATGCATGCCGAACGTACAAGTGATTCGGCCAGCTGATGGTAATGAGACTTCAGCTGCGTGGGAGCAAGCACTGAAAACAACTGATAAACCAACCGTTCTGGTATTGAGTCGACAAGCCTTGAAGACATTACCTGTATCAGTTGATACGGCCTTTGCTGGCGTTGAAAAGGGTGGCTATGTGGTCAGTGCTGCTCAAAAAGAAATACCAGATGGTTTACTAATTGCGACTGGTTCTGAAGTTAACTTAGCATTGGAGGCCAAAGCCCAGTTAGCAAAGCATAGTCAAGATGTCGCGGTCGTTTCAATTCCGAGCTTTGATCGGTTTGCGCAACAATCACCAAAATATCGCGCTAGTGTGCTTCCGAGTGCGGTCACAAGAAGGGTGACAATTGAAGCTGGATCAACATTTGGCTGGGATCAGTATGCTGGCGATCATGGTGCTAAGATAGGTGTGGATCGCTTCGGCACTTCGGCACCTGGTGACTTGGTACTTGATAAGTATGGCTTTAATGTAACTAATGTTGTGAATACTTATCTGAAATTAAAATAATTATTGAAGAAATAGAAACGGGGCGTTGCTCGGTTTCTATTTCGTGTTCGATAAAGAATGAGGATGGCTATGATGGAAAATATTAAGATGATTGCGATTGATATCGATGGCACACTAGTTAATTCAAAAAAGCAGGTGACATTGCGAGTCAAGCAAGCGATTAAAATGGCGAAGGAAAAGAAGATTAAAGTGGTTATCTGCACGGGACGGCCATTAACAGGTGTTAAAGCATTGTTGCAGGAGTTGGAACTCGATGCTCAAGATGATCAATACGTTGTTTGTTTTGGCGGTGCTGCAACCTACACAACTAGTGGCGAACTGATTGATGAACGACCGATTAGTTATGAAGATTATATTGACTTGGAAGCCCTAGCACGTAAGTTACGCTTGCATTTTCACGCGGTATCTGAGGATTGGCTGTATACGGCCGACCGTAATATTGGTGATTATACACTCTATGAAGCTAATCTCGTTTCAATGGGTATCTCATATCGGACGCCAGAAGAGATGCGGAATATTAAACTGATTAAATCGATGTACGTTGATGAACCCGAAGTTTTAGACGCTGCCATTAAACAGCAAAAACTATTTGAACCGTTGAAAAAGCAGGTTACTTTCACGAAAAGTGCACCATTTTATTACGAGGCCAACACTAATGGTGTTAGTAAGGGAAACGCTTTGCAAGTACTCTGTGAAAAGTTAAGTTTGACTGCTGCCAATGTGATGGCAATTGGTGATGAAGCTAATGATTTGAGCATGATTAAGTTTGCAGGACATGGAGTAGCGATGGGCAACGCTATTCCTGAAGTGAAGCAAGTGGCTGATGAAATAACTGTCGATAATGAACATGATGGGGTTGCAAAGGCTATTGAAGAAATCACGAGATAAGGATAAGTAGGTATAACAGCATTGTTATATCGGCTATAAGGGTTACAATTGATTATTGACTCTTAAAGTGTTTGGAATAGATTAAATTATTTTAGAGATGATTTCATGAAAAAAACTTTATTTTTTCAGCAATGATATTATACTAAAAAGATGTAAGCTTATTGGCTTATCAAATCTAAATATTATTTTCGAGGAGGATTACTATTTATGTGTACTGCCATAACTTATCAATCTTATAATAATTACTTCGGTAGAAATTTCGATTATGAAATTTCATACAATGAAATGGTTACGATTACGCCTAGAAAATATCCACTAGTATTTCGTAAGGTGGAGAACTTAGATCACCATTATGCAATAATTGGAATTACTGCTGATGTAGAAAGCTATCCACTTTACTACGATGCGATGAATGAAAAAGGCTTGTGTATTGCGGGATTAAATTTTGCAGGTTATGCTGATTATAAAAAATATGATGCTGATAAAGTTAATATCACACCATTTGAATTAATTCCTTGGTTATTGGGACAATTTTCAAGTGTTAGAGAAGTGAAAAAGAACATACAAAAACTAAACTTGGTTAATATTAATTTTAGTGAACAATTACCATTATCACCGCTACATTGGTTGGTTGCTGATAAACAGGAATCGATAGTTATTGAAAGTGTTAAAGAAGGACTAAAAATTTACGACAATCCAGTAGGTGTGTTAACAAACAATCCTAATTTTGACTACCAATTATTTAATTTGAACAACTATCGTGCCTTATCAAATAGCACACCTCAAAATAGTTTTTCGGAAAAAGTGGATTTAGATAGTTATAGTAGAGGAATGGGCGGACTAGGATTACCTGGAGACTTGT
This sequence comes from Lactiplantibacillus sp. 3062, assembly GCF_055413545.1. NCBI lineage: Bacteria > Bacillati > Bacillota > Bacilli > Lactobacillales > Lactobacillaceae > Lactiplantibacillus > Lactiplantibacillus sp. 3062. The sequence continues at coordinate 562,536 of NZ_JBVAYE010000001.1, forward strand.
CCTCAATGTCTAGATTTGTCAGAGCCGCTTTTACTAAATTAAACTCGTTGCCGATGCAGACAGAGAGTGGCAGTGTTAGTCAGTTTTTCCATATACTAGGGTCTGTAGAACAACAAAAAGGGCTATGTGAAGTTACTGACGGAAAGTACGAATATACAATCTATTCTTCTTGTTGTGATATGGACAAGGGAGTTTATTACTATAGAACTTATGACAATAGTCAAATTAACAGTGTCAGTTTAAACCATGAGCACTTGGATACGACTGAATTAATTTCTTATCCATTACGATCAGAAGCACAATACTATGCAGTTAACTAAAAGCCACTACTGTAATAGTTAAAATTGTTTAAAAGAGGAAATCAGTTTGTTATCAGTTGATTTCCTCTTTTATGTATCACTGTTTTCAGAGTAAGTTCCAATGGCTGGCATTGCTGTTAATATGACACTAGATGATATAAGTTATCATGTTAAGCTCGATGGTAAGTTGGGTTTAATTGGTAGAAAACATAATAGTTATGAGATGCTTGAAACACCTACTAAAATACATTTTTACCAAATTTTATATGATCATGTTTTGAATAAGGGGATTAATTTGAGCGACTGGATAGACATTAAGATATTAATGACAAGTTTATTTAGGAAAAGAGCACGTTAATATATCCAATAGTAATTGAAATAATAAACACCTTAGGAGTGATTGGTATCCTAAGGTGTTTATTAAAGTTAAGGATTAAAATATTAAGCTACTATTCTCGATAACAGCTACTGTCATTATCGTAAGTGAGTTTAACAACATGATCAGACAATTCAACTGTGATCTGCTGATAAACTGGTTGATAACCGTGATGAGTGAGTTGCACATTAACCTTGTTATGATCAACGGTAATTGTGTAATTGTTCCATTCACCTGACTGATACTTAAAGTCACGTCCATTATCTTGATAGTGTTGGTAGGTCCCTTGAGTACCAAATACTCTAAACGTCATCGCTTTCAACGGTTCATCGCTAATGTGGCTAACAGCGGGTCCCCATGGCAAAATGGTGTTTTGTTTTACAAATAATGGTAGTTTATCGAGTGGGGTATCGACTACAATATCCTGATTACCGTCATACTCAGCACCGTTCCAAAAATCAACCCAGTTCCCAGCTGGTAAATAAACTAACCGCTTAAATTGAGATTTTTGAACAACGGGGGCAACTAGTATGTCGTCACCAACCATGTATTCGTCATTCAAGTCGCGTACACGAGGGTCCTGATCGTAGTTTAAGACAACGGGACGCATGATTGGTAAGCCAGTTTTGGTTTCCTTAGCAAATAAATCGTATAGATAAGGAATCAGACGATAACGCAATTTGAGATACTTGCGATAAATGTTTAACGTTGGCTCGCCAAATGCCCATGGTTCTTGTTGGCGAGTCCCTAATGCTGCATGGTTCCGTAACAGTGGACTGAAAATTGCCCCTTCAATCCACCGTGTCAGTAATTCAGATGTCGTGTCTGAGGCAAAGCCACCAATGTCAGTTCCAGTAAAACTAAAGCCACTTAATCCTAGATTGCAGAGTTGTGGGATCATCATTTGGATATGTGGCCACATACTGCGGTTGTCACCGGTCCAAACAGTCGAGTATTTCTGAGTTCCGGCGTAAGCTGCCCGTGTGATGACAAATGGTCGATTGCCAGTTTGCTCTTTTAGTCCGGTGTAGGTTGCTTTAGCCATATTATGGCCATAAACGTTATGCATCTTCTTATGTGTTGAAGGCGTGTCTTGATCATTAAAGACCGCGTCATCTGGAATTGGGCCTTCGAACGTAGCAGGTTCGTTCATATCGATCCAAATACCAGCGACACCTAAATCAGTTAAAAATTTACCGTTGTTAGCCCACCACTGACGAACTTCTGGACGACCGAAGTCTGGAAAAGCAGCGTTACCTGGCCATACTTTGTTAATATAGACATCACCGTCAGCAGATTTAACGAAATAGCCTTTTTTAAGACCCTCGGCATAAATGTGATAGTCAGAATCTTGTTTAACACCGGGATCGATGATCGGGATGACCTTGAGACCCTGTTGGTTCAACTTGGTAATAAACTTCTTGGGATTACCCTGGTATTTATCCTTGTCCCAGGTGAAGACCCGATAACCATCCATGTAATCGACGTCAAAGTGAATCGCATCGCATGGTAAGTCGTACTTTGCAAGGTTATCTGCAATTGCTTGCACTTCTTCTTGACTAGCACTGTAACCCCACCGTGATTGTTGGTAACCGAGCGTCCACTTTTGAGGTAGTGGCGTTCGACCAGTTAAGTAGGTGTAATTGGTGACAATGTCTTTTAACGTGGTACCACCAATAATGTAGTAGTCAAGGTTACCTTGGACAGCTGAATAAAAGTAGTAATGGTTGCTTTCCTTACCCATATCTAAATGGCTCTGGTAGGTATTGTCGAAGAAGATACCGTAAGGATGTCCATTTTTTAGCCCCAACATCACTGGGATTGACTTGTAAATATTAGGTAGGATCTCCAGCTGGGGAGCGGGGTTATCAACGTTCCAATTATCATAGGCAAAACCACGTTTGTTCAGATATCCGGTCTTGTCACCAAGTCCATAAAGATATTCATCAGGTGCTAGCGATTTAATGATTTCGTAGTAACCTTGATCAGATTTAGTAGGTGCCTTAGTCACTGAATGGCCTTCTGCCTCAACTAATCGTTCATGGACTTTGTCGACGCCTTTCAAGTGAATGCGTTCACCACGATAATCGGTAATCAAGGCATTGCCATCTTTATCAAAGGTATCAAGATGCCGTTCGGAATCGAGGTGAATCGTTAAAGCTGATGTCCGGATAATGTAATGATCACCAGCACTTTCAATAGTGAAATCAGTCGCCTGAATTTTATGACCCTCAATTGCATAGGATTCACCTTGCTCACCGCGATTAATAAAGACGCGGATGATTTCCGGCGTAACAATAGTTAATTGTAATGGTTGGGCGAAAGCAAACGTGATCGTTTGGCCGTTCTGTGTGTAACTTGGTAATGCACTCATATTAAAAAACACTCCTTAGTAAAATGACTTTTATTTAGTTGGATTCTCTGACAAATCTTCTTGAGGCTTGTCTTGCTTAATAATACTAATGGCAAGTACTGCGATGAACATTGAGATACCAGCAATAAGCATCATTCCAGGCATCGAATTACCAACGAATTTAAAGACCATAAAGCTGGCAACGGATGCGAGAATTTGTGGCAAGCAAATCGTACCGTTAAAAATTCCAATATATGAGCCTTCATTGGCACCATCTAGTGAAGAAGTAAAGATATTAAAGGGCTCGACATGCACCGTAAAGAAGCCGATACCGATTAAACAGAATGGGGCAATTAATAGGTACTGGTTGTGAATGAAGAATACCCAAACGAGGCCAACTGCGAAGCTAGCTAAGCCAAAGCGATACCAAAACTTTCGCTTGTATGGATTAGTCCGTGAAAGAACTAAGAAACCATATAGAACGGCGGCCATTGATTGAATGAAGGTCAAGATTCCATACCAATTACCGGCAGCTTGATAGCCAGCCGAAGCAGCATTAGTTGTGTGCCAAACGTTTTCGGCGATAGCACCAGTAGTATAAGTCCACATATATTGAATACCAATCCAGGCAAATAGTTGAACGAGGGCAACTTCCCAGAAAGCTTTCGGGGCTTCTTTTACTAATTGCCAAATAGGTTTGGTGTGCTTATGTTGTTCAGGATCGATATGATGATAAAGTGCGTACGTGTCAGGATCATATTCCTTAACCGTATGAATAGTATATGCTGAGATGCCTAATAAAATAATGGCACCAATATAAAACGCAATTCTTACAGAAAGAGGGACAACGCCTTTTTGCGCCGTGTTTGCAACACCAAAGTAAGTTAGGACGAACGGTAGAATAGTAGCAAGTACGCCTCCTAGGTTACTGAAAGCTTGTTGCCAAGACCATGCTTTGTCCTTCTGATTTTCATTAACCATATCTCCAATAATCATGCGGAATGGTTGCATGCAAACATTACTTGATAAATCCATAAATAAAATAGCAATAGCACCAAATAGTAATGCAGCAGTTGAAGCGTAGCCAAAGCCGAATGAACCAGCATTTGGTAATAACACCATGACCAACGCCGCTAATGGTGCGCTGAATAGTAAGTAGGGCATTCTACGACCAAAGCGCGTCCAAGTTCGATCAGAGTATTTACCGACTAGTGGTTGGACGAATAATCCAGCCAATGGCGGCAGAATGAAGAAGAGTCCTAGTTTGGTGGGATCAGCGCCAATGGTCTGGAAAATCCGGCTCATCTGTGATGATTGTAATGAGAAGGCCATATTAACCCCACAAAAACCAAAGGTAATTGCAAAGATGGTTTTTAATGGGAGGTTGGGCAGCGAATTAGCAATAGTAGATGTCTTAGGCTTACTGGAAACATCAGCGATTGGTTTATTCGGGTGTACTGCAGGTTGGTTCATGAGAATCCATCTCCTTAAAAGTTAATCACTTTTCAACAGGGCAATACTAGCACTTAACGTAAACGTTTACAATACCGTTTTAATAATAAAGTAAACGTTTACGCTTTTGGCAATGATTTTACCGGCTTTTAGCGCTATAATTAATTTAAATCGGAGGGGAGCTGGAAAAATGAAGCCAACAATCAAAGATATTGCCGCTAAAACTGGCTTTTCAATTGCTACAGTGTCACGAGTGTTGGCGAAAAAACAGGGTACATATAGCGACAAGACTCAGGAGCGTATTTTAAAAGTTGCTAAGGATCTCGGCTATCGGAAGAATACACTAGCCATGGAATTGGTTAAAAAGAAGACGGACGTGATTGCCGTTATTGTCAACGTCACGCCGACGAATTTTTCAAGTGGAATTATTGATGGTATTCAACAGCGCGCGACTGAGATCGGGTTACAGGTTATTATTCTATATGCTGGTAATCGGAATACCGAGTTACAACATCAAGCAATTGTGACCGCCTTGGAACGTACTGTTTCAGGTATTTTGTTAATGGCGATTGAACCAGATAAAGCAGACTTACAATTATTAACAGAATCAAAGACACCGTTTTGTTTTGTTTCGATCAATCTAGCAGATGAACGCGTCAAATCCGTTAGCTCTGACAATTATCAGGCGGCCTATTTGGCGACAAAGTATTTAATTTCGCATGGTCATCGGACAATTGGCCTAGCCGGAATCGACCATTATCATACAGGTAGTCAACGGCTTGCTGGGTATCAAGCGGCGTTAAAAAATTATTCGATTCATGGGCAAGCTGAATGGGTGCAACCCGGAGATTATAGTTATCAGGCTGGTTATAATGTTTTTAATGCTTATCAAGAGCTGGGCATTACTGGGGTTGTTGCAGCTAGTGATATGACGGCGGCCGGACTACAAAAGGCTGCTCAGGAGAGTAATGTGAAGCTACCTGGGGCGCTTTCTGTTGTCAGCATTGATGGAACGCTCATCTGCGATATTGCGACTCCTGCGTTGACAAGTGTTACCCAGAATTTTGTCCAGATTGGTATTGAAAGTGTTAATTGTTTGGTTGGCAAATCTGCCACGCGGTTAGTCCCAGTCACATTGGTTGAACGTGAGAGTGTTGCAACTATATAAAGCGTACTGAGAAATAATTTTAGCTTCGCTGACCTGATAATCGAGAACTTGATTGTCAGGTCAGCGAAGCTTTTTGGTTACAACGAGATTATTCCGTCACTTTAAATACGTTCTCATTAACGTTAGTATATTGTCGGTACTAAGCGATTGTTTTATGCGAAAAGCAGCAAAGTGATTCTCAAATCGATGAAACCGCTTTATTTCGGATGCTATACTACAGCAAATGAAGTCGAAAGTGGGGGAGACTATGCAAATTGATAAGTTAACATTAAAAGATGTGGCAACGACGAATCGGCAGTATCTGGAGACGATTTTTGCCTTGGGTGATGGTCACATGGGTGTTCGAGACTCAGTACCGTTTACAGGTAATCAACAAGCAACACTACCAGTGATGCTCATCAATGGCTATTATGCGACGAATCCAATCACATATGGAGAAAGTGCCTATGGATATGCGAAAAATCATCAAACGATTATTTCATTAACAAGTCCGCGGTACTTAGACTTTGCAACTGAGAAGACAAGTTCTGAGATTCCTGGTGACTGGGATATGACGGTCGACGATGCCGTGCTTGATTTTGATACGGGCGTATTAACGGAAAAGTTTCAGATTGTTACCTCCGACGACCATCATTTTGAACTGGTCGTTAAATCAATGATTGCGTTGGATAATTCGCATCAACTATTCTTGAACTACGAACTGACTTCGCTTGATTATACGGGGACGTTGCGGTTCACGCGGCCAATTATTCATGATGTGACTGCGACGACGGCGGACGCGGACGATCCGCGAGTAGCGCAACGACAATCTGGGTTAACCAACCAATTTATACCAGCTGATCGTCAGCAGCAAATAAAGTGGCAGACGTTGGTAGCTTCAACACACCAACAAATAACGCAACGGGATTGGTTGACCAGCTTTCCGACAGGCTTTGAAGTATATGGCGATCATGCCGGTTTTCATGGCAGTGGTACCATCGAAGTACAGACAACGCTGAGCTGGTCGTTTACGCGTCAAATCAGTGAAATTAATCAAGTGCTGCCGGATACGATAACGAGTTGGACCAACGATATTGTGGATCGTAATCGGCAGATTTTAACGAACTTTTGGCAACAGTCGCAAGTGCAAATTAGTGATAAAAAGTTACAAACTGGGATTCAATATAACTTGTTCCAGTTATTTCAATCAGCTGGTCGTAACGGGTTAACGAACATTGCAGCTAAAGGGATTACTGGACCGGGCTATGAGGGCCATTATTTCTGGGATACCGAGATGTATATGTTACCGTTCTTCATTTATACGCAGCCACAAATTGCCAAGCAACTGTTGCATTATCGGTTTAGTATTTTGCCGCAAGCTCGAGAGCGGGCGCGGAGCTTGGGTGTGACACGGGGCGCATTGTACGCATGGCGAACGATTAATGGTGAAGAAGCAAGTGCCTATTTTCCTGCTGGCACTGCGCAATATCACATCAATGCGGACATTGCGCATACGGTTAAGTTATATTTTGATGTCACTAATGATCAGAACTTCTTGCGGGAACAAGGTGCAGCAGTTGTCCTGGAAACCGCACGTTTCTGGTTGCAGTTTGGTAGCTGGCAACAGCGTGATGGCCGGTCGCAATTCTGCTTATACAAGGTGACGGGGCCGGATGAATATACCGCCTTGGTAGATAATAATTACTACACGAATCGGATGGCTAAGGAAAATATGGCTTTTGCAGCTTGGTTACTTGAAAATCATTATATTGACGGCGATGCTGATGAGCAAGCACAGTTCACAAAGGCAAGTACGAACATGTACCTACCGTATGATCAAGAACAACAAGTCACTGCACAAGATGATAATTCACCAAAGATGCCGGTATGGCCTTTTGCGACGACGGCAGCAACACAATATCCATTGTTGTTACATTATCACCCGCTCATGATCTATAGTCACCGGGTCAACAAGCAGGCAGATACGTTATTAGCGGAAATGTTGTTTCCAGAAGATCAATCACTGGAACAATTGCGGCGAGATTACGAGTACTATGAACCAATTACGACGCATGATTCCTCTTTATCACGATCGATTTTCAGTATTTTGGCGAGCCGACTAGGTGATCATGATAAGGCGTTCAGTTATTATATGGATACATCGTTAATGGATTTGGTTGATCTACAAGGTAATGCCAAAGATGGGCTTCATGAAGCAAATCTGGGCGGCAGTTGGTTGGGATTAACGTATGGATTTGCTGGGATGTATGTCGCTGACGGTAAGTTACACATTACCAATCATTTACCAACTCAGATAACGCATCTTAGTTATCGGTTGCGTTTTCGTGGTCGAGTGCTAGAAGTTCAACTATATCAAGATAAAACGCAAGTTAAGCTTGTCACTGGCTTACCGTTAGTAGTGGTAGTGGCTGGAAAAGAATATGATGTATTGCAAGGTGCCCGTAGCGAATGATGAAGGATTATAGCGAATTGACCAGATGGAAGTATGACAAAAAAATATTCACATGCGGTTGACACCGCTTACAATTGTTGCTAGTATAAATAACATAAATTAAAGCGTGTTACTGATTCGATCAGGCATAAACCTACTCATATCTGTATTCACAGTCTCTTCAGTGAGATGTGATACTCTTTAAGTAGGTTTTTTGTTTGAAAATCCAGGAGGCGTGAGTGGTGAAATTTCTAAAGAACTTCAATAATAATGCCGCTTTAGTGGTGGACGATCAGGATGTTGAATGGATTGTAATTGGTAATGGCGTAGGTTTTGGTAAGCATCAGGGTGATCAGATTGATGATCAGAAAATTCAGCGGCGTTTTGTGGCAACTTTGAAACAGAATGTTGATATTGACGCTTTTCAAGATTTAAAACCCCAATCGTTTGTGATTACAACAAAGGTGGTTCACCTAGTGGAGCCGCTGTTGAAGGTCAGTTTTAGTGATTATCAGTACTTTGTGCTTGCAGACCACATTGATTTTGCGTTGAAGCGAGCCAATGATGGAATCGATGTCGATAACGGCACAGTCCGTTGGGAAGTTAAAAAATTGTTTCCTAAGGAGTTTCACGCAGCCAGTCAAGCGGTCGATTTAATTAATGTGACGGCGGACGTGATCCTTCCTAAAAGTGAAGTGGTTTTTATGACTTATCATTTCATCAATGCTGGTTCAGATGGTTCCAAGTTGCAGGAAACGATTAAAATCACGAAATTGATCAGTGGCATCATTGATATCGTGCAATATCAATACCAGATGCATCTGGACCCAGAGTCCTTCAATTACAATCGTTTCATTGCGCATTTACGTGCGCTAATGGTGCAACGCGTTAGCCGCAGTAATGGAACTGGCAGTGAATTAGATCAGTCATTACTGCAGTTGATGCAAATAAAATATGCGCATGCCTATGCAACAGTGGAACGGATCGATACATTTTTACAAAGTAAGGCTGGCTGGCGACTAGAGCCGGATGACAAAGTCTATTTGACCCTTCACATCTGGCGCGTCACCCACCGACAAAAAAGTGAATAAATAAGATTATTAACGGTGTGTTACTGGTTATGCAGGCATTAACCCAAATATCTTTTCTTGAGAGCAGCAGTCACTAGGGCCCTAGTGGCGTGGTTTGAAGAAAGGACATTTGGGTTTTTGTTTACTCAAATTGCAATTATTGATTTATAGATAAATGAGGAGGAACAATGATGGCTTATGAAGATTTAAGTAAAAAGATTATCGCCGGAGTTGGCGGTAAGGATAATGTTAAGAGCGTGGTTCACTGTACAACCCGGTTGCGGTTTAAGCTCAAAGATGAAAGCGCTACCCATACTGATGAATTAAAAGATACAGATGGTGTTATTACAGTTGTTCAGTCCGGTGGTCAGTACCAAGTAGTCATTGGAAATGAAGTTGCAGACGTTTATGAAACGCTCATTCGCGTCGGTGGTTTTGCCGATGGTGGTAGTGTACCTGATGATTATGAAGACGGGGAAAAGATGAGTATCTTTGACCGGTTCATCGATTTGATTTCTGGTATTTTTACTCCGATGTTAGGTGTTTTATGTGCGGCTGGGATGATCAAAGGGTTCGTTGCGATGTTTGTCGCGTTCAATTGGTTGTCAGAGAATTCAGGAACATACAAGATTCTCTACTCGATCGGTGATGGTTTCTTCTATTTCCTACCAATTGTTTTGGGATTGACAGCAGCCAAAAAGTTTCATGTTGATCAATTTGTCGGAATGGCGATTGGGATGGCACTTTGTTATCCAAGTATCGTCGCTTTGAACAGCAGTAAAACAGTATTAAGCACGCTGTTCAGTGGCAGTATTTTTGAATCACAGATTCACGCGACTTTCTTAGGTATTCCAGTTGTGATGATGAGCTATACTTCTTCAGTAATTCCAATTATCTTGGCCGTTTGGTTTGCATCTAAAGTTCAGGCATTTGCAAAACGAATCGTGCCAACGGTAGTTAAGACGTTCTTAGTCCCATTTATTACGTTATTAATCGCAGTGCCGATTACCTTTTTAATTATTGGACCAGTTGCAAGTTGGTTAAGTGATGGTATTTCAACAGTGTGTGTTGCAATCTATAACTTCAGTCCGATCGTTGCTGGGCTTGTGATGGGTGCTTTCTGGCAAGCTTTCGTTATCTTTGGTGTTCACTGGGGGTTCGTAGCTGTTATGATGGCCAACCTAGCCTCACAAGGCTTTGACCCTATTTTAGGATTATCATTAGCCGCTTCGTTTGCCCAAACTGGAGTTGTATTAGGTATTCTATTACAAACGAAAAATCAAAAGACACGCGGTATTGCTTTACCAGCCTTTATCTCCGGTATTTTCGGTGTTACGGAGCCTGCCATTTATGGGTTAACATTGCCACGTAAGCGCCCATTTATTCTGAGTTGTGTGGCCGCTTCAATTGGTGGCGGTATTATTGGTTTTGCAGGTACAAAAATGTATATGATGGGCGGTATGGGATTATTCTCAATCCCAGCTGCGATTAATTCTAAAACTGGGGTAGACGGCTCTGTATATGGCTTAATTATTGCGATGGCCATTGCTGCAGTCCTTGGTTTTGCCCTACAAATGTTATTTGGTTACAAGAGTGTTGATAGTAATAACAAGCAAACTAAGGTCGTAGAAACTGCGGCAACGGCTGATCCTGTCATGGCCGGTGTCGTTTCATTAGAAGCGACACCAACTGGTGCAGCAACTAAAGTAGAACCAAACGTCACTTATAATGTAGCCACTAAGTTGAGTAGCCCCGAAACGGGCCAAATCATCCCACTAAGTGAAGTTAAGGATGAGGTCTTCTCATCAGGTGCAATGGGCAAAGGTGTTGCAATCGAACCAACTGATGGTGTCTTATACGCTCCAGCTGACGGCGAAGTAGCACTCGTGTTCCCAACTGGACATGCCGTTGGTTTAAACACAACAGATGGTGCTGAAATCCTGATGCATATTGGAATGGATACTGTCGAATTAGAGGGCAAAGGTTTTGAAACGCTAGTTCAAAAGGGCGAGACGGTCAAAGCTGGTCAGCCGCTAGTGAAGTTTGATATTGAAGCGATTAAGGCGGCAGGGTATCCCGTTACAACGCCAATGGTTGTGACTAATTCTAAGAACTATCATGACGTTAAACTGGCCTTTCCAGCTGCTACGGAAGTTAATGCAACTGAACCATTATTACAATTAGACTAATTAAAAGGGAGTTTTCAATTATGTATTCAAAAACAATGCCAACTGGCTTTCCAAAGAACTTTTTGTGGGGCGGCGCGACTGCTGCCAACCAAGTTGAAGGGGGTTGGAACGTTGATGGGAAGGGCCTAACAACTGCTGAAGTTGTTCAGAAGGCTACTGACCGCAAAGTAATGTCGATGAACGAGGTTACTAAAGAGAGTGTCCAAGCTGCCATTGATGATCAAACGGATAAGCTCTATCCTAAGCGCCGTGGCGTCGACTTCTATCATCACTACAAGGAAGACATTAAGCTATTTGCGGAAATGGGCTTCAAGGTATATCGCCTATCCTTAGCATGGGCTCGGATCTTTCCTAAAGGTGATGAAGTTGAACCTAATGAAGCTGGTTTGAAGTTTTATGACAATGTTTTTGCTGAATGTCACAAGTATGGTATTGAGCCCCTAGTGACCATTTCCCACTATGAAATGCCATTAAACCTAACATTAACGAATAATGGTTGGGCAAGTCGCAAGACAATTGCAGATTTCACTCGCTATACTGAAGTGCTATTCAAACGCTATAAGGGTGTTGTGAAGTATTGGCTAACTTTCAATGAAATTAACGCTTCAACTTGGGGATTTACTGGTACTGGTGCAATTGATAGTGATCTAAGCTTACATGATCAAATGCAATTACGCTACCAAGCGCTACATCATGAGTTTGTTGCAAGTGCAATTGCAGTTAAGCAGTGTCACGAGATTGATCCTGAGGCCCAAATTGGCTCAATGCTTGCGCGGATGCAAACTTATGCCAATACGCCTAATCCAGCTGATGTTCGGGCGGCCCAATTGCAAGATCAATTGAATTTGTTCTTTACTGACGTACAGGTACGTGGTGAATATCCAGAATATATGAACCGGTACTTTGCAGAAAACGGGATTGAATTAACGATGGCAGCTGGCGATGAACAATTGTTAGCTGAAGGCAAGGTCGATTACTTAAGTTTTAGTTACTATATGACGACGATTACTTCGGCGACTGATGATGTTGAACAAGCCAGTGGTAACTTATCAATGGGTGGTAAAAATCCATACTTGAAATCCAGTGCCTGGGGCTGGCAGATTGACCCAGTTGGTTTACGGATTACCTTGAACGAGTTCTGGGATCGCTATCGGGTACCATTATTCGTTGTTGAGAACGGCTTGGGTGCCGAAGATGAAATCAGCGCCGATGGTAAGATTCATGATGATTATCGGATTGACTACTTACGTCAACATATTGAACAGATGAAAGAAGCAGTCAAGGATGGTGTTGATTTGATGGGCTACACGACCTGGGGTTGCATTGATGTCATTAGTGCCGGTACATCCGAAATGTCTAAGCGGTATGGCTTCATCTATGTCGATCAAGATGATGAAGGTAATGGTAGTTTGAAGCGGATGAAGAAAGACTCATTTGACTGGTATAAGAAAGTAATTGCTTCGAATGGGGAAGATTTGGGATAGTTATTAATAATTGATATTCAGACCAATGATTGATTATACTTGTTGTAAGGGCTATCATTATTAGCTAACTAGAAAGGGTGTTGATTAAATGTCAGAGTTCCCAGAAGGATTTCTATGGGGCGGCGCGACTGCTGCCAACCAGTTAGAAGGTGGCTACCAAGAAGGTGGTCGTGGCTTATCGATTGCGGATGCGTTACCAGGTGGCAAAGACCGATTTAAAATCGTTAGTCAACCAGATTTTGACTGGACGATCGATACAGATAAGTACACCTATCCGAACCATGAAGGTATTGATTTCTATCATCATTACAAAGAAGATATTGCACTGTTTGCCGAAATGGGTTTCAAGTGTTATCGTTTCTCAATTGCATGGTCACGAATTTTTCCAAACGGTGATGAAACGCAACCTAACGAAGCCGGATTAAAGTTTTATGATGATGTGATTGACGAATGCTTGGCCAATAATATTGAACCAGTGATTACAATCTCACATTATGAATTGCCATTGAACTTGGCCAAACGGTATGGTGGCTGGAAGAACCGGTATTTGATTGAATTCTACGAAACTTTCGCGCGGACCATCTTAACGCGTTATGCTTCAAAGGTTAAGTATTGGATGACCTTCAACGAAATCAATAGTGCGGCACATTTTCCGGTGATGGGCCAAGGATTAGTGCCATCGACGGGTGCTAATGACAAAAAGAACGTTTTTCAGGCATGGCACAATCAGTTTGTGGCCAGTGCTAAGGCAGTCAAAATCGCCCACGAATTGCGAGACGATATTCAGGTTGGCTGTATGATTCTCTATGCCACTAGTTATGCTTATGATTCGAACCCAGTTAACCAGCTGGCTAATTTGCAGCATAATCAAGATTTCAACTTCTTCTGTGCGGATGTTCAAGTACGTGGAGCTTATCCGACCTATACCAAGCGACTGCTGGCTGAATATAATCTGACCTTTGATGATCTGGAGACCACGGATGGCGACTTGGCATTACTACAACAATATCCAGTTGATTATATTGGGTTTAGTTATTATATGTCGAGCGCGGTGGAAACCACGGGTAGTGTAACCGATACTGTTGCTGGTAACCTGATGGGCGGCGTCAAGAATCCATTTTTGAAGGCGAGTGACTGGGGTTGGCAGATTGACCCAACCGGGTTACGGATTGCGTTAAATGAGCTATATGATCGCTATCAGAAACCGTTGTTTGTGGTTGAAAATGGCCTAGGTGCGATTGATAAACCTGATAAGAATTTCTATGTTGAAGATGATTATCGCATTGATTATTTGAAGCAACATATTGAAGCGATGGCTGGTGCCATTGATGATGGCGTCGATTTGATGGGCTACACACCATGGGGGTGCATCGACCTTGTTAGTGCATCAACTGGCGAGATGAGTAAGCGGTATGGCTTTATTTACGTGGACCTAGATGATCAGGGCCACGGGACGTTAGCTCGCTATCCCAAGAAGTCGTTCTACTGGTATCAAGATGTGATTAAGCATAATGGGTTAGCGGAGAAATCTGAATAGTTGAAATGCAATTAGTGATATCTAACAGCGATATATCATTGCTGAGATGATATAAATTGGCATTTAACGCTTGCAATCGTTTTCCGAAACCGCTATACTAGCTAATTGTAAATAAGGATTGTTACCGCTAACATTAGCTAGTGGGCAAAACCTAATTAATCGATTGTATTCGTGATTGATAGCACGGATGCAGTGGGTTATTAGGTTTTTTTCTTTATTTAGGTATGAGAGTCGAGGAGCGTGCGCATGCGAATCAAAAAGGTTTTTAATAATAACGTCCTATTGGCTGAAAAAAATGGACGGGAAGTTGTCTTAATTGGTAAAGGAATCGGGTTCAAAAAGCATACTGGTGACGATGTTGAGCAACAACAGATTACTAAGATTTATACGCCAGAAGGAGATAATTGGATTAGTAATTTCCAAAGCTTGATGGCAGATATTGAACCGGAATATTTTGAAGTTGCTTCGCAAATTATTGAGTTGGCAGAACAACAATTGCAAACGACTTTTAATGTTTATTTGTTGATTTCGTTGACTGACCATATTCACTTTGCTGTCTATCGGCACCACCATCAGATGGATATTCATAATGAAATCTTGTGGGAAACTAAGCGAATTTATCACCGTGAGTTTCAAGTCGGTATGCAAGCATTGGCACTGATTAAAAAGCATTTTAATGTGACGTTGTTGGAAGATGAAGCTGGATTTATTGCAATGAAGTTTGTTGAGAATAGTATGGCTGACTCTAACACTGATCAAACACTTGCAATGACTAAGTTGATTAATGATATTTTGGATATTGTTAAGTATCAGCTGTCATTAACGATGCCAGATGAGAGTGTTAGTTTGCAACGATTTTTAGTTCATCTACGCTTTTTTGCGGAGCGTTTAACGCTGAAACGACCTGATCAATCCCAAGGGGCAGATGATGATTTCTTATTTGAACATTTATCTAAGCAATACCCCCGAGCCTTTGCCTGTGTCCAAAAAATCGCTGTTTTTGTGAAGAAGTCGACGGAACAGACTGTTTCGGTGAATGAGCGTATTTACTTAATCATGCACATTCAGCGGATGTTGAACGAGAATCAATAATATTTTTGGGATTGTAACTATTCGATTAGGCAAAACCCAAGTAGCAACCAGTCAACCTGTGTTTTTAGTGTTGATAACGGGCCTACTTGGGTTTTTGTCGTTTTATAAAGGGAGGAAAAAGTGTATGGATTATTCAGAATTAGCACAATCAATTCTTACCAATATTGGTGGAAAAGATAATATTAGCAAAGCATGGCACTGTGCGACCAGACTACGTTTCAACTTAAAGTCAACGGACAAAGCGAATACTGAGGCGATTGAAAACTTAGATGGTGTCATTACGGTTGTTCAAAGCGCGGGCCAGTATCAAGTTGTTATTGGTAATGCTGTGGCGCAGGTCTTTGCCGTTTTAGCAGATTTAGCAGGATTAGCAAATCCTGATACGGCGGCTGATGCAGCTACTACAACGGAAGATACGGGTGAAAAGCAAAACATCATTAATCGGTTTATTGCTTTTATCTCCGGAATCTTTACGCCGTTTTTAGGTGCTTTGGCTGGTGCTGGTATTTTGAAAGGGTTGCTAGCTTTAGCGGTTGCTTTTAATTGGATGTCAACGACTAGTGGGGCTTATAAGATTTGGTATTCTGCTGGTGATGCTATTTTTTACTTTTTACCTGTTTTTCTAGCATTTACTGCTGCTAAGCAGTTGAAGGTTAACCAATTTGTAGCGGTGTCACTTGGTGCAGCTCTGCTATACCCAACTTTAGTAACTGTTATGACGAATTCAACAACACTACATTTCTTTGGTATTCCGGTGGTTCCAACAACATACACGTCAACGGTTATCCCAATTCTGCTGGCAGTTTGGGTATTGTCGTATTTAGAGCCAGTACTGGACAAGCTATTTCCAGCGGCAATTCGGAATATTTTCACGCCCCTCTTTTCATTAATTATCATGGTGCCATTGACGCTGTTAGTTGTCGGCCCAATTGGGGGACTCATTGGTAATGGATTAGCAAGTGGTGTTATGGCAATTTATAACTTCATGCCAATTGGTGCTGGTGTTATCATGGGTGCCTTCTGGCAAGTCTTTGTTATCTTTGGTGTACATTGGACGTTCGTACCATTGATGATGAATAATATTGCTAAGATGGGTTATGACCCGTTGTTACCAATTCTTAGTGCGGCCGTATTATCACAGGCTGGTGCTGCGTTAGCTGTTTTTTTGAAGTCACGAGATCAAAAAATGAAAGCATTAGCAGGGTCTTCTTTTGTCACGGCATTGTTTGGAATTACCGAACCGACGATTTACGGGGTAACGCTTAAGTTAAAACGACCATTCTATTGTGCCGTTGTGGGTGGTGCCCTTGGTGGTGCAATTATTGGCGCCGCTGGTACGCACGCTAGCTCATTTACACTCCCTAGCTTATTAGCGGTACCAACTTTTCTAGGGCATGGGTTTATGGGTGAAGTCATTGGATTGATTGTAGCATTCTTAGGTGGTGCGATCTTAACGTACTTCTTTGGATTCGCTCGTCAACAGCAGGCTGATTACTCAGTAGTAAGTGATCAAAGTGATAACACAGTAATGGCTCCGGTTGAAGGGACAATTATTCCATTGACTAGCGTTCATGACGAAGTATTTGCGTCTGAAGCAATGGGCAAAGGATTAGCCATTGTTCCAAATAAAGGGACGGTCACAGCGCCCGTTGATGGGACAATTACGGCAGTATATCCCACTGGTCATGCGATTGGAATTACGGCCAATAGTGGTGCTGAAATTCTGATTCACATTGGTATTAATACGGTTCAATTAAATGGTCAATACTTCGAAACAATGGTTAAGCAAAACCAAGTAGTCAAACGTGGTGATTTATTAACTAAATTTGATGTGGATAAGATCAAAACGGCTGGTTACGATACAACTGTCATGGTCATTATTACGAATACGGCTGACTATCAAATGGTCAAGCCAACTGATGCGACGGAGACTAGTGATAATTGGATTTTAGAATTACAACCTAAGGAGATCATGGAAGGAGCACCAGCTAATGTATAAACCAACTTATCCTAAAACGTTCCCTAAAGACTTTTTGTGGGGCGGAGCGACAGCAGCTAATCAAGTTGAAGGTGCCTGGAATGAAGCAGGTAAAGGCCTGACAACGGCAGAAGTAGTGAAAAAAACGACGGATCGCAAGCATATGTCAATGGATGATGTAACGATATCTTCAATTCAAACGGCGCTAGATGATCAAACTGATACAATGTATCCTAAGCGTCGAGGTGTTGATTTTTATCATCATTACAAAGAAGATATCAAACTATTTGCTGAGATGGGATTTAAAGTTTATCGTTTCTCTATTGCTTGGTCGCGATTATTTCCAAAAGGTGATGAACTCAAGCCAAATTCAGATGGACTTGCTTTCTATGATCGAGTCATTGATGAATTGCGACGCTATCACATTCAACCATTAGTTACACTGTCACATTATGAAATGCCCATTGGATTAACGCTTAAGCAAAATGGGTGGGCCAGCCGGGCAACCATTGCCGATTTTAATCGGTTTACTGAAGTCGTTTTTAAACATTTTAAAGGTCGCGTTCCGTATTATTTAACTTTTAATGAAATTAATACCGGAACTTGGGGGTTTCATGCCACTGGAGCTGTTGATACTGAGAATTCGGCGCATGATCAGATGCAGTTACGTTACCAAGCGCTGCACCATCAATTTATCGCTAGTGCACTGGCTACCAAACAATTACATGCTATTGACCCGGATGCTAAGATTGGGTCAATGCTGGCAAGAATGCAAACTTACCCAGCCACACCTAATCCTGCAGATGTTCAGGCTGCTCAAGTGGAAGACGATAAGAACTTATTCTTCACGGATGTTCAAGCTCGGGGGGAATATCCAGAATTCATGAACCGTTTTTTTGCAGAGAATGATATTCAACTGCAAATGGCACCAGATGATCAGACGATTTTAGCGAAGTATCCGGTTGACTTTATTAGTTTTAGTTACTATATGACAACAGTAACTCAAGCTGATGCGCCTGAACAAGTGAACGGTAATATGGCTACTGGTGGTCGTAATCCTTACCTTGAGGAATCCGATTGGGGTTGGCAAATTGATCCGGTGGGGTTGCGAGTGACACTGAATGAGATGTGGGATCGCTATCGTAAGCCATTATTTGTTGTTGAAAATGGGCTAGGCGCTCTAGATCAATTAACAACTGATCAACAAGTGCATGATACGTATCGAATTGACTATTTACGTAAACATATTGCGCAAATGAAAGCTGCAGTTCAGGATGGCGTACAACTAATGGGCTATACGATGTGGGGGCCAATCGATTTGATTAGTTTTTCTACCTCAGAGATGTCCAAGCGATATGGTTTTATTTATGTTGACCAGGATGATGCTGGTAAAGGAAGTCTGAAACGTTATAAGAAAGATTCATTTTACTGGTACCAGAAGGTCATTAAATCTAATGGTGAAGATCTAGCTTAATTAGTTAATGATGGTGAATTTACGTGATATAAGAACTGACTTGCCGCTGGTGTGATCAACTGATGGGAAATGATACTGTTAGCATCCACCCAGTTTAAAATAGCATGTGAATTGCAGAAATTTGCTTTGATAAGTTGGATTAAACTAAAAAAGTCTATCTCGAAATTATTAAAATTTCGAGATAGACTTTTTTATAATCAGTAACATATTTTTTACTATATTCAATCCACAAACCGGAATTTACTCCAAGGTTTAATAAAGTCAAGCAGTAACAGTTCCTCAGGTGCAATCCGACCAATCCGATTCTTTCGGGGTTCACAGTGGGGTTGCAAGACGATTTGCAATTCATTTTTATAAATGCCGAAGTTATCGTTGCCTACTAATACGTCGCCACGCTGAAATTCCACATCATTATCGTGTGGACTGTTGGGCGTTTCCTTGTAGGTCACACGGGGCATGGTTGAACGGATGACATTTGGGTTAATATCGCCACGGCGAAAATGTTGTGGGGTCAAGGCAATGGTTCTTTCGATCGCATTCGTCTGAGCTTCAAATTCAATGTGAAATTGTACTTGGTACCGATTGATTGCTGATAATGCGGCCAGTTCGGCTTCACTCGCATAAGCGTTACCGATAATTACATCGTCGATTAGTCCGGAAGCGAAGAGATGCTTGGCCTGGACGGCGATTGGTAAGCGCCGATCAGCTTCCAATGTTGGCAGACCATCGTTGACGTTCCATGGCCCCATCGTACCAACCTGACTTGCCACGAAAGCGGCGGAGTGAATGCCGAACTTACGAAAACGTTCGCTACACTTAACGAAAAAGTTGTAAGGTAGTGCGGTTCCAACTTGGGGATAGAAATTATGGCAGCCATAAATAAATGGGACGTTTGCTTGGTAGCTGAGAATATTATTCAGATAATCGACGTCATTACTCATATTAAGTTCGATGATCAAGCCGTACGGATTATACGAGAGCAGCGCCTCGGTCGCGCCATCGAAACCCTCATCTAGTCGAATACCGGCGACGTGTAAATCAGCGAAAAACTTTAGATCTTTATAGGAAATTCCTAGTTGTTTAAAAATCCGTGGTGAAACGTCCAAAATCGTTTGGTAACCCAACTGATTTCCAACGTCAATGATTTTCTGGTACTTAGCTTTGGTTTCGGCGACCGTACCAGATACTTCCAGCATGCTCATAAAAATTCGAGTGAAGCCGTAGTGTTGGCCTAATTTGAGATAAGCGGCGTTTTCTTCAAAGTCGCTATGATCGGGATAAATGGATAAACCTAGTTGACGCATTGTCATGAATTAATTTCCTCCTGAGTCCACCGGTGCCAATAGATGACGGCGTGGGCGTTGTTAGTTGTAATATCGTTAAATGCAATTGTTGGTATTGACTGGTGCACTGTCGTCGTTAACGTGTCGCGGACCAGGCGATTGTGTTTTAAAACGGAACCAGAGAGGGCGACCCGTTGTGGCCGGGACTCTGCAAACCGCTGATATAAGGTAACGACTTGTTGTGCCAGTGCTTGGGCTGACGTGACTAATACCGTGATGGCTTCAGAATTTTGTTGCTCGGCCAGTTTGGCGATTAACTGTGCTAATTGAGCGTTAGTTTGTCGATCTTGAGCGTAAAATTTCTGGACGGCGGCAGCAACATCGGTAACTTTAAGTTGTGCCAATAGGGGAGCTGTTAGTTGACTAGTTTGACCGTTATCAGTCTGGGTCAGAACCAGTTTAAGTGCCCGCTTGCTAATGTCGTAGGCACTGCCTTCGTCACCTAAAACGTAACCCCAGCCGCCAACGCGCAGAAATTTCCCGGCTTGGCGGCCATAAACGACCGAGCCCGTGCCGGCAATCACTAAGGTGCCGTCTGCTCCTGCAAGACCGTTCAGTAGGGCCAGTTTTGCATCGCTTATGACCTGGGTATTAGCGTGGTAACGTTGGGTGATGGTTTGTTGGACCTGATCAGCCCGGCCAGCAGTTTCAATTCCAGCAATTCCGATTAAAATCAACCCAAGATGACTAGCTGGAATTGCGGCAGTGAGCTGGTCTAAGACAGTGGTTAAGTTAGTAACGGCAGCAGAGTAGTCTAGGACAACGTTACCAGGTCCACCCGTAACGCTTTGGACCAGATGCTCGGGGGCTGTCGTCCAAGTTTGACCAACGATGTGCGTGCCACCACAGTCAACGCCAATTAAATATGTCATTTTAGACCTCCTCATTGCAGTGCGAGTGCGTCACGAACGACACCGTGTGCGCGCTGCAAACGCTGCTCGGCGTCGCTGACAGAGACGCCAGCCAAGTTCATGACAATCGCTGTCTTAACGTTTTGATGAGCTGCAGCGAATAGTTCGCTGGCTTCATCGGCAGAAACTCCAGTGGCCAGTTCGATCATGTGTTTCGCGCGAATCACGAGTTTTTCGTTAGTTGGTTTAACGTCCACCATCAAGTTATGGTAAACTTTGCCGATCTTGGCCATCGAAATTGTCGATAGCATGTTAAGGACCATCTTTTCTGCCGTGCCAGCTTTCAAACGTGTTGAACCAGCGAGAACTTCAGGGCCGGGGGTTACTTCAATGGCAACCTGAGCGTGTTGACTGATTAGTGCCTGATTATTGCAGGCTAGACTGATCGTCGCCGCACCAATTTGTTGTGCGTAGTCCAGTGCACCGATAACATAAGGTGTGCGACCACTTGCTGCCAGGCCGACCACGGCATCATTAGCAGTTAAGGCCAGATCTTTCAAGTCTTGTGCGCCTAAATTAGGATTATCCTCAGCACCTTCAACGGCGACCGTCATAGCTTGAGCCCCGCCAGCAATGAGTCCTTGAACCATCTCTGGTTCAGTACCAAATGTTGGGACACATTCAGCAGCGTCTAAAACGCCTAGGCGACCGCTAGTACCAGCGCCCATGTAAATTAAGCGGCCGTTAGCTTTAAAGGCAGTGACGATAAGGGCAATAGCAGCGACAATTTGTGGTAGTTCGGGTGTGATGCTTTGACTGACTTTAGCGTCTTCTTGATTCATTAACTGGGCAATTGCCAGGATCGACATTTCGTCTAAGTCGTTACTGGCAGGATTACGACCCTCAGTAGTAAGTTGGTTAATATCAGATTTCAATCGTTTTCCCTCGTTTCTTAGAATATGTACAAAGAGGACTGCGGCCAATGCAGCAGTCCTCCCAGAATCATGATCATAATGGCTAATTACGGTTGGCGCTAAAGTCAGACCGATTGTCAGCAAATAAGCAATCATGTTCATTGAAAGTAGTCGTTAGTTTAAGCATACCGTAATGACAAATCCGTGTGATTTTTGTGCAAGCTATTATTCGGCAACGGCTGCTTGAGCTGCTTTTTCAGCATCGGCTTTAGCAGCGTCTTGTTCAGCCTTCAATTGGTTACGATCCCAGATCTTGAAGAATGGGTAATAGATAAAGGTGGCCACAATAATATTAATAATACATAGAACGGCTGCTCGCCAGTCCCAAGCAGTGGTCATCAACGCCCCAATTGGTCCTGGTAATGTCCATGGAACTAAAGCTACTGTCCGACTAACGAGATGTAGAACAGTTGCAGCCCAAGTGATAATCCCCATGGTTAACGGTGCGAGGACAAATGGGATTGCAAAGTATGGGTTCATGACAATTGGAACACCAAAGATAACGGGTTCGTTGATGTTGAAGATCCCTGGGATAATGGTAACCCGTCCAATTGTTTTACCGTAAGCGGACTTAGAGAAAAATGCTAATAAGATACAGAGAGACAGTGTTGCCCCAGCACCACCAATGTAGACGAACCATTGGAAAAATTGTTCAGTCATGAAGTGAGGAACCGTTGCAGCAGTTGCACCTTTGGAAATGGCAGCTAAGTTATCGTTCAGGTTTGGATACCATAATGGCCAGAAGATTGGGGTGGCTAAAGCAGCACCGTGAATCCCGAATAGCCAAACAATATCAGTTAAGAGGATTGGTACGATAACTGAAAGTAAATTGTCACGACCAAAGTAGGCTAATGGGCTGAAGACCCATTGTAGGAAAGCATTAACGTCAAAGTTCAAACCAACGTGAATGACCCAAGCACCAACGATTAAGAAAGTCGCGGGAATCAAAGCTGAGAATGAAGCTGCAACAGCCGGTGGGACTCCATCTGGTAATGTAATGACGAGGTGATGGTCGCGGCAGATCCGAGTCACTTCGGCCGTTAAAATCCCAGCGAGCATTGCTGTAAATAACCCCGCAGCCCCGAAGTGTGTTAGCGGCACCACGGTGGCAGCGGCCTTTAGTCCTAACGCTTTGAAAGCTGCTGGGGTGGTCGTAATTGGTTTAACTGCCAACAATAGAAAGACCATCACTGAGACGACCCCGGTTGAAATATGATCGAAGTGATAATCTTCAGCTAACCGACCTGCAATGGCAAACGCGGCGTAAATAGCCATAAACCCCATTGAAAAATTAATTGGAATTGCTAAACCAGCGGCATAGGGTTTAATAAAGTTTGTCCAAGCAGTAATGGGTAGTTGCGTGACGATCGTAAAGAATGAGCCAACGATGGTAACTGGAATAATGACGGCCATTCCGTCTCGAATAGCACGTAAATAACGGTTGGCTGCGATCTTACTCATGACATCAATCGTCTTATCTTTCCACGTACGTGAATTATCCATAATTCATTCATCTCCTTAACAAATTAGTAATGACAAGTTAGTGTTGAATTAAGTCCTCCCTTTTTGATTTGAGTTAACACATTAACTTGATTTCATGAGTGAGTATAGCATAATATAACAGTATAGTTAACGCTTTCATTGTTGTTAGTTAATTGACATGGGTAAATTTTGATTAAGTATAGACATTTAATGTATTAAGTTAATAATAAGGGGGGCAGCCATGAGTCGTAAAGAACCAATTTATCAAACCATTTTAAGCGCCTTGATTCTGGAATTGAACACGAACCATTTTCGAAAGAATGATCCGTTTTATAGTGAGAGTGAGCTGCGGAAGAAGTATCAAGTCAGTTCCACGACAGTCGTGCGGGTACTGAATATGTTAGCCGATCAGGGTTATATCTATCGTATTCAGGGTAAGGGCAGCTTTGTTTCCAAATTTAATCGGGGGACTGCGGTACGAATTACGGATACCCATACATACGATGTTGATGAGGAACAGGTTGCAATCTTAGTGGCCAATCAGACGACGCCACTACCAACACGGGCTAAGTTTACGGCTGAATCGACAACCTGGTATTTAGAGCGATTACGCGAAATTAGACACGCACCATTTGAATTTTCGCAGTCGTGGTATTTGGCGACGCTGATTCCTGCCACAGCAATGAAGAAGTTACGGGCCGTACATTCGATTTATGCACTAATTAGGAAACATGCGCAGCTTGATTTATCACGCCAGCCCTTTGAGCAAGAATATGCGGCGACCTGCGTTCCTAATCAACGAATTGCGGATTATTTGCACGTGAGTCTGGATACGATGGTGATTAAGATCGAACGGTGGGTATTTCAAGGGGAAGAAACGCTGGAATATACCGTTAGTTACATGTTGCCTAACTATTTTGGGCTGGCGCTAACTAGTGATTCCAAGTCGGTAGATCCTAACCGAATTCGATGATCGATGCATAAAGAGAGGAGTGGCACACAATGTCAATTCATAGCAATAACTTTTATTCCAACGTGTTACGACAGTCAGTGCAAGTCCAAGTTATCTTGCCGGAACCAGTGAACGCGGTCGGACAAATTTTACCAGACTACAGTAGTGGTGAACAGCAACTTCCAACTGTGTGGCTGTTGCATGGCTTAGGTGGGGACGCAACGTCGTGGTTACGGCGAACGGAAATCGAACTACTGGCAACGCAATACCGAGTAGCGGTCGTCATGCCGGAAACGGGGCGGGGATTTTATACGAATATGGTCCATGGTCCACGCTATTGGGATTACTTGACCCACGAGTTACCAACACGAATGCGTTATATCTTCCCGTTGTCGGCACGACCGAAAGACAATTATTTGTTGGGGAACTCCATGGGTGGCTATGGGGCATTACGTTATGCCTTTACCTATCCGCAGCGGTTTGCGGCTGTCGCGGCACTATCACCGGTGACGGATCTCAAAAGGTTTCACGTGGAACAATCGGCAATTATGCCAGACCTTGAGCTGGCTTTCTCACCAGCACAGATGCAAGGGACGCCAGCGGATTTGTCTTACTTGGTACAGCAACTGACAAACTGGGGGACGTTACGTGTTCTAATGGCGACGGGTGATCAAGATATGTTACGGTCAATGGATGAAGCCTTCAAGCCAGAGTTGGCGGCTGTGTTTAAAGACCAGTTTGAATGGCAGTTACAACCGGGTCACCATGATTGGCGGCTCTGGAATCATCAATTACCATTTGCGATGCACTGGTTAATTAAGGGAGGTTGGCGCAATGTTTAATGTTAAAGATGAGCACGGCCACTATAATTTGTGGCGGCAGACGGGATTAGCGTTATTACCGCTATTATTGGCAATTATCGCATATCCACTGCTACCTAATCGTGTCTACGTGCCAACCGCTGTCACCAGTCTGACGCCGTGGGGAATCAAGAGCAATATCTTCATTTATCCCGTCTTTTGCCTGATTCTGTGGTTCTTTATCTGGCTATTTATCTTCTTCAACCGGTTATATGAAAAAAATCTCAAGGTAACCCGCCAAAAATATCGGCCAATGGAGAACTACTATGTGTGGAGCAGCTGGGTGTTGGATATTTTGGCGACTTTGATGGTGGTGGTTCAAATCTTGGTAAGTGTTAGTCGGTGAGTGGTTTGTCAGGTGTGAAGTTGGCACTATGAGATTAACGATATTATTGAATAGTAAAATGGCTACAGATTGAGCAATCAAGTTCCTCAAACTATAGCCATTTTACTAATTTTTGTGCTGTTTTACATAGAAAACTTGCGATTTCGAATCATTAAAATGATAACGATTACAAGACTGAGCAGCGTCACGCCAGTATCGATTTCGAAAACATGTAGAACACTGACAGCTGTGTCATCAATGATGAAGCTAGAGACTAATGGACCTACAAAGAATGTCAGTGCAGTAGCAAAACTATAGTAGCCAGTCACCTTACCTTTCTCAGCTGGAAAGTATTGGCTTAGTAAAGTTAATCCTAATTGCCAAATACCTCCGGCTGCGAAGAAGCCAATTGCAATGGCAGTTAACCGAGCACCGTCAGCACTAGGGATAACCACCATTTGGAGTAATGCTAGGAACGAAATCAGAGTGTAAGCAAAGATCAACTTGATTGGCTTAATGCGAGTTACTAATGAGGAGGTAATAAAAACGGATACTAGTGAGGCCATTGCATACCATGAAATTAGTGATTTAGAGCTGTTTAGCCCCAACTTTAAGACGCTACTACCGAAGTTTGGTGCGTATTGAGAGAAAATGTAAAACGTAAATGAAAGTGTAAAACCAACAATTATTAGCAAACTACCATCAATTAACATCGAAGGCTGATTGCCACTAGGATTAATGGTTGTTTTAGGCTCGTCGCTAATTTTAGTGTGTTTTTGAGTTAATGTTTGTGGTGCGAAGCTGGCAAGTCCAATTAAGATGATATCTAAAACCATCACAACTACCATGACGACTAGTGTGATTTGAGCGTTTGGCTGAGCAGCAACAATGAACGGCAGGACGAATTGTGCAAGAGACATGGCCGCTTTTACTAACGAATTCATGCTAGCAGCTTGCTCTTGGAAAGCATCTGTCAGTGCTGGATAACTAGCTGTATCACCAAAGGAATTGGTTGCGCCCATAAAGAGTGCAGCGATGCAAGCACTGATGAGATTAGTACTAAAGAACAGGCCCATAAGAAATAGAATTTGTGCAACCATACCGATTAACATAGTTCCCTTACGCCCCAAGCGATCAGAAAGATAACCCGCAATGAGAATTGTCAATAAGCGGCCAATTCCAATCATTGCAATGACAGTTGAGAGCCCTTTAACATCAGTGTGCCATAGTGCTTGGAATTGAGTCCCGTATTGAGACACAATAATAGTAGCCATTCCTAAAATAGCATAATTTAAGTAAATTCCGGCAGCTAATGGTAAATATGTCTTATGTTTCATGGTTATATCCTGCTTTTCTTTAAGTTCCATAGTATCACCCACCAATTCTTATTTTCACAAAGTGTGCATTTTTAAACGTTATAAGCAACAAAAATGGCATTTTTAATATCCAATATAAATGTTGAAAAATCAATCAAGTAAACGGTTTATAATTATTAATATTTTTAATTGATACTAAATTCACAATCGTTGATTCACTTCAAATTTTAACACGGTCTCGAGAAGTGTCTAATAACAAAATCGCATTCAATCGATAGCTAGAAGCTATTAATCGAATGCGATTTTATTGGTTCAGAGTTAAATATTGTTAACAGAGAGTGTTTTGCTTTGATCACGAACGAAGGTGATGAACTCTTCAACAGCGGGTTGAGGTGTACGGTGCTTAAGGGTACCCATGTACAAAATTCGTTGCCATGTTGGAAATGACAATGGAATAATCTTGACTGGCATGGTTTGAAGAATAGACATATTAGGTACAACGGCAATTCCAAAACCGCTGGCCACTAAACCGGCGATGGCCTGATCTTCTTCTACGGCATATGCACTAATGGGTTGACCGCCACAGTCGTTAAATAGTTTTTGCATAATTGGATGAAGTCCACTGCGTTGCGAAAAAGTGATTTGGGGATAGGCTAATGTTTCTGCCAAATTGATACTGGAGCGGTTTGCCAGTGGGTGTGTAGTTGGTGTGATGCAAACCATAGTTTGTTCAGCGACGGGAAAAAACTCGATATCGCTAAAGTGATCCATCTTTGAGCAAAAAGCAACATCATATTTGTTGTTACGTAAACCGTTCAGAATATCTGGGGACAGGCCAGTATCAGTGTTGAATTGAAATTGGACAGCGGCATGGGGGCTTAGTTGAAGAAAACGCTGGGCAATATCTGGCAACCACTTAATACTTAGTGTTCGGAGTGCGGCAATACGAATGGGGGCTTTTTGTTGATCAAAACGTTTAATATTAGTCACACTTTTGTCGAGTAGTAGGAGTGCGGATTCGACATCACTAGCGAAAACCTTACCAGCAGGAGTTAAAGTAACACTACGTCCGGCTTTTTGAAAGAGATCAATGTTCAATTCTGCTTCTAAGGAGTGTATGGCTTTAGTTAAACTTGGTTGTGTAATATGTAACAGCTTGGCAGTTTGTGTATAGTTTTCAGTTCTTGATAATGCGACGAAGTATCGTAAATGATCCAAATTCATGATAGAAATAACCTCCCGAAGTTCATTCTGACGGGTAACGATTGATACTCAAAAGTTAACAACTACGGTTAATATAACAGAATTAATAACTTTTGGCTATGGATAGCCCCAACTAAAAGCAATTGGACGAGTCGAGTGATAGCGATTACATTTAACTTGTAAAATAAATTATGTGAATCACAAAACATGCATGTGTCGAATCCACTATTTGGAGGAAATTATTATGACAAAATCACATCCAATTACAATTAGTTCCTGGACACTTGGTGATCAATGTACATTTGAAGATCGTTGCAAAGCGGCTAGTGCTGCTGGTTACGATGGCATTGGGTTACGCGCTGAAACTTACGTGGATGCCTTGAACGAAGGGTTAACAGACGATGATATTCTCGCTATTTTGGATAAGTATAATATTCGTTGCACCGAAGTCGAATATATTGTTCAGTGGTGTGAAGCAACGCGCACATACGAACAAAAATATAAGGAACAGGCTTGCTTCCATATGTGTGAATTATTTGGTGTAAAGCATATTAATACCGGATTGATGGAAGATTATGATATTGACTATACAGCAAAGAAGTTACAAGAATTAGCAGCCCGGGCGGGTGATTTAATTATTGCATTGGAACCAATGCCTTATAGTGGCTTACCTAACTTGGACAAGACTTGGAAGATTATGCAAAAAGCCAACTGTGACAATGTATATATGTTACTAGATATGTGGCATTGGGTACGAGCCAACCAACCATATGACTTGTTGACCGAGGAACAAGCAAAGCGGGTTATTTCAATTCAAATTGATGATGCATATACTCGGCCATATGCTGATTCTATCTTACGGGATGAATCAATGCATGATCGGTTGGCTCCAGGTGCTGGTGATTTGGATACCGCTGGGTTTGTCAAGATGATAAAAGATGCAGGTGTTGATCCTAAGGTGATTGGTGTCGAAGTAATCTCTGATCAATACATGGCTAAGGGTATTGATTACGTTGCGGATTACACCTATAAGCAGACTGTGTCTGTTTTAAAGGAAGCGTGGCCTGAAATTTTAAAAGACCCAGTTCAAGCTTAGATATTTGATTATAAGGAGTGATTATTAATGAATAATAATTGGTTAGGATTAACGGATAAAGTTGTTGCAATTACGGGTGCTGTTGGTGGTATGGGTACCAAGTTCTGTGAAGAGTTTGCTAAGCAGGGTGCCAAAATTGTCTTGATTGATATGATTGCGGATAAAACCGAAGCGTACGCAAAGAAATTGACAGAAAAGTATGGCGTTGAAACGTTGGCCGTTAAGTGCAATACGACTAACGAAGAGGAAGTTGATGCTGCTGTTAAGGCCGTGACTGATAAGTTTGGTGAAGTCGATGTGCTAGTTAATACGGCTGCTATTTTACGCTTCTCACCACTTGAAGACTTGCGTTTGGATGAATGGCAAGCTGCCTTGAATGTTAACTTAACGGGTTACTTCTTAATGTCACAACGGTTTGGTCGCGTCATGATTCAACAGAAACATGGTGCGATGGTACACATCTCAACCGTAGCGTCACGTTATCCTGAAACATATAGTGGGGCCTATAGTACAACTAAAGCAGCGGTTAATATGATGTCTAAGCAAATGGCTGCTGAATGGGGACAGTATGGTGTTCGGAGTAACTGTGTCTTACCTTGTCTGGTTAAGACGCCGTTATCTGAGAACTTTTACAGTGATCCTAAAGTTGAAGAGGGCCGTGAGCGGTTAGTGGCTAGTCGCCGCATTGGGACTTTGGATGATATTGCTAATACGGTCTTATTCATGGCTAGTGACCGTTCTGACTACACTAATGGTGGTGAAGTGACCGTTGATGGTGGTTTGAATATGATGATTTCTGACATGATTCCAAAGCCAGGTGGTCGTCGTCAATACGCGATTGATCATCATCAACCAGCGAAAAAATAGAAATTAATTCAGTTACATGAACTCGTGGATGAGACTGGGACGACTGTCTCGGTCTCTTTCTTTATTAATTAAGAGGAGATAACAATTATGGAAAAACGAATTTCAGGTACCACTGGTTTATTTACCTTACTAGGCTCTCCAGTAGGTCATTCAGGTTCACCGGCAATGTATAACTTTAGCTTTCAAGAGCAAGGATTAGACTATGCATATTTAGCTTTTGATGTTAAAAAAGCACAAATGCCAGAAGCGATTGATGCATTACGATTATTTAAGGTTCGCGGTAGCAACGTAACGATGCCATGTAAGGGCGTTGCCGCAACACTTGTTGATGAGTTGTCACCGGCCGCAAAGATTGTGGGGGCTATTAATGTCATTGTTAACGATAATGGTAAGTTGACAGGTCATATTACGGATGGTATTGGTTTTGTACGCAATCTGAAAGAGAACGGTGTAGATATTGCTGGTAAAAAGCTAGTCGTGATTGGTGCTGGTGGTGCTGCTACGGCGCTACAAGTTCAATGTGCATTAGATGGTGCTAAATCATTGGCTATTTTTAACCGTGAGGACGACTTTTATGCGAATGCCGAAAACACTCAAAAGAAGATTAAGGAAGCAAAGCCAGAAGTCGACGTTAACGTCTATCATCTAGAAGACCAAGACAAGTTAAAAGCTGAGATTGAGAAGGCTGATATTCTGGTTAACGCTACTATTGTTGGTATGAAGCCGCTGGACGGTCAATCATTAGTCGATCCAAGCTATTTACGTTCAGACTTGGTTGTTGCGGATACTGTTTACAACCCCCTAAAGACCAAGTTAATTGAAGACGCCGAGGCATTAGGATGCACGGTAGCGCCGGGGAAAGGCATGTTATTGTGGCAAGGTGATGCAGCATACACACTCTTTACAGGTAAGGCTATGCCAACGGCCGAATATCAAGCCTACGAGGCACGTCAAGCAGCTAAGCAGCATTAGAAAGGGGCAATAAAAAGATGGAAGCACGAATTGATGGACACACAACTATGCTAGGCCTTTTCGGCTCGCCGGTTGGCCATTCAGGCTCACCAGCAATGTATAACTACAGTTTTGAAAAGGCAGGTATTAATGATGCATACCTGGCTTTTGACATTCAGGCTGATGAAATGGCCAGTGCGTTAACTAAAATGCGCGTTTTAAATATGCGTGGTGCTAACGTAACGATGCCTTGTAAAAAGGTTGCTGCAGAATTAGTTGATGAATTGTCACCAGCTGCAGAATTAATCGGTGCTGTGAATACGATTGTCAATAATGATGGCGTGTTAGTTGGTCATAATACGGACGGTGCGGGCTATGTTGAAAATCTACGCCAGCATGGTGTTGACCCACAGGGAAAGCGCCTTACGGTGTTAGGTGCTGGTGGTGCTGCTACAGCAATTGCCGTTCAAATGGCACTAGATGGCGCTCAGGCGATTCATATCTTTAATCCTAAGGACTCGTTTTATCAAAATGCTGAGTTAACGGCTCAAAAGATCATGGATAAAGTTCCCGCATGCCAAGTTACTGTAGGCGATATTAATGACCAGGAAGTCTTGACACAAGCAATTGCACAAAGTGATATTTTGGCTAACGCAACCAAGGCCGGTATGGCACCGAATGTTGAACAAACTAATATTAAGGATATGACCGTTTTTCGTTCTGATTTAGTTGTGACAGATACTGTTTATAATCCTGCTACCACAAAAATGTTAGCAGATGCAGCTGAACATGGAAGCAAAACAATTGGCGGTAAGGGGATGCTGGTTTGGCAAGGTGCCGCAGCGTTCAAATTGTACACAGGCCAAGAAATGCCCGTTGAAGAAGTAACGCAACGGTTCTTCTCAGATGATGGGGGACGTTAAGATGACAAGTAACACAAATTCAAACCGTAAATATTATGTAACAGCATTGGCATTGTACTTTGCTTACTTTATTTTAGGAATTGCCTCTTCAATAATGGGACAGTATAAAACTGAGTTTGCAAAGGCGTGGGGCGCATCCACGCTGGCTAACGGAACCATTGATGTTAGTATGGTAGTTTCTGTCATTGCTGCCTATGGTCTGGGACGGCTGATTGCTTACCCATTTGCTGGTCCAGTCTCTGATAGGATTGGGCGTCGTATCAGTGGTTTCATTGGAATTGCGTTGTACGCCGTATTCTTTTTTGGGATGATCACAGTTCACAGCATGTGGTGGGCGTATGCTATTGGTATTATTAACGGGATTGCTAATTCGTTCTTGGATACTTGTGTGTCACCAAGTGTGATGGAAATCTTTCCTAAATCGGCCTCAATTGCAAATCTATTTACAAAGTTTGCCATAACGGTTGCTCAGTTTGTATTGCCGTTCGTTATTGGTTTGGTTGCTAGTGCTCAAATGTCATATCGAGTCATTTTTATCGGGTGTGGAATTTTAATGATTGCTGATGCAATCTTAGTTCTGGTTTTACCATTTCCTAAGCAAGATAAAGCAACTGCTGAGGCTAAAACGACTACTGACAAACCGAAGCATCGTTTCACACCAGCTGCGATTGCATCAATTTTAATTGGTTTTACTAGTTCAGCGACGTTTATGATTTGGTTGAATTGCAATCAAGAGCTAGGAGCTAGTTACGGAATCAAAGACCCCAGTATCCTGCAATCATTTTATGCGGTTGGTGCAACGGTAGCGGTCTTATTAACTGCTCAGTTTATCCATATGGGGCTGAAAGAGACGACCGTATTAGTACTATATCCAAGTATTTCAATCGTCATGTTAATGTTATGTTATTTCATTAATAATCCAGTCATTCTCTATATTGGTAGTTTTGTTATTGGTTACGCTGCTGCTGGTGGGGTACTACAATTGGCGACCTCTACGACCATTGGTTTCTTTCCAGATAGTAAAGGTCTAGCGACATCCCTTGTAATGATTGCCTCAAGCGTGGCTAATTATGCTGTATTATCAGCTGCGGCATACTTGACAAAAGTTACCGGTGCTGATGCGCCACGGATGATAATTCTAATGAACATTGTGATTACGTTAATTGGGGTTGGTTTAGCATTGATTGTGAAACATGGTGGTCGGTCAACACGTACGTCGGCTGCTTCCGGTGTTGAAAGTTAATTAAAAATTGCGCCTTCAATAAAGGCGCAATTTTTAGATTGATCGTTCTTGATTAGTGTAATGTTGCCAACAATAACTGCGAATAAACTCTTGGAAACGGTGGACGGCAGGTGTAATAAAACCACTGCGACGAACGACTAAGTAAATTTGATGTTGTAATGGCTGATCAGCTAAGTGTTTGATTTGAACACGCTCGGGATTTAAAAGTGGTAAGTAGGGCATTAACGCAACACCCATATTGTAACGAACAAACCCAGCCATAGTATGATCTTCTTCTACTTCATAAGCTACCTTGGGCTGAACGTGGGCTGCTGATAGGATTTGGTCGATTAATGGTCGCAAGCCGCTATTCTGTGAAAATAAGATCATTGGATAAGGTGCTAGGTCTTCAACGTGTAGCGGATTTTTTTGTACCGCGGGATGATCATTTGGAACAACTGCAACAATTTCTTGTTGAACTAGTGGGATAAAGTCAAAGAGATGGGCAGTTAGCTGCTCACCCAGTCTATCGACGTTAGAGGCTAGAACGATGTCGTATTTTTCATCGGCTAGTGCTTGCAGGAGCACACCGGAGTTTCCTTGACCAAGCTCAAAAGTAATTGCTTGATTTTCGCTTTGATTTTTGAAATGGGACAGTAACTCAGGAACTAGTTGCTGTCCAAGGGTGTAGGTAAATCCTAATTTAACATGACCGGTATCTGGATCCATAAGTTGTTTGACGAGTTCGTTGCCTTGTGATAAATCATTTAAAGTAGCAGTGACGTATTTCAAATAAACACCGCCAATTGATGTTAACTTGATATTACGGCCATCTGCTTCAAAAAGTGGAACACCCAATTCGTGTTCGAGTTTTTTGATGGCATAACTCAACGAAGGCTGTGAGATACCTAAGTTTTCGGCAGCCTTTGCCATATGTTGTGTTCGAGCTAGCTCTTTGAAAAAAACTAAATGTCTTAAATTCATGAGGAATGCTCCTTTACTCATAGATAACTTTGATGATTTAAACAACTCATCCATATTTATTATATTAAACTAATTTGCTAACATAACAAGTGAATTGAGTAACAAACAGACAAAAATAATATTTAGGAGTGGTTTTTCATGGCAGAACGAATTGATGGGCATACTTTACTGATTGGTTTAATGGCGTATCCAATTCGTCATTCAATGTCCCCAACTATGCATAACAATGCTTTTGCTAAATTAGGACTAAATTACGCTTACTTAGCATTTGAAGTGACGAATGAAACGCTGCCAAGTGCAATTGAGTCAATCAGAACACTTGATATGCGTGGCTCCAATATTTCAATGCCAAACAAGCAAAAAGTGATTCCATTGCTTGATAAGCTTGATCCAGCAGCTAAAATGGTGGGTGCGGTTAATACAATTGTTAATGATGATGGTGTTTTAACAGGTTATACGACTGATGGCATCGGATTTATGAAAGCGCTCGCGGATGAAGGCTTGGATATTCGCGAACATAAAATGACGCTAGCTGGTGCTGGTGGTGCCGGGACTGCGATCGCAGTGCAGGCTGCATTGGATGGTGTCAAAGAAATATCTATTTTTAATATGCACGATGCAACATGGGCAAATGCCGAACGGAACGTTAAACTAATTAATGAGCAGACCGACTGTCACGCCACTTTACACTCATTAGAAGATCGTGATGATTTCAAACGGGAAATCCAAAGCTCTTATATCTATACTGATTCGACAGGTGTTGGAATGAAACCACTTGAAGATAAGACGCTTGTGGACGATCCTAGTTGGTTCAGCTCAGACCAAATTGTGTTTGATACAGTATATGCACCACGAACGACTAAATTAATGAAGGTAGCTCGTCAAGCAGGATTGAAGCATGTTTACAATGGTTTAGGTATGATGCTTGAACAAGGTGCAGCAGCCTTTAAGCTGTGGACTGGCGAAGACATGCCAGTTGATTACATTCATCAGATTCTGTTTAGTGATGATCAGGATAAATAATTGATGACAGGAGGCAAGTTAAGATGCAACCAGCGATAAAGCTACGAAATATTGAACTTGGTAGTGGTCGACCTAAGTTGGCAGTGCCTATCACAGGAACGACGATTAATGATATTTTAGCAGCGACGACACCGATTTTAGCTGCACAGCCAGATGTCGTTGAATGGCGAATTGATTTTTTCAAGGATGTAATTAATCCAGAAAAGTTGAAATCGGCCGGTCAGCAACTTCGTCAGGCTTTAGGTGATATTGCCTTATTAACTACTTTCCGAACTAAAGGTGAAGGCGGCGAATTAGCACTATCAGATACTGAGTATTTTAAACTGTGTGAGACGGTCTTAGATGGTGGGTTCACGGATGCCTTAGATGTTGAGCGTTACCATGACGAACAAGCTGTTAAACAAATTGTTGCAGCAGCTCATGAGCATCAAGTAGTTGTGATCATGAGTAATCATGATTTTGATAAAACGCCGGCGGTTGCTGAGATCGTTAAGCACCTTACTAGTATGGTCGATTATGGTGCTGACGTTGCTAAGATGGCTGTGATGCCACAATCGGTGGAGGATGTCTTAACATTACTGACAGCGACTAATATTGCACGCCAAACACTACCACAGCCAGTAATCACAATGTCGATGGGTGACTTAGGAAAAGTGTCACGGCTTGCTGGTGAAGTGTTCGGCTCTTGTTTATCATTTGCAACGGTCGGGGCGGCTTCGGCACCTGGGCAAATTGCACTTGAAAATTTACGGCCGGAATTGGAAGATCTGAAGTTAAATTAAAGCATAACTGAAAGAAATCGTGAGGTCAGAGTGATGATTGGGACACAAAAAAAGTATGTTTCACAATTTACGATGATGGGAACCGTCATCTCGCTGACATTATTTGAGCCGAATCAGTTAGCGGTCGAAGCGGTCTATGATTACTTGCAGCGGATGGATGGTGTCTTTTCTGTCAATCGTGCCGATTCAGAATTAGCTGCGATCAATCAATATGCCGGTATTCATCCAGTTTTGGTTAGCACTGAATGCTTTCAACTAGTGTCGGATGCTATTAAGTACACAAAGCAATATGCGGATAGTTTTAATGTGCTAATTGGACCGTTGGTTAAACTTTGGAAGATTGGTTTTGGTGGGCATCAAGTACCAGCGGCCAAGGGAATTAGCCAACGATTAGCCTTATTAGATACGCACGAAGTTATCCTAGATGAAGCCCAATCGAGTATCTACTTGCGTCAATCTGGCATGCAATTAGATCTTGGTGCGATTGCCAAGGGGTATT
Organism: Lactiplantibacillus sp. 3062; assembly: GCF_055413545.1. NCBI lineage: Bacteria > Bacillati > Bacillota > Bacilli > Lactobacillales > Lactobacillaceae > Lactiplantibacillus > Lactiplantibacillus sp. 3062. The sequence continues at coordinate 599,092 of NZ_JBVAYE010000001.1, forward strand.
TTGCCGATCAGGTCGTTAAGCAGTTACAGCAGGCTGGCATTACCAGCGCTATTGTTAATCTTGGTGGTAACGTTAAGCTATTAGGGGCCAATCCGCTAACCGATAATCGGCGTTGGCAAGTTGGAATTCAAGCACCCGAAGCGCCACGTGGCTATCCAGCGCTACAGGTTGAAACGCCTGCTAGAACGGTAGTGACGTCAGGTATCTTCGAACGATATTTTAAAATTGGCAATCACCGCTACCACCATATCCTTGATCCGCGAACTGGTTATCCAGTTGAAAATCAAGTTGATCAGGTGTCGATTATAACTGAACGGTCAGAATTAGCTGAAGTGTTATCAACGGTGGCCTACTTTGAAGGGCCAAACCGTGGTTGTCAACTAATCGAACAGTTGCCACATACGGAAGCAATTTTTATTGATCATGAACAACAGGTAACAGTTACCAGTGGCTTAACGCCGCGACGCAAAGGAGTGTTTACTATTGAGTAAAAAACAAATTACCGGCCAAGCAATGGGCCACAACGGTATTATCAATTATGAAGTTGACGTGCAAGATAATAAGATTGAGGATTTGAAAATATTAAAGCATTCCGAAACGTCGGGGATCTTTAACCAAGTCATTGATAAATTGAAACAAAATATCATTACGGAACAATCATTCAATGTTGACACAATTAGTGGTGCAACGGTGATGACCCAAGCGTTACTTAAGTCGGCAGATAAGGCTGTAACCGATGCTGGTGTTGATGTGCAGCCAGTTCCTAAGAAAAAAGCCCCCAAGACGCAAAACTTGCGGACCGACGTGCTCATTATTGGTGGCGGAGAAGCGGGCTTAGTCGCTGGCTGTCGAGCGTTGACAATGGGTCAGAAGGTTATCTTAGTTGAAAAGAACGGCTATCTTGGTGGTGCGACGATTCTGAATGGTTCTAACGTAGTTGGTACCGGGTCTGATGTTGCTGCGCAAATTTTTGATAATAATCATGATACGCCAGAAATGTTGGCACAAGATGTTGCTCGTGAAAGCTTGGAGACGAACTATCCAGCTTTGACCGACCTAATGGTGCATAACATTGGTCCAGCCATTGATTTTATTAGTAAGTTTGCAGATTTACATTATCAAAAAGCACAGACGCAAACGCCAGAACATTCGATTAACCGTCAGATTGAACTACCTTCAGCAAGTAGCTATGAATTCATTCAAAAAGTTTCGAAGGCGTTTGCTGCTGCGGGTGGTCAAATTATGTTGGATACTCGAGTCGAGAAGCTTATGTTGGACAACGATAAAAAGTTACGCGGTGTGATTGCTGCTCAAAAGGACCAAACAGTCAACATCAAGGCACGTTCAGTTGTGCTTGCTGCAGGTGGTCATGGCGCTAACCAAAAGATGCGTGGTACTGAAAGCGAAGGCATTGATTATTATGGCCCAATGACTTCCACTGGGGATGCCTATCAATTTAATGGTGATTTGGATTTGCAAACGCACGATTTAGGTTGGTACAAGCTGTATCCACATGGTGTTGAAGTGGAACCAGGCGTTGCTAAATTGACCACGTACGCGTCGAAACAAGCAACTGATATGGGTGCAATTTACGTTAACTCTAAGGGTGATCGAATCGTTAACGAATCAAATGTTTATACGACTTTTCGGAATGCCATCCTTAAACAAGCGGATAAAGTTGCTTACCTAGTAATGGATGAACGGACTTGGAAGAAAGTTTACGACCTACTGATCCTGCATGATTTCACACCAGAAGAAATTAAGAGCTTCTTTGAGAATAAGGGTAAACGGCCAGTATTTGTTAAGGGTTCTTTGGAAAGTGCTGCTGAGCAGGCCGGAATTGTGGTTGATGAATTAGTCCAAACGGTCAAAAATTATCAAGGCTATGTTCAAGATGGTCACGATCATGATTTCGGTCGTGATCCGAAGTACTTGCACCAATTTGAAGGTGAAACATTCTACATCATTGAACAACGTGATCGCTTTGCGACGACTTTAGGTGGCTATAGTGTTGATGCTGATAACTTGCAATTGGTAACGACTAAAAATGCACCGGTAGCTAATTACTTTGGTGCGGGGGAAATCATCGGCGGCGCTAACGGACATGATTCAATGCCAAGTATGATGAATACTTGGGGGATTTCGTCGGGTTACGTTGCCGGCGCCGCGGCTAGCGAAAACGCTCAGCGGCAGGCAACCGCGGGCGATGACGAAGCCAATATTGTGGCTATTGTGGGGACTAACGCTTCAAAATCATATAACCGTAAGTTGTTGTATGCCATGAAAGAATTATTTGAAACGCAAGTTAATTTTGAAATTTGTGAAATTAAAGATTTACCGCTATTCAATGAAGATGATATGGATCGGGAACCGGCAAGTGTAAAAGCGTTAGCCGCTAAGATTGAAGCCGCTGATGGTGTCGTCTTTGGCGTGCCAGAATACGATCATTCGATTCCAGCTGCCTTGAAGAGTGCCATTGAATGGCTGTCCTGTGCAGAACATCCATTCAAAGATAAACCAGTGATGATTGTTGGGACTTCGTTAGGTATTCAAGGTACGGTACGTGCTCAGATGAACTTACGACAGATTTTGGACTCACCCGGTGTGGATGCCAAAGTTATGCCTGGTAACGAGTTCATGTTACCTCAAGCCGGCAATAAGTTTGATGAGAACGATCATCTGAATGATGACGGTAGTGAACACTTCTTGAAGCAGTGCTTTGGGCACTTTTTAGAGGGGCTTGAATTAGCATCTAAGAAGACAGTGACGAATTAACTACTGTCTAGACTAAAAGAACGTACACAACTCGTGTACGTTCTTTTAGTCTAGATTTTAGTTGTTAAATCTTTTGTTCCACATCGTCGATTGTGACAACCAGGGTCGCGCGAATCCAATCAAACTTAGTATGCATTTGATCGAAATAAGCGCCACTAGTTTCAAACTTGCCGGTACCATGAATGTGGAAACCACAGCCAGTACCAGTTGTGCCGGGAACCTTGTAACTACCGACAGCAATTGTAATGTGGTTGTCGGTAGCAAAATCGGCCTCAATTGAGTGCATGCCAGCCGATGGGATCAATAGGGTATGATCATCGATAAGTTGCATATAATGACTCCAGGTGTTGACGACGTGTGCTGGTGCGGCGTTGACCGTAACGATGGTTGCGGGGGTCGTGTCTTTGATAACTTCAATAAATTTAGGGTCCATAATAAGTACTCCTTTACGTTTATATTCTCATAATATATTGTAATTGATATATATAAATTATCAAGCGAGAGTGTTCGATGTCTCAATAATCTTAGCGGAGGTAGCATGGTAAAACCAGGCGTTGCTTTTTACTAATGAAAGCGGTAACTTTAGCTAGGAACGAATAACGAGAGGGTGTTTAATATGTATCAAGCAAGCCAGAAGCGCTATGACCATATGATTTATAATCGAGTAGGCAATAGTGGTTTGAAGCTGTCAGCAATCGGGCTAGGTCTTTGGAATAATTTTGGAAGCGTTGATCCGATCGCTAATCAAAAGGCAATCATTCATCAAGCTTTTGATTTGGGAATTACCTACTACGACTTAGCCAATAACTATGGCCCGGAGCCCGGCAGTGCAGAAACTAATTTTGGTCGTATTATGGCTACCGATATGCGGCCATACCGTGACGAAATGGTCATTGCTAGTAAAGCGGGCTATGTGATGTGGCCGGGACCATACGGCAATTGGGGGTCACGAAAAAGTATTATTGCCAGTGCTGATCAGAGTCTGCAGCGAACTGGTTTAGACTACTTTGATATTTTTTATAGTCACCGTCCTGATCCTGAAACACCAATGGAGGAGACGGCCGCTGCGCTTGATCAGCTAGTACGGCAGGGTAAGACATTGTATGTAGGCATTTCAAATTATAATGGCAAGCAGACGGCTGCTATGACCAAGATATTTGAATCATTAGGAACCCCATACATTATTCACCAACCACGCTATAATATGTTTAATCGACAGGTGGAACAGGACTTGTTCCCCGTTCTACAAGCAACTCATAAGGCGGCGGTTGGCTTTAGCTCACTATCACAGGGGTTATTGACGGACAAGTATCTGCACGGAATCACGACAGATTCGCGGGCCAATAAGCAAACAATTCCATTTTTGAATCCAGTCCAGGTAGAACAGACACTAGCTACGGTAAAGCGCTTAAATGAAGTCGCGCAACAACGGGAGCAAAGCTTAGCTCAAATGGCTTTGGCTTGGAACCTACGTCAGCCAGCCTTAGCAAGTGTCTTGATTGGTGCTAGCCGGCCAGAGCAGGTGGTTAATAACGTTGCTGCATTGGAAAAGTTGAAATTTAGTGAATCAGAATTAGCAACGATTGAACAGATTCTTACCGAACAACCGGCAATTGATTGGAATGCTGGTCGATCATAGCGTTTGCACAATTCGCTATAGTCAATGTTATAGAGCCGCAAAAGAAAGGGCCATATCCGAGGATATGGCCCTTTCTGTACCTAATAGTTAAGTTAATAATAACATAATTTTGCAGATTTGCACGCACAGGGGGCCTTTACTAAATAAATTAGTGTTTAAATTCGCCAATTTTCACAATTAATGATAAAGTTTTACATGATAGTTATCACGATTATGCGTTGAAGTTCGGCGCAATACTTGAAAATTAAAATAATTTGCAAATAAATCATGCGATAGCGACTTTAGATGGTAGTAAGAATTAGTTTGAATTTAAGGGGGCCAATTCATGGCGGCGACGCTAAAAGATATTGCAAATAAAGTTGGCGTATCATTGGCAACGGTATCGCGCGTGTTAAACAAAGATCAATCATTGTCTGTTAGTGATACAACGCGCCAACGAATTCTAGATGCAGCAGAAGCATTACAGTATTCAAAAAATAAACGGCATACTGTCACGACGGCGCGTAAGCGACTTGCTATTGTTCAATGGTATTCGGAATCTAAGGAACAAGATGATTTGTATTATATGTCAGTCCGGATGGGGATTGAACGTCGTGGACAGGATAATCAGTTTGAAGTGACTCGGATCTTCCAAAATAATTTACAAGAATTGGGACCAGACGTAGATGCAGTGATTGCAGTTGGAAAGTTCAGCGAGCCACAAGTCAAGGACTTGGCATCAGTAACTGACAACTTAGTATTCGTAGATGATGATCAGTTTGATGCTGGTTTTGATAGTGTCATTACTGATTTTCGGTTGGCTACAGAAAAAGTTGTCGATTATTTTTGGCAACGCAACTTTCATCATATTGGCTTTATTCACGGTCAAGAAATGACAACCGACCATCAGTTAGCGGTAGTTGATCGACGCATGCTGGGTTTTCGGGCCGCGATGGAACGACGGCATGCGTTTGATCCTAAGTTCGTTTTTAAGGGCGATTATACTAGTGAATCTGGGTTTAAAATGATGCAAAAAGCCATTCGTAAGTTGGGAGATCAGCTACCAGGAGCCTTCTTTGTGGCAAATGATCCGATGGCGGCAGGTGCGCTTAAAGCGTTGCAAGCTAGTGGCATCCAGGTGCCAGAACGAGTGAAGTTATTTAGCTTTAACAATACTTCGCTGGCGACATTCGTTTATCCCGAATTAAGCGCAGTTAACGTAGATACTGAGTTGATGGGGGCGACCGCAGTTAATTTGGTCATCAGTCGACTAGCAGGGCGAACAACGACACAACGGGTTGAGCTGGGTACTAATCTGGTTGAGCGAGCAAGTTCCAAGTAGTGAAGGGCGATCTGGGATAGAAACCAGATCGTTCTTTTAGTATTTTAACTAAAAGTTTTACTCAACTTCAAGAAATTCTGGTATACTTCTAAATGAAAGCGGTTTAAATAACACGGAGGTGCATGATTTTGGAAACTAAAAAAACGGTGTTTGACCAACTAGATGGTCAAGATGTAATGCGTTATACGCTGGTCAATGACCATCAAACTCGTATCTCGGTCATTAGTTATGGTGGGACGTGGCAAGAATTCGTCGTCAATGAAGACGGCGTTGAGCATCCCTTGATTTGGGGCCTTGATAACATGACTGACTATCAACGGGTGGGATACTGCCTATGTCAATCAATTGGTCGGGTTGCTGGCCGGATTGGCGGTGCTAAGTTCAAAATCGACGATCAATCCTATCAAGTTGATATGAACGAACAAACCCATTCGCTACACGGTGGGAATCATGGTTTTAACACGCTGAACTTTGAAGGTGCTTTTAGCCAAACCAATGATAGTGTCAGTGTGACTTTGAAGAAGCATATCAACGCCAGTGATGATAATTACCCGGGAAATATGGATGTCGCTATCAAGTTTACATTAGATAATCAGGATCAAGTATCCATTGCATTTACCGGTGATACTGATGCAGCAACCCTCTTTAATCCAACTAATCACGTTTATTGGAACACAACTGATGATCGGACCAGTTTGGCCCAACAAAAATTACAGATTACGAGTGCAGCTCACTTGGAATTTGATGATGAAAAAGTCCCAACTGGTAAGAAATTAGCAGTTAAAGGCACAGCGTATGACTTTAACCAGGCACAACCAGTTGAAAAGGCATTAGCCCAGCTGAAGACTGAGAATGGTGGCATTGAATTTGACGATGCGTATGAAGTCGCCCCAAGTGCGGCAGAACCAATTGCTATCGTTGGGGATACTGATGATAAGCGCCAAGTAAAAATTTATTCAGATCGCAATAGTCTTATTATCTTCACGGCTAATCCGTTTGATGCTGATAAGGAAGACGCGCATCAATATAATGCGTTAGCGACGGAAGCCCAGACACTTCCTGATGCAATCAATCATCCTGATTTTGGTGATATTGTGTTACGTCCAGGAGCACCAGTGACGCATACGATTCGGTACCAATATGAACGGTTAAATTAATACTAGTTGAGGTGTCAGGCGAGTTCTGCCTGGCGCCTTTTTTGTAAACGTATGAGTAAACAATGTTTAATTTAGTTAACAAAGTCCCGAGCATCTGATTAATACCGTGATTAGTAAAACGATGATCATTGGTAAGATAATGAGTGCCAGACTGCTTAAGCCCTTGGAAAGCGGGCAATCAGTGTCGATAGGCGCATTAGCAGGTCCTAATCAAAAACGGTATAGATAAAACTTTTGAACAAATTTTACTAAAAATCATTGACATTACTTCTGAAAACGATTACATTTAAACTTGTAAATTATTCAAGGAAGATGTGAGGCGAGATTATGGATGCAGAGACAAAGCAGAGTAAAGGTCGTAAAATAACATCGCGACTTGCTTATTCGTTTGGGGCGTTTGGGCACGATGCCTTCTATGCCACTTTATCAACTTATTTTATTATGTTTGTGACCTCCCACTTGTTCGATAAGAGTAGTGGGGCTCAAGGAACACAAATGATTGCTTGGATCACCATGATTATTGCAGGTTTGCGGTTCGTGGAACTAGCAATTGATCCTTTGATCGGGAATGCCATTGATAATACTAATTCTCGGTGGGGCCACTTTAAACCATGGATTGTCATTGGTGGGATTATAGGTTCCGTCGTTTTAGCACTTTTATTCACGAGTTTAGGCGGATTAAATACCTCAAACCCCATTCTATATTTAATTATTTTTGCAATTTTATACATTACAATGGATATTTTCTATTCGTTTAAAGACGTTGGTTTTTGGTCAATGATTCCAGCAATCTCATTTGACTCAGCAGAACGTGAAAAGACGGCGACATACGCCCGGGTTGGCTCTAACATTGGTGCCAACATCGTTGGGGTTATCGTTATGCCAATCGTCTTAATGTTTTCTGTTAAGTCTAACAGTGGTCAAGGTGACAACCGTGGTTGGATGGCGTTTGGGATCATTATTGCCGCAATCGCTTTGATTTCTGCCTTAGTTGTTGCACTTGGAACCAAAGAAAATGATTCTGAATTGCGTAAGAACACTGAAAAGACTAGCTTCAAGGAAGTCTTCAAAGTGTTAGCCCGTAACGATCAATTGATGTGGTTATCATTGATGTATGGGATCTACACGGCAGGGATTGCCATTACGAACTCACTAGAACTTTACTACTTCACCTATATTTTGGGTGACGCCTCGAAGTTTACACTATTAGGTTCACTAAATGCGATTATTGGGATTTTTGCCGTATTGGCCTTCCCACCATTAGCAAAGAAGTTTAGTCGTCGTAAGGTGTTCTTCTTAGCAGTTGTTATTATGATGATTTCACTGATCATGTTTGCCTTTGCTGGTCAGTCATTACCAATGATCTTAACAGCGGCCGTATTATTCTACATTCCACAACCATTAATTTTCTTAGTTGTTTTGATGGTTTTGAGTGATTCTGTTGAATATGGGCAGTTGAAGTTTGGTCATCGTGACGAATCTTTAACCTTATCCGTTCGGCCTTTACTTGATAAATTAGGCGGTGCGATTTCTAACGGTGTCGTTGGTTTAACTGCTGTTTGGGCTGGGATGACAGCTGGTGCCACTGCTGGTGATGTGACTAGCCATGGCGCTGCCATCTTCAAGTTAATGATGTTCGGTGTACCTGCTGCTATGATTTTGATTGGGACATTCATCTTCTTCAAGAAGGTTAAGTTGGATGAAAAGATGCATGCACAAATCGTTGATGAACTTGAAAAAACATGGTCAACTCACTTGGAAACCGATGAAACTCCTGCTGAAGTTGAAGCAGAAGCCGATGCCAAGACGACGGTTTATCAAGATCCTGTTGCCGGGGAACTGCTCAGTTTGAAAGATGTTGCTGACGAATCCTTCGCAAACGGTAGTATGGGTAAAGGTTTCGCCATTAAACCAACGGATGGTCGCGTTGTCGCACCATTTGATGGTGAAGTTGTTGCAACCTTCCCGACTCGCCATGCAATCGGATTACGTTCTGATACCGGTATTTTAACGCTAATTCATATTGGGATTGGTACCGTTAAGATGCGTGGGACTGGATTTGTTCAGTACGTTGAGAAGGGCGACCATGTCACACAAGGGCAAGAATTAATTGAATTCTGGCAACCAGCAATTGAAAAGGCTGGCTTGGATGATACCGTTATGGTCGTTATTACAAACTATAAAGATATGCCCGAATTTACGTATCTTAAAGATTCAGGAACCACCGTACAAGATGATGAAGATGTCTTACAATTATCGAATGTCGGCTTACCGGATCAAGCATAGTTTCTTTACGAGGAGAGCTATTAATGACGCGAGCCATTAATAGCTCTTTTTGTGAACTGAAATAGAAAAAGCTAATAGCGAAGGGAAGATTTTACTATGGCAGTAACGTTGCAGCAAACTTTAATTGACATTGATGAAGAACAACTTGTCTTTCACCTGCATAACGATCAAATCTCGTATATTCTAGGTGTGGAGACAGGCAACGTGTTGGCCCACTTGTACTTTGGCCCACGGGTTCGGGGTTATCATGGCGAGCGTCAGTATCCCCGGATTGATCGGGGGTTCTCAGGAAATTTACCGAATACGACTGATCGAAGCTATTCCAAGGATGATTTGCCACAGGAATACGGTGGCAATAATACCGGTGATTATCGGCAACCCGCCGCGATTATTCGCGCGGCCAATGGTGCTCGAACAGTTGATTTTCGTTATCAAGACTGCCGGATGGAAGCCGGTAAGCCGGAACTTAAGGGCTTGCCACAAACTTATGTCGAAGATGAGGATGAAGCCCAAACTTTGATTGTGACGTTGCGAGATGCCACATTAGGCGTGACACTCGAATTAGCCTACACGATTTATCGGGATCGGCCAGTTATCACGCGTAGCGCCCGGTTGATTAATCACAGTGAGCAAGCTGTCGACTTAGAAAAAGTGGCTTCGATGCAGATGGACCTGCCAACCCAACCATTAGATGCCATTTCGTTACCTGGAAGCTATGCGCGTGAGCGCCAGCTTAGTCGTGAACGGCTCCATCGAGGTGTAACTCAGTTTGAAAGTCGCCGGGGTGCTAGTTCTCATCATATGAATCCTTTTGTGGCGCTAGCTGATCCGAATACTAATGAATTTCAAGGCAATGTCCTTGGTGCATTGCTAATTTATTCAGGTAACCACCAGATTAGTTTAGAACGGGACCCAATTGGTCAGACACGCTTGACTATGGGAATCAATGAATATAACTTCGACTGGCGATTGGCGGCCGGTGATAGTTTCCAAACGCCCGAGGTTGCAATGGTATACTCAACGACGGGGCTTAATGGTATGTCGCAAACCTACCATGATTTATTGCGTGATCGCGTGGCGCGCAGTCGTTACAAGCACGATCTCCGGCCGATCTTGATCAACAATTGGGAAGCTACTTACTTTGACTTTGATGCGGACAAGATTCAATCAATCTTGGATGCTGCAGCACCACTGGGTATCGAAATGTTTGTGCTGGATGACGGTTGGTTCGGTCATCGAAATGATGATAATAGTTCGCTAGGTGACTGGTTTGTTAATCGGAACAAGTTACCAGGAGGCTTAGCGGATATTAGCAAACGGACCCATGATAAAGGGATGCGGTTCGGACTTTGGTTCGAGCCAGAAAATATTTCGGCTGATTCCGAACTCTATCGGGCCCATCCTGACTGGGTGCTAGGCGTACCGGATCGTGGTCGAACGTTATCGCGGAACGAATACGTGCTTGATTTCAGCCAACCGGATGTTGTCGACAATATTTTTGAACAAATGACCGCAGTTCTTGATAAGGTGCCCATTGATTATATCAAGTGGGATATGAACCGCAATTTAACGGAAGTCTATTCGCCACATAGCGATTCAGCTCATGAAGGTGAGACTAGCCACCGCTTTATCTTAGGTGTATATGACTTGATGGAGCGTTTAACGAAACGCTATCCACAGATTTTATTTGAAGGCTGCTCTGGCGGTGGTGGCCGCTTTGATGCTGGTTTAATGTATTATATGCCACAGAGTTGGCCATCAGATAATAATGACCCGATTGAACGGCTCAAAATTCAATATGGGACTTCACTCGTTTATCCAATTTCTGCAATTACCGCCCATGTTGGGACGAGCCCGGATGAATTGTTAGGACGGTCGACGTCGATGAAGATGCGTGGTGCTGTGGCAATGAGTGGTACCTTGGGCTATGAACTGGACGCGGCCCAACTAAGTGATGCGGACAAGCAGGCCGTTAAAAGACAGGTTGCCTTCTATAAGCAGCACCGTGAGTTAGTTCAATACGGGACCTTTTATCGATTAGAGAGCCCGTTTGAATCTAATACGGTGGCGTGGATGTTTGTTAGTCCGGATCAGAAAGAAGCCTTGCTGTTCACCTTCGTTATTTTAGGTGCAGTTCAACCAGAACCGCATATTACGAAGTTAGCGGGATTAGACCCTCAGCAGACCTACGTTGAGACCGACACAAACAAAATGTACGGTGGCGATGAATTGATGCAACTAGGACTCTACACGACTCCCGTTCAAACTAGTGACTTTACGGCGCAGGTACATTACTTCAAGGCTAAGGACTAAGCTCAGCCATTAAACATATTAAAACTTAATCATCGTTAATCTAAAAGAACGCTCTGGCAAATAACTCGCCGGAGCGTTCTTTTGAAATCAAAATAACTTTTAGAAATGAATATTAAAGCTGAAGTCAATGTCTTGATCAGCGGGGATATGATATGGGGATTCTACGTCTGTTCCCCAACTATCAATGCCACCGACCCCACGAACGGCACCGTAGATTGATAAGACCGTTCGCCGTGCTAATGGTAATTCTTCCATGTGCGTTGCGTTTTCTAGTTCAGCGGCGGTATAGGGAAGGCAGCTGAAGGCGAATGGTGCATCGGCTTGGCTAAATGTCAAACTGAACGGTGTGTTGTCGTGGTCAGCGTTATTTTGTGTTGTTGATCGCGTTACTGTCACTTGTTCAGTTTGCATGTGCATGCCGCATTCTTGTGGGACCAAGTATGGTGTGACTGGCAGACTGTCAACGTGGAATCGCCCGTGCGTTGCGCCGGCCAGCCGGTCAGGATAAGTCTCACCGGACAAACCGGTATAGTCGAAGCCGGTCGCGGTAGTTGGTATGATAAACCGCAGACCAAATGCGGGTAGCTCTGGCAAATCAGACTGACCGCTATAATGGGTGGCGATATTGATCTGACCGTCTGCTGTCACCGTATAAGTCACTGTGACGATGGTACTAGGAACGGTCGTGGTAACGAAGTGGTAAGCCAGTGAGACTTTCGTGGCGATTTCGTGATCCGTGTATTTGTTATTGAGTGGCGCGATTGGTAACGGTGTGACTGGTTGGTCGTCAACCGTCAATTCGATATCTTGACAAGTTGAGAACTTATCGGCCGCGTACCACTGTGCGGATTTGACTGAAAAGCCGCTACCGTGATCATTATCGGTTGTCGCCCGCCAAAAGATGGGCGTGGGTGTACGATAGAGCCACTCTTTATCGTTGACGACGAGTGATTCGAGTCCGCCACGTTCGTAGCTAAAGAGGTAGTGGAAATTAGCCCCCTGTAGTCCTAAACTCCCGTCGCCGTAAATAACGTGTAGTTGATTATTTGTGTAAGCCATAATAATATTTCACCTCTTGCATTGCTGGTTTTGGTGTCCGGTCGGCAAACATTAAGCCGTCACCGGAGAATTCATAATCGGAGTGGCGTTCGTCGAAATCACCGCCATACCGGAGCACGTCTTGGTCGGTAATTGGGTCATGAACGAAGAGGGCTTGATCAATAAAGTCCCAAATAAAGCCACCTTGATACATCGGATACTTGTCGATCAAATCATTATATGATTGCATACCGCCCAGAGAATTCCCCATGTCATGCATATATTCACAATCTAGGAAAGGTTTGGTTGGGTTATCTTCCAAGTAAGCTACAATATTTTGGGGCTTTTCGTACATCCGACTTTCAACATCAGAAATGCGATCTTTTAATTCTGGTGTGTGGACAACACCTTCGTAGTGGACGAGTCGTGAATCATCGTGTTCTTTATAAAAAGCCTGCATCGCCGCGATATCTTCGCCAGCATACGATTCATTGCCAAGTGACCAAAAAATGATCGATGGGTGGTTTTTAAACCATTCGTAGTTTGAACGGGCCCGGTCGATCACCGCTGCTAACCAGTGTGGATTATCGCCAGGAACATTGTAAGAAGGCTCGATAGCCCCCATCTTTTGCCATGACCCGTGCGATTCGAGGTTGTTTTCGGCCATTAGGTAGATACCGGCCTCGTCACATAATTGATACCAAGGTAATTGATCAGGATAATGGCAGGTCCGATCGGCATTGATATTGTTAGCTAACATGGTTTGGATATCAGCGCGCATATCAGCCATACTGATAACGCGACCGGTGTGGGCGTTCCATTCGTGCCGGTTAACCCCGTTGATCACCAACCGTTTATTGTTGACGTAAATGACTTTGTCATCGCGCAGCTCGACCGTCCGGAACCCAAACTGATATGGGACGACTTCCAAGAGTTGGTGATCAGCATCGTAAACTTCAATTGTCAATTGATAGAGATACGGCGTTTGTGGTGACCACAAGTGCAGTTGGTCGAATAACATGGTATCAAAGGTTACACTGCCACTACCGGTTTGCGTTTGACTCGTCAGTACTCGCCCGTCATGGTCTTTAACGGTCAGCGCTAAAGTGGCTGGTTCGCCGGTTACTTTAGTAGTGATGTTGAGCTCACCACTTTTGAGATTGGCATTTGGAACTGGTCGGATGTCCAAATCAGTAATATGGCTAGCAGGCTCCGCCAGTATATTGACGTCACGGAAAATACCAGAGAAACGGAACATATCTTGGTCTTCAATAAAGGCAGCAGTACTGCGTTTGTAGACCCGAACCGCTAAAACGTTACCTTGGTCCTGAATATACGGCGTCAAATCAAATTCTGAAGGGGTGAAACTATCTTCAGCGTAGCCAATAAAATGGCCATTTAACCAGACGTACAGGGCTTCTTCTACCCCTTGGAACTGAATGATAATACGTTGCCCTTTAAAAGCATCGTCGAGATCAAAGGTTTTGAGGTACGAGCCGACGGTGTTGTCCGCAGCGTCGCTGAATAGGCCTGGTGTTAATTGATCTTGATTGAGGGTATACGGTGGGCGACGATAAATTTTACCTTCCCATGGGTATAGCGTGTTAATGTATTGAATTTGACCATAGCCGGCTAGTTCAATATGACCGGGAACTTGAATCGTATCAAAGTCGGTTGCATCGAAATCGGGTTGATAAAAATCAACTGGGCGTTCAGCCGGTGTCTTGGCGAAGTTAAAACGCCAAGCGCCATTGAGACTCTTGATGAAGCGACTACCCGTTTTGAATTCTGCTGTGTCGTGATAATAATGGTGATCACTATGTGCAGGTAATTGGTTGACCCGGAAGACTTCTGGGTCATCTAACCATTGAAGATTAGCTTGCATGAGGAAGCTCCTTTCAAAGTTACATAAATAAAAACGCTTACAATTATCATAAAACAAAATATTAAATTTGTATATGTCGTTTTAGTTAAATTTTAACTAAATGACAACAACTACTGACAACGACAACGGGCGATAAGAAGAATTTGAATCGATAACGTGATAAATTTGTAAAGCGTTACCAAATCTTGTTCTAAAGGTCTTATGGGGTGTTGACAACAATCAAAAAAAGCATTATAGTCAAACTAATAAAATTTTAGTAAAACTATTTACGGAGGGATTTTTCATGAATACTAGCGACTTAAAACAGGAGTTTACCGAAGCCTTTGATACCAAGCCAGAACGGGTCTTTTTCTCACCTGGTCGAATCAACTTGATCGGTGAACATACTGATTATAACGGGGGCCATGTTTTCCCATGTGCGATTACAATCGGGACATATGGTGTTTATGCACCCCGGACAGATACGACAGTGCGGATGTACTCAGCTAATATTCCAGATGCTGGGATCGTCACGTTTGATGTCAACGACCTTTCATATGACAAAGCCGCTGGTTGGACAAATTATCCTAAGGGAATGATGGACGAAATCGCGAAGACCGGCGTTAAATTCGATCATGGTTTTGATTTCTACGTCCATGGCAACATGCCTGATGGTGCTGGATTATCATCATCTGCGTCAATTGAGTTATTAACTGGAATCATTTTAAACACTGGTTTTAATCTCGGTATTAGCCAATTAGATCTTGTTAAGATTGGTCAAAAGTGCGAAAACAACTATGTTGGTGTTAACTCCGGGATCATGGATCAATTTGCTGTTGGAATGGGTAAAAAGGACCAAGCAATTTTACTTGATACCAACACCATGGACTATTCTTATGCACCCGTAAAGTTAGGCAACAACGTAATCGTTATCATGAATACGAACAAACGGCGCGAATTGGCGGATTCAAAATATAATGAACGCCGCTCCGAATGTGAAGAAGCATTACGCCGATTACAAACTAAGTTAGACATCAAATCACTTGGCGATTTAACTAACGACCAGTTTGACGAAGCGGCCTACTTAATCAATGATGAAACCTTAATCAAACGTGCCCGGCATGCCGTTTTCGAAAATCAACGGGCCATTCGCGCAACTAAGGCCTTGGCTGACGATGATTTAACGACCTTTGGCGAATTAGTGACGGCTTCCCACGTTTCACTACACTTTGACTATGAAGTGACTGGGAAAGAATTGGATACGTTGGCCGAAACAGCTTGGAAACAACCAGGCGTGCTTGGTGCGCGGATGACTGGTGCTGGCTTTGGTGGCTGTGGTATTGCCATCGTTGATAAGGACCAAGTCGATGCCTTTAAGGAAAACGTCGGTAAAGTTTATCGCGACACGATTGGTTACGACGCTGATTTCTACATTGCTGAAATCGCAGACGGCCCTAAGGAACTTTAATAAAAGAATTGATTTAAAATACAAATTAGCAGTAAGCATTGAGAAATATTGAGGAGGAATTAGAATGGCAGTTTTAGTTTTAGGTGGTGCCGGCTACATCGGTTCACACGCAGTTGATCGGTTGGTTGCAAAGGGGTATGACGTGGCGGTTGTTGATAACTTGGTCACGGGGCACCGGGCAGCAGTCAATGAACACGCGCGTTTTTATGAAGGTGATGTCCGGGATACGGTGTTCATGAATACCGTGTTTGACCAAGAAAACGTTGAAGGTGTCATTCATTTTGCAGCTTTCTCAGTTGTTCCTGAATCGATGAAGAATCCGCTCAAGTACTTTGATAACAACACGGCAGGGATGGTTAAGTTGCTCGAAGTGATGGCTAAGCACGATGTGAAGAAAATCGTCTTCTCATCGACCGCAGCAACTTATGGTGAACCTAAGCAGGTGCCAATCAAGGAATCGGACCCACAAGTGCCAACTAACCCATACGGCGAAAGTAAATTAGCGATGGAAAAGATCATGCACTGGTCAGATGTGGCTTACGGGATTAAGTTCGTGGCCTTACGTTACTTCAACGTGGCGGGGGCTAAGCCTGACGGCAGCATCGGCGAAGATCACGCACCAGAAACGCATCTCGTCCCAATTATTTTACAAGTAGCTGCTGGTGAACGGGATCAATTACAAATCTTCGGTGACGACTATCCCACTCCAGACGGGACCAATGTTCGGGACTATGTTCACGTTGTCGATTTAGCTGATGCACATATCTTAGCCTTGGAATACCTAAAGCAGGGGCACGATAGTGATGCGTTTAACTTGGGTTCTTCAACGGGCTTCTCCAACAAACAAATGTTGGACGCTGCTCGTGAAGTCACTGGTAAGCCAATTCCAGCAATCATGGCACCACGCCGCGCTGGTGATCCAAGCACATTGGTTGCAGCTAGCGACAAGGCACGTACTGTTTTAGGTTGGACACCTCAGTATGATGA
This sequence comes from Lactiplantibacillus sp. 3062, assembly GCF_055413545.1. Taxonomy (NCBI): domain Bacteria; kingdom Bacillati; phylum Bacillota; class Bacilli; order Lactobacillales; family Lactobacillaceae; genus Lactiplantibacillus; species Lactiplantibacillus sp. 3062. The sequence goes on from NZ_JBVAYE010000001.1 coordinate 615,940, forward strand.
TGTGAAAGAAATTATCAAGACGGCTTGGACTTGGAAAGAAAGTCATCCGGCCGGCTATGATGATCGGGGAGGCCAAGCATAATGACGAGTTTGGATCAATTTGTCACGGCGGTGATCGCGTCGCCTTCGCAATATACTGAATTAGATCGAATCTATGTGCATAACCGGGTTCTTGGTTTGGTCGGCGAGGGTGATCCGATTGCGGCAAGCGATGACCAATTAACAAGTTTAACCGATGCCTTGGTTAAAACGGCGATTCAAAATGGCAAGATCGAAGCGACCCAATCGGATGAAGATATCTTAGCGGATCAATTGATGGATCTTGTGACCCCGTTACCATCCGTATTAAACCAACGTTTTTGGGATAAGTATCAGGTTAGTCCGCAAACGGCAACCGATTATTTCTTTAACTTAAGCAAAGCTAATGATTATATCAAGACGCGGGCCATTGCGAAAAACGTGGTCTTTCCAGCAAAAACGCCATTTGGTGACTTAGAGATTACCATCAACTTATCAAAGCCTGAAAAGGATCCTAAAGCGATTGCGGCAGCGCGTAACCAACCGCAAGATGGCTATCCACTTTGCCAACTATGTATGCAGAATGAAGGCTATCTAGGCCGGCTCGGTTACCCAGCACGGAGTAATCACCGAATTATTCGGTTAACACTTGGTGGCAATACTTGGGGTTTCCAATATTCTCCATATGCTTACTTTAATGAACACTCGATTTTCTTGGATCAAGAGCACCGGCCAATGGTCATTAACCGGCAAACTTTTACCAACTTACTTGAAATTGCTCAGCAATTTCCACATTACTTTGTGGGCAGTAATGCGGACTTGCCAATTGTTGGTGGTTCAATGCTGTCACACGAGCATTACCAAGGTGGTCGGCACGAATTTCCAATGATGAAAGCGCCAATTGCACGCACGATTGACTTAGGTATCGCGGGTGTTAAGGCTGGGATTGTTAAATGGCCAATGTCGACGATTCGGCTGACGAGTCAGGACTTGGTTGCATTAACGGATGCCGCTGTGAAGATTCATGAGACGTGGAAGAATTATTCGGACGAGAGTGTGGATGTTCGTGCTTATACGGATGGCACACGTCATCACACAACGACACCGATTGCACGCAAAGTTGGCGATGACTACGTATTAGATATCGTTTTGCGTGATAATCAGACGTCTGCTGAATTTCCAGATGGCATCTTCCATCCACATCAGGATGTTCAACATATCAAGAAGGAAAATATTGGCTTGATTGAAGTGATGGGCCGGGCCATTTTACCAGCCCGGTTGAAGACCGAATTAGCTGAAGTCGGCAAATACTTGTTGGATCAGCCTAATCAAATGGTCGCGATGCATCAAGCATGGGCTGATCAATTGAAGGCCACTAATACCATCACCGCTGACAATGTGACGACTGTCATTGATACGGCGGTCGGCAACGTCTTTGCCCGGGTTCTGGCCGATGCTGGGGTCTTTAAGTGGGATGACGCTGGTGAGGCAGCCTTTGATCGTTTTGTCGCAGCAATGCACGATTAAGTTGTTAATCAAATGAAGACGTGGGGCAACGGGGTGTTGCAGACGCGATTTACCGACGAGTCATGATTGGTGAATAGTGTCACGCCCAGTTGCCCCACGTTTGTTATTCAGTGCTAATTAAGAGAAAAGAGGAATGACGATGGCCGTAACGTTAAAAGATATTGCGCAACGAGCAGATGTCTCATTGGCGACGGTATCGCGGGTCTTAAATTATGACAAGACACTATCAGTGAGCGAGCAGACACGCAAGCGCGTGTTTACGATTGCTGGCGAGCTGCGGTACAGTAAGCGTAAACGTCAGCATATAAAGGCGCTAATGCGGAAAAATATCGCTGTGATTCAGTGGTACTCTAAGATTCAAGAACATGATGACTTATATTATTTAGCGATTCGTAAAGGAATTGAGCATCAAGCTCAAGTGTGTGGTTTTACGACGACTAGTATCTTCCAGAATAATTTAGATCAGGTTGGCGATGATATTGATGCAATCGTGGCGGTGGGAAAATTTAGCCCTGTTCAAGTACAACAGTTGAGTCGTTTGTCAAGCCAGCTTGTTTTTGTTGATGACGATCACTTTGCTCAGGGATTCAGCAGTGTGGTGACTGATTTTACGTTTGCTACTAACCGCGTCGTTGATTATTTTTGGCGGCGTGGTATCCGAGATATCGGCATGATTTATGGCAAAGAGTGGTCCACTGATCAGCAGGTGGAGATTCCCAACCAACGTCAGCAAAGCTTTGAACAGGCGTTGCAGCGGCATCATGCCTATCATGCTGAGTATGTATTAGCTGGTGATTACACTAGTCAATCTGGTTATCTGATGATGAAACGGGCCATTGAAATGTTAGGTGACCGCTTACCACACGCTTTCTTTATCGCTAATGATCCGATGGCAGCCGGTGCGCTCAAAGCGTTACAGCAAGCTGATATTGCTGTGCCACAGCGGGTCAAGTTGTTTAGTTTCAATAACACGACGCTGGCCGAATATGTGTATCCAGAGATTAGCTCGGTCAATGTTGAGACTGAACTGATGGGAAAGACGGCCATCGATTTGTTGGTGAGCCGATTCCAAGATGATCGTCAAGCAGCCCAGCGCATTGAACTGGGAACGACGTTGGTAGAACGTGAAAGCACCAAATGAAATCATCGAGTGTTCGTGAAATTTGGCAGAAATATCGTAATTAATTAATGTGCCACCCGATTGTTAAAAAGTGGTGCATGACTTTGATGGGCACTGGTTGGTATTGAATAGCGCACGTGAATGGGTTGATTGGTCATGCTACTACTTTCTGATTAGTTGGTCTGTTTTGCTAAGGTGTGAGGCCATAATAACGACAATTGTACCCTTCAAGGGTATAATTGTGAGTGAGGTGATGAAAATGAAAACAACTGCCACAATCCTTAAGGAGATTCGGCAACATTACCAAATTAGTCAGGCAAAGCTGGCAAAGTTACTCAACACCTCGGTTAGAACGGTGCAGCACTGGGAACAAGCGGACTACCAACCAAGTGGCACCGCGGTACGTTTGATTCAGATTTTGGCTACGGACGATGCGGTATATACCGCACTGACAAACCTCGAGGAGGAGAATACGATTATGTATTTAGAACACGATGATCAGAAGTTCACCATCATGGGTGTGCAGTTTCGGAATCAAGAGGAATACCGGGCGACCATGAATGCAATTATCAGCAATATGTATGAGGGTTTTGAGCCGACTAAGGAAGATGTTCAAGACGCTCGTCGCTTCTATGACGAAGGCCCGATTAGCGCACAAGAGATGCTAGCAAGAATACGTACTTCGACCAATCGTAAAGCCGAATGAGAAAGGTATGGGCGGACTACCTACAACCAAACGGTATTTTGAAAAATCGCTTAGGCATTACTGAAGCGGCTACTTTGCAGAAAATTGAGTACAAAGTGAGTACGCAACGGCAACAGCAATTATCCCGCAATCACTATCTTCTGCCAGACTCTCATCAATTGACAGGACGTCAAATTGGAGAGCTAAAATTGATCAATGGGTTTTTGCTCGGTGAAATTTACGACTGGGCCGGTCACTATCGCGAAGTTGATTTCAACAAGACTGCGAATGGCGTGGTGACGTTTTTCCACCCGGTGGCTTTATTTGGTAATGCTGAGATGGATATTCAACGCCAACTCGATAATTTTGCGATGTTACCGAATGATCGGGAACAGCTTGCACAGGCGTTGGGACAAGTTGTCACCGAAATCAACATGTTTCATCCGTTTCGGGAAGGTAATGGCCGCACGACGCGGCTGTTTACTGAGGTTTTGGCTTGGCAGCATGGTTTTGACATCAACTATACCCAGGCACAGCAGGATGCTTACATGCAAGCGTCAATTCAAGATGATGCTGAGATGATGGCACAGGTGTTCCTGGAAGTACTAACCAAATAGATCAATTATTGTTAGTCGTGATACTAAGAATGGTCTTAAATTAAAACAACAAGTGCACTCGGAAATTTCTAATCTGAGTGCACTTGTTGTTTTAGTTTAGTGAGATATATGACGTTTGTCGCAGCGGTCAATTTTACTGCTTGAGTGGGCCACTAACTTTTCGTTTATATTCGGATGGGGTGGTCTTTAGGTATTTTTTAAACAGACGAAAGAGTGATGAGGTGTTTTGATATCCGATGATGTCGCAAATGTCAGCGAGTGTACAGTTAGTTTTGATCATCAGATTTTGGGCAGCAGAAATTCGGCGGCGGTCAACAAGTTCTTTAAAGGTCTTGCCCGTCGCTTCTTTTAATTTGTTACCCAGATAATTCGTATTATAAGAGAACTTGGCGCTGACATCACGTAATGTCACGCTGGCGAAATTCTGATTGATGTACTGAATGATTGGCAAAAGATTGTCGTCCGTATTGTCAGAAAAGTTAATGTATTCTTGCTCAATCGATTGCGATAATTCAAGAATTAATGTAGATAGCAGCAGGCCCATTGATTTATTACGTTGGCGGCTCTTTGTAAGGCCCTTGATAATTAAACTTTCAACTAAATTGATGGCAACTTCTTGGTGTGTTAAGTCAAACAGAATAAAGTTGTTGTGCAACGTATTGATGTGGGATGCATTATATAAAAATTGAGTGATTTCATTGGTTGAAACGGCAATATAGTCGAAAAGTTGGTTCATCGTTGAGTCATTCTTGAGCAAGATGTTAATCAAAATATCATTACTGCCCGTTGATTCAATTTGCTGAACAATGTCTTTATCCATCAAAATTAGGTTGTGCTGATGGAGGGTCACTTTTTCGCCATTAATATACTGAGTACAAGTGCCAGCATACATATAATTAAGCTCAATAAAGCTATGCGTGTGAGCTGGAACATAGGAAAAGCGATTATTTTTGGTAACAGCAATATCACCGTGCTTAAAAAAATCTGAGCGGGGCATCTGGGGAATCGGATTATTCACATAGTCTAAGTCCATGTAGTTAACGTTACCATGTGATTGGCGTTGCTTTAGCTCAACCGGTGTCAGAGCAAATAATTCGTAATTGAGAAATTTACTAGTCATTAATACTAACCTTCTTTAATATTTATCGTTTAGTACAACCTGTGATTTTGCACGATCATTCATGTAGTTGAGATATGGTACCCCTTACAGTAATCGCTTACAATATTCGTATAAATAAAGGGAGGTTCTTCATATGAATAACGGCGAGACGTCAACTTCAATGGTGAAAAAATATCGGCCATTAGCAGTAGCTGCAGGAATTGGTTCCATTCTAGGATCAGGAATTATCGTTGGCTTATCCGCGACTATTACAGTGTGGCAGAACGGACTAGGTCTTACTAACAGTCAAGTTGGTATTATTTCAGGTGCACTAACTTTTGCAATTGCAATTGGATCCCTATTAGCAGGACAGATAACAAAATCTTTTGGTCTAGTTAAATCGTTTAATTGGTTAAACCTGATTTATGCGATTGGCGCCTTGATCTGTGTTTTCTCGAATAATTATATCATGCTTTTGATTGGCGTCATCATTACCGGGTTAGCTTCGGGTGCTGATTTACCAATTAGTTTAACCGTAGTTTCGCATGATGCACCGGATGATAAGACCTCGGCTAGTTTAGTATCGTCGACGCAAATCTTCTGGCAAATTGGGGTTTTCATGTCTTATGTTTGTGCCTTTATTGTTTCTAAAATGGCCGGTGCTTCCGGTGCTCGGATTGTTTTTTCGATTTTAGCAATTTTTGCCTTGATTACTTGGGCATGGCGGACTTTTTCAACTAAGTTCCGAGCATTTCATGAAGAAGGTGAACAACGGCGTATTGATCGCGAAGCAGCTTCACAGACAACAGAGAAGGTCTCGATTAAGACGGTCTTCGCTGGTGCCAACAAGGGACGCTTTATGGCATTCTTCTTCAGTATTTTAATCTTCTATGTTTGCTGGAATCTACTGGCCAATACGTTCGGACAGTTTCAAACGTTTACGCTGGTTCAAGCACATGCGAGTCAAAGTTTCGCAACTGGTGCTGGGATAGTCCTAAACTTTATCTCGTTGTTGGCAACCATGGCTTTTGCATCAGTCGCTGGGGGTAAGTATCGTAATAAGTTCTTCTTAGTTGGGATTACCGTTCAATTTTTGGCAATGCTCGGACTAGCAATGAGTAGTCATTCGTTATGGCCAATTGTCATCACGATTGGCTGTTACAACATTGGGAATAATATTGCTGGTGAAGCGATGTATAAAGTTTGGACACAGGAAGCATTTCCAGTTGAAGTTCGGGCATCAGTTCAAGGATTTATTAATGGCTTTTCACGGGTATGTTGTGGCCTATTTGCCTTAATTACACCTGCGTTAGTTGTGCCATCAGCAATTCGTAACACGATGTTTGGGTTCGCTGCCATTGTCTTTATTAGCTTTGTAGCAGGGCTGACAATGATGCGATTGGAAAAGAAACATGGTATTAATAACTTTTAAACAAAGTATTTAGAAAGCGAGTGGAAGAGATGGCGTTTACTTTTCAGATCAATAATGATGTTCAATTTCGGCATAATCAAGCATTATTAGACAAGTCGGCAAGCTATCGGCCAATACTGAAAGAAACCCAAGTTAAGGCGGCATCGATTGTGGCGCTCGAGCGTGATACGCAATACCTTGAAGGATGGGGTGTTAAACAAATTGCACCTATTGAACGATTATCAAGTTATGAGTTGAAACGTGACGACCAAATTATCATAGATTTTGGCGATCATCAGGTTGGTCAATTTAGTATTAATATTAACGCTGTTGGTTCACCAATGGATGCACCACTATGTTTTAAGATTAAGTTTGCTGAAATGCCTGCAGAATTAGCACGCAAGAGTGAAGATTACGACGGTTGGTTGAGCAAATCTTGGATTCAAGAAGAAACTGTTCACTTAGATGTGCTGCCAACCACGCTGACGTTACCACGACGCTATAGTTTTCGTTATGCTGAGATCACAGTTGTTGATACGTCACCAAAATGGCGAGCTGTTTTTAGCAATCCAGTGGTCACGGCGACAAGTGCGGTAGACACTGCGACAGTGCATCAACCGGAATTAGCCGATGCACAATTACAACGGATTTATGAGGTTGGCTTGAAAACATTAGCTGATTGTATGCAGGATGTCTTTGAAGATGGACCAAAGCGCGATCGGCGATTATGGATTGGTGATCTTCGGCTACAAGCATTGGCCAATTATGCAACGTTCAAAGATACAGATCTGGTCAAGCGGTGTCTGTATTTGTTCGGTGCGATGCCTACAACGGCTGGCCGGATTCCTGCCAATGTTTTTACTAAACCAACGGCAGTTCCAGATGACACCTTCTTGTTTGATTACAGTCTATTCTTTATTTCAATTTTGGCTGATTATGAGGCGTTTAGTTCTGATAAAACAGTTTTGAATGATTTATATCGTGTTGCTAAAAAGCAAATGGATTTGGCGTTGGCACAAGTTACTTCTGAAGGTAAATTGAAATTGACTGAAGAAAATCCGGTTTTCATCGACTGGTCAAATGATTTTGACAAAGAAACGGCTGGGCAGGCCATTATTATTTATACGCTAAAACAATTTATTACGCTTGCGGAACTGGTTAATGATACAAGCTTAGAGACCTATACAGCGATACTGCGTAAATTAAACCAGTACGCTAAAACTCAATTGTTTGATTCGCAATCGGGGTTATTTGTCTCAGGGGATCAGCGTGAAGTTAATGTGGCAAGCCAAGTGTGGATGACACTAGCACATGTTTTGGATCCTGAGCAAACCACGGCGCTTATGCAAACGACCGTCACGAAACTGTTTCCAATTACTGGTATTGCAACGCCGTATATGTATCACCATATTACGGAAGCATTATTTGAAGCAGGCTTAAAGCAAGAGGCCGTCCAATTAATGAAAGATTACTGGGGCAAAATGATTACGCTAGGTGCGGATACTTATTGGGAAGCATTTGATCCTAATCAACCTGATTATTCGCCGTATGGGAGTCCCATTTTAAATAGTTATTGTCATGCTTGGAGCTGTACACCGGTGTACTTGATTAATAAGTACCTCGTTTAGGAGGAGTGTCTGCGATGGTTGACGAAAAAGTAAAGCTGAGTAAAGCAAACGTACTCTTAATAATTGTTGCTGGTCTAGCTTCCTATATGGATGCAGCGTTGCTCGTTAGTCTGGGAGTAGCGCTACCTATCTGGACAAAATATTTAGCACTGAATAGCTGGATGGTCGGACTACTAAGTACTATGCTGACGGTCGCGGTTGCAATTGGTTCATTTGTGGGCGGCTGGCTGTCGGATAAATTTGGCCGGGTCGCGGTGTTTAATGCTGATATCTTTTTTGTCGCGATTGGCTCGTTTATTATTGCGATTGCACAAAATACGACGATATTGATTATTGGTGTTGTGATTGCTGGTTTGGCCTCTGGTGCTGATTTACCAACGTCATTGGCGGTTATTTCGGAACGGATGTCTAGTAAAGTTTATGGTCGGGCAATTTCTTCAACTCAGATTTTTTGGACGATGGGCATTTTGTTGTCACAGTTTATTGGTTTTATAACTGCTAACAGTGGTATGGGAAGCCCGGCAGCCTTATTTGGTTGGATTGGATTAGTGGCGATTATTAATTGGTGCGTGCGGGTCTTTTCAAAGCGTTTTAAACAGATTGAAACAGACTTAGTTGACCATGAACATGTGGACTGTGCATCTAACGGTCAATCGGTTAAGAAGTATCGATTAGGTCAGCTATTGCGAACAGGTGGTTTGTTAGTACCAATGATTCTACTAACTGTTTTTTATCTATTTTGGAATTTGCCGGCCAATACGTGGGGGTCATTTGTTAACTATTTCTTAGTGACTGTTGATGGCCGTACGCAAGCCTATTCGACAATCGTGGCATTAATTGCCAATATCGTGTGTCTGTTAGTTAACCTGATCTATTTAAAGGTTTCAGACACTAGGTATCGCTACCGAGTGATGTATTTAGGTATTGCCGTAGCATTGCTTTCCTTTGTGACTGCAGGGATCTTTAGTGATGACTGGCAGATTTTCACCGTTGTTTATATTTTCTACTCTGGTAGCACAGTATTATGTGGTGAGGCCCTTTATAAAATTTGGAGTCAGACTTTCTATCCAGTGGATGCACGGGCAACGATGACGGGTTTTTCTTATGGCTTAGTTCGGGTGCTGACCGCTGCTTTCTCACTAGTAACGCCAACATTAATGGGATATTCGCCGCAACTCTTATTATGGATTATGGTTGGATGTACGGTGCTATTCGGTGCCTGTGCAGTGATCATTGTCGCTATTATTAAGAAGACCGGTTTAAAAGACCTAACGATGAAAGCGGTTTCTTAACAAATTGATTAATATTACTAAGAATTAAAAATGTAAGCCGGGCATTGCCGGGCTTATTTATTTAAAATCAAGGAGGATAATGCTCATGTCAAAAGAGGCTGTTTGGTTATGGTATCCTGGTGATTTTGAAATCCACCAAGGAATGTTACAAAATTTTAAACGTGAAGAACGTGGGATGGGTTGGCCTGCCTATTGGTATATTGATGATTGCAACCGTAATGTTAATTTTAAACGGCACTATGATTTAAAAGAATCCACACAATTTACAGTACTCGCCAAAGGAACGGGCTATGTTGATGTTAATGGCACTAAGTATCGCTTAAATCATGCGATTAATTGTGATGCGGGTGCGACTGATATTCAAGTGTTTGTTGGTAACGTTCAGGGATTGCCGACAATTTATATTGTTGGTGAGATTATCAAATCTGATAGTGGTTGGCTAGCTAGCAATTTTGTCACCACATTACCCGCTGGTCACGATATTCTCTACACTGACCGTAACCAGGATCCTAATGTGATTGAATATCGGACAGAAAAAGTAGTGGCCAAAGCACAACAAGCAGTTGATGGTGGCGTTTTATATGATTTTGGTCGCGCTGTGAATGGAACTGTCACAGTCAAAACGAATGGGCCAGTTACACTATGTTACGGGGAGTCCGAAACTGAAGCACGGGATGTTGAGATGTGTTATTACAAGCAGTCGGACGTTACAGCTACAACAAAGGTTCGTAAACGTGCGTTTCGATATGTCTTTGTGCCTCATTGTCAGTTAGGTGACATTGAATTAACTGCTATGCACGAATATATTCCTAAAAATAATCCCTCCAGTTTTACCTCTGATAATAAGTTGATCAATCAAATTTGGAATGTAGCGACGGAAACGTTAAACCTTTGCAGTGACTTGTTCTTTATCGATGGGATCAAACGTGATCGGTGGATTTGGGCTGGTGACGCGTACCAAGCTAATTTTATCAATCAATATTCTTTCTTCAATGAAGATATTGATAAACGGACGTTATTAGCGTTGCGTGGGCAAGATGATATTAAGCAACATATGAATACGATTGTCGACTATTCCATGTTGTGGGTGATTGGTGTTCTAAATCATTACCAGATGACGGGTGACCGTGAATTTCTCAAAATTATTTACCCTAAGTTAGAGAGTATGGTGCAATACTTTATTCAACAGACAAATGAGCATGGTTTTATTTATGGTCGGAAAAATGACTGGATCTTTGTCGATTGGTCAGAAATGGATAAACAGGGTACCGTGGCGGCTGAACAAATCTTATTACTTGAAGATTACAAGACAATTATGACTTGTGGTGAGGTCTTAGGCAAAGATGTGGCGGGCTACCAAGCGAAGTATGACCAGTTGTTTAAGAACTTAATGAAATACTTTTGGGATGATGAACAAGGAGCATTTATTGATAGTTATGAATCGGGTAAGCGGCACGTTACTCGTCATGCTAATATTTTTGCCATTTTGTTTGACGTTGTTGATGAGAACAAACAACAATTAATTTTAAAGAATGTTTTGTTGAATAATGCGATTACTCAAATTACCACGCCGTATTTTAAGTTTTTTGAACAAGATGCTTTATGTAAGCTGGGGGAACAACACCGTGTTTACCAAGTTTTATTAGACTATTGGGGCGGCATGTTAGATCGCGGGGCCGTGACCTTCTGGGAAGAATTCGATCCGTCGCAGCATGGCAAGGATATGTATGCCATGTATGGTGATCCCTATGGTAAGAGCCTGTGCCATGCCTGGGGAGCCAGTCCGATATATTTATTAGGTCGTCATTTTGTAGGATTACGGCCCACGGCTCCAGGATACCAGACTTTTGAGATCAAGCCTGAGTTATCAGAATTTCATCATTTACACACCGTGTTACCCATTAAAGGCGGTACCGTGACTGTCGTAAAAGATCAACACCAACTATCAGTCACTGCTAGCCGAGCTGGTGGGACATTGATTGTGGATGGGCAAAGACAATCTTTGGAACCTAATGGAACTGCGGTGGTCCCAGTGTAGCCGTCATTATTTTAATGGGTTAATTTAGAAGACACTTTTGGTATGCGCTTGTTGAAGCAAGTGCATACCAAAAGTGTCTTTGATTTGTGTCAAACTATGATTTATTCGTCGGTTTCACAAAACTTTTCCGATAAATTAATTTAGCATCAACTAATACCATGCGCTTCTGTGGACGGTCAAAAATAATCGTATCTTTCAATGTTGTGATAGCCTGTGCGGCTAAGTCGTCTGTGTCAATGTGGAAAGTCGTCAATGGTGGTGAAACGTAGCGCGCAATGTCGATATCGTTAATACTAATAATTGCGGTATCAGTGGGGACTGTGATTTTGTTTTCATTGAAAGCCTGTAAGACACCCACGGCCAACGGATCTGAACCGACTAAGAACCCTTTGGGAAATGCTTGTTTACTCAACGATTGCACGACTTGTTGTCCCAAGCGATAGCCACTTGCAACGGAGAATTCACCACCGATGAATAGAAACCGCGAATCAAATAGTTGTAACTCGCGTAGTCGACTTTCAAAGTATTTTTGACGCGGATCTTGTTGATGGGTGACTTGTTGATCTTTATTCCAGTAGCCGCCGTTAATGAGACCAATGGGCGTATCACCTGCGGCTATCAATTGATCGATGGCTTGTTCGGTAATTGCTTGGAGGTTAGGCTGTACCGAATTGAAGTGATGCGGGTCTGGATTGGAATCAACGAAGATTCTGTGGGGTGTTAGCTGGCGCAATTTATGGAGCGCATCAGAATCGAATTCGCCAACTGCCATCACACCGTCGATGTCGTGGGGAATGTGGTCGATATCCGGATAAAAGGTGAGCTTTAAATTAGCCTGTTTTCCGTGTTCAACGAGACTCTGACGCAAATTACTGAAATAAATATCTTCAAGTTCTTGTTTTGGTTGGACAGCGAAGATTGTAGCTACCTGATAGGCAAGGCCGTGAGTGGTGTTTGGTTGTTCGTAATTCAAGTTTTGAGCAGTTTGTAGTATTTTTTTGCGAGCGTGATCCGAGATTGAAAATGACGGATCATTATTCAACAGCCGTGAGACGGTTGCCGGTGAATAGCCCGCTTTAGCGGCAATTTCACGAATAGTCGGCACAGTGGAAGACTCCTTTCGTCAAACAAGTTACTAAACAGATGATTACCAGAGTTAAAAAGCTTCACTTATAATAATACGCTTTCATTAGCGCTAATAAAAGCAGTAATGAATATAAACAAAACGTAAATAGTGTTTACTGATATTTAGTAATTATTTTAGTAAAACGGGTTACATTCGTAAATGAAAGCGCTTATCATAAGAGTTGTTAAAGCGTAATTAAGTTGATAGAAGTGAGGGTGCGTTTGAATGTCCAATCCATTAAAGACAACAGAATTTTTGCATGGTGGTGATTATAATCCAGACCAGTGGCTTGACCAACCCGAGGTGATTAAGCAGGATTTTAAAGCGTTTAAGGCTGCTAAGTTAAATACGGTGACATTGGGAATCTTTGCTTGGGACAAGTTAGAGCCTGCTGAGGGGCAGTATGATTTTAGCTGGTTAGATCAAATTTTCGATCGTGCCGAAGCCCAAGGGACTAAGATCATTTTGTCGACGCCAAGCGGGGCTCGTCCACGCTGGTTAGCTGAGAAATATCCAGAAGTGTTACGTGTCAATGAACACGGACAGCGAAATCAATTCGGCGAGCGACATAATCACTGTTACACATCGCCAGTTTACCGAGAAAAGGTTCAAATGATTAACCAGAAGTTGGCGGAACGTTACGGTCAACGACCAAGCTTGCTGCTATGGCATATCTCTAATGAATATGGCGGTGCTTGTTACTGTGATTTGTGCCAGCAAGCCTTTCGTCATTGGGTTCAAAAAAAGTATCAAATGTTAGCCAATTTGAACCATGCTTACTGTGGTGCTTTTTGGAGTCACGATTATACAAGTTGGGATCAGGTTCAGGCACCGTCGCCGCTGGGTGATACGAATGTAATGGGACTTAACCTGGATTGGCATCGTTTTGTAACAGACCGGACGATTGACTTTTTTGATAATGAAATTAAACCGTTACGAGCGCTGACACCTAATATCCCTGTGACAGCCAATTTTATGGGTGGCAACCCATCAGAATCACACGTCTTTTATGATTTAGATTATCAGAAGTTTGCGAAGCATGTCGATATTGTGAGTTGGGATTCATATCCTAATTGGAGTAATGGTTACGAAAGTACGGCCCACTTGGCCATGAAAACTGCTTTGATGAATGACGTGATGCGGAGCCTCAAGCATGATAACTACTTGATTATGGAAAGTACACCGTCACAGGTTAATTGGCACCCATATAATCGTGCCAAACGACCAGGCATGCACGAAATGGGGAGCTTGCAACTGGTTGCCCATGGTGCCGACTCAGTTTTGTATTTCCAACTACATCAATCATTAGGAGCTTCTGAAATGTTTCATGGCGCCGTCATTGCCAACCATCGTGGCTCAAATACGCGGGCATTTAAGGACGTTCAAAAAGTTGGTCAGGACTTACAAAGCTTACAGGCCGCGCATGGAACGACCAGAACTGCAGCTAAAGTCGCTATTGTTTTTGATTATGACAACATGTGGGGGTTAGATGATGCCCGCAACTACGCTAACGAAACTAAAAAGTATTGGCGCACGATTCAAGAACATTACCAGTATTTCTGGAAACATGATATTCCAGTTGAAATTATTGCGACTACTGATGATTTGACGGCCTATGATTTGGTGATTGATCCGATGCACTTCATGATGAGCGCCCAGTTTGCGACTAAGCTTAAAGCATATGTGCAACAGGGCGGCCATCTGATCGGCACCTATATTACGGGCGTCGTTGATCATGACTTCTTAGCCTATCAAGGTGATGGGTTAGCTGACTTAGAAGCAACTTACGGAATTAAAGTTCAGGAAACTGATACATTATATCCGCAACAACATAATGCACTGACTGCTTATCACCAAGCGTATCAAGTGAATGATTATTGTGATGTAGTTGAGACGACAACAGCACAAGTCCTCGGCACGTATCAAAAAGACTTTTATGCTGGAACGCCGGCTGTAACGCTCAATCAATTGGGCCAGGGAGCGGCGTATTATTTGGCTGCGCGGACCGATACTGACTTCTTGGATGCTTTCTATGAACGGCTTGCCACAAGTTTGGCACTTAAACCGGCCTTGCCAGTGATCAAAGCGAATGCCAAGGTAAGTATTCAAGTTAGAGAGAATGCGACGACGCGCTATTACTTCGTGATCAATTTTAGTCATCGACCAACGACGGTGACACTTGAAGTGCCGTTACGGCAGATTTTTGAGAATCAAGTGGTCAGTGGCAAGCAAGACTTGGCCAGCTATGGTGTTCAAGTCTATATGATGAATAAATAATTAAGTGGGGTGAAATTAATGGCACAAAATGTTGAACAACAACCAGTAACCAAGAAAAAGTTATCATGGCATCAAATTAATGAAGGTGTTGCCTTTGGATTAGGTAACTTAGGACACTCGGCATTCTATGGTGCGTTGAGTACCTATTTTATTGTCTTTGTCACTAGTGGGATGTTTAGCGGCGTTGCACCAGCTATCGCCAATCGGTTGATTGGTTTAATCACAGGACTGGTGGTGGTGATTCGTTTAGCGGAAGTCGTTGTCGATCCAATCTTAGGCAATATTGTTGATAATACGGAAACACGTTGGGGCAAGTTTAAGCCTTGGCAAGTCATTGGGAGTATTATCAGTTCGGTCTTATTAGTCGTTATTTTCTCAGGAATCTTTGGATTAGCAAAGGTAAACTGGATTTTATTTGCAATTGTTTTTGTGATTTTATTTATTATCTTGGATGTCTTCTATTCGTTAACAGATGTCTCGTATTGGGGCATGGTTCCAGCGATTAGTGAAGATAGTCATGCCCGGGGAATTTTCACGGCTCTTGGCAGTTTTACTGGGACGATCGGTTGGAACGGCCTGACAATGGTCGTTGTACCAATTACCACGTACTTTACCTTTATCGCAACTGGTAAGCATACCCAAGGTCCACAAGGCTGGCTAGCGTTTGCCGTTATTGTCGGTATTGTGGCAGTCATTTCTGCACTATTTGTCGCCTTTGGAACCAGTGAGAAGCACAATGCGATTCGGGAAGCAGCCAAACAAAAGACGACGATCAAAGGTGTCTTTATGGGCATTATCAAGAATGACCAAATTATGTGGGTCAGTCTGGGTTACTTATTCTATTCATTAGCATACGTGACAACCAACGGGGTTCTATTCTATCTTTTTAAATTCGTGATTGGTAAACCTAGTGAATTTTGGATTGCTGGGGCGGTCGCAACTGTGATCGGTTTTGTGACGTCACCACTATATCCAATCTTGAACCGGTTTATTCCACGGAAAGTGCTCTTTGCACTCGGTCAATGCTCAATGATTTTAGCCTATATTATCTTTATTGTTGCGCAGACGAATTTGACCTTATTGATCATCGGATTAGTCCTTTTCAATATTAACTTTGCCCAATTAGTCACGGTCCTATCAATGACCGATGCCATTGAATACGGTCAATTGAAGAATGGCAATCGTAATGAAGCGGTGGTGCTTGCCGTTCGGCCGATGCTCGACAAAATTACTGGTGCCTTTTCCAACGGTATCGTCGGTGCCATTGCTTTAGTTGCTGGTATGACTGGTAGTGCAACGGCCGCCGATATGACTGCAAGTAATATTCATACGTTTGAACTCTTAGCGTTTTACTTGCCGTTAGCATGTGCAATCTTGTCATTGTTAGTCTTTACATTCAAAGTAACCATTACCGAAAAGAAACATGCCGAAATTGTTGAAGAGTTACAGGCCAAATTGGCAACAGGGGAAGCAGCGGATGTTGCGGTAACGCCTGCATCTGACATTCTGACCACTGAAATCTTAGCACCAGTAAGCGGTCAACCGCTCGCATTAGCGGATGTCAAAAGTGCCGCACAGCCACAAGGCTTACCGGGAGTTGGTTTCGCCATCAGGCCAAGTGATGGTCGCCTCTATGCGCCATTCGATGGGACGATTCGGTTTACGTTCTCAACTAAACATACGTTAGGAATCGTGTCAGCTGACGGTCTTGAAACAATTATTCACGTGGGAATCGGGACGGTTAACCTCCGTGGTGCTGGCTTTACGACTTATTATCAAGATGGGCAAGTCGTACACGCTGGTGATTTACTGATGACCTTTGATCGTGATCTGATCAAACAGAGTGGTTATGACGATGTGGTTGTTACTTTCTTTACGCAACCTGGTCGCGTTACAGCACACACTGAAGATTGGTCAACAGAAGTACAGCATGGTCAATCAGCAATGAAAGTAACATTCAAATAGATTGGAGTTGTCGGTCATGACAACGCCGACTCATTGCGATAATTGTTCGTGTTAGACTTGAGGTATCAAATAAGCACTGCTCACAAAATAGTGGGCAGTGCTTATTTGGCATTCATTAAATTGTTTAACAAGTACGGTACGGGTTAGCGTTTCATCGGTACTTCCATGCCAGTGCTGGTCTTTGCCCGCTGTAACAACAAGTAGTGGGCCGTGCCAAAGACGGCACCAACTAGCGCAGGGACTAACCAATCCATTCCGCTGCTGGCAAGTGGTAAGAAGCTTTGGACATGCGCCATTGCTTGGCCGAAAGTACTTTGGCTAACAACGGCGGGGAAAGCGGCAACCATATCAAAGACGGCGGGGACGACGGTGAAGACGACGACCCAAACATAGACGACACTTGACTTGTGGAAGAGTGGCGAAAGGATCGATAAGAAGATTAGTGCCATGGCTAACGGGTAAAGGAACATCAGGACGGGGGTGGACCATGCAATGATCTGATTTAATCCCACATTAGCAGTTAAAAATGAGGCGAGGCACGTGATTCTTAACCAGGCTTTGTAACTCAAGAAACCGAAGTGCTTATGGAAGTCCTGAGCGAAGGCGGCGACGAGCCCGATAGCGGTGGTCAAACAAGTGGTAATGATCAACACGGCTAAAATGGCTTGTCCGACATTACCCATGTAGTGGTTAACGATTTGGTCAAAGGCGACCCCGCCGTTATCGGATAATTTGAATTGACCTAACGATTGCGCGCCTAACAAGATTAAGAGCACGTAAATCAAGCCTTCAAAGGCCATTGAGAAGAAGCCAGCTCGGGCGGTCACCCACGCGGCTTTGTTCGGGTCGGTTTGGCCCATGAAATTAACGGCAGTGACGATAGTGACACCTAACGCCAACCCAGCTAAGGCGTCCATCGTGTTGTAGCCTTGCAAGAAACCATTGGTAAAGCCTGCGGTCTGATAGGCAGCAGTTGCACTGGTGCTACCGGCATGAGCTAGCGGACTGCTGAAAGCTACGGCGAAGATGGCGACTAATAATAGCAAAAATAATGGATTTAATAATTTGCCGACCCGAGCCATAATTTTGCTCTGTTCAACGGACAAGTAGTAGGCGAGTCCGAAAAATGCGGCGGAAAACAGCAGTAATGCGAGTGATTGATACTTTGCTGGGAAAAACGGTGCCAGACCAACGGTGAATGATACGGTGGCTGTCCGTGGTGTTCCAAAGAAGGGGCCAATTGTAAAGTGTATGAGAACCATGAAGACAACGGCAAAGGTTGCGCCTAGTGGTTTACCAATGTCATAAACGCCCTTAGATTTAGTGACACAGACGGCTAAAACCGATAGTAAGGGCAATAAAACCGCCGTGATGAGAAAGCCGGCCGCAGCAATCCCCCAGTGACCGCCCGCTAGCTGACCCAAGTGAAGTGGAAAAATGAGGTTGCCAGCCCCGAAGAATAAGGCGAAAATCATTGAACTTAAGGTGACGTAATCACGTTTGGTTAAGTTTCGCTTTTGAACTCGATTTAACATATCAACAGCACTCCCTTATTTGATTGAGACAATAATCATTAAATAAAAGTTGCGATTAACCAAAAAACGTCCTGATATCTGAGTTAGACTCAGAAACCAGGACGTTTGAACACGTGTTACCACCTTAGCTTTGTGACTGCCTTACGACGAATCACCTTAAAAAGTACGGCAAGTGGCCGGCCACTTGCGATACTTCGGCTCAATAATGGGAGCAACCAACAGCAACTAACATCAAGCTCGTCACTGCCACTCAGAACTGATTTTCAACGATCTGGTCATGATGCCATTGCACCAAACTGACACTCTCTAGGCATTTCCAGAAGGTTTACTTTGTTCATCGGCGTGTTTGTTAATCGATTTTTAATGTGGTTCTAATTTACAACCGCGATTAGTATTTGTCAATCTTTTTTCAAAAAAAGTTAGTTAGCTAGTGCGGATTCTTAAATAAAGATGGATAATAGCTGTAATAAGGAAATTTGTGAGGAGGGTCCGCTGATGACCAACAACAATGAGGAAAGGCCCCAATGGCAAGTGAATCAGAACCGCCATACCCGTTTTCGGACGATTGTCAGTGTCTTGCGGCGCTATAACGTTTTGAGCAACCTTGCACGTCAGAAAAATCCTGATCAAGTGCGCGCGGCGTTTGAAGAACTTGGACCGACGTTTATTAAAATTGGCCAGATTCTTTCTTCACGTACAGATATCGTTAAGCCAGAATTTGCTAACGAATTCAAGAAATTGCAAAATAATGTCCGGGCCGATGATTTTAGTGTGGTCAAGCAAACGATCGAGCAGCAGACAGGGAAGCCAATCAATGAAATGTTTGCCCAGTTTGACGAGCGACCGTTTGCATCAGCATCAATGGGCCAGACGCACCATGCGACGCTGCTCAATGGGCAGAAGGTCGTGGTGAAGGTGCAGCATCCGGGTATTGACGCCGAGGTGGCCCTAGATATTTCATTATTTGAGCGGGCGTTACCCCTATTGCGATATATTCCGGAATCTTCAGTTGTTGATTTGCGCGAAATGGTTGGTGAAATCAAACGGTCACTATTCAATGAATTGGATACCAGTATTGAGGTAAAAAATGGATTACGGTTTTACCGATTGAATAATGCGGACGATATTATTCGGGTACCCCGGGTTTATGCGAAGTATAGTACGCAAAAAGTGCTTGTTAACCAGTATATGCCGGGAACGACGATTCAGCATTTTATGGCGCAAATGCTTGCGGCCGATGAAGACGGAAATCACCAGTATGATGACGAACGCCGCTATTTGGCCCATGTCTTGGTGCAAAATTTCTTGAAGCAGGTTTTTGAAGATGGCTTTTTTCACGCTGATCCTCATCCAGGGAATATCTTATTGCGGGAATTGCAACCAGATGATATTGGGTATCACGATACGGTTCCCAAGCATGGCGGGAAAATTGGCAAACGGCAGTTACCACCATACCGGTTAGTTTATCTGGATTTTGGCATGATGGGTGAGATCAGTCCAGCTTTGATGGCAGGAATTGCTAATGTTGTCGTGGCAGTGACAACCGAAGATACCCATCAAGTCGGCAAAGCAATCTTAGCGATTTCAAACCGAACTGGCGTGGTTGATGAAGAAGCGTTCTTTAGTGAGTTAGCACCATTTTTAAGTCAGTATTATAATTCGGGACTGGGCGACATTGATTTTCAAGGCTTGTTGTTTGAAATGGTCAAGGTTTGTCGCAGTAATAATATTCAAATGAATCCAGCGGTTACCATGTTAGGTAAGGCGTTTGGAACGATCGAAGGTATTGTGGAGACGCTCGACCCAACCTTATCAATGATGGACGTGGCGCGGCCGTTTGCGCGCAAGTACATCCGCGAGAATTTTAATTGGCGCAATGAACTGGAAGATGGCATGTTGTCTAGCCTTCAAAGCCTGCGTGATGCCCCGAAGATTCCGTCACGCTTATTATCAGCTCTAGATACGTTTGAGAATGGTCAGACGCGGGTCAACTTGGTCTTTGCACACCGCAAGATGTTTATTGATCGGATTGATTCGATGGTCAATAAGATTGTACTGTCCGTTATTCTGGCAGCGCTGATTGTTGGATCATCACTACTAGTTCAAAGCCATCCTGATAATAGTTGGATTACAAACATTGGTATTTTTGGCTATGTTTCAGCAGTTGTCGTCATTATTGGCCTATTGATTGGAACGCTCCATTCCTGGTACACGCATTGGCGACGCAAGTAAAACTTGGCGTAGGGTTAGGCTATAGGGCCATGCGTCATGAGAAGTTGGCAACGTAGATTCGTCTAATTGAGACTGCCTAAAATATAAGCATACGAAAAACAGCGGTACCGTGATGATTCCAAGCCATAAAATCATCACGGTACCGCTGTTTTATTAATCATGTTTCAGTATCAAATTGATCGTGGTTAATGGTACGACTGTCAATTGCTAACTAGTCTTCTGATCCCATAACCCGAGCACAGAATGCGGCTAAGATGGCGCCGACTTCTGGTGCTAAGATGTAGACCCATAGATGTGATAAGGCGCTACCACCAGCAAAAATAGCGGGGCCGATTGAACGGGCAGGATTCAAAGAACCGCCCGTTAAGTTGAGAGCGACAATAATCAAGAATGCTAAGGTCACCCCAATGGTCAAACCAGCAAAGTCTGCGTTACCATGGTCATTACTAGTAACGTTCAGAATAACCATTAAGAATAAGAATGTGACTAGTGCTTCTACAAAGAAGGCCATATCACTGCCGATTTTTGGAAAATCGGTTTGACCAAGCGATGTTGCGGATAAGCCTAATGCACTAACAAACGACTTAACTGCTGCGGAAGCAACGATGGCCCCAATGATTTGGGCGATGATATAGCCAATGGCATCGGCGGCATCGATTCGACGGTTGATTAACATCGCAGTCGTAACGGCGGGGTTAAAGTGACCACCAGAAATACCACCAAAGGCATAGGCCGAAACGGTAATCGCTAACCCGAAGGCTAACCCAATAGCGAGGACGTCACCCTTAGCAATCACAACGGTTGCAGTCCCTAAGAAAACTAACATAAATGTGCCGAGAAATTCGGCGAGATACTTGCGCATAGTTGCACACTCCCTTTTTGAATAATTGCTAACTTAACCTATTTTACAATACCTGCTCGTGAAAACGACGGAATTTGTTTGATTTGTGAATATTTCTGATAAGATTTTTATAATTATATTAATGGATAAGATACTGGTAAAACGTTGGTATAAAAACGTTTTATGGCAGTTGTGGATTGTTAAAACTATAATAAATAAAAATTTTATTTTTGCATAGTCACTATTGATAGTAGTCAGTATGATTGGTGTGTGACCTAACGTGACTGTGAACGCTAATTGTCGATAATGGTGGCTTCTGTTTTATAATGGTTAGGACAAGTAAGCTGATGTTTTTGAAAACGAATTAAATTTGTTTCACGTGGAACAGTAAAGGAAGGTTTAATTAATGGCGTTATCATATCAAGCTCTATTAACAGCAGTTCCGGTCGTTTTAAAAGCGGGGAACGTACCGAACATTGTCGGTGAAGCCGGGATTGGAAAGTCGGCCTTGGTAGCCGAGGTTGCTAAGCGGATGGGGGCGCAATTATACACGACCGTTGTGAGCCTGTCCGAAAAGGGGGATTTAGCGATCCCAGTCCCACCACTAACGAGCGACTCATTTATTCAAACGAAGCGCTATGGCCAGTTGGCTGACGTACAATTCGGCTATGCACACACGTTGATTGAAATTATTCAGTATGCTGAGCAGCATCCTCAGCAGCCAATTTTATGGTTTTTAGACGAATTTAATCGTGGGACGCAGGCTGTTCAAAGTGAATTGATGAATCTGGTCTTGCAACGGACGATTAACACATTGAAATTGCCAGAACAGGTGCAATTGATCATTGCTGAAAATCCAGATGCTAGTATGACTGGATTCGAAAGTAGTACGTATGGTGTTACTGCTGGCGATGCGGCCATCAAAGATCGTACCGTGCGTCTAGTTATGCGAGCAGATGCGGCAGACTGGCTTGCTTGGGCCAAACAAGTGGATGAGCGCATGAACCGACCAAACATTCATCCACTCGTCCAGCAGTTTATTAGTGAAGATGTAACGCGGCTTAATCAGGCTGATGTCCAGGCTGATTTAACAGCGACGCCACGTGCGTGGGCGCGTGTTTCGGCTAATTTATATGAGATTGAAAAACTTCCTGTGCATCAACAAACGGCTGTGGCACTGGATATCTTTCAAGGAGATGTGGGTACTGAGCTAGGGCTTGTATTCGAGCAATTCTTGGAACAACAAGCCATTCATCTGACACCAGCGATGATTTATGACAGTCAACCAGTGGGGGCCGTGGTGCCGGCACCGATTCTTAAGCAGTTTACGGCGATGAATGAAATTCAAAAGCGAACGGTTTTGGCAAGCTGTTTGGCTCTAACAACCACGTATCCGTTGACGGACGATCAGCACGCTGGTCGGTTCATGCAACTCCTACAAACACTCAGTCAAGATGGTCAGTTTGCATTGGTTCAACAAATCGGCCATGAACGCGACTTATTAAAGCAATTATATACAGCAAATGTTGCCAAGCAAAGTCCGTATGTGACCGCTTTGTATCAGTATTTACAACAGGTCGCCAGTTGGT
Source organism: Lactiplantibacillus sp. 3062 (assembly GCF_055413545.1). Lineage (NCBI taxonomy): Bacteria > Bacillati > Bacillota > Bacilli > Lactobacillales > Lactobacillaceae > Lactiplantibacillus > Lactiplantibacillus sp. 3062. The sequence continues at coordinate 638,940 of NZ_JBVAYE010000001.1, forward strand.
CAAATCAGTAAGAAAGCAGTGAGTCATCATGATTAACAATGCCAATGAGTACACACGTTGGCAACAAGCGATGTTAGTGACGCCAACAGCAGACACGATCCAGGCAGGTGCGACCATGATTGATCGGGCCATTATTGAGTTACTAGCCACCGATCAATTTTATGGCGAGTTGCTGACCCGACTTCCCAGACAGTTAAATACGACGTTAACGGCGCCGTTTATCTTAGCTTGGCAGAATAATCAGTTGGTCTTACAATATGCGCCAACAGTAATTGCTCGAGCTTTTTCACAGTTTTCTTACTTACAAGCGGGGTTAAAACACGTGGCACTACACATTGTCTGGCAACACCCCGTTCGGTATCGTGATCAGGTCAAGCAGCAGCCGGAGTTAGTGACGTTGGCGACCGACCTGGCCGTTAACCAGTATGTCGACGGTCTGCCTAAAGATGCGGTCAGTTTAACGACTGTCCAGCCGTTAGTCGATGCCCAGCTACCGCGACGAGCAGATTCTGGCTGTTATTTGAAATTATTACAGCAGCAGTCGCGGTCGCAACTTCAGCCGAATGGCGCGCCCACCGCCACTTCGCGAAATAAGGACCAGCGGCAGCCAGCAAAAGGGCCTGGCGACCAAAAGTCGCAACAGTTGATCGATGATCCAAGTGGCTGGTCAGCCTCTGAACAGTTAACGAATCCCAATTTGGCAACTGCCCGTTTAAAACAGTTGGCGAAAGATGCTTGGCAGCAAACAAATGAAGCTGGCCGAGGGTTAGTGGCCGGCAATGTTCGAGCTCAGCTCACTGTAATGACGCAGCCGGCCCAGCTTGATTGGCGACAATTACTAGTTCGGGGCCTGGGTCAGATTCCGAGCGGTACTAAGGCCTCGCACGCGCGCTTTAATCGACGGCAACCCGCGCGGATGGAAATACCCGGTCAAATTGGCGATACGCGCTTGGACTTGCAAGTTTATGTTGATAATTCAGGTTCTATCAGTGATCTGATGCTGCAACGATTACTGGCACAGGTGGCTACTTTAACCCGATTATTTGCAGCAACCATCACCGTTAAGCCGTTTGATGCAATCTTACAGCCTGGTCAAACGTATCAGGTGAGTTTGCCACAGCAGATTCGCTTTACGCGCCGTGGCGGTGGTGGAACCGTTTATCAAAGTATTTTTGATGATTTACTAACACATCATAAGACGAATGCGACGACCTTGGCGCTGATCTTAACGGATGGCCGTGGTGAACGGCACGTTGAGTCACACCGTTTTACAAATGTGATTTGGTTGTTAGCGCGGGCTGAAGATCGATTGTCGATTGAGCCAGCAATCGGTCATGTAGTTAATTTGAACTTGGAGGATGAATAATATGGGGACACCACTTAATCCAGATGATATGCAATCCTTGTTAACCCATGACCGTCGTTATCAGCGGGCCAGTGCCATCTTAACGGATCAGTGGCAACGAATCATAGCCGATGAAGATTTGGCTTACCGACAACAGATTACGATTGACGATTTACAGTTTGCTAAGGCGTTGCTAGCTAGTGAGACGCTGACAAGTCAATTTGAATTTGACCATTACGCGGGTGTGCAACGGTTGCGACAACATTATGGTAGTCAATTGACGAGCTCAGCACAGCACTGGTTAGTGCAAAAATATTTATAAGTCAATCGCTAGTTATGACCCAAAAGTATGACTGTGACTTATATATAGATGAAAAAATAAAGCAAGCTTTTCCCAAAATGTTCGGGAGAAGCTTGCTTATTTTATGCGCTGATTAACTGCTTTAGGTTCAACGACGTGCTAGAAAAGCCATCCAGGCTTGTTGCTGCGCTTGAATATCTGGCTGACTGCCTTGACGGAGTCGCGTTTGAAGGCCAATGCGGGCTTCTAGCAGTGCCTGAGCTAATGTCATACTGGACTGATTATTGATAATTTGCTCGTTAGCTTGACCTTTGAGGATGACCGCAGCCATGAGGGTCAGGTAGTCGTCATAAAACCAGCTGACGGCTTGCTGAACATCAGTATCAGTAGTACCAAATTCAGCGACGGCGTTAGCCATTAGGTCACCGGCTGGTTGTTCGGATGTCGTTAAATCGTGGCTAAAGAGCATACTCAGGATAGCTAAGGGGGCGGCACCATCCTGCTCTAAGCGTTGCATTGCTTGGGTACAACGCATTAAAGTTTGTTGGTGATAGCGCTGGAGTGCACGCAGGTAAAGTGTGTGCTTGTCCCCGATAGCGTTATATAAACTTTGCTTCTTGACGCCACTAGTTATTACGATTTCGTCCATGGAAGTATGATAATAGCCTTGCTGCCAAAATAAGTGCATGATTTTTTCGATAACTTGATCGTCTTGAAATGTCTTTTTAGCGGGCATGATTCGAACCGCCTTTCTGGTTAAAAATAAGTGTTTTAAGTATACCACAGCACACTTCATTGTTTGGTAAATGAATATTAACGTTTGAAATTATTTGATTAGGGGGCTTTTACTGTTTTTAAAGCCGATTTTAATTAGTTGATTGTGTTGCACTTTAAAATTGATAAAAGTTTTCCACATTAAATCGATTACATAATTTTATAAATTGAAGATAATTTATGTAATAGCTTGCTGTTACAACGATATTCTAAATATATATAGGATTTCAATATTTATAATTATCAAAATTTTTAACTTATGTGTGGCCTCATCAAAGTCTAACGATAATATAATGTTGACGGCTTGTTTAGTTGAACACGCCAACTAGTTGGACCTAATCGGATAAATGAAAGCAGTAGGAAAGCTTGCCGTTAAACTGATTGCAGTAGTTTATATTAAAATATTTGTAATCACTATAATATTAAAAATGGCTCAGAAGTCCGTTAAAATAGGAATTTTAATCAATAGTTAAGGGGCGTCATCAATTGACAGCGATTCCAAAACCATGATATATTTTCGTTGCTGATAGGGTTACTCACAACGATTCACTATTGGTACTAAGCGTTAATAATGATACTAAGCTTAAGTCAATATCTGGAAAGGATGTGGTCATATTAATTGGATGGGCAGCTTTCAAGACTTAGGTATTAGTCAGCTAGTCAAGTTACCACTAGTAGCTGATACGCAATCAGGCACTTACCACTTAACGATCACTTCTAATTCAGGTGGCAATGCGGCGGCCGATAAAATTGCGAGCCCGCTACAAGGTGTATTACCGCAAATGAATGGGACCCAGCAATGGATTCTGTTCGGTATCGGCGTATGTGGACTTAGTTTATTAATATTATTAATTCTAATCTGGTGGCGCAACCGTCAAACAATAAAGGAGCAACCAAAATGAAAAAATATCTCGGAACTCTCGTTGCAGGCATGACACTAATGGCAGGATTACCACTTGTTGGCCAAGCTGCAGATACGGAGACAACGACCAAAGCTGAAGTTGAATTAATCCAGGATGACACTAATAAAGATATTACCTTGGATCAAGCACCTGGTGTTAGCTTTGGGACCGAAAAAATCACTAATGACAGTAAAACCTATGATGCTAAGAACGTTACTGGCGACTTGAAAGTGACCAACCCTGGGAATACGGACGGATGGTTAGTACAAGTTAAAGGTTCGAAGTTCATGAATGCAGATGATACTCGTGAATTACGGGGCGCCGCGTTAACTTTTGCACAAGTTAATGCAACTGCGGATGATGCTAATAACATCTCTAAAGCAAAAGCTTATAAAGTGGATATCACTGACCAAAATCAAATTATCATGGACGCAGAAGCTAATGAAGGGATCGGTAAGTTTACGAGTAAGTATGCAACCAATGAAGTTAGCCTGTTGATCCCTGCTGGTAACGCGGCTGGCGCTTACACTTCAACCTTGACATGGACATTAGGCAACGCCCCTAGCTAACCAGTTAATGCGCCAGAGGAGAACTGAGGTGTGACCGATGAAAAAGGGATTGTTGGTAACAGGTCGGTTATTAATGACTGTGATAGGTTGTCTCATCATTAGTAACTGGGGCTGGTTTATCGCAACGCAAGCTGCAACGACACAGTCACAGGTGCAGGTAGAAATGACCCCCTCGGATGATGACAATGCAGTTTCTCCGGTCGACCCTGATGATCCCAGTAAACCATACCCGGGTGACCCGGTCGATGAAGACAATGTCGCTGGTACGGGCTCACGGGGAAAGTTAACCATTGATTTCGTCAGTAATTTGAAATTCAATGCAATTACGACCGCGGGTGGGCCGTTTAAGACGACTGCCAAGAATGAGCGGGCGATGATTCAAATAACTGATCGCCGCGCCACGGCTGCTGGATGGACGTTACAGGTCACGCCAAGCGGGTTGCAAAGTGGTCAGCAGACCTTAACGACGTCTTTAAAATTAGGCGCAGTCCAATTACGGCCCGGTGCTGGCAATGTTAGTACTGCACCTAACGTTGTTAATACTGGTGAATTAGTTGCTGGTTTAGCGAATAATGTCGTGATTGCCCCGCCTAATACTGGTCTAGGTACTTGGCTGGTCGTTCTGAATCGCGGGCAGGTACCCACGGAACTTGAAGTCCATGATCGCCAATTGCGTGCTGGCGACTACACGGGTACGCTGGCTTGGTCATTAACGAACGCACCTAGTTAATTAAATGGTTTGATGTGAAGCTGCTACTTGTAAAGAATGGCAGCTTCAATCATACATAGCTCGTCACTTACCGTTGAATAAAGGAAGGGTAAAGCCTATGAAAAAAATATTTTGGCAGTTAATTGCCGTTGTGAGCATCGTTATGGCAGGTTTGACAATGACTGCTAGAGCGGATGACCTCAATTACACGGTCCAGGCTGATTTGCCTGATAACCAAATTAATCAAAAAGTGTCCTATTTTGACTTGAAGGTCACACCAGGGCAAACGCAAAATCTCACTTTAACCATTAAAAATAGTGATAGTAAAGAACATCGATACACGGTATCACCTAATCTGGCGGTTACAAATAATAACGGTATCATCGATTACAGCCAAGCAAAGGCTAAGGCCGATGACTCCTTGAAGTTTAACATCAAGACAGCACTTTCAAAGTCACAGGTCGTGACCGTTCCCGCTAAGTCAAGCAAAAAAGTCACTATTAAATTGACGGTACCCGAGAAAAAGTTTGCGGGCGTGGCGCTGGGTGGAATCAATATCATCCAGGAACTCAGTACCAAGGCGAAACAATCTAGTAGTGGCATGGCCATCAATAATCAATATGCGTACGTGATTGGCTTGCAGTTACGTGAATCTGATCCAAGCGGAATCAAACCTGTGATGAAGTTGCACGCAGTAAAAGCCAAGCAACGTAACTATCGTAATTACGTTACGGCTAATCTGCAAAACAACCAGCCCGTTATTATGCATGGCTTAAAGATCAAAAGCTACGTGACTAAAGCTGGTTCGTCTAAAAAATTATTGACGACGACTAAGGAAAACATGTCAATGGCGCCGAATAGTAATTTTGACTTTGCAGTTGGTGACGGGACGCAACAATTGAAGGCGGGCAAGTACACTTTACATTTAACGGCAACGGCTGATAAGGGTAAGTGGCAATTTACAAAGAACTTTACCATTACTGATAAAGAAGCTCAGACTTTAAATGATACAGCTGTTACAGAAAAACAATCGAACTATTTCTGGTGGTTTGTTGCGTTGGGCGCACTGATTGTTGTCCTATTAGGCGCAATTATCTGGCTACTATTGAAAAACCGCCGTCGTCAGGACTAACTAGCGAGAGGAGTTTTCAACATGTGGAAGGGACCGAAACAAATACTAGTTGCATTAACTGCATTAATGGGATTATGGGCCGGGACCGCCCAAATTCAGGCTGCTGACGAAGCGACGTTGGCAACGGCACCGTCTGGCCTGAATCAGTTGGATAAACTCTTTACGCTACCAGCGGCATTCAGTAGTGGCATTAGTAATAGTGCGAATATTGGGAATGTGACCAATGCAAGCTCGCCAAATACGCAGGCCGTTCAGGTTATTAACGGCAAGAAGCAAGTGGGTGGCTTTTGGTCGAACGACGCCAATCGCCTAGATTTAAATAAAGATGCTACGTTTAAAATGTGGGTGTATTTGGGAACATCCACGAGTACTAGTAAGGCCGGCGATGGGATGGCTTTTGTCTTACAAAATGATCCAAATGGTACTGCCGCATCCGCACAAGTCAGTTCGTCCAGCATTATTGGTGAGACACTCGGTGTTTGGGGTGTTGATACGGATAATAAATTGAAGGACGGCGAAGAATTTGCGAAAACGGCCATCCAAAATAGTTGGGCCTTAGAGTTTGATACCTATACCAATACTTCAACTAGCTATAGTAATGCTGGTAAGGGTGATTCGTTTGATGATGGTATTAAGAAACAACACATTGCGACCGGGTATCCTGGGCTGGCTAGTCAGTATGAAAATCAGTCTGTCAGGAGTTTAGACGTTACCGGGATAATTTGGTCAACCCGGTACTACTTTACGCAAAAACATACCAACCTAGTGACGAATATGTCATTAGGAGATAGCAAGTGGCACCACCTGGTGATGGACTGGCATGCGGCGACTAAAACGATGACGTACACTTATAATGACATCAATCCAGATGGGTCGGCGACGGGTAGCGGCTTTACTCAGAGTGAAGTGTTAGATACTAGCCAATTCAACAGTAGTGATGGCCTGGTTCGCTGGGGATTCATGGGGGCGACTGGTAGTAATTCTGGTAATAACATGGTCGTGATTGAAAGCGCGCCGAATTTAGTTGACGTACAGGCGGCGGTTAAGGTTACGGATAAGACCAAGAATCGTGAAATCAAGACAGGCGGCCAGCTCAAAGCTCAGCATAAAGTTCAGTACGACTATCAATTGACTTACCAAGGTGGTCAAATTGACTGGGATAACATTACGGCTGAACTCAATCTACCACAGCATATTACGTTTGACAGTGCCAAGGTAACGTATGCGGATGGTAGTGAGCAGACTTTGACGGCGCCAACGAGTAGTGATACTAAGGTTGACTATACTCTAGATAAAGCAGTATCGGCTAGTCAACCGACCGCGACGATCACGCTCAATGGGACGGCCGAGAATGTCGTTGTCAATGAACAGACAACTGCAACGACGGCGACATTTAAAAATAAGGTGTTTGAAACAACGACGGAAGCACCGGATTACATGATTACAGTCGATCAGCCGCTATACCTTAAAATTCGTAATAGTCCGTATACTGTCGCCAATGGGGAAGACGTGATCATCAGAGGGATTGTTGCAGCCGAGGATTCGGAACAATTAACTAACGGTCAAGTGACACTACACCCAACGCTTAATGGCAAGGAAATGCCAACGGTTCAAATGTCGGATGATGACGAACAAGGTTACTTCTACTACAAGGTCAAAGCAGAGGATTTACACGTCGGCGATGACAATGAGATTGAACTATGGGCATCTGACCGTTACGAGAACGTCTCACCAGTTGATAAAGCGCAGATTATTGTTACTGCAGGTGAACTTGGTTTTAAGACGGTTGCCAAAAGCAGCACGTTTAAAACCATTACTTTAGATGGTTCGGCTCAAACGACAGACCGGGAAGACGATTGGCAACTAGTTGTACGGGATAGTCGTGGTAAGGGCTCTAGTTGGCAACTACAAGCTAGTGCGACTAATTTTAAAACAACCGGTGGTCAGAATTTGGCGGGCGACGTGATTTTCCGCGACGGCGAGCAGACGACCACGCTGAATTCTGCGGGTACGGTGATTGACAGTCACACGGCTACTAGTGATAACGATGATTATGATGTCTTGGCAGACTGGACGAATAAGTCAGGCATTTTATATCAAAGCAATGCGGGAGCTACTCCGGGTTCTTACACGGGGGATATTACGTGGACGTTAACAGATGCACCTAAGTAATGATCGGGTTGGTATAAGAGAATCAAAAGAACTCACACGCAAGATTGTGAGTGCTTTTGCTTTCTAGTTATTAGCCATAATGGTTAAAGATAATAATAATTTTAATTACCACAGTTAAGTGAATGAATAATCAGCCTGAATGACTGAGAACGTTGTAATCAAGGCGTTTGTTTATCGTGTGATTAGTGAAGTATTTACACTTTTTACGTGTTTTTGGTTGCGTTTTCTTTTTACTTTAGTACAATGTAATTGTTACCAAATACATGTTGCACAAGCATGATTGTGAATATAAACACATTTAAGGAGCGATTTAAAAATGAAAGTTATTGTAATTGGTTGTACCCATGCCGGCACTGCTGCCGTTAATCAGATTTTAGCATCAAATCCAGATACTGAAGTGACGATTTATGAAAGAAATGACAATGTCTCGTTCCTATCCTGTGGGATCGCACTTTACCTTGGCGGCCAAGTTGCTGATCCTCAAGGCCTATTTTATTCCAGTCCTGAACAGTTAGCTAAGTTAGGCGCAACTGTTCATATGCAACATGATGTGACGGATGTGAATACTGACAAACATGAAATTACGGTTACTGACTTAAAGACTGGTGAATCTAAGACTGATCACTATGACAAGTTAGTTGTCACTACTGGTTCATGGCCTGTTATTCCACCAATTGACGGCATCGATAGTCCCAATGTCTACTTATGCAAGAACTGGATGCACGCTCAGAATTTATGGGAAGCAGCCAAACCAGCTAAGCGGGTCATTGTGATCGGTGGCGGTTATATCGGTACTGAATTAGTTGAAGCTTACCAGAAGCAAGGTAAGGAAGTCACACTAATTGATGGTTTACCACGGATTTTAAATAAATACTTAGACAAAGAATTCACCGACCGGGTTGAACAAGACTTTGTTGATCACGGTATCAAGATGGCTTTGAATCAAATGGTGCAAGGCTTCAGTGATGATGGTAAAGAAGTTACGGTCAAGACTGACAAGGGCAGCTACACAGCCGACATGGCGATTCTTTGTGTTGGCTTCCGGCCAAATACCGGCTTACTCAAGGGCAAGGTCGATATGAACGCTAATGGCTCGATCAAGACCAATGACTACATGCAAACTTCTGATCCAGACATTTACGGGGCTGGTGACTCGGTTGCTGTTCACTATAACCCAACTAAGAAAGATGCTTATATCCCATTAGCAACGAATGCGGTTCGCCAAGGAACCTTAGTTGGTTTGAACATCTTCAAGCCAACGCGGAAGTACATGGGGACACAATCAACTTCTGGGTTAATGTTGTTCGGCCAAACCATCGTTTCATCTGGGATGACCCTAGAACATGCACAGGCCGAAAATGTTCCGGCAGCCGCTGTCACTTTTGAAGACAACTACCGGCCAGAATTTATGCCAACCACTAAGCCTGTTTTAATGCAATTGGTTTACAATCCTGAAACTCGCGAAATCCTAGGTGCACAATTCATGAGTGAACATGATGTTTCGCAATCAGCCAATGTGATTTCAGTGATGATTCAAAATCACAATACCATTGACGACTTAGGGTTCGTAGATATGTTCTTCCAACCAATTTACGACCGGCCATTTAACTATTTGAACTTACTTGGTCAAGCAGCGATTGCCCATGCGGCCGAAGCTGTCACTGAATAATAAGTTAAAATAACGCGATGCTTACCTTGCTTCATGAAGGTAGCATCGCGTTATTTGTTTATTGGTGATAATTGAATGTTAAGTGGTCGGTGGTACTAAAGTTAAGGCCAGCCAGTATTTGTGCCATTAGGTCATCGTGCTTTGGTAAAATCAATGTGAGTCGGTTCAACTTTAACTCAACGGTACCAAATGCCACCAACCGTTCTAAGATTTCCCTGAGCGTAGTTACTTGCTGATAAGTAGCAGTCAGGTCAACACTGAGAGTTGCTTCATGCTTAGCCGTATCGATTGGGGCAAAGCCGACCTGACCGACGAACGCATTCGTGTCTCGATCCGTTACGCCCCAAACAAGCTGGTGGTCATGAAAAATCTCGCGCATGGTGTGGTTAATTTGTGCAGCGGTTGTTTCCATAGTGGCTGTCGCATTGCTGGTCTGATATAAGTTGAAAACGTCGATAACGCGCACCTTTGTTAACCAATCGAACGTATAGTGTGGTGTTAGAATGGGATGATACTTTTCAAATTGTGACATAGTGCCTCCTTTAAAATGCGTCATGAATATTTAGTAATTCCTATTGTACTAGTTAAACTGTTATGAATCATGATTAAAACGTGCCATTTTTTGAGTTCAAAATCAGCCAGTTTAGGTTCGCTGGAAACAGTTCGAGTTAGCGTAAACTTGCTTAGTTAGTTCGTCCTACGCCGACTTCCAGGCATTTCTGCCAATTGCTGGAACGCAGTGGACACAGATTTAAGCCGAAGACCACGTCTTAAATACTGGTCTTCCACTAACCAAGCCAAGGACGCTTGCTAAGTGGAATTTCACCGCTGAGCATTGGCCGAAACGCCTTCCAGTCGGGACAGTATTCGAATGGCGGACATGTGCGTACTCAGTTTTTGATGGCTTTGTCGTTGTTTCTTATAAACAGTAATTTTGTCAATCAACTGTTAGGCTAAAAATGATATTGTGATAGCTCGTTATTCTGAATCGCCGTAGTAACAACTGAACGTTTTGGCAAAGTGAAGAAGGCACTCTGATATTTCACCTAAAGTTCCAATATCAAAATAGCCAACGACAAATTGTACCAAGTTAAGTGGCCGTTCATCTGCCATTCGAGTGGCTTACCGACCGGAGGGGTTGGGTGACAATGCTCAGTAGCCAAATTATTCTTAGTCGGAAGTGGGTTGCTTCCGGCTTAGAATAAGACTCGTATTTGAGATGACGCGGGCTGGGCGTTAGCTCAAATCGACGTCGGCTTACGTTCCAGCAATTGTCACCCAGCCCCGGAGGTCGGAATAGGACACTCACCGGCTGACGAACAGTAAGCCAACTAAATGGCACGTTTTAATCATAGTTAATGCTAGTTGTTTTCGATGGTTACCAGTGTCCAAATATGCTGATTTAAGCGTCAAGTGGACTGGGATTGCCTTGTTGATGACCCCCGCTGAAAATGGCGTTAGGTCGACTAATAACGCGTCTGCTGGTGTGATTTGCGGTGCAGTCGTGATTGAGACTGGGTCATAGTCCAATAACGATGTAACGGCATCAGACGACAGTTCTATTGTAATATACTAACGCGTAATTTGAATGAATAAGACCCATAATGATGGAACAGATAAAAGACCGACTAACAAGCAATCGCACCGCTTGTTAGTCGGTCTTAGTGTTCATTGATTAAAGCTTTTTACCAGATTTTGACCCGCTTATCTGGTGCCAAATACATGGCATCATCGGGTTGAATGTCGAAGGTTGTGTAGAAATCATCTAAGTTCTTAGATTGTACGTTTGCTCGGAGCTTAGCTGGAGCGTGGACGTCGATTGAAAGTAAGAGTTGCATGTATTCAGTCGTGGCCTTCATACGCCAAACCATGGCCCAGTTAGTGAAGAACGCACTCAAATCAACGTCATCTTCGCCCTTAGCAGCTTCTTCCGCGCAACTTAAGCCTCCCGCATCGGCGATGTTTTCGGATACGGTCAACGTCCCGTTAACTTTCGCACCAGCAAAGTCTAAGCCATCGAATTCACTGATCATGGACTTGGCAAGTTCCTTGAAGTGGGCAGAATCTTCCTCGGTCCACCAATTATGCAAGTTACCGAATTCATCAAATAGGGCACCATTGTTGTCAAAAGCGTGCGAGATTTCATGAGCAATAACTGCACCAATACCACCATAGTTAGCGCTAGAAGATTGTTCTAAGCTGTAGAAAGGTGCTTGTAGGATAGCAGCTGGAAAGACAATAATGTTCATAAATGGGTGGTAGTAAGCATTGACGGTGTCCGCACTCATTTCCCAACGGGTCCGATCAGTGGCTTTGCCCCACTTTGAGAACATGTCTTGGCGTGCCAAACGGTTAAAGTGGAGGACATTGCTCAATACGTTGCCACCTTGTTCGGGCGTGTGCGTCTTGAATTTCGTGTAAATCGTTTCTAGTTTATCAGGGTAACCGACTTGAATGCCGAGTTTATCAAGCTTGGTCACGGCTTTAGCACGCGTATCTGCGCTGAGCCAAGTGTTCGCTTGCAACCGGCGTTTGTAGACGGCAATCATCTTTTCGACCATCTGATGAACGTCCGCTTTGGCCGCTTCACCAAAATACTTGTGGCCGTAATAGAGTCCAACGACTTGATCAAAAGTTCCGGTAGCTAGATAGTAGGCACTCTTAGCTTGGTTCCGCGGTTCTTTTTGACCAGACAATGCCCGTGAATAAGTCGTGGCTAATACCCGCATTTCATCACTGAGGTAACCACTGTACCGTTGAACGAGCTTAGCCTTCATCCAGTTCTTCATCAGACCGAAGTTATCAGGATTGACTACTTCGTTAAAGTGATCGAAGAAGGCGGGTTCTGGCAAGATGACGAGGTCGGGATTACCATCGATGACGGAGTAGGTGATAGCGGCTAAGTCTAAATAACGACTAGTGTTAACAAAATCGTTGAATTTGCGAGGATTATACATCTTACTGTAATCGGCCGACTCTTCAGCGGATTTGATCCACGGAACGATCAAACGATCGAATTGCAGCGTGTCATCAACGATTTTTTGTGCTTCGTCCTTTTCGTAACCAGTTTTTTGCAACAGTTCGGTCATCATTTTAGCGTAAATTGCTAGTAACTTAGGGCCGGCCTGGTTGCCTTCGTCGTAGTATGTCTTGTCGGGCAAGATAGTCCCAGGTGCTTGGGCAAATAAGGCGTTGACCTTGGTATTTTTCATATCAGCGTCGACATCCAAGCTGAATGGTAATGGGAGGCCGTCGTAGATCCAATCGGGCATCCGTTGTTGTAAGTCAGCAAAGTCGCTTAAACTATCAATTTGCTTGAGACACGGCAGAATTGGTTCCGCACCATTGGCATTGCGTTGGTCGAAATCTTTAGCTAAGCGGTAAAACTTAATGAATTCGGTTAGCTGAGGATCGTCGGGGGTAACTGTTCCCGCCGCCATTGCATCAAAGTCATGCATTAACGTTTTTTCAATGGCATCAACTAAGTCCATAAAGCCCCCGGTTGAAGAATGGTCATCCGGAATGACGGCGGTTTTGAGCCACTCGCCGTTGACGGCATCGTAGAGATCTTGTTTTACTGCTGCTTGATTAATGGTTGCCATTAAATCCACTCCCTAATAAATTTTCTAATACTAAGTTAATTATACCTTAGATTATTCTCAGTGGTATCATCTGGTACCGACTCAGTAAAAAATGATACTAATCATCTTAATAGTCCTGAATCAGTAGCTGATGGGTTGTGAATGTTAATGTAAAGGTCAAGATTACTTCTGAATTATCGGCATGCAGGAGCTGTTAGTGCCTGTAAATCACCTTATGAGGCAGCGTGATGGTTGACGTAAAAGCCCCCGGATGACTAACAGTGATTTCGCTAGTCATCCGGGGGAAGGGATAATTTAATTAGTAGTCATTATTCAGTTAATAATAGCTGGTCGGCATCGTTAATTTCGATGACCTTGCCAGGCTTTTGCGTAATTAGGCCTTGACGCTCGAATAAGGCGAGCTTACGGCTAATGCTTTCAGGGGTGGTGCCGAGGAACGTCGCCAGGTCCTTTTTCTTTAATGGTAGTTTAAACGTGTCGGTTTTGAGCGCTGCCGCTGTTTCAGTGATATAGTTCGCTAAACGGGCTTCGACGGATTCAGTGGCCGTGCTGGTTGTTTGACGCTCCAGTTGACTGAGACGTTTGCCAAAGACGTTTAAGACGTTGATGCTGATACTGGGATATTTTTGCATCAAGTCTTGAAAGTCTGAACGGCGAATACTGCAAACATCCGTCGGTACTAAGGCTTCACCGAATGAGGTTCGCCGTTGATTTTCAAATAAGGCAGCTTCGCCATCGATATCACCAGTTTGTAATAGATATAGTAACTGCTCGCGACCATTGGCAGCTAGCTGATAGACTTTAACCTGCCCATTGGCAACAATCATCAGTGAATCCAGTGGATCGTCAGCACCAAATAAAGTGCTGCCGGCTGGATAGTGGTGGTGACGAACGATCGATTCGATGGTGTCTAATTGTTCACTACCGAGTTCGCTAAAAATTGGGACTAACTGCACACATTCATGTTCTGCCATAAGGCCCACCTCCTGAATAAATTCACCCTAACTATAACAGATTTTGCTTGGTAGATAGGGTTTGACGTTTTAAATTTCCTGCTATTTTAATAACTATATTGTAGCGTAAAACTTTTTTGAATTTCTTGACGGCCGTCAAGTTCTGGTCAATCAAATCCGGTTATGATAGAACCATCAAATGAACGACACGGAGGTAATTGATTATGAAAATTATTATGCAATTAGGAACGTTGACTTGCCCATCATGCATGACCAAGATCGAAAAGGCCGTTGCTAACCATGACGGCGTTGAGAATGTTAAGGTGCTATTCAATGCCAGCAAGGTCAAGGCTAACTTTGATCCTGAAGTGACGAATGCCGATGATTTGGCACAAGTTGTTACCGGACTTGGTTACGAAGTTGAAAACGTCAAGGTTAAGTAGGAGGAATAAACGATGAGTGAACTAACGATCGACGAACAATACGCAGCGGAATTAAAACAGAGTGACATTGATCACCATGTCCCAACAGCGGGCGCAATGACGAATCACATTTTATCTAACTTAATGGTTGCTTACGTTAAGTTGACCCAAGTGAAGTGGTACGTTAAAGGACCACAATCATTGGCATTGCGGACAGCATATCAACGTTTGTTAGATCAGAATGTCCGTCAGTTTGCTGAATTAGGCGAATTACTCCTAGATGAAAACCAGAAGCCATCTTCCACAACGGCTGAATTAACCAAGTATTCCATGTTGGAAGAAAATGGGGCTTTCAAGTATCAATCTGCTGATGAACTCGTGGCCGCAACAATCAAGGATTTTGATACGGAAAACCTATTCGTTGACCGGGCTATCAAGCTTGCTGAAAAAGAAACCCGGCCGGCACTGGCAGCTTGGTTAGTTGCTTATCGTGGCAGTAACAATCGCAATATTCGGGAATTACAAGTTTATCTTGGTAACGATGCTCGAACTGGTTTGGATGAAGAAGATGAGGATGACGACGATTAGGCCGTTGTCGCAGAAGAATTAAACGCTCTGGATAGCGATTGTGTGGGCAAACTATCCAGGGCGTTTTTGCTATTACAACGGGCCTGCGCTATACTAACGACAATTAAATTATATGGGAGGACCCCGAGATGGCGATTAGTGACATTGTGATGTGGACATTTGTCTTTATTATTGCGACTGGGTTCGTAACGGTGGTTTCAACGGCGGTACTGTTGAAGCGAGCAAAACGAGCGCCCAAGGATGCCGAGCAGTCCCACAGTGATGACGACGATGACTGGAAAAAAGATGATTGGAACCATGATGACTGGAAAAAGGGCGATTGGAAAGATTGACTCGATAAGTTGCCTGACAGATACGGTGCTTAACTGAGTCAACTGGCACTAAAAAGACGGTATAACCAACTGAGATTGGCGACACCGTCTTTTTTGGCGTTATTTGGTTTTTAGCAGTAGATCCAAGGAGTGTTCAAGATTCTGAATATCAGCCGTGGTCATCGCATCTACACAATTATTAATATTACGGGCGATGACGAGTTTCATGGCCTTGTCGATACTTGATTTCACTGCTGAAAGTTGAACTAAGACATCTTCGCAAGGACGATTTTCGTCCATCATACGTAAAACGCCGTCCAGTTGACCAGCCGAGCGTTTCAGCCGGGTCTTGATCTGCTTGCTAGTGACATATTCTTCAGTAGTTGCCATGATTCATGATGCCCCCTTCGTAATTAGGCAAGTACTTTTTTGAGTTCGGTTTCAAAATCAGGCTTAGGACGTGCTCCGACCATGTGACTGACGACTTGGCCATCTTTCTTAATCAGGAAGGTTGGAATTCCTTGAACTTGGAATTGACTGGCCGTAGCTTGGTCATGGTCAATATTCAATGAAACGAAGTTGACCTGGTCCTTGTAAGCGGGGTCTTCAGAAAGGGACTTAAGAATTGGGTCCATCATGCGACATGGTGGGCACCAGTCTGCGCGAAAATCAATAACGGCGATACCAGTATCTGTTTCTTTGGCAAAATCTTGGTCATGTATTTCTTTAATCATTTTAGTTGACTCCTTTAGTAAGTATTTGTCACTAAACAATATACCCCCATAGGTATACACGAGCAAGTATTCTGCTTCTGGCCGTGGAGGGATTTAAAAAGGACTGATGTATTGGGTAATTAGATAATAACGATTTGTTGTGGAAGCTAGCGTCACCTGAGAATCTTCTAGTTGTGATCGCGAGCATTAACGTTGAAGATCTCATGTTGACGCGAGCGTGTTATACTAGCGCTTCATAATTATACAACCCAGGGTATCTGGTAGAATTATGTTGAATTATTAGAAACCGCTTATTTAAGCAAAATAAAACGTTTACATAAACAGTTTTATCTGGTATCTTCAAATTATCATAGATGCTCGGTACCTTACGAGGAGGATTTACAGATGACAGGTTCATGGGAAGCACGCTACGCCGCTGAATTTTTTGGCACGCTGATCCTAGTACTACTAGGTAATGGTGCTGTCGCTAACGCATTCCTGAAGAACACGACTGGTAACGATGATCCAGGACTCGCCAATGGAGGATGGCTCCTGGTTGCATCGGGATATGGACTGGGGGTCATGCTCCCAGCCATGATGTTTGGCTCGATTTCTGGTAACCATTTAAACCCCGCGATTACGATTGGGCAAGCCGTGATTGGAATCTTTCCCTGGGCGCACGTTGCGCCTTACTTAATCTGGCAATTTCTAGGAGCAATTGCAGGCCAATGCTTGATTTTGGCACTGTACTGGCCCCATTATCGGCAAACGACTGATAATGAGGCGGTCTTAGGGACGTTTGCAACTAGTGATCATGCGAACAGTCAGTTAAACGGTTTTGTTACGGAAATGGTAGGAACCGCAGTCCTGATTTTTGGTGCCATGGGATTATATCGCGGGATGTTTTTTCATCAAAATATCGATATCGCCAATATTGGCGTTGGACTTTTGATTGCTGCCATGGTTATTTCGTTAGGCGGTCCAACCGGTCCAGCCCTAAATCCGGCCCGTGACTTGGGACCACGGCTAGTACACGCGTTATTACCAGTACCGAACAAGGGTAGTTCTCACTGGGAATATAGTTGGGTTCCCGTGGTTGCCCCAATTGTTGGTGCCGTTATTGGAATTTGGATTTATAAGATCTTTTTTGGTTTATAATCGCAATTAATTAACCGAGCGTATTTATGAAATTATTATTGGTCTATCATTTTTGATTGCAATATGATAAAACGGTCCGCCGACTAGCTGGGGAAGACTAGTCGGCGGACCGTTATTGGTTGCTAGGCCTGTAACCAAGTTGGGGAGACTTGATTAAGCTGTGGCTGCTTGAATGGTTTTAGTTGGTTGGTGTTTGTCGAACTTGGTTTGGAAATTGATTAACCGCATAGCGTTGAAGATAACGACTAAGATACTAGCTTCATGGACAAACATCCCACTGGCCATGTAGATATAACCGAAGATTAGCCCAATCAGTAGGAAGGCCACGGTGGCAATGGCGATGAAGATGTTTTCACGAGTGTTCAAGACAGTCTTCTTGGCGAGACCGTGGGCGTGTACTAATGCGGGGAAGCTTGATTGCATCAAGACGACATCGGATGTGTCGATGGCAACGTCAGTCCCACTACCCATTGCGATTCCGATATCGGCGTTAGCGATTGAAGGACTGTCGTTGATGCCATCTCCAATAAAGGCGACCGTGTTACCGGCTGCTTTTAGTTTCTTAACGTATTCGACTTTTTCTTCTGGTAAGAGGTTGGCGTGAACTTCATCTAGGTTCAATTCGTTGGCAACGGCTTGAGCGGTGAGTTCATTGTCCCCAGTTAACATAACGAGTTTCTTGATTCCTTGGGCTTTTAATGCGGCGAGGGAATCCTTCACGCCTGGACGAATCGTATCGGCAATCCCGAAGATGAGTTGAACTTGTCCGTCGACTGCCATGATAACGGTTGATTGACCACCAGCTTGTAAACCATTGAGATCTTTGAGTTGGGTAGGATTTAGTTTGATATTATGAGCCGTCAACATTTTTTGATTACCAATGACAACTTCTTGTTGACCGACTTGTGCACAAATCCCTTGACCCTTAACGGTTTCAGTGTCATCTAGGACGGGAGAGACCCCCGCTGACTGCTGGTCGGCATAACTGACGATTGCTTGGCCTAACGGATGGTCGGAAACGCCCTCAATAGCGGCAGCGAGAGCTAGTTGATTATCCGCGTTGTTTGTGTAAGTGTGCATGGTTGTAACGGCAGTGTTACCTTCCGTTAAAGTACCGGTCTTATCGAAGACCAGGGTATCGACTTTGGCAAAAGTATCGACGACTTCACCACCCTTGATCAGGATACCACGCTTGGCACCATTCCCGATTCCGGCAACGTTTGACACTGGGGCGCCGATAACTAAGGCACCTGGGCAACCGAGAACCAGTACCGTGATTGCTAAGCGGAAGTCACGGGAGAAGGCGAAGACTAAGACTGCTAAAACGAGGACGGCAGGCGTATAATATTGAGCAAAGCGGTCGATGAACTTTTCAGCTTTGGACTTGGTATCTTGAGCTTCTTCAACCAATTCAATAATTTTGGCAAAAGTCGTGTCGTCGCCAACCTGAGTCGCTTTGATCTTCAGATAGCCATTTTCAACCATTGTTCCGGAGTAAACCGAGTCCTTGAGTTGCTTGTTGATTTGGCGTGCTTCACCCGTAATTGAGGCTTCGTTAAGGTAGCCGTTACCTTCAACAACAATCCCGTCAACGGGAACCTGACTCCCAGTTTTAACTAGGACAACGTCACCTTCGTCCACATCATCAACGTCGACTTCTTCGGTGCCATCATCAGTAACTAAAGTTGCGGTAGTTGGTGACATGTCAGTCAAGCCTTTGATTGCGGTCCGCGTCTTCTGCAAGGTCTTGCTTTCGAGATAGGAGCCAAACAAGAAGAGGAAAGTAACGATTGCGGATTCGTTGAATTCACCAATAATGAATGCCCCAATCACTGCGATACTAACTAACAGTTCAATACTGAAAACTTTGTTCCGAAGTGCGCTCCAAGCACGAACCGCAATCGGAATGACGGCAATAATTGAAGCAACTGCTAAAATGACTTGGTAACCGAGCGTAAATTGTAAGAGATATTTACTGAGCATCCCAAGGACAATCAGAATCCCCGTAACTAATGTAATTTGATTCGTATGTTTAGTGAGAAATAATTGGAATTTCATAATTTGCAACTCCTTATTTGATTTGATGACCCTAGTATAGTGAGTTCAGTTTGATGGCAACTTGATAGGCGTCAAGTTTTGCAAAATAACAGTATTAATTCTGGATTGCTGGCAGTGATTATGATTAAAACATGCCATTTAGTTGGCTTACTGTTCGTCAGCCGGTGAGCGTTCTATTCCGACCTCCGGGGCTGGATGACAATTGCTGGAACGCAGCCGACGTCGATTTGAGCTAACGCACAAACCGCGTCATCTCAAATACGAGTCTTATTCTAAGCCGGAAGAAAGGCACTTCCGACTAAGAATAATTTGGCTACTGAGCATTGTCATCCAGCCCCTCCAGTCGGGAAGCCGCTCGAATGGCAGATGAACGGCCACTTAACTTGGTACAATTGGTCGTTGACTATTTTGATAATGGAATTTTAAACGAGACTTTAAGGTTACATTAACCACTTTGTCGAGACGTTCGATTATTACTATAGTGATTTCGAAATAGTGAGCTATCAAAATGTTACCTTCTACCTGACAGTTGCTCGACAAAATTACTGTTTATAAAGAAAAATGATGAGTCCAATAAAAGTTGGGTGCATCTCCGTCTGCCATTCGAATACTGTCCCGACTGGAAGGCGTTTCTGACAATGCCCAGTGGTGAAATTTCACTTAGCAAGCGTCCTTTGCTTGGTTAGTGAAAGGCCAGTATTTGAGACGTGTTTTTTCGGCTCAAATCTGTGCCCACCACGTTCCGGCAATTGGCAGAAATGCCTGGAGGTCGGCGTAGGACGAACGAACTAAGCAGGTTTACGCTAACCCGAACTGTTTCCAGTGGGTCTAAGCTGGCTGCTTTTGAATTTAAAAAATGGCATGTTTTAATCATGTTTCATGACAAGTTAACGGAAGAATAGGTAGGATGATCAAGTTTGAGTAAACAAGAGGTATAGGAGGGAAAAACGTGGATTATCAAATAACGCAGGCCAATCAGCCCTTGATGCCGGCATACTTTCAGGGGCGTTGGGCGGTCAAGCAAATTGCGGATCGAGACGTGATGTATAGCACTAATTTGGGTGCTGAAATCGATTTTCAAGTCACTGATGCTAGTTTTGTGCGGTTGACATTCTTGCCGTTGGCGTATGAGCTACCGAGTTGGGTGGCGATCCAGATTGATGGCTTGCCTTTTCAACGGCAGGCGGTGACGAATGACCCCCTATGGTTGACACTGGATGGTCGGCCTCACGTGGTACGGGTAGTTTTGAGTGGTAATACTGATGAGGACCGTGTGTGGGATGGCAATCAAGGTTTTACAGTGAAAGACCTGACGACAGATGGTGAGTTACAGCCAGTTCGGTTAGGCCGACACAGTGTGACGTGGATTGGGGATTCACTGACGGCCGGCTGCTGGGTCATGGGTAAGAACCCTGCCGAAGATTATCGCGCGGAAGCCAACTATGCGGCGGTTGCGAGTGACTTGTTGAATGCACGGAATGTCCGCATTGCTTATAGTGCCGTTGGTCTCAGTAAACCAGGAACTGGTGGCGTACCGGTACTGCCGGAGGTTTTAACAGCCGTGGATAGTAAAACGACGTGGCAACCAGTACCCACGGATTTAGTTGTGATTAATGTTGGTACTAATGATCGGCATACGGATGATACGACGTTCACGGTAGTTTTGCGCCGCTTTCTTAATCAGGTGCAGACGCTTTACCCGAATAGCCGGCTTGCTGTAATGATCCCGTTTAATCAGAATTTTGCGGCGATTATTCGCGCGGTCGTGGCCGAATTTATGCAATTGCAACTCATTGAAACGGCTACTTGGCAACTCAGTACCACGGACGGGGTGCATTTAGATTTAGCTGGCTCCCGGATGGCGGGCGAATTAACAGCACAAGCGTTGCGGACACAGTATCCAGATGTTTTTAAATCGTGATCAACCCATCTTATAAAAATCCCGTTTTACTGTAGCGATGTTCTGCTGCAGTGAAACGGGATTTTTTGGTGGCACTACTAGATTTTAAAAATAAACGTTAACGCTGGCGGTGTAGTGATTGCGACTGTAAATACCGGGCCGCAGCGAGCACCTTTTCGGGAATATCCACATGGGCGATGAAGCCCTGACCACGGGGACCATAACCGTTGGGGGTATCCACTAGGCGTTGAAATTCACCGAGTAAGAGTTCAGTAAAGTAAGCGGGTTGCCAGCCAGCTAATATTGTGTTTGGCGTAAATTGCATTGGTTGTAGCCGGTTTAATTGCAAGGTCGCCGGCGCATAGCGAATAAAGTTGGCATTGGGCCAATTGGCTGAGAACGTTAGGGTAGTCCGCCGCGCGAGTAACGGGTCTTGTACGAGTAGGACGTGGCGCCAATCGGTGGGGGCTAACGCGCGGGCATGCGTGGCATTGCTACCAGTATTGGTAGAAGTCTTGTCGAGGCGGATACTACCTTGATAGCCAGTCTTTCGAACAAGCGTCGCCATCAACTCAGCCTCACTAGCTTGAGATTTTGGCAGGTTTAAGTTTTGCCGCAAATACTTAGTGGCGTGGCCGATGCCGCCCGCAATAATGAGTAGTGGTAATTGATAGTCTTGGGCTAACTGGCCCGCTGCAGTGGCTGTTGCTGGGAGGCTGTTGCCACAAAGGACCAGGCCATCGAGGTGCTCAGGCAAGGCGGTGGTGTGTGTCAACCAAGCCAGACATTGATTGAAAGCGGTCAGTTCGTCCAATTACTTGGCCTCCTTAGTCCCAAAGTGAGCCGCTGCGGCTCCAAAGTTGAACCGTTGGAAGTGAACATTTTGAAAGCCTGCTTGCTGAAACATCGTTGCTAACTGTTGGTAGCTTGCAAAGTGACGAGTGGTTTCCTGTAAATAGGAATATTCCTGATATTGATGGGCGAATAAGCGCCCGAATAGTGGGACTACTTTTGTGAAATACCACTGCCAGACTGGTTTAATCAATGGCTGATCGGGTTGAGACGTCTCTAAGCAGACCAAGCGAGCCCCCGGTTTTAGTACGCGATAAATTTCAGTTAAAGCTTGGGCTTTATCAGGCAAGTTGCGGAGTCCGAAGCCAATCGTGACGAGGTCAAAGGTGTTGTCCTTAAACGGAAGATGCATCGCATTGCCGCGGCGCAACCAGACCCGATCGGCAACCTGTTGCTGGGTCACTTTTTGTTGTGCCAGTTTTAACATTGGGGCTGAAAAGTCTAATCCGATGACTTCACCGGGTGCCTGTAATTCTTTAGCCAGCGCGATCGTCCAATCACCCGTACCACAACAGAGGTCGAGAACATGGGCGTTAGGCGCTAAATGGATTTGTGCCATCGTTTGCTTGCGCCAATGACGATGCGTTCCGAGACTGATGATGTTATTCATCCGATCATAGTTCGGCGCGATGGTGTCGAACAAACCTTGGACATTATGTAAATAGCGATTTGCCATAAATGATACCTCCTGATAGTTGCTTTACCTACTACTATAGCAGATGTTGGTTGCCAGTTACCGTGAAAAGGAATGATAATCAATATTGTTCGTGAATAAACCGTTAAACTAAAGTTAAAACAACATAAAGGCAGTCTCGATCGGTATGTATTAAGTACCAATCGAGACTGCCTTTTTTGACAGCGTGTTCCTAATCGAAGCCCTTAACGTCAAAACGAGTACGCTAGTAATAGCTTAAAAATCATCATCTGCAATTTGAGCGAACAGGTCACGTGATGGGATGAAGAACGCTTGTCCGGATAGTAAAGTTGAGAAAGTTAGTAAAAAGTCACTTTGGTCGACCATGTTTTGCAGCATGCCTTTGGTAACAGTCCAGTGACGGGCATAACCAATGAAGTACGTCCCTGTGTTACCAGCTGCTGGATTGGAGTACGGGACATTCATCCGAACGATTTTTTGTTCGACACCATCAATTTCCAATTTTGAAGCAACGTTGTGAGCATTCTTAAACTTGTCTTCGTCTTCTAACTCGAAGTCGCTGAATTTTTCGCGGCCCACGGCTTTTTCCTGATCCTCGGTGTGCATATGTTCCCACACGGGCATATCATGTTGCCATTTCTGTGCAAAGGCGTAAGAACCGTTGATGAACTGGGGATCTTCGTCACCAACTAAGGCATAATCAGCGGCATCTTCTACGGCCGGCGCTTCCGTACCGTCGATAAAGCCAATGATGGCCCGGCCCTCGAAGTAACGAAAGCCTTTCGTCTCATCGAGGACGGTCGTAATTGGCGCTAAGACCCGCTGGAACTGCGTTTGGCATTCGTAGACGACCGCTTCGTTGCTTGCGCGAATGTGGAAGAAGAGGTCGCCGGGTGTTGCTGGCATGGTGTATTTGGGTCCACTTAAGGTGGTGTAGGTTTCTAATTCTTTAGGTTTGGGTGCGCCAGGAAACAGGTAATCCCAAGCGGCACTACTGATGCCGATGCTAACTTTTAATTGGGTGCCAGTTTCAGGTTTGGCGTCCCGGATGCGTAATGAGCGAATGATGGCTTGTGACCGATCTGCAAATTCTTGAAAGACTTCACGGTCGTGTTGCTGATCCTGCCGATTTAATTGAAGAACGGTAAATTGAACGTGTTCACCGACATCCTTCCAGACATCTTGGGCGCGATTTGGATTGATTGGCATGACATATTTCCTCCATAAATTGTTTGATATTGTTAGCGTACATGGTGGTAAGGGTAGCGTCAAATAAAGGCAAACGGCGGGTGTGAATAATGACGACATTCGCCAGCATCAGGGGTAGGCGGCCAAACTAACGTGGTGTGTATCCTAATCACTAAACGGACTAGTCGGTTGGAATCGTTGGTGCTTGTAAGACATTAGGAATTAATTGAATAAATAGCCGGTAAGTCTCAATTTTGCTGAGTGTTGTCTGTGTGTTTGCAAGTTGCCAAGCTAACTGGTGAAGACAGTTGCCGAGATAGGTTGCCATAAAATGCCGTTGCTTAGGATGGATGGCTAAGCTAGTTAGTAGCTGTTGGGCAAAGCCAACCTCTAATGGGATGACCCGCTCGCGACACTGGGCCCATGACACGAGTAAGGGGAGGCCCAGATGTGCACGAATCGTCGTGACGATCGCACCAGCAATGGTCGCGTAAGATGTGGTCGTTAAGTCATTCAACGCGTGTCCTAACTGTTGTAAGGCAATTAAGTATTCAATCACAATGATATCTTCAATATCCTGGTGATGACGATAAAAGGTGGCACGTCCAACGTGGGCATCCAGACAAAGTTGTTTGACAGTCAACTCGTTGAAGGACTTTTGAGCCTTAAAATTCGCTTGCAGGGCAGTAATCAATTTACGATGAGTTTGATGAGTTCGCTGATCAATATGCAATTGATTGTTCATAATTAATTTTGTCATATGTTAATGATACACCAGATTACGATATGTCTCAAAACGTCCCTTTTTTAGCATATGAAAGCGTCTATAATAGCTGTCACAGTTAGATATAACTGACCAATTAAGGAGATTGTGGACTAATGAAATTAATTACCGTTGAAGAGCATTTTGAATCGGCAGCTGTGACTGCCGCAATGCGTCAAGCTGTTGGTAACGCTGTGTTACCAGCAGTTAGTCCAGCGCTACGCCAGTACATGCGGGACAATTTACCGAGTCCTGCAATTATGCAAGACACCCAGCATGAACGTCTGGCATTTATGGCTCAATATGGCATTGATATGCAGGTGTTATCTTATGGTAATTCATCACCACAGAACTTATCGCCGGAACAAGCAGTTCCACTCTCACAATTAGCTAATGATGAATTAGCGAAAGCAGTGGTAGCTCATCCTGATCGTTATGCTGGGTTAGCCGTTCTACCAGTTGGTGATCCGCAAGCTGCGGTCGCTGAATTAAACCGAGCGGTGACGACGCTGGGATTACGGGGTGTGTTGCTGAAGGGAAATTATCAGAATAAATTTTTTGATGAGCCATTCTTCTTACCAATCTTTGAAGCAGCTGCGACGCTTGATGTCC
Organism: Lactiplantibacillus sp. 3062; assembly: GCF_055413545.1. Taxonomy (NCBI): domain Bacteria; kingdom Bacillati; phylum Bacillota; class Bacilli; order Lactobacillales; family Lactobacillaceae; genus Lactiplantibacillus; species Lactiplantibacillus sp. 3062. The sequence continues at coordinate 664,288 of NZ_JBVAYE010000001.1, forward strand.
CCGTGTATTTTCACCCCTCATTTATTCCGCAAGCAGTAACGAGTCATTATTTTGAAAGTAACCAATGGTCTGACGTTGTCACGGGGATCTTATCATCTGCCGGTTATGGTTGGCATATGGATGTTGGGATTCAAGTGATACGGATGATTGCTAGTGGTATTTTTGATAAGTTGCCTGGTTTGAAGCTCATTTCAGGACACTGGGGCGAACTAGTCCCACTATTTTTGGAACGTTTGGATGATGAGTTAACAACATATACAGACTTGCAATATCCGTTTAGTACTTATTATCGGCATAATGTGTACGTGACGCCAAGTGGTATTTTGAGTGCGCCTCAGTTGCAATTTATGTTAGCGGAGATGGGGGCGGATCACCTGATGTATTCGATCGATTACCCGTATAAACAGCCGGAGACGAGTGGAAGTTTCCTGGATATCGCCGACTTGACCGATGAACAACGGGCTCAAATCGCGTTTGGCACGGCAACCACGTTATTTAAATTATAGGAGGAACGAAATAATGTCATTAAACGCACAACAAATGCAGGCAACCCGGGATGAATTACAAGCTAACTTTGCGTTGACTGGTCTTACGAAAGCCCAGGTAGCTGATGATTTAGGGATTAGTTCAACTAAGCTCGATCACTTATTTGACTTAACACAACAATCTTTGAACGATCCGTGGATCTTACGTAATTATTTGATTGAAAAGGTGGAAGCAGGCGGGAAGACGCCGGTGCCATTTACGGCATTAAGTGGCGACTGGCATCGTCATTGGTTTTTGAATAGCGCTGTCATTGATCGTCGCGAAATGTCGGCCGGTGATTGCTAAAATGATTGGAGGAAATCGTCAATGAGTAACGGAACTGATATGGCACTAATTAGTGAACTAGTGGCCCGTGAGCGCTTATTTCGTGCCCGGCATAACCCTGAAATCCGAGATTGCTATTACGCCGACGCGACTGTGGCAACTAGTTGGCAACAAGGACCACTAAGTACATTTATTGGCGCAGAATCGAAGGAAGTTGATCCGCGCTTTGTTATTGTGGGGAGCGTCAGTACGCCTGTCGTTCATCTGAATGGCGATAAGGCATACGTGTAACTACCAACCACGACGCATATGCGCATGATGGTCAATGGTACTTTAGCGGAATTAGAATCATATCGGCGACTGATTTACCGCGTCGAACGCCGTGATACTAAGTGGAAGATTAGTCGATTGACCTCAATTAACGAAAGTGATAATTTACGACCAGTCATTGTGGGACAGGATTTACACGTGATACCTCAAGATTTTAACGGTTTACGGTCCTCGTATCAATTCCTAGCCTATGTCCGACAAGCTGCCGGTGGTCAAATTAGTCAGGATTTATTAGGGACGGATCGACCAGAAGAAGTTGAGCGATTGTACAAGGAAACGAATGCGTGGTTGCGAGCTGGAGCATAGTTGAAGGTAAAATAAAAAAAGCGATATCATGTAAAATCAAATACTTTTAGCGTCTTGTAACCAGAAACGAAAATAATTTAGTACATTCGTTAAAATAACAGACCGTTACTTTGATAAATATAAATAAATGATGATCCAAAAAATAAGAGGCTGTGACATAACTAGCCTCTGTATAAGCAAATGGGACGAGAAACCGAATTTTGGTTTCTCGTCCCATTTGCTTACGCCTTTGATTTTTAAAGTTGGTCCCTACCGTGACCAA